>CABRBC010000016.1:0-41725 GCA_902469055.1 uncultured Collinsella sp.
ATGGATTCTAAAAAACACCTTGCCAAATAGGAGCGTCAGGACGAAAGAACCCCCGCCGCACGTAATGCGCAGCAGGGGTTCTTTCATGTCCGAGGACGTTCTGAAAAGCAACACCAGGGCGGGCCCGGACAAGAACAACCGACTACAGGTCGATGTGCGATTCCTTGATCGGGAACGGCTCGGCGAAGTGACAGGCGCAGCAGTGGCCCGGGGCAACTTCCTTAAACTCAGGCAGCTTCTCGGAGCAGATGCCCTGCGCGATCGGGCAGCGCGTGTGGAAACGGCAGCCGGTCGGCGGATCCAGCGGCGACGGCGGATCGCCGGCGAGGATGATGCGCTTGCGGGTCTTTTGGATATCCGGATCGGGAACCGGCACGGCAGACAGCAGCGACTGCGTGTACGGATGGTGAGGCTCGCTGTAGAGCGTCTTCCAGTCCGAAACCTCGACCATCTTGCCCAGGTACATAACGGCAACGCGATCGGAGATGTGCTGCACGACGGACAGGTCGTGGGCGATAAACAGATACGCCGTGCCAAACTTGTCCTGAAGTTCCTTGAGCAGGTTCAGGACCTGTGCCTGGATGGAAACATCCAGAGCGGAAACGGGCTCGTCGCAGATGATCAGCTTGGGCTTCAGAGCGAACGCGCGGGCAATGCCGACACGCTGACGCTGACCGCCGGAGAACTCGTGCGGATAGCGGTTGATGTGCTCGGGGTTCAGACCGACGACGTCCAGCAGCTCGCGGACACGCTCAATACGCTCCTCCTTGGTGCCCACGCCGTGAATGGTCATGGGCTCGGAGACGATCTCGCCAATGGTCATACGAGGGTTCAGCGAAGCATAAGGATCCTGGAAGATAAACTGCATCTCGCGACGCATGTCCTTGATCTCATGCTTGCTCATCTCGGCAACATCTTTGCCCTGGAAGAACACCTTACCGGCGGTCGGCTTGGTCAAGCGCATGATGGTGCGACCCGTCGTGGACTTACCGCAACCAGACTCACCAACCAGACCAAAAGTCTCGCCAGGATAAATCTCAAAAGAGATGTCATTTACAGCAGAGACGACACGCTTGGAAAAACGCTTGGCGAACATGCCGGACTCAGCGGGGAACTCCTTAGAGAGGTGCTCGACCTTCAGCAACGGAGTACGCTCGTTGGTATCTGCCATTACGCCTCGCCTCCCTTCTTGGAATCCTTGCGCGTACGGGACGTCTCAGGAGCGTTCTTGAGAAACTCGGGGTCACCGGAGTAGTGGCATGCAGAGTAATGACCAGACTCGGTGACAACGCGCTCGGGGCGCTGCTTGCGGCACTTATCGGTCGCATAGGGACAACGAGGCGAGAACACGCAGCCCTCGGGCAGGTTCATGAGCGAAGGCGGGTTGCCGTGAATCGGCGTAAGCGGCTTCTTCTCTTCGATGGCCTGCTCCGGGATGGAGCGGATAAGGCCCCAGGTGTAGGGGTGGCGGCTCTCGTAGAAGATTTCCTCAGCAGTACCAAACTCGACGGGACGGCCGGCGTACATAACCATGATCTTATCGGCCATATCGGCAACGACGCCCAGGTCATGGGTAATCATGATGATGGCGTTGCCGTTCTTCTCCTGCATTTCCTGCATGAGCTCGATAATCTGAGCCTGGATGGTAACGTCCAGAGCAGTCGTGGGCTCGTCGGCAATCAGGATATCGGGATCACAGGCAAGAGCCATAGCGATCATGACACGCTGACGCATACCACCGGAGAACTGGTGCGGATACTCATTGACGCGCTTCTCGGGCTCGGGGATACCCACGAGGTCCAAAAGCTCGGTAGCACGCTTGAGTGCCTCCTGCTTGGAGTAGCCACGGTGCAGACGAAGACCCTCGCCCACCTGCTTGCCGATCTTATAGACCGGGTTCAAGGAGGTCATAGGATCTTGAAAGATCATCGCGATATCGTTGCCGCGAATGTGCTGCATCTCTTCCTCGGTCATCTCGAGGATAGAACGACCGCGATAGCGAACGTCGCCGCCCTCGATCTTCCCCGGAGGCATCGAAATAAGGCCCATGATGGTCATGGCGGTCACGGACTTACCGGAGCCGGACTCACCGACGACGCCCAGGGTCTCGCCGCGATCGAGCGTGTAGGAGACACCGTCGACAGCGCGAACAACGCCATCCTCGGTGTGGAAATACATCTTAAGGTCATCGACCTCGAGCAGATGCTGGCCCTCAGGAACCGGCTGGTCCTTCAGGTCCACATAGTTCTTGTTCTTCTTCATCCTTATGCGTCCTTCATCTTGACGTCGAGGGCGTCGCGCAGACCGTCACCCAGCAGGGTGAAGGCGAGCACCGTCGAGAGAATTGCCAGACCGGGCATGATCATCATCCAGGGAGCAGTCAGAAGATACTGCTGACCATCCTGAATCATGGAGCCCCACGAAGGCGTAGGCGGAATAACGCCCATGCCGAGGAAGGACAGAGCGGACTCGGTCAGAATGGCGCCACCAATGTTCATGGTCGCGTAGACCACGATGGAGGCGACGGAGTTCGGGAAGATGTGACGCACGACGATACGAGCATCAGATGCACCCATCGCGCGCGCAGCATCAACATAGTCGTTTTCCTTGACCGTCAAGATTGCAGAGCGGAAGACGCGCGCAATCGAAGGCCAGCCGAGAATACCGATGGCGATAAAGACGTTCTGAAGGCCACGGCCGATAACGGCGATCATGGCGACAACGAACAGCACGTACGGGAACGCCAGGAAGATGTCCGCACAGCGCATGATGATCGTATCCCAGATGCCGCCGTAGAAACCCGCCAGAGCACCCATGACCAGACCGATCAGCGTGGAGATCGCGGTGGCCATAATGCCGACGGACAGCGAAACGCGCGCACCGTAGATAACGCGGACGAGAATGTCGCGACCAAGGGCGTCGGTGCCAAACGGGTGCTCTGCACACGGAGCCAGCAGCGACGTCTCGGCCATGGTGGTCGAGTCGGAAGCCGTCGGCGAACCGAGCCAGGGCTTAGCCCACAGATCTGCAGTCAGGGCAACCACAACGACGATGATGATCCAGCAGACACCGATAACGGCGAGCTTGTTCTTACGAAGACGCTTAAAAGCGTCGCCCCACAGCGTGCGGGACTTGGCGGGAGCAGATGCGGCCTTGGTGGCGGTAGCCTGCTCCTGAGACTGAGAATCAGTTTCCTGCATGAGACGTACCTCCCTTAGGCCTTATCCGACGGACCGCCAAGGCGGATGCGCGGGTCGAGGAATGCATAGCTAATGTCGACGAGCAGGTTGATCACCATGACGACGACAACGATGAGCGTAACGCCGCCCATAACGATGGGCCAGTCACGCATGCTAATGGCGCGATAGACCTCATAGCCGATACCGGGCCAGTTAAAGACCGTCTCGGTCAGGATGGCGCCCGAAAGCATGCCGCCAAAGTCGACACCAATATAGGTAACGACGGGGATGAGTGCATTCTTAAGCGCATGCTTGACGATGATCGCACGATTGGAGAGACCCTTGGCCTTTGCCGTACGGATGTAATCCTGGTTCATGACGTCAAGCAGCTGCGAGCGCATAATGCGCGCAGCATAAGCGGTCGAAACCGAAGCCAGCGTAATGGTCGGAAGCACATAGTGCATCCAATCCTGATACTGAGAGCTGGAACCGCCGGCACCCGAGATCGGCATGGAGATTGCACCGCCCGTGGCGTCCTTGAGGATGACGCCAAAGAACAGCTGCAGCAACATACCGAGCCAGAAGGCCGGGACCGCAACGAGGATCGACGTGGTGAGCGTTACCAAAATATCCCAGAAGGAATAACGCTTTACCGCCGAAATGATACCCGCACCGATACCCATAATTGCCTCGAGCACGATGGCGCACGCGGCAAGTTTGACCGTATACGGATACTTCTGGGCAAAGATTTCCGTAACCGGCAGCTTGCGCTGATACGAATTGCCCAGATCGCCATGAAGCAGGCCGTTCATGTAATACAAGTAACGGTCCACGAGCGACGTTTGAACGGGGTCGCCGTTCTCGTCAAGGATCGCGTTGCCGTCCTCGTCCGTCTGGACCAGGTGATAGCGGACGCGAAGCTGAAGCTCCACCTCGGGGGACAGAGCCTTGTCTCCACCGATCAGCTTGATCGGATCTCCCGGCACGATATTCTGGAGGGCGAACAGAATCAGCGTAACGCCCAAAAACACCGGGATGAACTGAAGCACACGTTTAACGATGTACTTACCCATACCACTCCCCTATCTAGGGATTAACCTAAATGGGATGCCGATCGCCAGACCGGCATCCCAAAATTACCATCAGCCAGTTTACCCCAGGTTAGGGAGAACTGTATGTTTCCCATGAGGTCTACGTAAATACTTGACCCTCACGGAAGCTGCAAACTCTTAGGCGAGCTCAGCGGTACCCAGATCGGCGTGCTTCTGCGGATCGACATAGAGGTGCTTAATGCGATCGGAGCCGGCGATGGTGTGCGTGTAGAACATAATCGGGATAACCGGGCAGTCGGCAGCGACCATTGCGTCGGCCTCCTGCATCTTAGCGACGCGCTCCTCGTCGTCAACAATAGTACGAGCCTCGTCGACCTTGGCGTCGAACTCGGGGTTGTTGTAACCGGAGCGGTTGTCGCCACCGAGGGAGTCGGAGTGGAACAGCGGATACAGGAAGTTGTCCATGATCGGGTAGTCGGCAATCCAACCCAGACGACCGAACTGATAGTTAAAGTTCTGATACTGCTCGAGCAGGGCAGACCACTCAGGGGTATCGGAGACAGCGGTAACGCCAACCTTGGCGAGGTCACCGATGATGGACTCCATGATCTCCTTGTGACCGCCGTCCTGGTTGTAGGACAGGGTCACGCTAATGCCACGATCCCCGTTAGCGCCAGCGGGAGCAACCTTGTCGAGGTACTCGTTAGCCTTGTCGACATCGTAGGCGCAGAACTCCCATGCGCCCTCCTTGTAGCCATCGATGCCCGGAGGAACAATGCCGTCGGCAGGGGTACGGGTACCCTTGAAGATGGTCTTGCAGATGGCCTCACGGTTAATGGCCAGGGAGATGCCCCTACGCAGGTCGGCGTTGTTGAACGGCTCGGCCGTGGTGTTGCAGGTCAGATAGTACGTGGAAGGCTCGGCGCCGAGCAGCATGCGCTCGCCGTCACCCATGGTGTA
Source organism: uncultured Collinsella sp. (assembly GCA_902469055.1). Classification (GTDB taxonomy): domain Bacteria; phylum Actinomycetota; class Coriobacteriia; order Coriobacteriales; family Coriobacteriaceae; genus Collinsella. Next base: position 5,192 of record CABRBC010000016.1, read on the forward strand.
GCCGTCCTTGGACACGCCGCGATCCTTCTTGGCGGCATCGATCTGAGCGACGGGAACATCGCAGACATCGAGGTTACCGGCCTGGAACTCCTTATAAGCGGTCTCCATGTCCTTGATGACCTGGAAGTGAATGCCATCGATCTTGGCCTTGTCGCCATAGTAATCGTCGAACTTCTTGACGTTAATCTCCTGGCCATCCTCCCACTTGCCGTCCATCATGAACGGGCCGTTACCGACCGGGGCAAGATAGAAGCTCTTGACATCGGACTCGGCGCACTCGGGAACCGGGGCCAGAGCCGGATGAGAGGCGACGAAGGGGAAGTCAGCGTAAGCGGAAGACAGCTTGACGACGAGGGTCTCATCGTCGGGGCACGTAACACCGCTGAGCTCGGTAGCGTTACCGGCAAGCAGGTCGTCATAACCCTCGACCATGGAAAGGTGATAGGAGACCTCGGAAGGGCCGTACTCGGTAGCGATGGCCGACTTGGTGTTGACCAGACGCTCCCAACCGAGCTTGAAGGACTTGGAGGTAACGTCGTCACCGTTGTGGAACTTGGCCTTCTTGATCTTGAAGGTAAACTCGGTGGCGTCGTCATTGGACTCAAAGGACTCGCAAGCCAGCGGAACGATCTCGCCCTTCTCGGCGTCGTAAGAGGTCAGAGCGTCAAAGAGCTGGTACTCGACCTGAGTGCCCTGGTCCTCCTGGACGTTGTAGGGGTCGATGCAGACCGGGTTGTTGATGTAGAAGTTCAGCGTCGAACCGGACTCAGAACCGGAAGCGTCGCCACCCTTCTTGCCGCATGCGGCAAGAAAAGCCATGGAGCTCGCAGCAAGGGTACCGCCAACGAAGGCGCGACGACCCATAACGGGCTGGTGGAACATAGAATCAGCCATGCCATCCTCCTTATGAGATAGGACAAAGAAATGTTCAGTCGGACACATGTCGAGACAATCCGATCCGAACCATAAAAACGTCGCCCGTCGCTATGGCTGGTTATGCACAACGGACCAACGTTTCGCAATACAGTAGCGCATTTTATGCACGATTTGGGGCTAATTCCGGTCAACGGTCAAGAATTTCTTTAGTTGGGCGAAGTATGTGGGGATATTTTGACTCTGTTACAAATTTGTAAACAAAAAGGGTCCCGCACTTGCGGAACCCTTTTCAATTATTTTATGCGGCTCGTGCTTAGAAGCCGACGATGCCCTGCGGGAAGAAGAACATGCACAGGACGACGCACACGGCAAAAACGACGGCCATAATTACCGTCAGGCGATCGAGGTTCTGCTCCATGACGCCCGTGGCAGAGCTGGAGTTATACAGCGAGCTAGCGATCATATCCGAAACGCCGGTGCCCTTACCGGAATGCATCAGGACGAGAATCGTCAGCGCCACGGCAGAGACAGCCCAAACGACAAACAGAAGAATCTGGAACGGACCCATAGATAAGCTCCTTAATAGAACAGTTTAAACTCCAGTACTGTACCACAATCCCCCGCTCTCCCCTACCTGCCACTCAAGGACGGGGTGGAAATGGCAGAAATACCAAAAAGGGGGTTGTCCGGTTGTGGACAACCCCCTTACTAGAAAACGGTATTTGTTTTCTATTAGGCCTCGGTGGCGAGCACGCGGCCCGTCATCTCGGCGGAAGGCTCAATACCAGCCATGGTGAGCATGGTCGGAGCGATATCGGAAAGACGGCCGTCCTCGATACCGGTGAGCTTGGCCTTCTCATCAACGATGATGAACGGCACACGGTTGGTGGTGTGAGCCGTGAACGGATGCTTGGAACCGTCGGAAGCAACGTCAAACATGTGGTCGGCGTTGCCGTGGTCGGCGGTGATCAGCGCAAAGCCGCCCTTGGCGAGAATCGCCGGGACAACCTTGGACAGGGCATCGTCAACAGCCTCGACGGCCTTAACGGCGGCGTCGAAGACACCGGTGTGACCAACCATGTCGCAGTTCGCGAAGTTCACGATGTAGAAATCAGCGCGATCCTCGTTGATGGCGGCGACAAGCTTCTCGGTAACCTCGGGAGCGCTCATCTCGGGCTGCAGATCATAGGTAGCGACCTTGGGGGAAGCGACGAGCACGCGCTCCTCGCCCTCCTTGGGCTCCTCGATGCCGCCGTTGAGGAAGAACGTCACGTGGGCGTACTTCTCGGTCTCGGCGGTGTGCAGCTGCTTCAGGCCGTTGGCGGCGATAACGTCGGCCAGGACGTTCTCGGGGAACGTCTTGGGGAAGGCGACCTCGACGTCAAACGTCGGATCGTACTCGGTCATCGTCACAAAGTGCGAAAGCTTGATCTGCTCGCGCTCAAAGCCGTCGAACTCCTTGTCCGTGAACACGCGGGTCATCTGACGGGCGCGGTCGGGACGGAAGTTGAAGAAGATGGCCGCGTCGCCCTCGTGGATGCCCTCGTTGTGGGCAGCGAAGGGCTCGACGAACTCGTCGCCGCGCGGGTCCTTCTCGTAGTAGGCCTTGATGCCGGCAACGGGGTCGACATCGGCATCGGACGCATTGACCATGACATCGTAGGCGCGCTGGATGCGCTCCCAACGGTTGTCGCGGTCCATGGCCCAATAACGGCCCGAGACGGTGGCAACGCGAGCGTCGCAACCGGTCTCCTCGGAGATCTTAGCCAGGAAGGCGCAGAACTCACTCATGTAGCCAGCGCCGGACTGCGGGTCAACGTCGCGGCCATCCATGAAGGCGTGGACGCGAACGGTCTTGACACCGTGCTCGGCAGCCATCTTGACCAGAGCCTCGACGTGGTTCATGTGAGAATGAACACCGCCAGGGCTCATAAGGCCCATGAGGTGAAGAGTCTTGCCGTCAGCCTTGACGTCGTCCATAGCCTTGACGAAGACCTCGTTCTTGGCGATGGAGCCGTCCTTGATGGCGTTGTTGATGCGCGAAAGCTCCTGGAACACGATGCGGCCGGCACCGATGTTGAGGTGACCCACCTCGGAGTTGCCCATCTGGCCGTCGGGAAGGCCCACGTCCTCGCCCGAAGCGCCGAGCGTAGTGTGAGGATACTTCTCGTACAGGCTATCAAGGAAGGGCGTCTTGGCAGCGGCGACGGCGTTCTCGCCATCAGCCGGAGCCAGGCCGCAGCCATCCATGATGATCAGGAGTGCAGGAAGATGACGCTGTGCCATATGTCCTACTCGCCTGCCTTGACGACCATAGAGGCGAAGTCGGCAGCCTTGAGCGAAGCGCCGCCCACGAGGGCGCCGTCAACGTCGGGCTTGGCGACGAGCTCGGCGATGTTGCCGGGCTTGGCGGAACCGCCGTAGAGAACGCGGATGCCGTCGGCGAGCTCCTCGCCAAACATCTCCTTGAGGGTCTCACGGATAGCGCCGCAGACCTCCTGAGCGTCCTCGGCGGTAGCGGTCTTGCCGGTGCCGATGGCCCAGATGGGCTCGTAGGCGACGACAACCTGCTTGGGGCAGGTGATCTCAAGACCAGCAAGGCCGGCCTTGACCTGGTTCACGACGTGCTCGACATAGGTGCCAGCCTCGCGGACCTCGAGGGACTCGCCGCAGCAGAAGACGGGAACAAGACCGGCGGCAACGAGGGCCTTGGCCTTCTTGTTCTGGTCCTCGTCAGTCTCGTGGAAGTAGTCACGACGCTCGGAGTGGCCGATGATGCAGTAGGTGCAGCCGGCAGACTTGAGCATGTCGCAAGAGGACTCACCGGTGAAAGCACCCTTGGCCTCCCAGTACACGTTCTGTGCACCGAGGGCGATGGGGGCAGCCTGAATGCGGTCATGAACCGTGGTGATGTCGATGGTCGGAGGGCAGACGAGCACCTCGACGCCAGCCGGAACCTCGGGCAGAGCCTGAGCCAGCTCGTCGGCGAGCTTAGCGGCCTCGGCGACGTCGTTGTTCATCTTCCAGTTACCAGCGATAAGAAGGGTGCGATTAGGCATCGAGAAGCGCCTCCACTCCGGGCAGGGCCTTACCCTCGACGAGCTCCATAGAAGCGCCACCGCCGGTGGAGATCCAGCTCATCTTGTCGGCCAGGTTGAACTTGTTGACAGCTGCGACAGAGTCGCCACCGCCGATGATCGAGGTGCAGTCGGCCTCGGCGACAGCCTCGGCGATAGCCTGGGTGCCGTGAGCGAAGTTGTCAAACTCGAAGACGCCCATGGGGCCGTTCCAGAACACGGTCTTGGCGCCCTTGACGGCCTCGGCATAGAGCTCCTCGGTCTTGGGGCCGATGTCCATGCCCTCACGATCGTCGGGGATAGCGTCGGAAGCGACAACCTCGGGGACAGCGTCCTCGCCAAAGTGATCGGCAACGCGGTTGTCGATGGGGAGCAGGATCTTGACGCCCTTCTCCTCGGCCTTCTTGAGCATCTCGCCGGCGCGCTCGACCCAGTCCTCTTCCTTGAGGGACTGACCAACGGACAGGCCCTGAGCCAGGAAGAAGGTGTAGGCCATGCCGCCACCGATGATCAGGGTATCAGCGGAGTCGATGAGGTGATCGAGAACGCCGATCTTGGAGGAAACCTTGGAACCGCCGACGATAGCGACGAAGGGACGCTCGGGCTCGGCGAAGATACCGGTCAGCGTGTCGACCTCCTTCTCGAGAAGGAAGCCGGCGACTGCGGGCAGGTAAGCGGCGGGGCCCACGACGGAACCCTGGGCGCGGTGAGCGGTGCCGAAGGCATCGAGAACGAAGACATCACCATAGGAAGCGAGCTTCTTGGCGATCTCGGGATCGTTCTTCTTCTCACGCTTGTCGAAACGGACGTTCTCGAGAACGAGAACCTTGCCCGGCTCGACGGCAGCGACAGCCTCGGCAGCCTTCTCGCCGTAAGTGTCGGCGACAAAGGCAACGTCCAGACCAGAGAGCTCAGCGAGCTTCTTGGCGACGGGCTCGAGGGACAGCTCGGGCTGGAAGCCGGTGCCATCGGGACGGCCGAGGTGGCTCATGAGGATGACGCGAGCGTTGTGCTCAACGAGGTAGTTGATGGTGGGCAGGGCAGCCTTGATACGGGTGGTGTCGCCAACGACGCCATCCTTGATAGGCACGTTGAAGTCAACGCGGACGAGAACGCGCTTTCCGTCGACATCGATGTCGCGGACGGTCTTCTTGGTAAAGGCCATGTTTGCTTCTACCTTTCGTACGTGTCTGCCTCCCATTACGGCAGACGATTTCTTATAAAAAGGGCGCGACCCTAGGGTGTAAGCCCTATAAGGCCGCGCCCTTCTTTAGACGCTCAACGAGCTATTCGCTAAAAGCTAAATTAAGCAACGAACTTCTCGAAGTACTTGATGGTGCGGACCATCTGAGAGGTGTAGGAGTTCTCGTTGTCGTACCAAGAGGTGACCTGAACGAGGGTCTGGCCGTTGCCGAGGTCAGAGCACATGGTCTGAGTGGCGTCGAAGATGGAGCCGTGGGTCTCGCCGATGATGTCGGTGGAGACGATGTCGTCCTCGTTGTAACCGAAGGTCTCGGAGATGGTGGCAGCGTAGGCCTTCATAGCAGCGTTGACCTCGTCGACGGTGACCTTCTTGTCAACGACAGCGTAGAGGTTGGTGATGGAGCCGGTCGGCGTCGGGACGCGCTGGGCGGCACCGATGAGCTTACCGTTGAGCTCGGGGAGAACCAAGCCGATAGCCTTGGCAGCACCGGTGGTGTTGGGGACGATGTTGACGGCGCAGGCGCGGCTACGACGCTTGTTGCCCTTGCGCTGCGGGCCGTCGAGCGGCATCTGGTCGCCAGTCCAGGCGTGAATGGTGGTCATGATGCCGGACACGATGGGAGCGAAGTCGTTCAGACCCTTGGCCATCGGGGCGAGGCAGTTGGTGGTGCAGGAAGCAGCGGAGATGATGTTGTCCTCAGCGGTCAGCGTCTCATGGTTGACGTTGTACACGATGGTGGGCAGATCGCTGCCGGCCGGAGCGGAAATGACGACCTTCTTGGCGCCAGCGTTGATGTGGGCCTGAGCCTTAGCCTTGCTGGTGTAGAAGCCGGTGCACTCGAGAACAACGTCGACGTCGAGGTCGCCCCAAGGCAGGTTGTTGGCGTCGGCCTCCTTGTAGATCTTGATCTCCTTGCCGTCAACGGTGATGGAATCCTCGCCAGCGACGACCTCGTGATCGCGAGCGTAGTTGCCCTGCGTGGAGTCGTACTTCAGCAGGTAAGCGAGCATGTCGGGAGAGGTGAGGTCGTTGATAGCGACGATCTCGGAGCCCTCATGACCGAACATCTGACGGAAAGCCAGACGACCGATGCGACCGAAGCCGTTAATAGCAACCTTTACTGCCATTGTGTCTCCTTTCGTAAGGCCCCCGCAAGCTACAGCGCCTGCCGTTGAGGCCCACAAACTAACCACTCGCCTAATATACCTTTTTTTTGACTTGAATTTCACGAGAATGCCCGAAATTGAAAATCAAATTTGGGTTAAAACGTTTTAAAGAATAAAATAGCAGCTAAATCCATATATAAGTCGATACTTTAAACTACCTGTTTGCTTCAATGAGCTTTTCAAGCCGTAAAACACGATGGTAGAGGGCTGACTTCGACAAGGGAGGGTCAGCCATCTCCCCCAAATCACGCAGCGACAGATCGGGATAGCGCTCGCGCAGGTCGCAAAAGACCGCCAAGGCATCCGGAAGCGCATCGCGAAGGCCACGCTGCTCGAGCTCATCGATAAGCGCAAGCTGATGTTGGGCGGCACCGGCGCTTCTGGTCTGGTTGGCGAGCTCGGCGTTCACGCGACGGTTCACATCGTTCTTAACCAACTTGACCGCGCGCGCCTCCTCAATCTCGGCAACGCTGCGCTTGGCGCCAATCAGCTTTAATAGATGCTCGATTTCCTCGGCGCTCTTAATGTACACGGCATATGACCCCCGCCGTGCATTAACACGAGCATAGACCCCAATCTGCTCCAACAGATCGCAAAGCCCCTTGGCATATTGCTCGCCCTGCACAGCGATCTCCAAATGAAAATCGCCGCGTGGATCGGCCACGAAGCCGCCCGCGATGAGCGCGCCGCGGATATAGGCAAGTCTACAGCAAGGACGGGCAACGATATGTCGGGGTACGCCGGCGACAAGTCCTCCCCTACGTTCGAGGATACCCAGCAGAACCAAGGCCTTATCCAGGTCTGGCTGATCAGGCAAGGTGATGAGGTAGTTTCGAACCTTATGCAATACAGATTTACGGACGGTGAACTCCGTTTTGAGCTTAAGGATACGATGCGTCAGCGTGATCATCGTGCGCGCGACGGCTCCCGTCTCAGTCGCAACCGTCAAACGATACCGCCCAGAGCCGGTAAGCGAGAGCGTACCGCTCACGCGCGTGAGGGCGGCAAGCGTCGACAAGTCGCAGTATTCACATTCGGGTTCGCAGCGCGCAAGCTCGTCGCGCACCTCAGCGGTAAACGACATGCAGGCCTATGCCTTCGTGTTGGCGCGTGACAGGTCGCGGTGGGAGATGCTCACATGATACTGAGCGCCTTCCAGGTAACGGGCCGTGGCCTCGGCAATGGCAACGCTGCGGTGCTGGCCGCCCGTGCAGCCGATGGCGATAGAAAGCTGCGGCTTACCCTCCGCGATATAACCGGGCATGACCGTATCGAGCAGCTGTGTCCAAGCCTTCCAAAACTCCTGCGTCTTGGGATGGTCCAGAACAAAATCGGAGACCTTTTTATCGAGACCGGTCATCGTGCGCATCTCGGGATCGTAGAACGGATTGGGCAGGAAGCGGACGTCGATCATAATATCCGCTTCGACGGGCATGCCGTGCTTAAAGCCAAACGAGAACACGTGGACATCCATAAGCTGCTGGTCGGACAGCTCGGAAAATGCCATACGCAGCTTGTTGCGCAGCGCAGAGGTGCGCAGACGGCTCGTGTCGATAATCATATCGGCTCGGTCGCGCACGCCCTGCAGCTGAAGGCGCTCGCGCTGAATGGCATCGGCCGTAGTCTCCCCCGGCTTGGCAATGGGATGACGGCGGCGATTTTCGCTGTAGCGACGAATCAGCACCTCGTCAGAAGCCTCCAGGAACACGATGTCGCAGCTCATCTCGCGCTCTTCGAGAGCGGCGACCGCATCGAGCAACTCGTCAAACAGTCCCTGGCTACGCAAATCGCAGGTGACGGCGAGATGCCTGCCCACGCCCGTATTGATGCCGACGAGCTCGGCAAGCTGGGCGATGAGACGCGGAGGCAGGTTATCGATGCAAAAATAGCCCATGTCCTCGAACACGTGCATGGCCTGTGTGCGGCCTGATCCGGACATTCCGGTGATGATGACGATATCGGGGATGCGCTCCGAGCGCTCCGCCGCATCCATGGCATCTCCCTTTTGCATGTGTTGCCTCCCGAAAACAAGCGCGGGACCCAGCAACCCGGATCCCGCGCGGTCAATTGCCTATATTGAGTATACCGCCCCGAGCGGATACGAGGCCTGTCTTACGCCTCAAGCGCAGCCTTGAACCAACTCGTAATACTCGTGGGGTGCGTGATGGCGGTGCCGACGACAACGGCCCAGGCGCCAGCATCGATCGCGGCGCGAGCCTCCTCGGGCGTATGCACGCGACCCTCGCAAATGATGGGAAGGCCGGGGAATTCCTCGGTCGCCTGACGCAGGAGCGGCAGATCGGGGCCATCGGCCATGGTGCAGTCGATGGCGGCAACACCATGAGACAGCGTGGTGGACACCAGGTCGAAGCCCATGTCGACAGCACGACGAATATCCTCGATGGTGGCACAGTCGGCCATCAGGAGCACGCCCTCCTCGTGCAGCGGACGGAAAGTATCTTCGACGGTCTTGCCATCGGGACGCGGACGATCGGTGGCGTCGATCGCCACGATATCGGCACCCGCAGCAACGCAGGCGCGAGCGTGGCGCAGCGTCGGCGTGATGTAAACGCCCTCGTGCCCATCCTTCCACAGGCCGATGACGGGAACCTCACAGCGACCCTTAATGGCGGCAATGTCGGCAAGGCCCTGGCAGCGAATGGCGGCGGCGCCGCCGAGCTCGCAAGCGCGAGACATTTGAGCCATGGTCTCGGGCGTACGAAGCGGCTCGCCCATATACGCCTGAACGCTCACGACGAGTTTACCCTTCAGGGATTGAATCAAAGGATCGACGGTCATGTTCGACTCAACCTTTCTCAAAACAGCCTTCTGAGACACCGCACCTTGACGTTCAAACCGTTGCTCGCGTACCGAAGTACGCTTCGCTCCTCTTTCACGTCAATCTGCGGCACCTCAGAAGGCGCACTTGGTAGTTATGTTTACTTCAACGATGCAAGAAGGTGTTCGGCGGCACCGATGAGCGGAGCATCGCCCTCCAGAGAACCGATGAGGATCGGCGTGTCCTGAAGCGGATCGAGCGCCTGGCTGGCATAGCCCTCGTGCACCGAATCCTTCCACGTCTGTGAACGCCAATCGGGACCTTGGTGAATCACGCCACCCGAAAGCACGATGACCTCGGGGTCCAGGATGTTAGCGAGCGAGCCCAAGCTGGCACCCAGCGCAAAGCCGGCGTCATGGATGACCTCGGTCGCCTTTGCGTCGCCCGCGCGGCACAGGTCGTTCACATCGCGACCGACCGAAGGACGGCTGGGGTCGACGCGGCCAAAACGCTCATCGTACATTCGACCAATGGAAGTGCCCGAAGCAACCGACTCCAGATGGCCAGAACGCCCGCAAGCGCAGGGAATGCCGGCGGCAGCCGAGCACTCTATGTGGCCCATATGGCCAGCAGCACCATGGAAGCCTTGCATCACGCGGCCGTTCTCGACATATGCGCCGCCGATGCCCGTACCGATGCCAAGACACAAGACGGAAAACTTGCCCTTGCCGACGCCCCAGTGGGCCTCGCCCAGAGCATGAGCCTGCACGTCGCCTACAACGGCAACGGGAAGACCGAGGTCCTCGCGCAGACGCGGCCCCAACTGGACGCCGGACCAGCCGGGCATGATCTCGTTGGCATACGCGATGGCGCCCGTCTTGGGATCGACGACGCCGGCGGCACCAATGCCGACGCCAAGGACCTCGACATCGGGATTCGCCTCGAGAGCAGCCTTGATGGACGCCTCGATACGCTGGAAGACGGCCTCGCCGCCCTCTTGGGCCTCGGTGAGAACCTCGGCCTCAAAAACGGGATGGGGCACGCTGCCGTCAGCCGGGTACTCCATGATGGCAGTCGCGATCTTAGTTCCGCCGATATCGACAGAGCAGACGTACTTGTTCTCCATGTCGCTCTCCTTAGGAGATAAAAAACAGCTACAGGAAATGAAAGCGGCGTTATCGCCGCAGCTTGGTAAAGGTTTCCCGAGTGCCCGAGGTTGGGGTGAAAGCGGTCGGGCGTTGACCTAATGGGTCACGCTCGACCGCTTGAGCCCCAAGATCGGGTGCCCGGGGAAGCTTTACAGGAGACCGTTGTCCTGGAGGACCTTCCTAATCGCCTCGACATTCTCGCCGGTCATGGCCTTCACCGGGCGCGGCATGGTCGGGCTGTCGAAGATGCCCATGAGGTTCATAGCGGTCTTGAAGGCGCCGACGCCACCGGCATAGCCCTGGACACCCGAGGTGACATCCCAGATGTGCGAAATCTCATTGAGGCGATCCTGCTCGGCCTTGACGGTAGCCCAGTCACCAGCCTGAGCGGCCTTCCACTGACGCACGTAGCCCTCGGGCTCAACGTTGGCGAGACCCGGGACGGAACCGTCGGCGCCACCGAGATAGGCGCCGTCGACAACAACCTCGTGACCGGTGAGAATGCTCATCGGATGGCCGTTCTTCTCGTTCTCCTGAACGAGGTAGCGGAACGAGATGTCATCACCGGAGGAATCCTTAACGCCAGCAAGGACGCCCTCGGCGCCGAGCTTGGCAAGGAGCTTCCAGGGGAGCTTGGTGTGAACGCAGACGGGAATGTCATAGGCAAAGATGGGCAGGTCGAGTTCCTCATGCAGGATGCGGAAGTGCTCCTCGACCTCGGTCATGCCCTGCAGGGCATAGAACGGGCAGGTGGCGACAAGCGCATCGGCGCCCAGCTCCTGAGCGACCTTACCGTGCTCGATCATGCGCTCGGTCTCGGTGTCGATGATGCCGACCAGAACGGGAACGCGGTGGTCGACGATACGGACGGCCTCGGCGATGATCTGACGGCGACGCTCGTCGGTGGAGAAGACGACCTCGCCCGAGGAGCCCAGGAAGAACAAGCCATCGACGCCGGCATCGATCATGCGGTTGATGCTGCGCTCAAAGGAGGCAACATCGAGCTGGTGGTCTTCGGTATCGGGAACAACGACGGGAGGGATAACGCCGGTGAATTTCTGAGTTGCCACAAGAATCTCCTTAGTTGTCTGGCGGGCAGCCCTATGCCGCCCACTCTTGTTGGCAGTGTCCAGGCCGTCTAGGCCAAAGAACACGGGTAGAACGTTTGGTTAAAGAAGTCGACGACTTCGTTTTCGAACGCATTGATGCGCTCGTGAGCGTATTTGGCATAGATGATATGCCTCCGGTCACACTCAAGACCGTTGAATACGGCAAACTGGCCCTTGGGGTCGCTCGCGGCATCCATAAGCGATGTGCCCATGAGAACCGATCCGCGCACCCGAGACGACAGCGCCTCAAGGCCACCGGGAATTGGATTGGCAACCGCCGTGCAGGCGAGACCCCGCTCGTCCAGAGCAGAAACCGCCAGCGCGACTCCGCCGCCAAGACCCTCGCCCCATGCAAAGATGCGGTCGGGGTCCATGCCATCAAGATTGCGCGCCACCTTCGCCAGCGCGCAACCCCAACGGACGCGCTCGACAAAAGTGGGCGAAGAAATCCCCCGCTGCAGGTCGTCCGCACCAGCAACATCGTCATCCAGCGCGAGGACGGCATACCCCATGGCGGCAAATCTCGTCATGTGATGCCAGCCGCGCACAGGCCGATCGATGTCGTGGAACATCAGGCACAACGGCACGCGCTCAGATACTCGGGCACGACCGACAGGCTCGATCAAACGAGCGTGAATCGCATCGTCACCGAGCTCAAAGGAGACCTCCGAGTAACGGGCGCAGGGGTTAACAAAGTCAATCGCCGTAATGGCCAGGCCTTGAATCTCAAGATTCGAAGCGCATGTCTCTAAATCAGAAACATCTGCCTGGACATCACCGCGCCAGTCCCGATATTCTGCGAGCCTTGACGAAACCGTTCCAGGAATTCCCACAAGCCCGGGGACAATCAGCTCGTCAACATTGCTCTCGCACTTAGACATGAGCCTCCCCTCCCTTGCAGAAAAACGGAATGATCAAATCGTCAAAATCCTGAATCTCCTCGTGGCCAAAGCCTTCAAAGAACTCATGACGCTTTTCGCAGGTCAGGTTGTTATAGACCGCAAACTGCGTCGCTGGCGGACAGACGATATCGGCTGTGCCGGTGCCAAACAGCACGGGGCATTTGACCATAGGGGCAAAGTTCTTGGAATCGAAGTACGCCAGCTTGGCATAGGCTTCGTCAATACGAGTCGAGTCCTCGTCAAACCAGCGAGACCAATAGCGCAGGCCCTCGTAGGCAATGTCATCGGCATCCAAATCCCAGACCAGGCGAAAATCTGACAGGAAGGGATAGAGGATGGCGGCGCGATTGATAAGCTCGCTGTTAAGTGCACAGGTCGCAATGCCCAAACCGCCGCCCTGAGACGCGCCGTTCACAAACACACGGGCAAGATCGATGCCCTCGAGCTCGCGAACGATGCGGCACAGGATTCGAATATCTTGGTGTAAGCGGACATAGTAGAGGTTGGCAGGGTCGCCGTCGATACCGGCGACGATATGCCCGGCAACCGTTGTGCCCTCAAATCCACCAATGTCCTCGGAGGGACCTCCTTGGCCGGGGCAGTCGAGGGCGATGAGTGCCATGCCCATGCCCGCAAACGACGCCTGCTCAAACCAGCTGCGGCTTGCACCCGGATACCCATGGAACTGAAGCACCAATGGCACGGGCTCGTCCGAGACGGGCTTAAGGTACTTGGCATGCAGGCGAGCGCCACACATGCCGGTATACCAGAGGTCGAAAAGCTGGCAGGTCGCGGCATCGTTGACCGATGCCGTCTCGATCGCATAGTCAAGCCCGACGGCGTCGGCCTCGGCCATGCGATCCTTCCAAAAGAGATCGAAATCTGATGGACGGGGCATGGCGCCTCGATATTCACCAAATTGATGTTGTAGCTCCTGAGCACTTGGCATGGCTCGTGAACCCAACCTTTCGAAATCGCAACGGAGGTGCGCCCGGCAAGGGAACCGGGCGCACGGGAGGGAAAGCGAGGCTACTCGCCGAGCTTGGGGTGCAGCAGCGACGGCGCAGCGCCGAGCAGCATCTTGGTGTAGGGGTCCTGGGGGTGCTGGAAGACCTGCTTGGCCTCGCCCTGCTCGACGATCTTGCCGCCATTCATAACGATGATGTCGTCAGAGATATAACGGACCGTCTGGATGTCATGGCTGATGAACACCATGGCCAGGCCGAGCTCCTTCTTAAGGTCGGTCAGCAGGTTCAGAATCTGCGCGCGGACCGAAACGTCCAGAGCCGAGGTGGGCTCGTCGGCGATGATGGCATCGGGGTTCAGCGACAGGGCACGGGCAATTGCGACGCGCTGGCGCTGGCCGCCCGAAAGCTGGCCGGGAAGAACCTCGGCAGCGGAGCTGGGCAGACCGGTGAGCTCCAAGAGTTCCTTGACGCGCTTCTCCTGCTCGGCCTCGGTACCCAGGTTGTGGACGCGCATGGGGTCGAGCAGCTGCTCGCGAACGACCATGCGGGGGTTGAGTGCCGTGGCCGGGTTCTGGAACACGACCGAGATAACGCGACCCATGTGGCGACGGTCCTCGGCGGTACGTTTGGTAACGTCCTTGCCCTTAAAGTAGACCTTGCCGCTCGTGGGGGCCTGCAGGCCGCACATGACGTTGGCGGTGGTGGACTTGCCGCAACCGGACTCGCCGACGATGCCAATCGTCTGACCGGGCATGAGCTTAATCGTTACACCCTGGACGGCGTGAACCAGGTTGGGGTGCAGAATCGAGCCGGTACGGGTCCTAAAGGTGACGTGGACGTCATCAAGGAAGATGATCGGCTCGACGCCGTTTACTGCGGTCTCGCTCATCTACATCACCTCCGCGTGAGGGGTCAAACCATTTGCCTTGAGCACCTCGTCGGGGAGCTCGGAATAGAAGTGCTCGGTGCCGGGCACGCGCTTGAAGACCGGACGGGTGTCCAGGCCAATACGCGGGTGGCTCGAGCGGGGCGCGAAGCGATCGCCCTTGGGGAAATCGCGCGGGCTCGGAACGGCGCCGGGCACCTGGTGCAGGCGGCCCGAACCGCTCTCGATGGACAGAACGGAACCCAGAAGACCGCGGGTGTACTCGTGGATCGGGTTAGTGAGCAGCTCCTTGGTGGGCGCCTGCTCGATAACCTGGCCAGCGTACATAACCGTGATGTTATGGGCGACCTCGGCGACCAGAGCCAGGTCATGCGAAACGAAGATCATGGCAAAGCCGAGCTTGGCCTGAAGATCGTTGAGCAGCTTGATGACCTGCTTCTGGACGGTAACGTCCAGAGCGGTCGTGGGCTCGTCACAGATGACCAGCTTGGGGTCGCGGGTAAGGGCCATAGCGATCAGGACACGCTGACGCTGGCCGCCGGAAAGCTCGTGCGGATAGCTCTCGAGCGTGCGCTTGGGATCGAGGCCGACGAGCTCCAGGAGCTCCTCGGCGCTGCGGGTTCCGCCGCGCTTGGTGAGCTGCTTCATCTGGGCAGAGATGAGCATGGAGGGGTTGAGCGAGGACAGGGCGTCCTGATAGACCATAGCGATATCGGTACCACGCAGGCCGAACCACTCCTTCTTGCTCATCTTGAGCAGGTCACGGCCCTCCCAGAGGACCTCGCCGGAAAGGTGCTCGTCCTCATCGGTCAGGCCCATGATGGCCAGCGTGGTGATGGACTTACCGCAACCGGACTCGCCCACCAGGCCCATGGTCTGACCAGGACGGACGTCAAAGTTGACATGGTCGACGACGTTGATATCACCGTGATGCTCAAACTGAATGCAGAAGTCACGGACCGAGAGAATCGGTTCGACAGACTCGTCGGGCACATGGCGATCGTCACGCTTGAGCTCGACATCGCGCAGGGCGCCAAGGCGAGCGGAGAGGGACTGGGCCTGCTCCTTGTAGGCGCGAACGGGGTCGGAGACCAGCAGGTCGGCCTCGCGACGCTTGGAGGAATCGGTCGGATCCAGGGCGGCGGAGGGAGCAGCGGCCATGGCGTCGGTAATGCCCTCGGAGAGGATGTTGAGCGCCAGGCAGGTGATCATGATGGCCAGGCCCGGGAACAGCGCCTGCCACCAACGGCCGGCGAGCACGCCGCCGCGGGCGTCGGCGAGGATGTTGCCCCAGGTAGCGGTGGGCTCCTGAATACCAGCGCCGATGAAGGTCAGCGAGGCCTCGAAGATGATGGCGTCGGCGACCAGGGTAACGGTGAAAACCATGATCGGGGCGATGCAGTTACGCAGAACATGCTTGATCAAAATCCACGGAGCCTTGGCGCCGGAAACGATGACCGCGCGGACATAGTCCTCGCCGTACTCGGACACGATGTTGGCGCGCACGATACGGGCAATCTGCGGAGTGTACATAAAGCCAATGGCGAAGATGATCGACGGCACGGAGTTGCCCAGGATGGAGACGAAGACGGCCGCGAGGGCGATGCCCGGGATGGACATGATGATGTCCAAGATACGCATGATCGTCTCGGAGACGGCCTTGCGCGAAACCGCTGCAAGGGCGCCTACGACCGAGCCGCAGACCAGAGCCATGGCAGTGGCGCCAAAGCCGATAATCAGCGAGTAACGACCACCGTAGAGCATACGCGACAGAATGTCGCGACCCTTATCGTCGGTACCGAAAATAAATCCGTTGCCGGGAGCCTGGCGAGCCGTAAAGATCTCGACCGGGCTATAGGGGGCAAGAAGGGGCGCCAGAATCGCAGTCAGGGCGACCAGCACCAGCACGACGGCTGCAATCTTAGAAGACAGCGTCATCTTCTTCCAGCCACCGAGCTTGAGCCCCTTGGAGGCAGCCTTCTCGAGCTGCTCGGTTTGCTTCTCTCGAATCTTTACCATAATCTACACCGTCCTGATGCGCGGGTTGATGAGCAGGTAGAGCATGTCAACCACGATGTTGATGATGATGAAGGCAAGAGCAACGACGATGACGACGCCCTGAACCAGGTTCGCCTCGTTGCCCTGAACGCCCTGCAGAATCGCGGTGCCCATGCCGGGGAGGTTGAAGATAACCTCGATGACGACGGCACCGCCCATGAGGTAACCGATCTTAAGACCGAGGGTGGTGACCGGGGTGATCAGCGCATTGCGAAGAACGTTGATACCGACGACGACCTTCTCGGGAACGCCGGCGCCGCGAGCCATACGGACATAATCCTTGTCGAGCTCCTCGACCATGGCGGTACGCACGATACGAGTCATCTGGCCCGTCAGCGGAAATGCCAAGGCGATAGCGGGCATGATCATACGTCCCAGATAGCCAACCGGATTCGTGGTGAAGTGAGGCAGAGCACCCGATGCCGGGAGCACCTTAAGGTAGGAAGAGAACAGCAGGATCAACAGAACGGCAAGCCAGAACGACGGGGTTGCCAAGCCGGCGATGGAAAAGACGCGGATCACTTGGTCCGGCCATTTGTCGCGATACAGTGCCGCGATGACGCCGAGCAAAAACGAAACGACCGCACCGATAGCAAGACCGATAAAGGTCAGCTGCATCGTGACGGGCAGGGCCGTGGAGATGCGCTTGGCAACGGAGTTGCGAGCAGCACCATAGGTGCCCATGTCGCCATGGATCAGATCGCCCATATAGCGCACGTAGCGCACGGGCCAGGGGTCGTCCAGACCATACTTCTCATGGTACTCGGCAACCGCCTCGGGCGAGGCACCGTCACCCAACGCCGTGTAGGCGGGGTCGGTCTTGGAGAACGACATAAGGAAGAACACCAGGACGGTGACGCCCAATGCCATGATCGGCAGCGCCACAAGACGCCTTCCAATCAAACGTAGCAAGTTGTTCACGTTCTCTCCCCTTTCTTTTGTCGGTAGGACCAACTGGTATATGAGTACGGATACTCATTACAAGACCCGAGCGACATCGTTGCCGCCCGGGTCTTTGTTTCAACTATGAGGATACGGTCCCAACGGCCGACATCCTGCATACAGACTCAAGCGAGTCTTACGCCTTGACGGTCGCAACGCCCCTGAAGGACATGCTCGTCGTGCCGATGCCCTTGAAGCCATCGAGGGCCTCGCCGTTGGGCGCAGTGGACGGATCGTCCCAGAAAGCGGAGACGGTCTTGACGTGAACAACAGGGTACAGAACGGCGTTGTCGGCAATGATGTCGAAGCACTCGTTCCACTTCTTCTGCTGCTCATCGCCCTCAGCGGCAAGAGCCTCGTCCATGAGACCGTGGAGCTTCTGCCACTCAGCGGACTCCTTCCACGGGCAACGGGTCTGCATCCAGACGTTGTCGCCGTACCACCAGTTGAGCAGCAGGTCGGGGTCGGCGCCGAAGCAAGAAGGATCGCCAGGGGCAAGGAGGATATCGTAGGCCTCGCCGCCGTCGATGGCAGCGTAGGTGGCCGGCGAGGTATCGGTCTGGATGGTCACATCGAAGCCGAGAGCGTCGAGGTCGTTCTTGACCTGGGCGGCCATACCCTTAATCTGCTCGTTATCGGTGGTGCGCAGGGTGATGGCACCCGGGGTGATGCCAGACTCCTCGATGAGCTTCTTAGCCTTCTTGGCATCGGTCTTGTACACCGTGGAAGCCTCATGATAGTTGGTGAAGCTCTTGGGCAGGTAGCAGCTGGCAGCGGTGGCAAGGCCGGCGAAGGTGTTGCTGACCATCTTCTCGGTGTCGAGCGCATACATGACAGCCTGACGGACCTTGACGTTGTTCCAAGGCTCCTTGGCGACGTTGAACATGATGAAGCGGGTGCCGAAACCCTGAACGTTATCGATCTTGCAGCCGGCGCTCTCGAGCTGGTCGACGGCGTCAGCGGTAACGAGCTCCATAACGAGCGTGGAGCCCTCCTGCTGAGCGGTAACGCGAGCGGTGGGGTCGGTCAGGATGCTGTACTGGATCTTCTTATCCTCGGCAGCATACTCACCGTTGTACTCGGGGTTGGGAACCAGGGTGATCTCGGTATCGGAGATAGAGTCGTACATCCAGGGGCCGGAGCCGATCGGCTGCTTGGCGCGATCCTCCTCGGTCTGGGTGGCCGGGGTAACGCGGACGATGGCCAGACGATCCTTGAGCAGGGAGAAGTTGGGGACCTTGGTCTTGATCGTCACGGTGCTGGCGTCCTTGGCCTCGATGGACTCGAAGGGCTGGAAGAACGGAGCGTAGGTAGCGGAAGCGGCGCAAGCGGTGTAGGAGGCAACGACATCGTCAGCGGTGACCTCGGTGCCATCGGAGAACTTGGCGCCCTTGCGGATGGTGACCTCGAAAGTGGTGTCGTCCACAGACTTGGGATCGTCGGTGGCGAGCTCGTTGAAGGTGCTGTAGTCATGGTAATCGATGCCGTAGAGGCCCTCGACGACGTGCCAGTTAGCACCCAGGCCCACAGCGGAGCCGGTGCTGGCGGGATCGAAGCTGGACGGAGCGTAAGCGGAACCAGCGGTGATCACGCCGCCGCCACGGTTGGCGGAATCGGTGGAACCGGAAGCGGAACCCTCGTCGCTAGAGCTGCCACCGCAGCCGGTGAGACCAAGGCCGGCGACAGCAGCGACGCTGCCGGTGAGGCCGAGGAACGAACGCCTGGACATACCCTTGTTGATGATGGCCATGTCTTCTCCTATCAATAGAGAATCTTACTCGGGAGCACCTAGACGTGCCCCCGCGCAACTTGCGGACGATATATACCTTACCTACCGACGAACCCAACTGAGGTGCCGCGCTCGGCGACCGATACATACATACGCTTGAACGGTATTTACTACCGTTCACCGAATTCGTTGACAAACGATTCGCAAGACAGTATGTATCGGCAAGGTGAGATATCAGTCATCGTCAACCCGCAGGATAGCAGGGTTTTCGCTTGGGTTAGTCAAACGTTTTAGCGTTAATAAAACCCGAAACCAGCAGGCAATCATGGCGAAATAAATGGTTGAAAATCGCGCAATCATGTATATCAGTTGTTTAGGCTCGTGTTTAGCTATCAGAATGGCCAGCCGCCGCCTCGGCGCGCTCGGCATTCCATGCAACGAGCGCCTCGTGGACCGCCTTGGCAACATCAGCAGGCATGCCACGAACTTCCGCGATCTCTTGCTCGCTCGCCGCGCGCAAACGCTTCATCGAGCCAAAATGGCGCATAAGGGCACGTTTTCTGGTGGGTCCCACGCCTGGAACGTCATCGAGTACCGAAACCGTCATGGCTTTATCGCGCAATTCGCGATGGAACGTGATGGCAAAACGGTGCGATTCATCGCGCACCTGTTTGATTAGATAGAGCGACGCGGACCCGGTCGGAAGCACGACTGGAGTCTCGTCCCACGGCACGAAAACCTCCTCATCGGCCTTTGCCAAGCCACAAACTGGTATATCGAGCCCAAGAGCCTCAAGTTGCTTGATCGCAGCGGTCAATTGCGGCTTACCGCCATCGACAACGAGCAAATCGGGGCGCGATCCAAAGCGCTCGTCGGCCATGCGCTCGGGAGCATAGCGTCGTCCCAAAACCTCGGACATCGACACGAAGTCGTTTGCCTCGTCCAATTCGGCCTGAATTTTAAAACGACGGTACTGGCTCTTGTCGGCGCGTCCGTTGGTAAACACCACCATCGAGGCGACGGTAAAGGTTCCGTGCAGCGTCGAGATATCGAAGCACTCGATACGCATCGGCGGCGCTGGCAGCGCCAGCGCGCTTTCGAGCTCCAGGAGCGCCTGATTGGTGCGGTCGTCAGCGTACCCCGTTCGCATCATGTAGCGCATGAGGGCATGGCGCGCATTTTTGGATGCCATATCGAGCAAACGGTGCTTTTCGCCACGCTGCGGCCTATGGAGATGGCAGGAACGCTCGCGCTTGCCCGCAAGCCATTCCCCCAGCGCCTCCGCATCCTCAAGCTCGACGGAAAGGTTGACCTCAGCTGGAATATCAGCCGTCTCGTCGTAATAGCGCTTAAGAAAGCCCGACTGGAGCTCTTCCTCGTCAACATCAAGGCCCTTGTCGAGAATGAACTCGCAGGTGCGAACTGTTCGGCCCTCGCGAACGACGAAGACGCAAGCGGCAGAGATGGTCTCCTCGCGATAGAACCCGATGACGTCGATATCGACGCTTGATGGAAAAACGACCTGTTGGCGATCGTCCAGGCCCCTAATGACTTCCAGGCGACGCTTGACGCGCGCCGCACGCTCAAAATCGAGCGTCTCGGCTGCCTCCGTCATCTCGGACGTAAGCTCGTCGACGACATCCTTGCGATGGCCCGACAAGAAACGTTCGACACGCTTGACGTTCTTGGCATAGTCGGCAGGCGAAATCGCGCCGACGCATGCGCCCGGTCCGCGCCCGACATGGTAGTCAAAGCAGGGACGCCCGTTTTGCGCGCAAATCATATTGACGATGTCTTCTTCGCCCTTATGAGATTCGACGATGCGGCGGCAGCGGCGCCATTCCGCACAGGATGCCGAGCAAATAGGAATAACCTTGCGTAGCGTATCGATGGTCTCACGCGCCGCACGGCTATCGGTATAGGGGCCAAAATAGCGCGTTCCCGGTTTATGACGCTCTCGCGTGTATTTAATAGCCGGAAACAAGTCGCTCTTGGTAATGGCGATAAAGGGATAGCTTTTATCGTCTTTGAGATCGACGTTAAAGTACGGATGGTACTGGCCAATCAGATTGCGCTCGAGCACCAAAGCCTCGTGCTCGGTCTCCACCACGATATAGTCGAAGCTCGCCACCAGCTGCATCATGAGCGGGATCTTTTGACGCTCATCCTGCAGCGTCACGTATTGACGCATACGGGCGCGCAAGTTTTTTGCCTTGCCCACATAGATGACATCGCCCTTGGCATCTTTCCAAAGGTAGCAGCCGGGTTGCGTGGGAACGCGCGAAACCTGTTCGGCAAGTGTTGGAATGTTGTCGTGACCTGCCACACGCACCTACTTGCGACGAAGCAGCGCCGAGACCTCGGGCATCTTAAAGACGAAGGCAAGGCCAAAAGTCACGGCGAGCGAGACGACGCCTGCAACACAAACGTAGCCCAGGGTAATGAGGATCGAGCTGCCAAGCATTCCGACAAAGTGCTCAAGTGCCCACATGACGCCGGCGCCCGTGGCAGCGCCCAAGCCACCGAACAACAGGCCGAAGAAACCGCCGTGCAGGATAGACTTGACCTGAAGGCCATGTAGACGACGGCGCAGCCACCACAGCGAGCATCCGACCAAGACCACGTAGTCAACGACGTACGAAAGCGCAATTGCCGGCATACCGTAGCCCAATACCACGCCAAACAGCAGCACCGAACCGGCCTGACCGATAGCGGAGTACAGGCAATAGCGGCTATAAGGTTTCATATCGAGCAGGGCCGAGAAGCTCTTCTGCATCAGCACGACCACGCCGTAGAGCGGCAGGGAAAGTGCCAGATAGATAAGGAACTCCGACACCAGCGCCACACCGGATTCATCGAACTTGCCGGCGCAGTAGATCATGTTGAGCGGACGGGCGAAGACGATCAGGTACATCGCAAACGGAATCAGGAAGAAGAGCATCTGGGCGACACCGCGCGAAATGCCCGTGCGGACGCTGTCGTAATCCTTCTCCTGCGCATCGTGAGAGAGTTCGGTATAGAGTGCCGTCGAAAGCGAGGCGGCGATCAGCGCATAGGGCAGCGTGTACCACAGGCGCGCATAGGCGATGACGGAAGGACCCGTCTCGGGCTGGACCACCAGCGCGGCAGCGTTGGTGATAGAAGTCGAGACAAACATGCACACCGTGGCGAGCAGCGTCGGGATACCAAGCGCAATCGTCTGTCGCAGCGCGGGGTCCTTAAAGTCGATATGGATATGAGGATGCACGCCATGCTTGCCGAGCGCGGGAATCTGGCAGGCCATCTGGACAAAGACGCCGAGGGTCGTACCGGCTGCGATCAAGATAATGCCGACCCGCTCGCCAAATTGTGCAGACACGGGAGCAAAGCCCATAAAGCTGGCGATGACGATGACATTGTTGAGAACCGGGGCAAACGTCGACCAGAAGTAGTCGCGGTGTGCGTTGAGAACACCCGAGAACACCGAGCCCAAACCATAAAACAGAATTTGGATAGCAAAGAAGCGGAACATGAACGCAGCGGTATCCATGCTGTCGCCATTACCCGAAAGGAACGACTGCGTCCAAATAAAGCCGGGAGCAAACACGGTGCCCAGCAGCGAGATGCCGCCCAGCACCAGAAGCAGAATACCGAGCAGGTTGCCGACATACTCGTTCGATGCCTCGCGGCCCTGCTCACGCCTCACGCCCATATACACCGGCAAAAACGCCGTAACGAGCATGCCGCCCATCACGAGCTCGTAGAGCATGTTGGGCAGGTTGTTGGCAACCTGATAGGAGGACGAGAGCAGCGACATGCCGATGGCGGCCGCCATGGCCCACGTGCGGATAAACCCGGTGACGCGCGACACGATGGTCAGCACGGTCATGAGGCCAGCAGAACGACCAACCGTGGAGTAGTCCGACGAGCCCATGTCGTCAGTGTCATCTCGCGACGAAGAAGCTTCGGATGAGGGTGTCTGAGGCGCAGATTCTTTTGCAAAATGAGCTCCGCGCTTCAATTCTTCCTGCGGCATCGCTCAGTCCTCTCTCGTAATCGCGGCAACCGTCGCCCCGCAAAATGCAATTAAATCATCGGGTGCAAGCTCGAGCTGATAACCACGCTTGCCTCCCGAAATAAAAATGGTATCCCAAAGGACACATGTCTCATCAATGAGCGTCCGGTAGCGTTTTTTCATACCGACCGGGCTGCAGCCGCCGCGAACGTAGCCAGTCGCCGCAAGCAAATCCTTCACATGCATCATGGCCAAGGACTTCTCCCCCGCGGCACGCGCGGCGGACTTTAGATCGAGCTCGTCGGCAACAGGGATACAGCACACGACATAGTCGTTGGACGGTGTCACGCAGACCAAAGTCTTAAATCCTTGACCGGGCTCCTCGCCAAGCTGCTCCGAAATCGCGACACCCAGGCCCACCGACTCATCACCATCGTCTTCGTACGTATGTAGAACATAGGAAATGCCGGCGCTTTCCAGCTCGCGCATCGCATTGGTTTTTGGCGTCTTTACAGCCTTTGCCATGACATATCCTTTCCCTCGCATTCGGACGCAAGGATTAAGTATATGTCCAATTCGGCTGCATACGTCACTTCGGCACAGCAAGCGCCATCGAATCACAAGGAGTCGATGGCGCCCATAAACTGAATCGCCTATTTATTGAGCATCAAGTTGAGCCTGACGCTCCCGGTCACGCCTGAGCAACGGCGCCAAAAACTTGCCCGTATAACTCTGCGGACAGTCCGCAACCTGCTCCGGTGTGCCCGAAACCACGACGGTTCCGCCGCCGTTACCGCCCTCGGGACCCATATCGATCAGGCGGTCGGCAACCTTGATGACATCAAGGTTGTGTTCAATCACCAGCACCGTGTTGCCCGCATCGACCAAGCGCTGCAGCACATCGAGCAGCTGGCGGACGTCCTCAAAATGAAGGCCGGTCGTCGGCTCGTCCAAAATATAGAACGTCTTGCCCGTCTGGCGTCGATGAAGCTCCTTGGCGAGTTTCACACGCTGCGCCTCGCCGCCCGAAAGCGTCGTGGCGGGCTGGCCCAGGCTCACGTAGCCCAAGCCTACATCGTACAGCGTCTGGAGCTTGCGCTTAATCTGCGGGATATTCCCAAAGAAGGCCAGCGCCTCGGTGACGCTCATGTCGAGCACGTCCGAGATGGTCTTGCCACGGTAGGTGACCTCGAGTGTCTCGCGGTTGTAGCGTTTACCGCCGCAAACTTCGCAGGGAACGTAGATATCGGGAAGGAAGTGCATCTCGATCTTGATCTGCCCGTCGCCCTTGCACGCCTCACAGCGCCCGCCACTCACATTAAAGGAGAAACGACCCGGCGAGTAGCCGCGCGCCTTCGACTCCGGCGTACTCGCAAACAGCGCGCGAAGATCATCCCACAGGCCGATATAGGTAGCAGGGTTGGAACGCGGCGTGCGGCCAATCGGCGACTGGTCGATATCGATAACCTTATCGATACACTCGATGCCCTCGATTTTCTTATATGGACCCACAGGGCGCGTCGAACGGTGAATGGCATTCGTAAGGGCAGGCGCAATGGTATCGGTAACCAGGGAGCTCTTGCCCGATCCCGACACGCCGGTAACAACCGTAAGCGTACCAAACTCGATTTTGGCAGTAACGTTTTTGAGGTTGTTGGCTCGAGCGCCCGTAATTTTAAGGCAGCCGCGACCGGGCTTGCGCCGTTCATCAGGCACCCGGATCATTCGTTTGCCGGTCAGATAAGCGCCCGTCATCGACTCAGGACACGCCATGATATCGGCAGGCGTTCCCGCCGCGACTACGTGTCCGCCGTTGACGCCGGCGCCGGGCCCCATGTCGATCACGTAATCGGCGGCACGGATTGTATCCTCGTCGTGTTCGACGACGATAACGGTATTGCCGATATCGCGCAGGCGCTCGAGCGTCTTGATCAAGCGCTCGTTGTCACGCTGATGAAGACCGATCGAGGGCTCGTCCAGAATATAGAGCACGCCCATGAGACCCGCGCCGATCTGCGTTGCCAGGCGAATACGCTGCGCCTCGCCACCGGAAAGCGTCGCCGAGGCACGATCGAGCGTCAGATAGTCGAGTCCAACATCGACCAGAAAACGCAAGCGCTCCAGGATTTCCTTGACGATACGGCCGCCGATAAACTGTTGGCGCTCGGTGAGTTCCAGGCCCTCAAAAAACTCGAGCGATTCACGGCACGACAGGCAACAAACCTCGTAAATGGACTTGCCGCCCACGGTGACGGCGAGCATCTCAGGGCGCAAACGAGCGCCGTGGCAGCTCGAGCACGGCTCCTCGCGAATGTACTTCTCCAGGCGCGCCTTGGTGTTCTCGTTCGTCGTCTCGGTATAGCGTTCGTACAGGATGTTGCGAACGCCCGAAAACTTGGTATCCCACTGGCTGCGACGTCCGTCGAGCTTTTGGTAGTCGACCGAGATCTTCGTATCGCCCAGGCCATCCAAGAATGCACGACGCACGCGAGGGGGCAAGTCCTCCCACGGCGTATCGGTGCTCACCTTAAAGTGTTTGCAGACCGCAGCAAAAATCTGCGGATAGTAGTTCGAGTTGCCAAACAGGCTACCAAAGACTCCGTCGGCAATGGACTTCGAGGGGTCCTCGATCAACGCCTCGGCATCAACGGTTTTCTTAAAGCCCAGGCCGTCGCACTCAGGACATGCGCCATAGGGAGCGTTGAACGAAAAATCACGCGGCTGAAGATCGTCAATGGAGTGACCATGCTCCGGGCACGCCAAGGCCAACGAATACTCCAGCAGCTCGCCCTCGGTCCCCTCGGGAGCATCACGATCGGGCAGCATGTACACGTTTACATTGCCGTGAGCCAGCGCGGTCGCCTGCTCAACAGACTCGGCGATACGGCCCAGAGAGTTCTCACGGATCACGATGCGATCGACCACGACCTCGATATCGTGCTTGAACTTCTTGTCCAGATCGATCGGATCGTCGAGCGAGCGCACTTCACCGTCGACACGCACGCGGCTAAAGCCCTCGGCGCGAAGGTCCTCAAACAGTTTGGTGTACTCGCCTTTTCGCCCGCGCACCACCGGTGCCAGCACAAACGCGCGACGGCCCTCCCCCGCCGCCAAGACCTTGTCGGCAACCTGGTCGGTCGTCTGACGCTCAATGACGCGGCCGCATTCGGGACAGTGCGGAGTGCCCACACGGGCGAACAGCAGGCGCAGATAGTCATAAATCTCGGTTACGGTGCCAACCGTCGAGCGAGGGTTTTTAGACGTCGTCTTTTGGTCGATCGACACCGCCGGCGAAAGGCCGTCGATTGAATCCAAGTCGGGTTTGTCCATCTGGCCCAAGAACTGGCGCGCATAGCTCGAAAGACTCTCGACGTATCGACGCTGGCCCTCGGCATAGATAGTGTCAAATGCCAGCGAACTCTTGCCCGAGCCAGAAAGACCGGTAATGACCACGAGTTGGTCGCGCGGAATGGAAACATCGATATCACGGAGGTTGTGCTCACGAGCGCCGCGAATAACGATAGAAGAATCAGACATGGAAGCTCCTTGCCTCCTATTGCATCGAATCATACTGTCGATGAGTTTAGCGCACTCGACGCGCACAGATGTTCGTAATACAAGATTCGCAGACCTTTAGCTTTGCGTATCGGGCGCTTTGTTTCTCGAAATGCCGTGGAAAGGTTACAGTAATCTAATACTGAACTTAATTTGCTGTAACAGAGGAACGTCCATGACCGAAGATATCCCCCTTGAAATCACTTCGAGCGACATGGCCAATCTGCCCATATTCATCGCCGTCCTTATCGTGGCCGCCGTCGTCGTGCGCGTGTATTTTTCAATCAAACACAATGAAAAGCCGCCCATTGCCCGCGTCTTTTGGTGCGCGACGCTCCTCATCCCGCTCGGCGTGGTAGCTGCATGGATTACGAATCAATTGCTCGTAAATGAGGACAGTTCCCTATGGCTCCTTTCTTATTCGGCGCTCGGTGCTGCCGCCGTCATACTTCTTGTCGAACCCTTGGTTTCGGGACTTATCGACCAAACCGATCTTGCGACGGGAACGGTTGCCTGTATTTGCCGTGACATCCTTGTCATCGCCGCTGTTTCAGCGCTCTCGTTCGTTTCACTCGAAATTGCCTGTAACGAAACGTTCTATCGCATTCCCGCCAACTCATTCGGGTTTTCCGTCGGGCTGCTCGCGACGGTTCTGCTCTCCCTTTATTTGCTGGGACAGCG
Organism: uncultured Collinsella sp.; assembly: GCA_902469055.1. GTDB lineage: Bacteria > Actinomycetota > Coriobacteriia > Coriobacteriales > Coriobacteriaceae > Collinsella. The sequence goes on from CABRBC010000016.1 coordinate 32,266, forward strand.
TCATGGAGGCGTCATGGCCCTCGTGCCCGTCGCCTGTTGCATCCTTGGCATTGCCGAGCACTTCGTCATAACGTTTAAAGGTGAGGCCATCCTGCCAAGCGATATCTTGGCCCTTGGCACCGCAATGGAAGTGAGCGAGGGATACGAGTTTACCTTTACCGCCGGAATCGTAACCTCTCTAGCCCTGCTGGAGATTTCCCTGGGGCTTCTTTCGCTTATCCGACCGAGAAAGCTCCGTACGCCCACCCATGTGTTCCCCGCAATCGCCGCTAACCTCTGCGCTTTTCTGCTAGTGACCGTTGTGGGGCTCTCGGGCTTTTCCAGCATCGACTTGGAGCAGGCGCTGAATTTTGGATTTGACCGTTGGCAGCCCATCACCACGTATGCGTCTCAGGGTTTTATCACTTCGTTCACCGAAATGGTCAACGAGTTGCCCATTGAGAAGCCCGAAGACTATACGCCCGATGAGGCGCAGAGCATCGAGCAGGAGCTCGCCGCCACCTACGACAGCACGTATGGCTCGAGCGAGCAGCGCGCGGCGGCCGTTGCCCAGTTCAATGAAATCAAGCCGACGATTGTTGCCGTCATGAACGAGAGTTTTAGCGACCTTTCGTGCTTTGAGCAGCTCCAGGCGGCCGGGTACACCGGCCCCGCATTCTACAACTCGCTTCCCGACACACTTGTTCGCGGCACCATGCTCGCTTCGGTCACCGGTGGCGGAACGGCAAACTCCGAATTCGAATTTTTGACCGGAGCGACAACGGCCTTTGTCGGATTAGGCAAGATCCCCTATCAGCTGTATCAGATGAATGGCGTCAACAGCCTGGCAAAGGACCTTAAAGAGCTTGGGTATACCGCTACCGCTATGCACCCGCAAAACCCCGTCAACTACCATCGAGATAAGATCTATCAGCAGCTGGGCTTTGGAGACTTTCTTTCAATCGGCGATTTCGAAGGTGCGCCCTGTTACCATGCCGGCGTATGCGACTACGCCACCTACGACAAGATACTCGACCTGCTTAGAACCGACGAAGCGCCGCAGTTCATCTTTGACGTCACGATGCAAAATCACGGCGGCTACGACTATGGCACCGTTCCCGCCGAAGAGCTGACAAACTATTGGGTCGAGGGAGCCAGCGAGGGCGCCAATAGCGCGCTCAACACCTATCTCACCTGCATCAACGCATCCGACCGGGACCTCGAGTACTTTATCAACGAGCTCCGCAATATCGGCAGACCGGTTGTTCTTGTCTTTTTTGGCGACCATCAGCCGAGCGCCGCAACGACTCTCAACGACGAGCTGTACCCTCAGGAAGATACGGCAAGCCACGCTTTCCGTGTCTATCAGTCAACCTATTTCGTCTGGGCTAACTATGAAATCGCCGGCAATACCGAGCTCAACGTCTACGACACCGTCGGGGCAAACGAGATTGCAGCCATTACCCTTAATAAGATCGGCGCCCCGCTCACCGACTATCAAAAGGCCCTGCTTGCAACAAGGTCAGATGTGCCCACCATCAATGTCGCCGGCTATCTCGGTGCCGACGGGCTGCGCTACAACTTGGAATCTGAAGACAGCCCATACACCTCGACGATCGACAAGCTGCAGCGCATGCAATACCTCGAGTTCGCCAGCAAAGTTCAGTAAGCCCGCCCATTCGCTTAGGCCCATCGTATTGCAAGCACGCTCGGCCCAAATGCATCGCAAATGACTCCCGCTCGCAAACGAGGGTACAATGACGCTCGTGTCACATCACGGGGCTCCGGCCCCAACATATACAAAGGAGTCATACATGGGTTGCGAGCACGCACAGGCCGCCGGCGGACAAACGTCGCCGTCGCAATTTGAGGAGAACACGCTGTCCGAGGTCAAACGCGTCATCGCCGTGCTTTCCGGCAAGGGCGGTGTCGGCAAGTCGTTTGTCACCGGTGCCATCGCCACCGAGCTTGCCCGTCACGGCCACAAGGTCGGCGTCCTCGATGCCGACATCACCGGTCCCTCTATCCCCAAGATGTTCGGCATGAGCGGACGCCACGTCCATGCCCTTGGCAACCTCATGCTGCCCGAAATCTCCGAGCACGGCGTCAAGGTCATGAGCTCCAACCTTCTGCTCCAAAACGAGACCGACCCCGTCCTTTGGCGCGGTCCGGTCATCGCAGGCGCCATTAGGCAGTTCTGGAGCGAGACCTCGTGGGGCCCCATCGACTACCTGCTGGTCGACATGCCTCCGGGAACAGGCGACGTCGCGCTCACCGTCTTCCAGTCGCTGCCCGTCGACGGCATCGTCATCGTCACGAGCCCGCAGGACCTGGTCTCGATGATCGTCGCCAAGGCGGTCAACATGGCCGAGAAGATGAACGTCCCCATTCTGGGCATCGTCGAGAACATGAGCTATATCGAGTGCCCCGACTGCGGCAAGAAGATCGAGGTCTTTGGCAAAAGCAAGCTCCCCGAGGTCGCAGAGCGCTATAACCTCGACATCTTGGGCACGCTTCCCATTAATCCGGCACTCGCCGAGGCCTGCGATAAGGGCGAGGTTGAGACCGCGCTGCCCGATGGCATGTTGCCCAAGGCAGTCTCTGCCGTCGAGGCTATTACCCCGCACGAGACCGACGAGGCCTAAGTGAACACGAGCGCCTTCTATGACGTCCTGCTAATCGGCGGCGGGGCTTCAGGCCTCGCCGCCGCCATTACGGCCGCACGTGCTGGCAAAAGCGTCTGCATCGTTGAGCGCGATGTCGCCTGCGGCCTAAAGCTCCTTGCGACCGGTAACGGCCGCTGCAACCTCTCCAACGAATCGATTGATCCTCAGCGGTATAACCACCCCGCATTCGTCGAATCTGTCATGGGCCCCCAACCCGAACAAGAGCTTATGGGTTTCTTCTCCTCGCTGGGCATCATGACAACCTCCGAGGAAGGCCGGCTATACCCGCGCTCCCTTCGCGCAGAATCGGTGCGCGACGCGCTTCTCAACGTTTGCGACCGCCTAGGTATTACCTTAATCTGCGGAGCCAACGTTGCCTCGGCGCACAAAGCTTCCGAAGGCTGGACACTCCAAATAGACCGTCCAGCGCGGGCGCTCAAGGCAAAAAAGCACGACGACCGAAAATCGGAGCTCCGCTCGCTTCGGAAAGCGCTCGCCGATGTCCCTCGCAAGAACGAGGCCCTGGAGGCACATGCCGTAATTATCGCCACGGGTGGCAACCCCACCGGTATCGCCGATACGTTTAGCCTCCCCCTCACTTCGCTGCGCCCCATCCTCTGCCCCGTATCGGCAACGGTCGTCGGCGATCGGGCGGCACTCAAGACGTTGGACGGCCTGCGCGTCCGCGCCCGCTTGACGCTCGCCCGCAATCATAATGAGCTCTGGCACGAAGACGGTGAAGTCCTGTTTCGAACCTTCGGTATCTCGGGCGTCGCTGTCTTCAACCTCTCCCGTCGTATCCAGCGCGGCGATACGATCCTGCTCGACGTTTTCCCCGACCTCTCTAAAGACGAGTTGCTCGATATGCTTAACCGGCGCGTTAAGCTGCTCGGCGGCTTTTCGCCCCGCGATCCCCGTTGGCTCGACGGCATGCTCGCCCCGCAACTCTCCCGCGTCGTCTGCACAGCGTTCGAGCAGTGCCATCCAGGCTCCAACGATGTCATCCACCTGGTCTCGATCCTCAAGCATTTTAAGTTGCTCGTCGAAGGAACCGCCGAGGAGCGCTCGGCGCAGGTCACGCGTGGTGGCGTATCTGTCGAGAGCATCTCAACACCCAGTCTACGCGCGCGCAGCGTTGTCGACACCCCGCTTTACGTCTGCGGCGAAGCGCTCGACATCGACGCCGATTGCGGAGGCTTTAACCTTGCGTGGGCATGGCTCTCGGGCATTCGCGCTGCAAGCAGCCTGTAGCCGCGCAGTCTATAATCAAAAACGCATTCGGGCCGTCTGGGATACCGGACGGCCTCTTTCTTGCCTCTAAGGAGACCTCGATGATTGAAATCACCCAAGTCAACGCGTCGCTCGATGAAGCCGGCGATGAAAATGCCTGCCTCATTGTTGGCAAGCGAGTCGCCAAGCGCGTCCTACGTTGCAAAGACTCCGAGATCAAGTCCATCGAGCTCCACCGCAAGTCAATCGACGCTCGCAAAAAACGAGACGTCCATTTTATCCTGAGCTTTCGTGTTGAGCTGACCAGTCCCCACCTCGAGCGAGAAGCGGTCGACAGCGTTTCCGAGCGTGACCGCTCGCGCGTACGCGCGATAGAAGACGATGAGCCTTCATTCCCCTCCCCCATTTCCGACGCATCCAAAGAGCGCCCCGTCGTTGTCGGCGCCGGATGCGCCGGCCTTTTCGCTGCGCTCACGCTCGCCGAAGCAGGTCTTAAGCCCTTGCTTATCGAGCGCGGCGACCCGGCATTTCGCCGCTCGCAGGCGATCGACCTCTTTCTAAAGGAGCGCATCCTCGACCCCGAGAGCAATATTCAGTTTGGTCTGGGCGGCGCGGGGACCTTCTCGGACGGCAAGCTCAATACGGGAACCAAAAATCCCGCCCATCGCCTTATCCTCGAAACCTTCGTCGAGGCGGGTGCGCCCCGCGATATTCTGTGGGATGCCAAGCCGCACATTGGCTCCGACATCCTTCCCAAGGTTGTCACCGCTATATCCCAGCGCACCGAGCAGCTCGGAGGTGTCGTCCGTTATCGAACGAAGCTCGTCGACATTCGCACCGACGCGTCTGGCGCCATCACCGGTATCGATGTCCAATCGTCCCAAGACGCCGCTTACGAGCCAATCGAAACAAAGCACCTCATCCTCGCCTGTGGGCATTCTGCTCGCGATATTTTTGAGCTCCTTAAGGACCACAACGTGGCCCTCGCACAAAAGACCTTTGCCATGGGCGTTCGCATCGAGCATCCGCAGCGCGACATCGACCGAGCCCAATATGGAGCCTTGGCGGGACATCCTGCCCTCGGAGCAGCCCCCTACAAGCTCGTCGCCCATCTTCCCAACGGCCGCAGCGTGTTCTCGTTTTGCATGTGCCCCGGCGGGCAGGTTGTCGCCGCCTCTTCCGAGCAGGGCCACCTGTGCGTCAACGGCGCCAGCCTCAATGCCCGCGACGGACGCAACGCAAACGCCGCCCTGCTCGTTAACGTCACGCCTGAGGACCTTCCCAACGATGACCCGCTCGCCGGCATCGAGCTCCAGCGCGCCTGCGAGGCGGCCGCCTATCGCCTGGGCGGTTCCAACTGGAACGCACCGGCACAACTCGTCGGAGATTTCCTCGCAGGACGCGCCAGCAAGGCGCCCGGAAAGGTAAAGCCCACCTATCCGCTCGGTGTGACCTGGACGACAATTGACGAAGCCCTGCCGCAGCATATCGTCGAGTCGCTCCGCCTGGGACTTCCCCTACTCGGAAAAAAGCTACGAGGCTACGACCGTCCCGATGCCGTTCTTACCGGCGTGGAGACTCGTTCGAGCTCACCGGTCACTGTCACCCGAGACCGAACGTGCCATGCCGTGTCGACCCCGGGCCTCTACCCTTGTGGTGAGGGAGCTGGATATGCCGGCGGCATCATGAGCGCGGCCACCGACGGCATCCGTTGTGCCGAAGCCCTGATCGCGGACCTCTAACGCACGAATTTCTGCGCGCAAAAGACACAGGCCCCGAGCTCCACAGGGAACTCGGGGCCTGTTCGCTATTTCTTAAACCGTGTACCCTGGCGTTTTCTGCCCGATGCGAACGTGGAACCCTTGCGGGCCTGCGAACGTAAGCGCTCGATCGTCTCGTCCTCAGACGCGCCCTCGAGCATCGCCCGAATCTGAACGACGGCATCGCGCAGGCGCGCCGCCTCCTCAAAGTCCATGGTGGCAGAAGCGTTGCGCATATCCTCTTCCATGGTTTCGACGATCCGCACAAGCTCGTCATGCGGCAGTTCTTCCAACTGCTCCGCAAGTGTCTGCTCGGGCGCCACCGTTTCCGGCACGCCGCCCTCGCCCGACTCATCGGGCGTATAGAATGCGCCATGACCAAGAGAGTCGCCCTTCGAGCGCCCCTTGGAACCCACAGTTTTTTCGGCCTCGGCAATAAAACTTGAGATGTCGTTGATGGCCTTGCGCACTGTCTTGGGCACAATGCCATGCTCTTCGTTATATGCCATCTGAATCTCGCGACGGCGCTGCGTCTCCTCGATGGCCTCTTTCATCGAATCGGTCACAACGTCCGCATACATGATGACTTCGCCATCGGCGTTACGGGCCGCGCGGCCAATCGTCTGAATCAGCGAACGGCGGTTGCGCAAGAATCCTTCCTTATCGGCATCGAGAATTGCCACCAGTGAGACCTCGGGAAGATCCAAGCCCTCGCGAAGCAGGTTGATGCCAACGAGAACATCGATCTTGCCCTCGCGCAGCGTTCGCAGGATCTCGACACGGTCCATTGTCGCCGTATCAGAATGCATGTAATTGACCTTAATGCCCGCATCAAGCAGATGGTCGGTCAGGTCCTCGGCCATGCGCTTGGTCAACGTGGTCACCAGCACGCGCTCCTTGCGGGCAACGCGCTCGCGAATCTCGTCCTCAAGATCGTCAATCTGACCGCGAACCGGACGCACATCGATCTTGGGATCGAGCAGACCGGTCGGACGAATAATCTGCTCAACGTCGTTCTGGCTAACCCGCAGCTCATAGTCGCCCGGTGTTGCCGAAACGTAGATGAACTGGGGTATCCTTGCCTCAAACTCATCGAAACGAAGCGGGCGGTTATCGAGCGCCGAGGGCAGGCGAAAACCGTGTTCCACCAGCGTCACCTTACGCGAGCGGTCACCTTCGTGCATGCCGCGAATCTGCGGCACCGTCACATGGCTCTCATCGATGATGCAGAGCATATCCTTGGGAAAGTAATCGATTAGGGTAAACGGCGGCTCACCCGGCTTGCGACCGTCCAGATGACGCGAGTAGTTCTCGATGCCGTTGCAAAAGCCCATCGTCTCGAGCATCTCAAGATCATAATCGGTGCGCTGCTGCAGACGCTGCGCCTCGAGCAACTTGTCGGTCGCCTTGAGCTCCGCCACGCGCTTCTCGCACTCTTCGCTGATCGATTTCAGAGCCGCCTTGACCTTCGGCTTCTCGGTCACATAGTGTGATGCCGGCCATACGGGGATGGCCTCGTACTCACGAAGCATCTCACCGGTGACCTCATCGATCTCGGCAATCAGCTCGACCTCGTCGCCAAAGAACTCAAACCGCAACGGATGCTCAGCATAAGGCGGATACACGTCGACAACATCGCCGCGCACGCGGAACGTGCCACGCGCCAGGTCATAGTCATTGCGATCATATTGAATGTCGATAAGCGCATGGATAAAGTCATCGCGCTCGAGCGGCACCTTCTTGTCGACGTTTGGAGCCAGACCCGCATAGTCCTCAGGAGAGCCAATGCCATAGATACACGAGACCGATGCGACAACGATCACATCGCGTCGAGAGAGCAGCGATGCGGTCGCCTGATGTCGCAGCATCTCAACCTCTTCGTTAATCGAGGAGTCTTTCTCGATATATGTATCGCTTTGCGGCACATACGCCTCGGGCTGATAGTAGTCGTAATACGAGACAAAGTAGACCACAGCGTTATTGGGAAAGAACTCTTTGAGCTCGCTCGCAAGCTGAGCAGCGAGCGTTTTATTCGGAGCCATGACCAGCGTCGGCTTTCCCAGGGCCTCAATAGTCTTTGCCATCGTGAAGGTCTTGCCCGAACCAGTCACGCCCAGCAAAACCTGATAGCGGTCTCCGTCCCTCACGCCCTGCACAAGCGACTCAATGGCTTTAGGCTGGGAACCGGCAGGCTCATAGGGAGAAACGACCTTAAACGGCACGTCAGAGCCTTCAACGCCAAAGCGCTTAAGTTCACCACCAACGCGTTCTACTTCAAATTCCGCCATGGATACTCCTAACTCATATATCTGCAGTATACGCAGGCGGCAGGCATAGTCCTATACGAACCGATCGGGATAGAGGGTCTTGTAGCGAGCCCAGGCATTATTGACACGAATCAGATACGCCTGCGTCTCGGGAAAGGTAATTGCATTATGAAGCGACGTACCCTGCTGCGCCCATCCGTCGACATTGCCCATGCCGGCGTTATAGGCGGCGATGGCACTATCCGTCGACCCGTTGAAATAGGCGAGAAGATACGAGAGGTATGCGCAGCCAAACTCGATATTCGTAGCCGGATCGTTAAGATTGTCGGCCGAATACTCCCCTCCGTCGACAAGGCCCTTGGCAATCATATCCTGGGCAGTCGCGGGCATCAGCTGCATCAATCCCTGAGCACCCTGATTCGACTCGGCCTCGGGATCCCAATTCGATTCCGACTTAATGACAGCGCACACCAGACACGGATCCAGATTATGCGAAATACTGGATTGCTTTACATACGCCTCGTAGTCAATCGGATACAGCGGCTTAAAGAAAGCGGCAGGGGCACACGAGTAGACGAGCGAAATAAGGCCGAAGACGAACACAACGGCAAGTGGCGCCACGCGATACCACGTAAAGAAACGTGCCTTAGGCATCGGCCTCCTCCTTATCCGGAGTATCTATAAACCCGTGGCATGCAAGCCATGAGTCAAGCTGCTCAAAGAGCGAATTATCGCCTGCGGCATTATCAATCACCGTTGTAGCGAGATTGCACAGCGCAGACTCATCGGGCTGGCAAGCAGAACGAGCATCGAAATCGGATGGCTCCATGCCACGTTGAATAGCGCGCTCGCGACGAACTGACAAAGGGGCGCTGATGACCAGAATTTCATCAGCCAAGCCAAATGCGTCCTCAAAACCAGTCGGAGCAGAAACCTCGACCACCGCAAAGGGATAACGGGGAGATGAAACCGTACAACAAACCGGATCGAGAATCCTAAGCGAAAGCTGTTCAATCAGAACGGGATGCACGATGCCATTGAGCCGTGCGACCGAATCAGGAGAAGCGAAAGCTCGAGAAGCGAGGATGCTGCGGCGAATGCCGCCTTCCTCATCCAAAATGTCCCAACCGAATTCATCCGCGAGAGTATTGACGATATCAGAACCCGGCACATACAGAGATTTTGCAAGCTCATCCAGATCGATAAGCATAGCGCCACGAGATTCGAAATAGCGGCAGGCCGTCGACTTACCCGAAGCAATATTGCCCAAGACAAATACGGTAAACATCAAGCCCTCCCTAACGCCAATGCGAGTAATTATCGCTCAAATACACTAGAAGGACTCAAAATACAGCCAAAGAGTAAGAGCGCATACGGGGGAGGTAGGTCCCAAAGCACAACGTGTATACAACGCAAAAAGGGGGAGGCCGCGAGGCCTCCCCCTTCTCAGTTCAAGCGCACGGCTCGGTGCCGTCCACCGGTCAGCGGCGCCCTGGCCTCCCACGGGCTGACCCCGCAGTACTCTCGGCGCGATGGGGCTTAGCTTCCGGGTTCGGAA
>CABRBC010000017.1:0-6121 GCA_902469055.1 uncultured Collinsella sp.
ATGGATTCTAAAAAACACCTTGCCAAATAGGAGCGTCAGGACGAAAGAACCCCCGCCGCACGTAATGCGCAGCAGGGGTTCTTTCATGTCCGAGGACGTCCGCGAAGGTTAGCCCTCAGGTCCTGCGGTGGGAGACTTAGGCCTCGTTGTACACCGTCTTGAGCTTCAGCAGGTGCTGATAGCGGTCCATAGCGGCCTGCTCGTTCTCCTTGAAGAGCTCCTCGGCGCGCTCGGGGAAGGAACGCGTCAGCGAAGCGTAACGGGCCTCGTTCATCAGGAACTCCTGATAACCGCCCGCGGGCTCCTTGGAATCGAGCGAGAACTTCTTGCCGGCAGCAGCCTCGGGGTTGAAGCGGAAGAGGTTCCAGTAACCGCACTCGACAGCCTTCTTCATCTCGGCCTGGCAGTTCTGCATGCCACCCTTCTTGATGGAGTGCATCTCGCAGGGGCTGTAGCCGATGATGAGGGACGGACCGTCGTAGGCCTCGGCCTCGTGGATGGCCTTGAGGGTCTGAGCCGGGTTGGCGCCCATGGCGACCTGCGCCACGTAGACGTAGCCGTAGCTCATGGCGATCTCGGCCAGGGACTTCTTCTTGGTCACCTTACCGGCAGCGGCGAACTGAGCAACCTGGCCCAGGTTCGAGGCCTTGGAGGCCTGACCGCCGGTGTTGGAGTAGACCTCGGTGTCGAAGACGAAGACGTTGACGTTGTGGCCGGAAGCCAAGACGTGGTCCAGGCCACCGAAGCCGATGTCGTAGGCCCAGCCGTCGCCGCCGAAGATCCAGAAGGACTTCTTGGTGAGGTAAGCCTTGTCGGCGAGGATCGCCTTGGAAGCGTCGCAGCCGCACTTCTCGAGCTCGGCAACGTAGGCAGCAGCAGCGGTCTTGGAGGCCTCGGCGTCGTTGACGGAGTCGATCCAAGCCTGGCCGGCAGCCTTGAGCTCATCGGACGGACCATCGGCAGCGATGATGTCCTGGGTAGCGGCGATCAGCTTCTTCTGGACGGCCTCATAACCGACGGCCATGCCCAGACCGTGCTCGGCATTGTCCTCGAACAGGGAGTTGTTCCACGCCGGGCCGTGACCGTCCTTGTCCTTGCAGTAAGGAGCGGTGGCAGCGGGGTTGCCCCAAATGGAGGAGCAGCCGGTGGCGTTGGAGATGAACATGCGGTCGCCGGCGACCTGGGTCACCAGACGTGCATAGGCGGTCTCGGCGCAGCCGGCGCAGGAACCCGAGAACTCCAGGTAGGGCTGCTTAAACTGGCTGCCCTTGACGTTGGCCGCGATGAGCTCCTTCTTCTCGGAGACGTTCTCGACCATGTAGTCCCAAACGGGCTGCTGGTCCATCTCCTGCTCGGTGGGAACCATCTCGAGGGCGCCCTTGGGGCAAACCTTGGCGCAGTTGGTGCAACCCATGCAGTCGAGCGGAGACACGGCCATGGTGAACTTCATGCCCTTGGCCTTGGGGCCCATGGCGTCGAGCGTGCGGGTAGCCTCGGGCGCGGCGGCAGCCTCGTCCTCGGTCATCGCAAACGGACGGATGGTGGCATGCGGGCACACGTAGGCGCACTGGTTGCACTGGATGCACTTGGTCTCGTCCCAGTGGGGAACGACCACGGCGACGCCGCGCTTCTCGTATGCGGAGGCGCCCAGCTCAAACTGGCCGTCGGCGCAATCGACGAAGGCGGAAACAGGCAGGCTGTCGCCGTCCATGCGATCGATGGGCTCGAGCAGGTTCTTGACCTGCTGGGCGATAGCGGACTTGGTCTCCTCGGAGAGTTCGACGGGAGCGGCATCCTCGGCGGTAGCCCAGTCGGCCGGAACCTCGAACTTACGGAAGGCGGTAGCACCGGCATCGATGGCCTTGTGGTTGGCGTCGACGATAGCCTGGCCCTTCTTCATGTAGGACTTAGTAGCCGCGTCCTTCATGTACTGCAGGGCGTCCTCGGCGGGCAGGACCTTGGCCAGCGCGAAGAAGGCGGACTGGAGTACCGTGTTGGTGCGCTTGCCCATGCCGACCTTGGCGGCCAAGTCGATAGCGTCGATCAGGTAGACGTTGACGTTGTTGTTCGCGATGTAGCGCTTGGCCACGGCGGGCATGTGCTCGGCGAACTCCTCGTCGCTCCACTGGCAATTGACCAGGAAGGTGCCGCCCGGCTTGACGTCGCGGACCATCTTGAAGCCCTTAACGATGTAGCTGGGGTTGTGGCAGGCGACAAAGTCGGCCTTGGTCACGTAGTACGGCGAACGGATCGGAGAATCACCAAAGCGCAGGTGCGAGACGGTGACGCCGCCGGTCTTCTTGGAGTCGTACTGGAAGTAGGCCTGGACGTACTTGTCGGTGTGGTCGCCGATGATCTTGATCGAGTTCTTGTTGGCGCCGACGGTACCGTCGCCACCCAGACCCCAGAACTTGCACTCGATGGTGCCGGGGGCTGCGGTGTTGGGCGCATCCTCGGCCTCGGGCAGGCTCAGGTTGGTCACGTCATCGACAATGCCGATGGTGAACTCGCGCTTGGGCTCGTCCTTCTTGAGCTCCTCGAAGACAGCGAACGCGGACGCGGGAGGCGTGTCCTTGCTGCCCAGGCCGTAACGGCCGCCGACGACCTTGATGCCCGTCTTGCCGGCCTCGTAGAGAGCGGAGACGACGTCCTGGTAGAGCGGCTCGCCGATGGAACCCGGCTCCTTGGTGCGGTCCATGACGGCAATCTTCTTGACGGTCTCGGGGAGAACGTCGACAAAGTGCTTGATGGAGAACGGACGGAACAGGCGAACCTTGACCAGGCCGACCTTCTCGCCGTGAGCGTTGAGGTAGTCGATGACTTCCTCGAGCACGTCGCAGAAGGAGCCCATGCACACGACGACGCGATCGGCATCGGGAGCGCCGTAGTAGTTGAACAGGCCGTAATCGGTGCCGAGCTTCTCGTTGATCTTCTTCATGTAGCCCTCGACGACGGCGGGAAGCTCGTCGTAGACCTTGTTGCAGGCCTCGCGGTTCTGGAAGAAGATATCGCCGTTCTCGTGGCTGCCGCGGGTGTGCGGGTGCTCAGGGTTGAGCGCGTGGTCGCGGAAAGCCTGGACGGCGTCCATGTCGCACATCTCGGCCAGATCCTTGTAGTCCCACATGGCGACCTTCTGGATCTCGTGGCTGGTGCGGAAGCCGTCGAAGAAGTTAAGGAACGGGGTCTTACCCTCGATGGCGGCAAGGTGAGCCACCGGCGAGAGGTCCATGACCTCCTGGACGTTGCCCTCGGCGAGCATGGCGAAGCCGGTCTGGCGGCAGGCCATGACGTCGGAGTGATCGCCAAAAATGTTCAGGGCGTGGGAAGCGACGCAACGCGCGGAGACGTGGAAGACGCCCGGGAGCTGCTCGCCCGCGATCTTGTACATGTTCGGAATCATCAGGAGCAGACCCTGAGAAGCCGTGTAGGTGGTGGTCAGAGCACCGGCACCCAGCGAACCGTGAACGGTACCGGCTGCACCTGCCTCGGACTCCATCTCGACGACCTTGACCGGGGTGCCGAAGATGTTCTTGCGACCCTGGGCCGCCCACTGGTCGACATGGTCGGCCATCGGGCTGGACGGCGTAATGGGATAGATTCCCGCTACCTCGGTGTACGCATACGAAACATATGCGGCCGCCTCGTTGCCGTCCATAGACTTAAACTTACGCGCCATATACCCCTCTCCTCTCATATAGGTATACAGGCCCCGGCAATCGCCGGGATGTTGGCGTGATGGGATTTACGCTGTTGCTTCCAATCATCTGGCAGGCAGGCTCAGCAGCAGGTACATGGCGTGGAGAGAAGACATGCCGAGGCGAGGGGCAGCTGATGCGCCCTACAGGCCCGACCGCCCGTCTTGCACATGACCGAGCGCCGCAAAGGCCGCATGCCGGATGCTCCCGGGCACGCCCCGGCGATGGGAAGCGCCCGCAACGGAAATCCGCATGCGGGTTTATTGTACCCCGCCTTCAAGTGTAATTTCGGCAAATATAGGCGGGCGGTAAAGGTTTACCTTGGGTGACTGCCAAGGGCCAAAATGGCCTCTCCATCCCCAGGCGACCGGCTCTGGCGCGCCGAGGAGTGTCCCCAAGTGCCGGCAGAAAAGGAATGTCCCTAACTGCCGGCTAGAGGGCACCGAAGAGGATGGCGTAGGTAGTGGATTCGCCGAGCTTGAGCTCGTCGCCGGGATTGAGTTGGGCGGAACGGCCGGGCTCGACCTGAATGCAGACGCGCGTGGCCCCGTTTACCACCACGGTTCCGTTGGTGGACGACAAGTCCTCGACGTGCCAGATATTTTGAGCATCGCACCAGATATGGGCATGGCGGGCCGAGACATCGTCGCCGATGTCGGTAATATCGCCCTCACCAGTGGCCAGCGCGCCAATCTCAACACCCTGCTCACTCGGCTGAATCCAGCGCGGGGCGCTCACGACAAAACTGTTTTGCACGCGCAGCAAGCCCAAGGGGTGCGCCGGGGCGGGTTCGCGTTCGCCCGCGGTCATCGACATGCCAAGCGAACGCGGCGTGGAGGTGCCTCCGCCACAGGTCGCGTGCGCGTAGTCGATGGCATAGTTCACCGAGGACCGCACATCCGCCGAACAGCCGACGGCGACAAACAGCACCAGCACGGCCTCGGCGCGCTCGGCAGGCATGAGTTCTGCCGCCTGGGACAGGCGATCGAGCGCGTTGCGATAGAGATTCGTGTCCTGGTGGCACTCTTCGAGCGCGCGTACCATCGGTTCACCTGCAGGACCGCACACCATATTGATCACAGCCGTGGAGTCCATGGGATTGCGCTGGCGCAGGGCCAGTTGCGACATAATACGCGCAGCCGAGGTACCGTATTCGGCAAAGTAGCGCTGCTGAAGCGTGCCGACCGGCGCGCGAACGATAAAGCGGGAAACCCAAGAGCGATCGGCGGCTCGGCTCTGCGGGCTGCGGCCGTCGGCGAGCGGACGGGACGAAAGCACCAAGCCGCACAGCTCGATATGGCTCAGATGCGCTGCGCGCTTAAAGATGTCAAACATGGCCCCGCATGGGGTGAGCTCAACTTGAGATGCCATGACCTAGGCCTCCTTGGTCGTAGAAATAGAATCGGACGATACTTCGACAGGTCCGCCAAAAGTACGGGCAGCTGCGGCTCCACCGGCAAGCGGAGTCGCCATCTGGGCTTTTGTGCGTCGCGGTGCCGAAACGGGAAGTTCAAAGGCAAAGCCCATCGCAAGCAAAAACCACGTAAGCGTATAGGTTGCAACCAGAGCGGCAACAAGGCCGCCCATCACGGCGCGTTGGGAAAATACGCTACATGCAGCCACAACCAGCACCGGAACCTCGCAGGCAGAAAGCGCAAGCACACCCTGCAGGAAGCCCGAGCGCCGATCGCGCGCAAGTGCCCCCGCGGCAACGCCGGCTATGCCTGGCAGCGCCAACGCCAGTGCGGCAATAATACCCGGTAGCGACCCAGACCACACGAGCGATCCCAAAGTCGCCGTCACGCGAGCGCCCGACGCCAGCAGCGCGGCCGAAACCACGACCACAGCCCAAACCACGCCACAGACGACCGTCGCGCCGACCATCAGCGCGCGACGAACCGCGCGGCCAGACGCATCCATGGGGCACGGCGTGAGCGGCTCGCCGCGAAGCGAACGACCGACATTTTGCGCATAGTGGTCACAAAACGCCGAGAGCGCCGCCTCGACCGCCGCCGGCTCGGGACGATCTTTTTGATGGCTGGACAGACAGGCCATCACCACGTCGAACAGCTGGGCATCGACAAACGCCAGCGCATCGCGTAGCTCTTCGGAATCCGGCTCAAGCCCTAGCTGCTGGGCCTGCTCGGCCGCGGCGAGCGCCACATCGGGCTCACGACGAAGCAGCTGAGTCAAATCACAACCGGGCGCATGGGCACCAATAGGATAGTCGGGCCGCGTGTCCATCTTGAGACGGTAGGGGCTGGCGATGTCGCGCGTCTTTTTGCGCGAACCCGAGGCACCCGAAGTACTCGGCGCGGCTTCGTATGGCGCGACGCCGGCAATGAGCTCGTAAACCGTGCTTGCCGCGGCGTATACGTCAATCGCCGGCGACATACGCAAAGCGCGCAGGTCGGGAATATCGTCGG
>CABRBC010000018.1:0-28535 GCA_902469055.1 uncultured Collinsella sp.
GGCGGACCTGCTCTCCGAGTACAGGGCCGCCGTGGATGCCAGCCCGATCGCCGCGGAGGTGGCCGCCCTCCAGTCGATCAAGGGCTGCGCCTTCGCGCTGGCCGCAGCCTTCTCGGCCGAGGTCGGCGACTTCACGAGGTTCCGTTCCGGAAGGCAGGTCACGGCCTACTTCGGCCTCGCGCCGAGTCAGAGGTCGAGTGGCGGCTCCGTGCGGCTCGGAGGCATCAGCGGCGCGGGCAACGCGCTCGTGAGGAAGCTGGCCGTTGAGGGCTCATGGTGCTACGCCGCGGCACGGCACCAGCCGAAGCTCATGCCAAGGGACACGGGCGTGCCCCTCGAGATAAGGATGCACGGGAGGAAGGGGTCCGAGCGGCTCCTGCGGCGGCGCGAGGAGATGCTCGCCCGCGGCGTGCCCGCGGCGAAGGCCAACGCGGCCACCGCGGCCGAGCTCGTGAGGTGGCTCTGGGCCCTCGGCATGATGTGCCGGGAGGGCGCGGAATAGACATAGCCCCCGTCCCGGCGAGCCGGGCGGCCTTCGGGGATACCCCCTATTTCGCTGTGCGCGCGGAGCCCTCCGCATGCGCCTCGACAGACTTGGGGAACCCCGCCGAAGGAATGGAGTGCGGGCCGGCAGAACGGTATCCGCGGATATGAGACTGAGCCGAAGGCGTCGACGACATGCCGGGGGCGGACCGGGACGGGTTAACGGCAGGCCCCGCCGACCGATTGCAAGCGGTCGGCGGGGCCATTGTGGCTCTTGACAGCGGATTGGGTCATATGAGCGAAAACCAAGATGGCGAGACGAGGCGCGAACCCCAAGGCGAGAACATCGGCATCATCGCCCAGACCAGCGAGGGCGTCACACCCGCAGTCATCTCGATCATCCGCAGCAAGGTAACGGCCGAAGGAGATACTGCGGCAATCTTTGCCCGTGCCATGAGCGCTGACGGCAAGACAATCGGCACCATCAAGATTGAGAACGCCGCCATCCAGACGCCCGAAGGCGGCAAGGTCATTGACTATCGCAAGCTCCGTGACGGCATCTACGAGGCAGGCCAAGCCATCGGCACGGGCGACGCCACGGTCGACTCCCTCTATATCAAAGCAGTCGCCAAAAGTACGACCATCGCACCTCCCGAGGTAGCCAAGCCGGACGACCCCAAGCCCGACGAGACCGAGCCCGCAGAAAGCAAGCCCGCGGAGTCCAAGCAGAACCCCAAGCCTGAGGGCTCAAAGCCGACCAAGGCCGTTGCGGCTTCAACCACGAAAGCCAAGACTACCGGCGTGCTCGCGGCAACCGGCGACACCTCGGGTGCGGCCATCGTGGCAACCGTCCTTGCGGGAACAGCCGCTATCGCCGCAGGCACCATGGCGAGCCGTAAGCGTTCTTAGACGCCTCTGCGCACATGGCAGCTCCCGCGAAGGCCCCGAGCCCCAGCACCGTTTAACAACGCCACCGCCGAGCTCCCCTCCGGCGGTGGCGTTTTCCATATGCGTCCGCAGGGGATGCACGAGATTGTCTTTGGTCTAGCCCAACCGGCATACGCTGGCGTGCGACAATTGGAGCTGCCGATATCACAACACTGAGAGAAGCCCGTCATGGAAGCGCATCAAAAGCAGATAACCGTTTATTCGAATCATACGGAAAGCGCGCCTGTCATCTACCTTCCTGTGGTCGTGGGCGACGGCAGCGAGGTTTATAAGTGTTGCCGAGAGCTCGACTGTCCGCCATTCACCCTTGTCGCCATTGGCGGGCTCGATTGGAATCGCGAGCTGAGCCCTTGGGCATGCGACGGGACCGTACGCGATGCCGAGCCTTTCGGAGGCCAAGCTGCCGGTTTTCTTGATGAGCTGCTGAATCAGATAATCCCCCAGGTCGAGTCGTCGCTTCCTCGGCCGCCCACCTGGCGCGGCATTGCCGGCTACTCGCTGGCAGGCCTCTTTTCGCTTTGGGCTCTCTGGCAAACCAATGCCTTTGACCGCGCCGCAAGCGCATCGGGATCCCTGTGGTTTCCTGGCTTTATCGACTATGCGCACGAGCACGCCACGGCAGTTACGCCCGACGCCGCCTACCTGTCGCTTGGCAAAAAGGAGACCAAGACACCCAACCGCATGATGAGACACGTACTCGACGACACGCGCGCAATGGAAGAGCTACTCATCGAGCGCGGCATCCCAACAACGATGGAACTCAACCCCGGCAACCACTTTGCCCAAACCGATCTGCGCATGGCCCGCGGCATACGCTGGATCCTTGCGCACTAAAAAGCCGGCCATGCGCATCGGACGCATGACCGGCTTATTTAACTGACTTGGGCACAACCGCTATTCGGCAGTCTCCTCGAGTTCCGAGACATCGAACTCAAAATCATTGCCGGGCAGAATTGCGTTGAGCACGATGCCAACCAGCGAGCCCACTGCAAGGCCGGAAAGCGAAATCGTCACGCCGCCCAGCTCAAGCACGATGGCACCGGCGGTGCTGTAGGCAATGCCGAGTGAAAGCACGAGCACCAGAGCCGCCACCAGCACATTGCGGTTGTTCTGGAAATCGACCTGGTTCTCAATGAGGTTGCGCACGCCTACGGCACTGATCATGCCGTAGAGCACAAGCGACACGCCGCCGATTACACACGCCGGCATGGCGGCAATCACGGCAGCGAACTTGGGGCAGAACGAAAGCACGATAGCGCAGCACGCGGCAATGCGAATCACGCGCGGGTCAAACACACGCGTCAGGGCAAGCACGCCGGTGTTCTCGCCATACGTGGTGTTGGCCGGAGCGCCAAAGAGCGAAGCCAGAATCGTGGCGAGTCCATCGCCGAGCAGTGTGCGATGCAAGCCGGGATCGGCGATGTAGTTGCGCTCACAGGTGGAGCCAATAGCGGAGATATCACCGATATGCTCGATCATGGTCGCAAAGGCCAGCGGCATGATGGTGATGACGGCCGTCGTGGCAAGACCGCTATCGAACTGCGGTCCAAAGAGCGCAAACACGGTGTTGTCCCACACGATGGGAAGACCGACCCAGGAAGCGGCTGCGACGCCAGAAAAGTCGACCTCGCCCAGCGCAGCCGTAACGGCATAGCTCACCACAACGCCCAGCAGAATCGGCACGATCTTGACCATGCCGCGACCCCAAATGTTGCAGATCACGATAACGGCAACGGCAATAACAGCCACAAGCCAGTTGGTCTGGCAGTTGGCAATAGCGGAGCTCGCCAGAATCAAGCCGATGGAAATGACGATGGGGCCCGTCACTACCGGCGGAAAGAAGCGCATGACGCGCTTGGCGCCAAACGCGCGGAAGAGTGCCGCAAGTACCGGATAGAGTAGACCGGCGCAGGCAACGCCCAGGCAGGCGTAAGGCAGAAGCTCGGCCTCGCCGTTGGGCGCGATTGCGGCATAACCGGCAATAAAGGCAAACGATGAGCCCAAAAATGCCGGCACCTTACCGCGCGACAGGAAGTGGAACAGCAGCGTGCCCAAGCCGGCAAACAAAAGCGTTGCCGATACCGAGAGGCCGGTGAGCACGGGCACCAGCACGGTGGCGCCAAACATGGCAAACAGGTGCTGTAGGCCGAGCAGGAACATGCGCGGGCGACCGAGCGACGATGCGTCGTAGATGGCATCGCTGACGGCGGGCGTCGAGGACTGGGACATGGATGTCCTTTCGAATGGAAGGGCGATCAGGCATATCGGATAACCTGCCCGAACGATACGATCCGAACCATTGTACGCGATGCGCCATGTCTCGCACGCGCCGTCACCTGCGAACGTTACCGCTATTTCCAAACGCGCTCGGCAACGCGCTTGACCAGCGCGATCTTTGCCCATTGCTCGTCCTCGGTCAGCTTGTTGCCAATCTCGCAGCTGGCAAAGCCGCACTGGGGCGACAGATACAGGTTCTCGAGCGGCACGTACTTTGCCGCCTCGTGAATACGCTCGACGATGGCATCCTCGTCCTCAAGCTCAGCGACCTTGGTGGTCACCAGGCCCAACACGACCTTCTTGCCGGGGGCAACGTACTTGAGCGGCTCAAAACCACCGGCGCGCGGCGTATCGAACTCCAGGTAAAATGCATCGACATCCTCGTTTGCGAACAGGTACGGCGCGATGGGGTCATAGCCGCCCTCGAAGGCATAGGTGGAGTGGTAGTTGCCGCGGCACACATGCGTGTTGATGACCAGATCGTCGGGCTTGTCCGCGATGGCGGCATTGTTGAGCGCCACGCCCAGCTCGCTTACCTTTTGCAGGTCGACCGGGCTCATGCCGGTTTTGGCGACAAAATCGGTGTCGCAGTAGATGCCCCAGGTGCAGTCATCAAACTGGATGTTGCGGCAGCCTGCTGCGTACAGGTCGGCGATCACCGTGCGATAAGCGGCTGCGATGGCGTCGGCAAGTTCCTCATCGGTCTTATAGACAGCGCGCAGGCTCTCCTGCTGGCCGTCGCAGCGGTCGAGCGTGACTTCGGAGAACGTCTGGATCGGCGCCGGAATGGTTTGCCGCGCGACCTGGCCCTCCCCCTCGAGCGCCTTGACAAATTTAAAGTGCTCGACGAACGGATGGTTCTCGCCGCTAATGGGGCCGGTTACCACGGCGGTGTCGGCTGTGGTCTCCTCGTCGTGGAACATATAGCCCGTACGCGAGGTACGGCGTTCAATGCCGTTGAGCCCCCACATAAAGTCGAGGTGCCAGTAACTGCGGCGAAACTCGCCATCGGTAATCACCTGCAGGCCAGCGGACTTTTGCTTGTCCACCAGGTCGCGAATGGCCTCATCCTCGACGGCCTTAAGGCCGGCGGCGTCGAGTGTGCCCGCAGCATAGGCGGCACGGGCGTCCTTTACGGCCTGTGGACGAAGAAAGCTGCCGACGATATCGGCGCGAAACGGCGCGTTCAGCGTGGTTAAAGCACTCATAGATATCTCCCTTTGAATTGGTTGCTTTACTGGGACAAAGTATGAGCGCTCATATGGCCATCGTAAAATATACGTTTATAACAGTTTGATATAGATGTTTCCTATATCAGTTGGGACTGCCATAGAGAGATTTGACCCGTACAGAACGCAGCAGCCTAGATATGCTGACGAATCGCGTCGATATAGGCCTGTCCGTAGCGCGTGAGTGTCGTGTTCTTGCGCGTGATGATGCCAATCTCCATGTACTCGTCCACATCGAGCGGAATCGAGATGATGCCGGGGCCGTTGAGCTCATGACTGATCACGCCTGAGCATACCGTGTAGCCGTTGAGACCCATGGCCAGGTTGAACAGCGTCGCGCGATCGCGCACGCGGATATTCTTGCGGCGCTCAAACGTCGAGGTCAGTTCCTCGGAATAGTAGAACGAATTATAGCTGCCCTGCTCATAGGACAGGAACGGGTAGTCTTCCAAGTCCTCGAGCGTCACGCTCGAGCGACCCGCCAGCGGATGATCGGCGCATACAAAGACATGCGGCGCGGCGCAGAAGAGCCCCTCGAATACGAGCTCGTTGGCGGCGAGCATACGCTCGATAACCTCGCGGTTATGCTCGGACAGGTACAAGATGCCGAGCTCGCTTTTCATATGCGCGACGTCCTCGATAATCTCGTGAGTCTGCTCCTCGCGCAGGGTAAAGTCGTAGCGCGCGGCATCGAACTCGCGGATCACATCGACAAACGCATTAACGGCAAAGGAATAATGCTGGCAGCTCACACTAAAGTGCGGCACTTGCTCGGACGCGCCCTTGTACTTGCCTTCGAGCAGATCGGCCTGGTCGAGCACCTGTCGCGCGTAGCCCAAGAAGGTCTCGCCCTCCTCGGACACAATGACGCCCTTGTTGGTGCGCTCAAAGATGTGCACACCCATCTCGTTTTCGAGATCGCGGATCGACGCGGTAATCGAAGGCTGCGACACAAAGAGCCGGCGCGAGGCCTCGGTGATGCTGCCGCATTCGGCAACTTTGACGACATATCTGAGCTGCTGAAGCTTCATGGCTTTCTCCCTAGACGTTCGTGATGCCAAGACCCGCCGTGTCCATCTGACGCATAAACGGCGGCATTTCCCCCGTCGCGGCGCAGGCGGCAATCTGATGCAGAGCCCCGGCGACCGCATCGTCTGCCGCAGCGCCGATATGCCAGCGCGCGGCAGCCGTGACAGCCTCGTTGGCATTGGCGACTGCAACGGAGTTGGGAACGGCATCGATCATGGGCAGATCGTTATCGGAATCGCCAAATACGGCCACCTCATCGGGCGTCAGGCCCAAAGCGCGCGCCAGCTCCAGCGCAGCGCAACCCTTGTCCCAACCTGCTGGAAGGATGTCAAACAGGCGCACTCGGTTGTTGGGAAACACAAGCGAGAGTTCCGGCACCTCAGCGGCAACGCGCTCGCGTAGCTCCGCGAGTCCCTCACGTGAGCGGGCACTCCAGATATTCGCCTTAAAAACCGGCGCGTCATCGACGACGGGGCGGCACGGGGCCTCTTCGCCTTTGAGCCACGCATTACCGCCCGACTCCATGGCGCGACGAACGCGCTCGGGATCACTCGTCACGCAATAGGCATCGTTGCCCCAAAAGTCATCGCCCAGGCTATAGACTTTTAGAAATGTATCGTCGGTCTCTTGCTCCAGGTAGTCGGCCAAACGCATCAGAGCATCGTTGCCAATTGCGTGCGAGGCGACTGCTTCGCCGCCGACAAACATCACCTGACCGTTACAGAACGCGCCAGTCGAGAAGCACTCGGAACGATTTTTGAACATCCAGCCCATCGCGGACGGCTGGCGACCCGAAACCGGGCCAAAGTGCAGACCCGCCGCCTGCATGGCATGAATGCCCTCAATGGCGTAGTCGCTGGCGCCGTCATGCCCGGCCGGAATCAGCGTATCGTCCATATCGGTCAGCACAAGTTTGATCATGAGGTCCCCATTCGTATCGGTCCTACCTATTGTAACGACCTGCCAAAATAAACCTGTCCCTTTTTGGCAGGTGCGTTAGTATAGGGAACAACAGATTCGATGCGGGAGTGCCAGCGGTGCAAACCACAAGGCTGAGAGGGCATAGGGCCCAATCCTTTGAACCTGTCAGTTAATGCTGGCGTAGGGAGCATGCCGCCTTTACAGGGGCGCTGTCTATGCACAGCGCCCCTTTTCTATGCCAAGGAGGCATGTGCAGTGATTGATTCGGAACAGCTTAAGCAGCATATGGTCAAGACCGTGGAGGAGATTCGCGCCACCAATCCGATGGCAGGCTCCATCACCAACACGGTGACGATCGACTTTGTCGCCAACGCACAGCTCGCCGTGGGCGGATCGGCCGCCATGGTCTATCTGCCCGACGAGGGCGAGGCACTCGTTGCCGGCGGCGGCGCCATCTATCTCAATATGGGCACGCTCTTCCCCATCTACGAGCAGACGATTCCCCGAGCGGCCAAGGCGGCACATGACGCCGGCAAGCCCTGGGTGCTCGATCCGGTGGGCCTGGGCATCGGTAGCCTGCGCACCCAGCTGGTAAACGAGCTCAAGCAGTACAAGCCCGCCATCGTGCGCGGCAATGCCTCCGAGATCATTGCACTCGCCGGCCTGTGGGGTCTTGAGGGCGAGGCGGCCGATCTGAGCCGCGTACGCGGCGTCGATACCACCGACACGGTCGACGCCGCCCGCGATGCCGCCGTGGCGCTCGCCCGCTACACCGGCGGCGCCGTGGTCGTCTCGGGCGAAGTCGACCTGATTACCGACGGCACGACCGTGGCCAAGTCCCACGGCGGCAGCCCGCTCATGTCCAAGATCACCGGCTGCGGCTGCTCGCAGGGCGGCGTGCTGGCCGTGTACGCCTGCGCCGCCGACCCGTTTACGGCAGCCGTCTGCGGCACCGCTGTCTACAACGTTGCCGGCACGCGTGCCGCCGCCGTCGCCGATGCTCCGGCAAGCTTTAAGGTCGCCTTTATCGACGAGCTCTACCGCGCGACCGCCCAGGACATCGCCGATAACCGACTCGAGCTCGAGGAGGCGTAAGCCATGTCCGAGCCCGCAACCAATACCGGCATGAACACACTCGTCGCCGTGGCCATCGCCCCATGCGGCACCGGCGATGAGCTGTCCGCCGAGGTCGCCGAGGTCGTGCGCGTCATTCGCGAGAGCGGCCTCCCCAACCGCACCACCTCGATGTTCACCGAGATCGAGGGCGACTGGGACAAGGTCATGCAGGTCGTGCGCGACGCAACCTTTGTGTTGGCAAGCAAGGGTATCCGCACCGAAGTCGTGCTCAAAGCCGATATTCGGCCCGGATTTACCGACACCATGACCGGCAAGCTCAAGCGCATGGAAGCGCAGATCAAGAAGCAGGAGGAAGCACGATGAGCATCCGCGACAACCTTGATATCTCGGCCTATCTGGTACTCGGCCCCGAAAACACGCTGGGACGTCCCGTGGGCAATGTGGTGGCCCAGGCGCTCGACGCAGGCTTTACCTGCATCCAGGTGCGCTCCAAAGTGGCAAGCGCCCGCGAGATCATTGCGCTGACCGGCGACGCCGCGCAGGCAATCGCACAGGCTGGCAAGACCGGTCAGGTCGCCTTGCTAATCGATGACCGCCTGGACTGCGTACTCGCCGCGCGCGAGCAGGGCATTGCCGTCGACGGCGTACACGTGGGCCAGAGCGATATTCCCGTCGAGGTCTGCCGCAAGCTGCTGGGCCCCGATGCCATTGTGGGCCTTTCGGCCCGTTGCGAGGAGATGCTCGAGTACGTCAAGACCGCCGACATGAGCCTGGTCGACTACCTGGGCATCGGCCCGCTCCACGAGACCGAGACCAAGCGCGACTGCGGACGCGCGGCCGACGGCTCTATCATCACCAAGAGCTTTGAGGACCTGGCCGCACTCCACGCGGCAAGCCCCGTGCCCATCGTGGTGGGCGGCGGCGTTAAGACAGCCGACTTGCCGCAGCTTAAGGCCACCGGCGTCGACGGCTTCTTTGTGGTGAGCGCCGTCTGCAGCGCCGACGACCCCTACGCCGCGGCCAAGGAGCTTGTCGACACCTGGCAGCAAGCATAGGCATAGGCCGAGCAGCTGATTCGCAGCCTCATATCTTCAGCAATGGAAAGCGCATCCCAGTTTGGACGTCCATTCTGGGATGCGCTTTCCGTATGCGACCCTTACCCCGCCAGATACGCTTCCAGCGCGGGCAAGGTCACCTCCGCATCGTGGCGGCCGACCTGGTAGATGCGCTCGAGCTCATCCGGTTCGCGGCACAGCGACGGCACCTTCACCGATTCGCTCGGCCGTACCACAAAGATTTCGCCGGCAGCCTCGCGACGTGCCAGGTCATCGAGCGTGGCATTGTAGACCTCATGCCGATGCTCAAGCGCTGCAACAAATTCCGGGTAGTGACGGAACACGCGCCGCAGCATGGGCATCACGCTGTTAGGCTGCTTCACAAAGCCCGCCGGCTGCGTGAGTACCACGATATTGCGGTCATACCCCTGCGCAAACAGCCATGCGCTGGGAATAGAATCAGCCACGCCACCATCCAGATACTTACGGCCCTCAATGACGACAGGACGCGTCGCCACAGGAATCGCCGACGATGCCCGAATCCACTCGATATCGCGCTCGTCGCCATAGGGCAGGTCGTGGTAGACGGCCTTGCCCGTCTCGATATCGGTACACACGCACGTAAATCGCATGGGGCAGGCGCGATACGCCTCCAAGTCGATGGGATCGCGCTCGATAGGCACCTCGTGATAGGCAAAATCGGCATTGAACATATCACCGGTTCGCAGCCAGCTGGTCACACCCGCATAGCGCTTATCGGCGCAATAGGCCTTGTTGTAGCGAATGGCACGGCCGATCTGCCGCGATTTAAAGTTGTAGCCAAACGCCGCGCCCGCCGAGACACCCACCATATGGTCGCAGGTCAAACCGTGCTCCATCCAAACGTCGAGCACGCCCGCCGTATACATACCGCGGTAGCCGCCTCCCTCGAGCGCCAGCCCCACCGTACGCGTCATATTTGACTGTGCCACGCGATCATCTCCGTCCCCGCAAATTTAAACGGAACAAGTATATCCGTCAACATATACCGTCCCAGTCGCATTTTTCATGCGCACCCAGGCGCTGCCGTTTGGCGAATAATAGCCGCCTACAGCATGTACGCCCATATACAATTGTGTACTGTTGTTTATACTACTCAGCAGTTATCAACAGCGAACATTAGCCGGCAAATTCACCCGACAACGCAGCAAGGCGGGGCCTGGATACACGCAAAGCGCCGAGCAACGACGCGTGTACACAACGGGCTCGACCAACGCAATCCGCCCCGACCTCAGAAAGCCGCTTAGAACATGGAAACTGTCAGCAATTACACCGAGACGCTCGAAAAGACCGTCCGTGACCTTCTCGAGCGTCAGGACGATCTGATTAAGACCGCCTTTACCGACCCCCTCACAGGGTTAGGCAATCGCGGTGCCTTTACTCGCTGCCTCGAGGAGCTCTGGGGGCAGGACGTCCCCGTTACCATGGCGTTCATCGATATCGACAATCTCAAGCACTGCAACGACGTCTTTGGGCATGACGAGGGCAACCGCTATATTTTGCAGGTAAGTCTCTATCTTAAGCTGTATATGAAGGTGGGCGAAGCGGCGTTTCGCATAGGCGGCGACGAGTTTGCCATCCTATCTACGATTGCAACCGAGGACGACCTCGCCGAACGTCTGAAACACTGCCGAACGGTTCTGCTCAAAAACAACGATTCCGAGATGCCCCGCTCGTTTAGCTACGGAGTGTCACCTGCCGACCCCGCCCTGGGCGAAGCTTCCAATCGCATGACGCTCGATGCCGACCATCGCATGTACGACTACAAGCTACGTCATGCCATGCACCTCGATCGACGCAATATCACGCAAGTTCACGCCGACGACTTCGAAATAAGCGATCGTATTTTTGACGCCTTTTCGATGCTCAACGAGGGCCGTTATTTCTTTATCGAGAACTTGGACAAACATCGCACCCTTTGGTCACAAGGTGCCTTGCGCGATCTTGGCCTTCCCTCGGAGCACATAGACAACTGTCGCGATTACTGGAAAACGCGCGTCCATCCCGACGACCTTGAGGCCTGCATCAACGACATCGACCAAGTCTACAACGGCACCAAGCACCGCCGCGTCATGCAGTATCGTGTGCGCAACGCCGTCGGCGACTACGTCCTTTGCCGTGCTCGCGGGTTTCGTATCGACGGCGACGGAAATGTCCCCTCGCTCTATGTCGGCGAGCTCGTCAACCACTCACTTGCCGAAACCGTCGACGCCGCCACAGGCCTCGGAACGCAGCGCATGCTGGCCAACGCCATCGACGCCTGCCGCCGCGATCGTTGCGAGACAGGGCTTATAGCGGTGCGCGTTCGTGGCACGACGAAGCTCAACGAGCTCTACGGGGCCGAGGCTGTCGACAACATGCTTGCCGAATACGCAGGCCGCATGCTGTCGATCACCCGCGGCAGGAGCCGGGTCTACCGTTCACGAAGCGTCCAGTTCGTCGTGCTCAGCAACGACCTGGACCACGAGGCATTCGAGCAACTGACCCGCCACCTTAAAGAGGCCGTTTTCGCTCCTGTTCGAATCGCAGGCGACACCATTACTCCCGTCTGCCTTGTCGTCCCGGCCTTTTACGAGCACTTAACCCATCAAGCGACCGCCGTTTTAGGCGAACTCGATCGTCGCCTTCGCACGGCCGGCGGGCTTGTTCCCAACGACAGCCTCCCCATACCCGAGGCGGAGCGCAAAAGCGCCATAGCCGAACGTATCGACTCGCTCACGGGCCTCTATCGACCCAGCGAGTTTATGCGGCGCGCCAACGCATTTCTCGAGGCAAGGCGCAACGGCACCTGGTGCATCGCCACGGTCGACATGGGCCACATGCGCCTGTTTAATGAATGGCACGGCCAGGCCGAGGGCGACCGCGTACTCGCCGATGTGGGCACGGTCCTCAAGGACATCGAGAATGCCGATATGGGCGTCGCAGGGTACTGGGGCCAAGATGACTTTTGTGTACTCATCCCCTTTAAGCACATCACCGTCCATCAAATCTACAACCGCGTTCGTGAGGCAGTAGCCAGGCATGATGACGGCGTAGGTTTCTGGCCGTCCATGGGCGTTTACCCCATCGACTCCAATGAGGAAATCACCATCGATGCGCAGGCAAAGGCCATGTTTACCAATCGACGCGCAAAAAACGACTTTAAGGAGCGCATTGCCATTTTCCGCCCCGCGGAGTATGAGCGCGAAGTCGCGTTCCACCGCACGCTGACCGAATTCCAGTACGCGCTGTCAAATGGTCGTATCACGTACTATCTTCAGCCCCAGGTCGATATGGAAACCGGCGAGATTATTGGCGCCGAAGCACTCACCCGCTGGATTGACAAGGACGGCTCTCTCATTTCGCCCGCAACGTTTATCCCCGCACTCGAGGAAAGCGGCTTTGTAGTGACGCTCGACAAGTACATTTGGCAGGGTGTCGCCATATGGCTTCGCGAGCGTCTCGATCGCCGTCTTCGCGTGGTTCCGGTCTCGCTTAATGTGTCGCGCGTGGATATCCTTGCCTGCGACGTTGCCGAACATATGGGGGCGCTCGCCGCCCAATACAACCTACCGCCCGAGCTCATGCGTATCGAGATCACCGAGACGGCTTATACGGGAGAATCCGAGGCCGTGGATAAGCTGACCGCAGATCTGCACACCCGCGGCTTCTCGACCTATATGGACGATTTTGGCACCGGTCAGTCCACGCTCGCGATGCTCAAGAACGTCAACGTCGACGTCATCAAGCTCGACCGCACCTTTGTGCCCACCGACCGCGATCAAGGCCGCAGCACGCAAATCATTTCATCGATGCTCGAAATGGCGCAGTCGCTCCATCTGCCCATCGTGGTCGAAGACGTCGAGACAAATGAGCAGGCGAACATGCTACGACAAATGGGCGCCCGCTACGCTCAGGGCTTCCTCTACTACCGCCCCATGCCGGCGAAGGATTTTGAGGCATTGCTCGATGGCGGCAATAACAACTGATACGCTCGCGCGCAAAACGCCACCGTCGAAGGGGACATTTGTCTCCATTAGCTAACTTATATCCCCAATTCAAACCGAATTGGGGATATGATACAAACCGTTGTTCCGCCCAAGGAGGTTATCCATCATGAACGAGTCGTATCGCTTGGGCGAGCAATCGATTATTGCCTATCTTCAGCGACTTGCAAACGGCGTCTCGACCGCTGAACTCGATGTTGCCGCGCTGCCTGCTGAGCTACGCGCCGTTGGTGAGCAACTGCAAAAGACGCATGCCATCCTGCAACAAGAGCGCCAGCTGCTTGAGTGCAACGCCTATATCGATCCGCTCACCAACTTGGGCAACCGCGGCGGACTCGACCGTCACGTCGAGCAACTCTGGCGCAAAGGCGACCCCTTCACCTGCGCCTATATTGACATCGACCATCTCAAGCATTGCAATGATAGGTTTGGTCACGCCGAAGGCAATCGCTATATTCTGAGCATCTGCCGCACGCTCTCCGAAACCATGGAGCACGATGAGATGCTGTTCCGTATCGGTGGAGACGAGTTTGTGCTTATCTCGCTCTCCGCAAACGAGACTGAACTCGAGCAGCACTTGGAGCAGGTACGTGCCGGGCTGATCGAGGCGAGCTCAGGTGGCAAGGCGCCCATGATCGCCAGCTTTAGCTTTGGCTGCTCGCGCGTCGATCCACTTGCCGGCGACACGCGTCGCCAGATGACGATGGATGCCGATCGCAAGATGTATCGCTATAAGCTTATGCATCGCGTGCAGCAACCGAAAGACAATGACGCGCCGCAACGCCCAATCGTCGATCAGCTTCCCTGCAACGACCGGGTGTTCCAAGCAATCTCTATGAGCTCCGAGACGCGCTATCCGTTTATCCTCAATCTCGATACGGGCGAATCGCAATGGTCGGTCAACGCCGTGCGCGATTTTGACCTGCCTTCCCAGCACCCTTTTAACTCGGTCGATATGTGGCTTGCCCGCGTTCATCCCGAGGACCGCGACAACGTACGCGCCGAGCTCGATATGGTGATAAACGGCACATGGCACTTCCACTACATGCAGTACCGCGTGATGGATGCCACCGGAAAATACGTGCTTTGCGACTGCACGGGCTACCGCTTGGACGGCACCGATACCGAGCCCAGCATGTATGTGAGCATTATCGTCAACCGAAGCCTAGCTGATACGACCGACTCGGTAACGGGCCTGGGCGATGTCCATGCCCTGGTCAACGCCATTGGCGAAATGCGTCGCGTGGCGCGCGAGGCAGGCTTTATTGCCATTAAGGTCGACGATATCGCCGAGGTCAATGCCCGCTTTGGATTCGATGCAGGCGACCGCGTGCTCGCCGAAAGCGCCGCCTGCCTTATGGAATGCTCACGCGGCAAGGGCCGCCTGTTCCGCTCAACGGGGCCGACATTCGTGGCACTTTTCGACGACTTTGATCCCGAAGAGACCGACGCGATCGCAGACGAAATCGAACGGTTCCTGGGTTCTCCCGTGCTCATCGGCTCGCTTGAATATCAGCCACCCATTCGCGTGGCCACGCTCCATCTGGACGGCGTCGACCGTCAGCCCGTTTCCATTTTGAACGAGCTCAAAGCGTTGCTCGGGAAAGCCGTGCAGGTGCCAGGTACCAAACTGGACTAGCACCGCACCCGCACCGCCCCCCCTCATCGTGCGATAATCCTCTGCAGGAGTCACCAAAAGCAGAGGGAGTTTGTGATGAAGGTTCTTTTAGTCAATGGCAGCCCCAAGGCAAACGGCAACACCGCCCGCGCACTCGCCGAGGTCGCCGAGCAACTTAATGCAGAAGGCATTGATACCGAGGTGTTTCAGCTGGGCGCCAAGCCCATTCGCGATTGCATCGGTTGCGGCCAGTGCGGCAAGCTTGGCGATCGCTGTACCTTTGACGACGACGTGGTGAACGAGCTCATCGCTGCCGCCGAGCAGGCAGATGGCTTTGTCTTTGGCTCACCCGTCTACTATGCGCACCCCAGCGGACGCATCCTTTCGGCCCTCGATCGCGCCTTCTATGCCGGAGGAAAAGCCTTTGCACACAAGCCGGGCGCTGCCATCGCCGTCGCCCGTCGCGGCGGTACGTCGACGACTTTCGACGTGCTCAACAAGTACTTCACCATCAACCAGATGCCCGTGGTCGCCTCCACGTACTGGAACAACGTGTTTGGCGCCATGCCGGGTGAAGCTACCCAGGACGCTGAGGGCCTGGCCACCATGCGCAACATCGGCAAGAACATGGCCTGGCTCCTGCATTGTATCGAGGCAGGACAGGCCGCCGGCATCAACGCGCCCGAAGCCGATCGCGAGCGCACCAACTTCATCAGGTAGAACGGCGGAACATGAATATCCAGATTTTTGGCACCAAAAAGTCTTTCGACACCAAGAAGGCACAGCGTTATTTTAAGGAGCGCCGCATTAAGGTGCAGTTTATTGACCTTAAGGAAAAGGAGATGAGCAAGGGCGAGCTCACGAGCGTGATGCAGGCGGTCGGCGGCATCGACAAGCTGCTCAACCCCAAGGCCAAGGACGAGGAGACGCTCGCGCTCATCCAGCACCTTACCCCTAGTCAGCGCTTCGACAAGTTGCTCGAAAACCAGCAGGTTCTAGCCGAGCCCATCGTTCGCAACGGCAAAAAGGCCACCGTCGGCTATTGCCCCGATGTATGGGGAGCCTGGGAGTAGCTTGTGTTATTTGCCGGCGCGTGGGTATAAGAGCAGGCGTTTGGCATAAGATTCAACTGTAAGCCATGTCTAACAAAGGAGGGCACATGCCCAACAAACCCGTGAAGATCATCATGCTTACCGGCTACCTCGGTGCCGGCAAGACCACACTGCTCAACCACATCCTCGCCAACGACGGCGGCATCCGCGCCGCCGTGATCGTCAACGATATCGGCAAGATCAATGTCGACGCCAGCCTCATCGCCGACGGCGGCCTTTCCGAGACCGACGACCTCATCCCGCTCACCAACGGCTGCATCTGCTGCACGCTTTCGGACGACCTGGCCAACCAGCTGCAGGGCATCGCCGATTCGGGCAACTTCGACTACATCATCATCGAGGCTTCGGGCATTTGCGAGCCTATCCCCATCGCCTACACCATCTCGAGCTTCTGCGACGAGGCCAAGGTGGGCGGCGAGCCCAAGCTCGCGCTCGACAACATCGTGGCCGTGGTCGACTGCGCCCGCATGTACGACGAGTTCAACGGCGGCCGCGACCTGCTGGCTGAGGATATCGACGAGGACGACATCGAGAGCCTGCTCATCCAGCAGATTGAGTTTTGCTCCACGCTGATCCTCAACAAGACCGATACCGTGAGCCCTGAGCAGATCGCCGAGCTCAAGGCCATCGTGCGCAGCCTGCAGAAAGACGCCGTGATCGTCGAGGCCCAAAACGGCGAGGTCCCCATGGAGGAGCTGCTCGATACCGACCGCTTCGACTTTATGCGCGCCTACAACTCCGCCGCCTGGATCGAGGCCATGGAGCATCCCGAAGAGCACGACGACCCCGAGGTGCTCGAGTACGACATCGAGACCTTTGTGTACTCGCGCCGCAAGCCGTTTGACATGCAGAAGTTCACCGATTTTGTTGAGCAGGAGTGGCCTGACGAGGTCATCCGCGTCAAGGGTCCGCTGTGGCAGACCGGCGATCCGGACATGTGCTACATGTTTGAGCAGGCCGGCCACCAGATGCGCCTGATGGAGAACGGCCTGTTTGTCGACTCGGCGCCCGAGGGCGAGAAGCAGAAGATCATCGACGAGAACCCCGAGATCATGCAGATTTGGGACGACGAGACGGGCGACCGCATGACGAGCCTGTGCATCATCGGCCGTCACATGGACAAGGATGCGCTCATCGCCTCCCTCGATGCCTGCCTGACCGACTGGCACCGCGCCTAGGTTTATCCAAGCGGGTATTTTTCCGCCTACGTAACCGCCAAACCACCACGAAGGTGCTCTTCGTGGTGGTTTTTCGTTCTGAGCCAAGGAGATTCATGTTCAACATTGTGCTGTATGCGCCCGAGATTCCGGCCAATACGGGCAATATCGGCCGCACCTGCGTGGTCACCGGCGCCCGCCTGCATCTGGTGGAGCCGCTGGGGTTTTCGCTCGATGACAAGACGGTACGTCGCGCCGGCCTGGGCTACTGGCAAAACTTGGACGTGACGACCTATGCCGGCTGGGAGGATTTCCTTGCGCGCAACGACCTCTCCCCTGCCGACGAGCGCCTGCATCTGCTGACCAAAAAGGCACGCCGCACCTATGCGCAGAGTACCTACCGCGATGGAGACTACTTGGTCTTTGGCAGCGAGAGCTCGGGCATTCCCGAGCCACTGCTTGCCGCGGCGTCCGAGCGCTGCGAGCGCATCCCGATGCTGCGCGATTGTGACTCACTCGATAACGCCGAGGCCTGGGAAGCCCACGAGGAATCGCTGGGACATACCGAGGACAGCCACGAGGCCATCCTTCGGCAGGATATCTGCGGCAACTTCGTCGACCCGGACGACTACCGCATCAGCGCACTCAACCTCTCCAACAGCGCCGCCATCGTCCTCTACGAGGCGCTACGACAAACGGGCTTTGCAGGGATGTGACAAAGGAGCCGTCCCTTTGTCACATTCAAGCGCCACGCCGATGACACACACGCCTAATTGATGCTCCAGATAAAGAGCCCTCACTTTTAATCAGAATTAACTAAAGTAAAATAAAGTTAAACGGCGGTGTGAAAGGAGAGCCGTGTGAAATATCTCGAGAACCCGTTTACCCCTAGCTTTGGCGAGGTTCCTGCCCATCTCGCTGGCAGACAACAGATTATTCGGGATTTGGACCGTGCCTTCTTGAGCCAGCGCAGGCGCCCAGAATTGACCTCGATCTTCTCAGGCGCGCGTGGAACCGGTAAAACCGCTCTCATGTCGTCGCTCGCGACAAGGGCGGAATCCCACGGCTGGATAGCCGTAAAGACGACCGCGCTCCCGGGAATGCTTGAGGAAATCGAGCTCGGGACGAAACGCGCCGCAGCCCATCTCATCGACTCGTCCAACCACTTCGAAGTCACCGGTCTCGGAATTGCACCGCTCGGCAGCATCGAGGTCAGTCGCGTTCACGATGCCTCAACCTGGCGTTATCGCATGAGCGACATCATCGACCAGCTCAACGAGGCGGGCACCGGTCTGCTCGTCACGGTTGACGAGGTGGACCCGACACTCGACGAGATGATCCAACTCGCAGCCACGTATCAGCACTTTGTGACCGATGGGAAACGCGTCGCCCTGCTCATGGCGGGACTTCCCAACAACGTCTCGACGTTGCTGAACCACAAGACGGTCTCGTTCCTTCGCCGCGCCCAACAATATCATCTGGGTCGCATTGCCGACTATGACGTGCGCGAGGCCTTGATTCGCACAATTCAGGAAAACGATCGCCTGGCAGATGCTGAGGGAATCGATAGAGCCGTTCGCTCGATCTCTGGTTTTCCCTTCCTATTGCAACTCGTAGGCTACCGTGCCTGGGATCTCACAAGCGATTCGAAGGAAATCTCGTCACGCGACTTTGACCTGGGAATCAAAATCGCGCGCGACGAGATGGACGACCGAATCCTCGCGGCAACCTATCGGAAACTCACTGCAGAGGACAAGCGATTCCTCATCGCCATGCTCGATGACGAGGAAGAGTCCACCACCGCTGACCTTGTCGTGCGCCTTAGGCGTTCGCCGCAGCAGGTCTCCCGCTACCGACGCCGCATGATAGACGCCGGCATCATCGGGGAGCGAGGACGAGGGCTCGTCGCATTTGAATTGCCATTCTTCCGTGACTATCTCGCCGCTCAATGCGTGAAATAGAAGTCAATGTGGCAAAGGGGCGGCCCCTTTGTCACATTGCCTATAGGTAGCGGCCGGTGATGCTTGCGGAGCAGGCCGCGATGTCGCCCGGCGTGCCGGCGCAGACGATTTGCCCGCCGGCGTCGCCACCGCCTGGGCCCATGTCGATCACGTAATCGGCGTTACGGATAAGGTCGAGATCGTGTTCGATCACGATAACCGTGGCGCCCTTGGCAACAAGGCCGTCGAACACACTCAGCAACACCTGAACATCGAGCGGATGCAGTCCGATCGTGGGCTCGTCGAATACGAACACGGCATCGTCCTGCACGCGGCCCATCTCGCTCGCGAGCTTAAGGCGTTGTGCCTCGCCGCCCGAGAGCGCCGGCGTGGGCTCACCGAGCGTGAGATAGCCCAAGCCTAGGTCATGCAAGGTCTGCAAGCGCGCCTGGTCTTTCTTGAGTCCCACCGTGGCGTCGAGGGCCTCGTCCACACTCATGTCCATGAGCTGCGGCAACGTAAGCAAGCTCCCGTCCTTGCCCTCGCGATGGATATGCGAGGCGGCCTCGGCGTAGCGCGAACCACGGCATGCCGGGCAGATGATCTCGACGTCGGGCAAAAACTGCACGTCGAGCGATATCGAGCCCGTGCCGTCACACGTAGGGCAGCGCAAGGCGCCGGTGTTGTAGCTAAAGGCGCCCGCCTTGTAGCCGGCTGCCTTAGCCTCAGGCGTACGGGCGAAGGCGCGGCGCAGCTCGTCATGAATGTCGGCATAGGTCGCTACCGTCGAGCGTACGTTGGCGCCGATGGGCGTAGCGTCAATCAGATTTGCGCGGCCAATGCCCTCGGCATCGACCCAACGCACGTGCCCCGGCAAGCGCTCGCCAGCTGCCTGCGCCTTAAGTGCAGGAATGAGCGTCTCGAGCACGAGCGTCGTCTTACCCGAACCCGAAACGCCCGTTACCGCGACAAGGCGGCCGCGCGGGATATCAACCTCGAGCAGCTTGACGGTATGGATGGCATCGGTTGCCATGCGGATATGTCCCTGGTCGAACATTTCGTCGTCAGTCACCTGCGGACGCAAGCGCTTGAGCTCGGCGCGCAAAAACGGCGCGATACGGCTGCCCTGCGATTGCTCGACCTCGTCTACCGTACCAGCGGCGATTACACTGCCGCCGCCTGCTCCGGCAACGGGGCCCATCTCGACCAGATAGTCGGCTTCCGCCAGTACGCGCGTATCGTGGTCGACAACAACCACGGTGTTGCCGTCATCCACCAGATCGCGCATCACGCCCACCAAGCCGTCGACATTGGCGGGATGTAAGCCGATCGAAGGCTCGTCCAGCACATAGAGCACGCCCGTCGATCGGTTGCGCACCACGCGGGCGAGCTGAACGCGCTGGCGCTCACCCGTGGAGAGCGTGGCACCAGCGCGGTCGAATGAAAGGTAATCGAGACCCAGGTCGACCAGACGACGGGCCACGCTCAAAAACGAATCGCAGATATCCGTCGCCATGGGCCGCATCTCGGGCGGCAAGGATGCGGGTACCCCGCGCACCCACTCAACCGCATCGCCAAGCGTCATGGCCGCGGCCTGCGCCAGATTGATACCGCACACCTGGGGCTGGCGCGCAGCCTCGGAGAGACGCGTGCCGCCGCAATCGCGGCATGCTCCCTCGCGCAAAAAGCGCGCAACGCGTTTGAGGCCCTTGTCGTCCTTAACCTTGGCGAGCGCATTCTCGACGGTATAGACGGCGTTGTAATAGGTGAAGTCGAGCGGCGTGGCACCCTCGCCGTTTTTGGGAACGTAGAGAATGTGCTTCTTAACCGCCGGGCCGTGGAACACGATGTCGCGTTCTTCAGGCGTGAGCTGGTTAAACGGCACATCGGTGCGCACGCCCATCTCGCCAGCCACTTGCTTCATCAGATCCCACATGAGCGTACCCCAGGGAAGCACCGCGCCCTCGTTGATAGTCTTTGACTCATCGGGCACCAGGCTCGCTTCGTCCACCTCGCGCATAACACCGGTGCCGCCGCAGGTGGGACAGGCACCGCCGCTGTTAAAGGCAAGGTCCTCGGCGCTCGGCGCGTAGAACTCGCGACCGCATGCAGGGCACGTGAGCGACAGGCCCGCAGCCACGTTAAGGCTCGGCTCCACGCGCGCCCCGCAGTGCGGACACACGTGATGGGCGCAACGGCTAAAGAGCAGGCGCAGGCTGTTGTTGAGCTCGGTCATGGTACCAAAGGTCGAGCGCACGCCCGGCACGCTGGGGCGCTGATGCAATGCGAGCGCCGCCGGTACGTGCAATACCTCATCCACCTGGGCGTGTTCGGCCTGCGTCAGGCGACGTCGAGTATAGGTGCTGAGCGCTTCCAAGTAGCGGCGCGAACCCTCGGCATAAAGAACCCCCAGTGCCAGCGAACTCTTGCCCGAACCCGATACGCCGGCAATACCCACCAGCTTTCCCAGCGGAATATCGATATCGATGTCTTTGAGGTTATGGACGCGCGCGCCGCGTACCTCGATAGCCTGCGGGCTCATCTTCTGTTCCGTCACCTTTATCACCCTACTCATGCCATAAAACTCGATCGCGAACGTACGCGCCCAGCATGGGCACGGTAAACCGGACGAGGCCGTATCCGGCAGCCTCGATGACGCGCTCGCGAATCAAGCTTGCGCGATATTTACTCGCCCAGCTTTGGGTACGATCACAACGCTCAATGATATCCGCCATGCGCGTCGGCTTGCCCTCGTCAGCCGCCATGGCTTCAATAAAGAGGCGCTGTGGGCTGCGCAATCCGTAATACAGGGGCGCGTCGACCGCTTCATAGAACTCGGAGATGGCATCCACGTGCCCAGCCTCAACATCGCGCTCTTCAATGACCTGCGAGTCACGCCGAATGGCAGACCGCCACATGTAATATCCCACCAGCTGAACCATATAGGGATGCCCCATGCTCTTGTGTGCCGCAAGATCAGCCGTCCCCGCGTCAACGTAAAGACCAGCGTTTTTGACCGTCTGGATATATGAATCGCGCACCTTGGGCAAAGAAATCGCCCCCAGCGTACGCTGCTGGGCACGCCGCAAAAACGTCACGCTCGGCTCTTCGAGCAGATCGTCAACCATACTGGGTAAGCCGGCAAACACCAGCGCGAGACCGCGCTGGTCGCTATCGGACAAGCCCGTGGCATCCTGGTCTCCGAGCACCTGCTGATAGAGAACGGCAAGGGCCGCCAGCTCCTCGATAGACGCCGATTGTGCCTCGTCAATCGCAAACAGCATGCCTTTGCCTGGATCGAGCTTCTTAAGGCGCTCGTTGACCAGCCCGCGCAGCGTTTCACCCTTTGCACGCGCCGCCTCGACCGACATGCGCCCGAATGATGGACCGAGTTCCATTGACGTCACAACGGGTTTATTCGAGCGAAGTGCATCGGCCAAGCGGTCGCATAAGCCAAGCGAAGCGGAATCGGAGACAACCGCCCATCCGCGCTCATTGGCTAGACGTTGCAGCTCCCGCAGGAGAACCGTCTTGCCGCAACCGCGGTTTCCCGTAATGAGCATGAGCCTGCCCGGCGCTCCGGCGCCGTTATCGAGCCCTTCCTCGAAATCTTCGATGACCGACTCGCGACCGATGAGTATCGGAGGCCGCTTGCCAGCCGTGGGCTTAAAGGGATTTGGATTCATGTCGGCCTCCTCGGATTGGCAAACCTTGGCAATAGTTATACCAACTTGTACCGAGTTATACCAATAGCATGTGACAAAGGAACTGTCCCTTTGTCACATGTGGCCGAAAAACTCGGCGTCTGCTGCTCGCCAGGGGCGAAAGGTGGCGGGATCGACCTTTACGTGCGCCGTGGCGGGGACGTCGTGCCACTTGACGGTGTAGCCGGCGCCATGAGAGCAGAAGACCGAGTCGGGCGTATTGGGCAGATCGGCCTCGGGCTTATAGGCGGCCGCCTCAATTACGCGCTCAGCATCATGACAGGGCGCGTGGCCGGCAAACTCCAGGTACAGATGCCCGCGGCCACTCGTATAGGCAGCCACCTCCAGCGCGTAATCCTGCACCTCGGATGCCGGTACGCGACCCACAAGCGTCGCCCGATCGCCCGCCATCGTCGGCGGCTCGTACTCGGTACCCATACGCGTAGCATCCGAAAGCGCCCGGCCCACACACTCCCCCGGCACCTCGAGCTCAAAGTGGTACCACGGCTCCAACAGCACCGCCGCGCCCGCCTCACGCGCCTGCATGAGCCCCTGGCGAATCGCGCGGTACGTGGCCTGGCGAAAATCGCCGCCCTCGGTGTGTTTGGCATGCGCACGGCCGCCCGTGAGCGTAATGCGCACATCGGTGACGGGCGAGCCGGTCAGCACGCCCAGGTGATCGCGCTCCATGGCGTTGGTGAGCGCCAGACGCTGCCAGTTCAAGTCGAGCTCGTCAGTCGAGGTCACGGTGCCAAATTGCACGCCCGAGCCCGCCGGTAACGGCTCCAAACGCAGATGTACCTCGGCATAGTGGCGCAGCGGCTCAAAGTGGCCCACGCCCTCGACCGGCTGCGAAATAGTCTCCTTATAGAGAATGCCGCCGGGCTCAAACGCAATCGAAAGGCCAAAACGATCTGCCAACACCCGCTGCTCGACCTCGAGTTGCACGGCGCCCATCAGCTGCAGGTGAATCTGCTCCAGATGAGTATTCCAGCTTACGCCGAGCATAGGATCTTCGTCCGCTAACTCTGTCAGTGCTTTGAACACCGCGTGGACATCGTGTTCGCCCGGAAGCACCGTATAGGTGAGAACTGGCGCAATGACGGGCGCATCGCCCGCGGGCTCTGCGCCCAGGACGTCCCCCGGGCGAACGTGCGCAAGACCCGTCACGGCACAAATACCGCCAGCGGCAACTTCCTGGGCAAGCTCATACTTTTCGCCGTTATAGATGCGTACCTGGTCGACCTTTTGCTCCCATGCCTCGGCACCGGAGCGTCCGTTAATCACCTGTTTGGCACGCAGCGTGCCGCCAGTCACTTTAACCCAAGCCAAGCGCTCACCGCGATCCCCGCGGCTGACACGATAGACGCGCGCGGCAAACTCCGGGTGCCATGCCTGTTCGCGTATCAGCGCGCATATGCCATCCAACAGTTCGTCCACGCCTTGGTCCTTGAGCGCCGATCCGGCAAAGCAAGGAAAGAGCTTGCGCTCGGCAACCATGCGCGACAGCGTCGCGGCGGAAAGCTCACCCGCCTCAAGAAACTCCTCGAGCGCCGCCTCGTCCAACGCAGCAGCGTCCTCCTGAACGGTGCCGCCCGCCAACAGTTCGTTGGCATCCAGGCAGCCCTCGGAAAGACGTTGCCCAAGCTGCGCCAGCAAAACATCGCGGCCGGGATTCTCCAAATCAATTTTGTTGATATAGATGAACGTCGGAATGTCATAGCGCGCAAGCAGGCGCCACAGGGTTTCGGTATGCCCCTGCACGCCATCGTTGGCGCCCACAACCAAAATCGCATAGTCGAGTGCGCGCAGCGTGCGCTCCGCCTCAGCAGAAAAATCGACATGCCCCGGCGCATCCACGAGCATGACGTGGGTATCGCCATGGTCGAGCACGGCCTGCGATGAGAAAATCGTGATGCCACGCTCGCGCTCAATCTCGTTCGTATCCAGATGCGAATCGCCATCGTCCACGCGGCCGCGCTTGCGAATGCGACCAGCGTTGAACAGCATGGCCTCGGCCAACGTGGTCTTGCCGGCATCGACATGCGCCACAATTCCAACGACCGCTTGTTTCGACATGGCTCTCCTCTTATTGCAAGCCCATCGCACGCGGCAACGGGCGTTCACGCTCCACATTGGATGATACAATTTACGGGCCGGCGGGCGAAGCGGGCCCTATCCCCCGACCGAGCTCATCGCTCCGCGTTGCCGCGCGGCGATTTTCGTAGGTTCGCGCCTTGCGAAAGCCGGCTTTCAAAACAGCACAGCGAACGAAAATAGCCCCGGGTGGGACCATTTTCGTTCGCACGAATTATTGATACGCGTCCTCGCTCTTATGCCTCGCGTAGCCAATCGAACGCGACACGCACCGTGCCGTCGGACACACAGACGATACCGGAGCGCTCAAAGCCAGCCTTTAAGATGGCACCCTGCATGGGCAGGTTGTCCTGATGCGTGTCGATGCGCAGGTGATCGGCACGTTCCTTGGCAAAGGCAAACATCGCAGCCGCGATACCGTGCACGGTGCCATCGGACGCCACACGGTGCAGCACGGCGTACGGAGTGTCGCTGCGCCATTGACCATCCTCAATTACGTCATAGCACTCGTCCGGGCCCGGCAAAAAGGCAAACGTCGCCACCACGCGGCCATCGACTTCGCACACATAGCTGCCACCGGCGGCGATATCGGCAGCCAGTTGCTCGGCAGAAGGCGTGCCCTCGGGCCACTGTGTGGCGTTGCCATGCGCGCGCATAAAGGCGCGGGCCGCGTCATAGATAGCCATGACGGCGGGAATGTCGGTATCGAGGGTTTTTCTGATCATCACGCGGCGACCTCACGTTTATTGGTATCACTTTGATTGAGCAATGATACCAACGTTTGGAGAGGGGCGCGAAGCAGATGGGGAGCAAAAAGCGAGCCGCTTGGTCAAAAGCCAAAAGCGAGTTTTTAGGCGCTGCCACGGGCGGCGATATGAGTGACCTGTTTGCGCGCGAAGACGAGCGCCGCGACGCCCTGGACGCCGAGCGCGATGAGGCCTGGCGCTACAAGTCGTGCGAGCGCAAAAACCGTTACGACACGCGCGTCGAGGCCGAGGCTGTTATGGCCGAATGTGAAAACCGCGGGCGGCGTGGCTTGGCCTGCTACAAATGCGAATACTGCGGCGGCTGGCATTTGACGTCGCACCCTTGGAAATAGACCCCACATTGGCACGGCACTGACGGAGCGCCAGCCATCGCACACAAGCTACGGGCGCGGCGGCACCAAAACATCGTAGCGAACGGCCTTGCCCGCAAGTTGATAGCTCGGCTTAACGCCGGCAAGCAGCGGGCCCTTTACCGGCCGCTTGATAACGACCTTGCGCGGATGCACAGCAAGCGCCGCCTCGACCAGCGATTCCTCGTCGGCGCATGGCTGCTCCAGATGATGTAGGAGCTGGAACTTCTTTTTGACCGCTGCACTCTTGGTGCGCTCGGGAAACATGGGATCCAGGTACACCACGTCGGGTGCTGCGAGCTCGCCCTGCTCGACCAGCTCGACGGTTTGACGAAGGCCCGCAATGCTGTCCTCGCCCGCATGTAAGCACATGCGTGCCACGGCAGCCGCAAGCGCCGGATCATCCGCCGCGCGATCCAAGGCATCCTTGAGGAGCGCCGCGATCACGCAGTCCTGCTCATACAGATCGACGGTAAAGCCCGCGGCCGCCAACAGCAGCGAATCCTCGCCAAAGCCTGCCGTAGCGTCAATTGCCCATGGTCGCTCGATGCCCTTTGTGCGCGCAGCCTTTACCAACAGCTCTTGCTGCAGACGGCCCTGCTTGAGTCGCGGCAGCATGCGGCCAAAATCGGCGCGCAGCTCCATCGTGCCGTCGGTGAGCGTGAGGCCCTCGGGCTTCCCGATCAGCTCAAGCCCCGCGGCCCGAGCAACAGATAAGGGATCGACGACGCCCATGGACACTCCTTAACAAGCAAAACGAATACGCAGGGCACCGTTTATGTCGGCACCCAACCGTCCGCTATTGTCCCACATGCGACATGGCCCACAGCATCCCAATGCAAAGCACCGCCATCAATCCCGTGCACACAGCAGCGATCACGGAATCACCCATGCGCCTTCCCAACGACCGCGGCTCACGCACTTGCCCTGCTCCGTACATCATGGCTCCTCCTTCGGTCCAGCTCTTACCATGGCCCCATCATCGCAGCGCCGCGCATACGCTGCCATCGATTTGAC
The DNA here is from genome assembly GCA_902469055.1 of uncultured Collinsella sp. Lineage (GTDB taxonomy): Bacteria > Actinomycetota > Coriobacteriia > Coriobacteriales > Coriobacteriaceae > Collinsella. The sequence goes on from CABRBC010000018.1 coordinate 26,807, forward strand.
TTACGCCCAGCTTTCTTTTTTGAAAGGTTGGACCGTGCGGGCAAGAGACGCTTTCAAACGCATGCATCGCCGCGTTGAACTACAATGTGCTTCACCATATGTGCAGTACATTGGGTGCGCCAAGTTGGCGTACTCGTATCGAAAGGACCAGCCATGAGCTTCACTCGCAAGACTCTCAAAATCCTTGCTCTCATCTACTTTGTTTTGGGCATCGCCAGCCTCGTCACCGCCGGCGTCGGTATCGCCACGGGCGGTCTCGATTCCACGTACGGTTCGTACGCCACGCTCGCAGCGGTCGTGCTTATCGCCAAGGGTCTCGTCGACCTTGCCGCAGGCGTCGCCGGTATCAAGAGCGCCAACAAGCCTTCGCAGGTGGACGGCGCGTTTAAGCTCGGTATTGTTGCCGCGGTCGCCACGCTTGCCCAAGCGGTGCTCACGCTTCCCGCGTTTGGCGGCGACGCCATCAACTTTGGCGCCTTTGTCATCGTGGTGTACGACCTGTTCTTTGTTCAGCAGGCACACGCCGTTAAGGCCGAGAACAAGGACCGCCTATAAGCGCTCGCTTCTCATAACCTCTGCAGCCAAGCAACTAAAAAGGGCCGATCGCGCATCTCCGCGGTCGGCCCTTTACGTTTGCCTAGATAAAACCCACCAAAATAAACCTGTCCCTTTTTTGGCTGGTTGTTAGCTGTGGCGGTACTCGGCGATGATGAAGTCGATATCGGTTTGGAGCGTGTCCAGGTTTGCCAGGCGCTCTTTGTCGGCAGGGCGCGTGCGATAGTAGTACGGCGTCATCTGGAACACCGCCTCGATATCGGCCTGGGTCTGAAGCGTAATATTCGCGGACACCCGCTGCGTTCCAACCAGCTTGAGCTCCGTTGTTTGTGGCAGCTTCTCATCGTTAAGGTACGGCGTGTCGTAGAGTACCTCCTTGAGCCCAAAGAGGTGACGAGCACCCGGCACCACGGTGTAGAGCGAACCCTCCGGCGCCAGCACGCGGGCAAACTCGCGCTCGTTAAAGGGGGCAAAGAGCTCGGTCACCATATCGAAGGCGCCATCGGCCACGGGGATGTCCTTCATGTTGGCCACGAAGTAGGTCGCATCGCCGCGCTTGGCGGCCAGGCGCACCATCTCCTTGCCCAGGTCAAAACCGTAAGCATCCACGCCCGGCACCGCGCCCATGGCACTGGTGTAATAGCCCTCGCCACAGCAAATGTCGAGCAAGGGCAGCGGCTTGTCCGACGTAGCCGCGCACCGCTGAGCTCGTTCGCGCACGAGCTCGACCATCGTATCGCGCAACGGCGCATAGTAACCGCGGTTCAGAAAGTCGCGACGGCTGCGCGCCTGTGACTTGGGATCGCCCATGGAGTCGCCGCTCTTGGACGAGCGCAGTAGATATAGATAGCCCTCGCGCGCACGGTCAAACCGGTGTCCGCCCGCACATGCAGCACCGCGCTCATTGTCCACCAACGGCTCATGGCAAACGGGACACAACAACATGGCAACTCCTTAGCGCGAACAACACAACGCCCACCATTGTCGCACGCCTTTCCCACCTAGTCATTGGGGACGTTCTTGAATGACTAGTCGTTTAAGGACGTCCCCAATGACTACAAGGAGTGTCCCCAGCTGCCGGCAGAGACGATATGAGCAGGACATAAAAACATTGAGAGCCCCTGCTGCATGAAAGACCGCGGATTAGGCCGACAATGGTGAGTGTCTAATCCAA
>CABRBC010000019.1:0-16377 GCA_902469055.1 uncultured Collinsella sp.
ACTTGCCGACAGCGTGGAGGCGGCCTAGGATATCAACTGATTCCGGATATCGGACACAGGGGCCGCAAGGGCCCTTACACCAACTTTCTCGACACTACCGCCCGCGACCAGACTGATGGCGATGCGCTTGCTCTTGTTCACGGCCGCTCCTCTCATGGCAGTGCCGGGCGAATGCCCGTACCACCATTGTCTGGGCGGTCAGAGTGTAAAGCGGCGCAATCGCGATCTTGGTTTTCGATGTCAAACCAATCGCCGACCAAAAGCTGACCAGCCCGTCAAGCTCATGGCAAGGTTTTGGTCAGCACGTCAGCAAACTGCATGTTTCGAGGCTTTTCCGCAGCAAAAAAGCCGTCTCCCGAACAGTTGGAGGACGGCTGCCATAGGAAAAATCAATTACAGATGAACATCGGGATCGAGTATTTGAGCGCTCACGCGCATGGATGACGCCAGGTTTTGGAACGTTTCCAGACGCAGACTGTCGATCTGCCCGGCGTCCTCGGCCTCGCGAACGGCGCAGCCCGGTTCGTGGGTATGCGTGCAGTCGCCAAACCGGCACGCGCGCGATGCCTCGACAATCTCGGGGAAGGCGCGCGCCAGACCCCGCTCGTGACCCACGAGCGGTAAGCTGCGCAGGCCCGGGGCATCGGCGATCACGCCGGCGTCGCCCGGCAGTGCCACCATCACGCGCGCGACGGTAGTGTGACGGCCCTGGTCGTCGCGTTCGCGCACACCGCCAGTCGCCAACGTATCGTGGCCCAGCAGCGCATTGAGCAGCGTCGACTTGCCGGCACCCGACTCGCCCAGAATCATGGCGCAGCTCCCGGCAGGCACGCAGACACGGACCTCGTCCAGGCCGCGCCCCTCGGCAGAGGACGTCACGATCACGCGCATGTCCGGACCCACCAGGCGGCGCACGCGGTCCAGATCGCGCTCGAGCTCCTCGGCATCGCAGCGATCAGCTTTGGTGAGCACCACCACCGGTTCGGCATCGCAGTCGAGCGCCAACACCAGCGAGCGCGCCACGCGGTCGAGCAGCACCTCACCGGCACCGAGCGCCTGCACGATTAGCACGCAATCCACGTTGGAGCAGAGCACCTGACGCTCTCCGCGGGCACGGCCGCGCCAACGCTCAAAGCTCGTACGGCGCGGCAGCACGCACTCAATCACGCCCATATCGTGCCCGGGAGCGCGGCGCACCGCCACACGGTCGCCCACGGCAGGCAGCAGGACCTCGTCCTCGCCGCGCGACTTGGCAAACCCCACGGCATGCTCGGCGCGGAAGGTATCGTTGGCAGTCGCCACCAGCGGAAACCCGCGATCCAAGCGCACAACGGCGCCAAGCTGCATCTGCTCGGGCTCCTCGGCATGTGCGCAGAAATCATCAAAGGCAGTCTGCTGGGCTTCATCGACCGGCAGGTCATCAAACGCCGGAACGTCCTGCAGCGCGTCGAGTCCCGGCACGCTTGCCAGCAGCTCCTCGGCAGATACGGGAGCCTCGGTCGCAAGCTTCCGACGACGATCGCGCTTAGCCCGCGCCCCCGTCGTCTTTTTCTTCGCCTTAGCCTTCGCCTTGCCCACAAGCGCCTCCCAGCACCATAAATCACAACTGGGCAGGTATTTTAAATCAAAAAGAGCTGGCCGGGCAAAGCCCGACCAGCTCACAAACTTTTCCTCAGCTTACGGTCCCGAGAGGTCATCCGAAGGCCCGCCCGCCGGGAGGGGTTTCTTCTGAGCGATCCCGCAGCGCGAAGCGCGAGGACCAGCGAAGAAGAAACCCCGCAGGCGGTCGGGCCGGTGGGAAGGATGGCCTTTCGACCTACTCCTTCTCGACCGCACGCATGATCGCCTTGTAGATCTCCATAAGCGGGATGATCAGGAAGGCTAGACCCAGCGCGGCAAGAACGCCCTTGAGCTCAAGCGTCACAGGGCCAAAGAACATCTCGGCAAGCGTCGGCTGCACGGTCACGATCACCGTCAGCACCAGTGCCAGCGCGGCGGAAGCCCACAGCCACTTGTTCTGCTTCTTCATGGTGAACAGCGACGCACGACGGCTGCGCATATTGAAGCAGTGGAAAATCTCGACCATGTTGAGCGTGATGAACGCCATCATCACGCCTTCCTCGTCGGCATTGCCGGCAATCATATCGGCGATGTGGATGTAGCCCATGTCAAAGTACACGCCCACAAAGAAGCTCGCCAGCACCAGCACGGTGATGATCAGACCCTGGACCACGCAGTCCAGACCCATATGTCCGGCAAAGACACCGTCCTTGGCGTTGCGCGGTTTGCGCTTCATGATGTCGCCCTCGGCGTCCTCCATGCCCAGCGCGAGCGCGGGGAAACAGTCGGTGACCAGGTTCACCCACAGCAGCTGCACCGGCTGGAAGATGGTAAAGCCGATAAGCGTGGCGATGAATACCGAGAAGACCTCGGCAAGGTTGGCCGAAAGCAGGAACTGAATGACCTTGCGGATGTTGTCGTAGATGCGGCGACCCTCTTCGCAAGCACCGATGATGGTGGCGAAGTTGTCGTCGGCAAGAACCATGTCGGCGACGTTCTTGGTGACATCGGTACCGGTGATGCCCATGCCAACGCCGATGTCGGCGCGCTTGATGGACGGGGCGTCGTTGACGCCGTCGCCCGTCATGGCCACGATCTGGTCGCGCGACTTCCAAGCCTCGACGATGCGTGTCTTATGCTCGGGCTGGACGCGGGCGTACACGCCGTAGTCCTCGATGTGCGCGTCGAGTTCCTCGTCGCTCATGCGATCGAGGTCGGCACCGGTGATGGCATGGCTGCGATCGGTGACGATGCCCAGCTGCTTGGCGATGGCCACGGCGGTGTCGATGTGGTCGCCCGTGATCATGACGGTGCGGATACCGGCGTCGTGCGCCTCGCGGATGGCGTCGGCGACCTCGGGGCGGACCGGGTCAATCATGCCGGACAGGCCGCAGAAGACCAGGTCGTGCTCGAGCGCGGCGGGGCTGCAGTCGGCCGGAACCTCGGTGTAGGTGCGGCTTGCCAGCGCCAGTACGCGCAGGGCCTCGTCGGCCATGGCCTTGTTGGCTGCCACGAGCTCGGCGCGACGCTCCTCAGTCAGCGGAACGACCTTCTCACCATCATAGATATGGGTGCACAGGCCAATCACCACGTCGGGCGCGCCCTTGGTGTACTGCTCGTACTCGCCGTCCAGGGTCTCGACGACCACGGACATCATCTTACGGCCCGAGTCGAACGGGGCCTCGCCCACGCGCGGGTGCTCGGCAGTCAGGCCAGTAAGACCAGCCTTGCCGGCATCATTGACGAGTGCACACTCGGTCGGTTCGCCCACGGCCTCGCCCAGCTCCTCGTCCCACTGGGCATCGGAGCACAGCGCCATGCCGGCCAGGAACTTCTCCTTGGGCGCAGCGAGCTCGTGCTTGACGACGGTCATCTTGTTCTGGGTAAGCGTGCCGGTCTTGTCCGAGCAGATGGTCTGCGTGCAGCCGAGTGTCTCGACAGCAGAAAGTTTGCGGATGATCGCCTGGCGCTTGGCCATCTTGGTCACGCCGAGCGAAAGGACGATAGTCACGACGGCGACCAAGCCCTCGGGGATGGCGGCGACGGCGAGCGAGACGGCGACCATAAAGGTGTCAAGCAGGGCAGTTGGGTCGGTAAGGACGTTGCCCACGCCGTGGCGGACGATGTCGACGCCAAAGATCACGACGCAGATGACGATGACCATAATGGTAAGGATGCGGCTGAGCTCGGCGAGCTTCACCTGCAGCGGCGTGAGCTCTTCCTTGGCCTCGGCCAGGGCGCCGGCGATCTTACCCATCTCGGTGTTCATGCCGGTGCCGACCACGACGGCGCGGCCGCGGCCGTATACCACGGTGGAACCCATGTAGCACATGTTCTTGCGGTCGCCGAGCGGCACGTCGTCGGTGCCGGCGGCGAGCTCAATCACGTTGGCATGCTTCTCGACGGGCACGGACTCGCCGGTAAGGGCGGCCTCCTCGATCTTCATCGTGGCGCTCTCGAGCACGCGGCAGTCGGCCGGGACGGAGTCGCCCGCCTCGAGCATGATCACGTCACCGGGCACGAGCTCGGCGCTCGGCAGGTGCACGAGCTTGCCGTCGCGCAACACCTTGGACTGCGCCGCGCTCATCTCCTGCAGGGCCTCGAGAGCCTCCTCGCTCTTGGCCTCCTGAACCACGCCCAGCACCGAGTTGACGATAACGACGAACATGATGATGGCGACGTCGGCAAAGTCCGCCTCACCCTTGACCATGCCCGTGAGTGCACTGATGACGGCGGCAACGATCAGCATGATAACCATGGGGTCGGCCATCTGCTCAAAGAAGCGCTTCCACAACGGCGTCTTCTCGGCTTCCTCGAGCTTGTTAGGGCCTGTCTTGGCGAGGCGCGACGACGCCTCGTCGTTGCTCAGGCCGAGGTACTCATCGACACCTTGGTCGCTGAGTACCTCCGCCGCGGCGGACAGGTATTCCTTTTGCATATAGAGTCCCCTCCTGGGATTCGGGCCACTCAGCAGATTGATGCCCGATCATAATTCCCAGGAGAAGGGCAAGGGCTCATCAAGGCTGCCGTGCTGAGCGGCAGTTGATAGTGGGGCTATGGTACCCCAAAGCGGCGCGTCTAGCCAAAACATTCCAATTGGAAACACGGCTCGAGTGCAACGATGCAGACCGTGTGATGCTCAACATTGATAAAACGTTTTTTCTTCGGTGCATCATCAAACTGAAATATCGCCCAGATAGCAGCGGTCAGAACGGTTGGTAAAGATTTTTCATATACCGTTTTTACCGCAAAAAATGAACTTCTAATTCGGCATACGGTCGATTTTTTGAGGTATTCGGTCGGCATTTCGTTATAATCATCTCAGTTTTATTTCTTATGGTTTATCTATCAGCGCAAGACGATGTCAGATGGAGGTCTGAATGTACAAGCGCACCAAGATTGTATGCACCATGGGTCCCGCCTGCGATAGCGACGAGACCATCCGCGAGATGATCAAGGCGGGCATGAACGTCGCCCGTTTTAACTTCTCGCACGGATCCTACGACGAGCACCACGGTCGCATCGAGCGCGTCCGTCGTATTTCCAAGGAGCTCGGTCTGCCCGTCGGCATCCTGCTCGACACCAAGGGCCCCGAGGTCCGCACCGGCCTTCTGGTCGATGGCAAGAAGGTTGCCGTCAAGACCGGCGATAAGATCGTCGTCACCGCCCAGCCCACGTCCGAGGATTTCCACGGCACCGCTGAGCACATCTCCCTCGACTACCTGGCTCTGCCCTCCGAGGTCGAGAAGGGCTCCCTTATCCTGATCGATGACGGTCTGGTTGCCCTCGAGGTCGAGTCCGTCGACGGCCAGGACATGACCTGCGTCGTTAAGAACGACGGCCTGATCGGCGAGCGCAAGGGCGTCAACATGCCCAACGTCAACATCTCGCTGCCCGCCATCACCGAGCGCGATCGTCAGGACATCCTCTTTGGCCTGACCGAGAACATCGACTACATCGCCGCTTCCTTCATCCGTGACGGCGAGTCCGTCCGCGGCATCCGCGAGCTTTGCCGCGAGAACGGTGGCGAGCACGTGACGATCTTCCCGAAGATCGAGTGCGCCCTGGGCGTCGAGAACTTCGACGAGATCCTCGAGGCTTCCGACGGCATCATGGTCGCCCGTGGCGACCTGGGCATCGAGATCAAGCCCGAGCTCGTTCCGCACATCCAGAAGGAGATCATCGCCAAGTGCAACGCGGCCTACAAGCCCGTTATCACCGCTACGCAGATGCTCGACTCCATGCAGCAGAACCCGCGCCCGACGCGCGCCGAGGTTGCCGACGTTGCTAACGCCATCTACGACGGCACCGACGCCGTTATGCTCTCTGGCGAGTCCGCTGCCGGTAAGTACCCGGTCGAGGCCGTCAAGATGCAGGCCAGCATTGCTCTCGAGACCGAGAAGTACCTCCCGGCCCACGCTCCGCTCGAGGTTCCGGCCGACGCTCATGGCACCCGCGTCGTCAACAACGTTGTGGGTATGTCCGCTGTGAACATGGCCACCACCGTTGGCGCCAAGTGCATCACCGTGCCGACGACCACCGGTCGTACCGCTCGCCTGATTTCGCACTTCCGTCCCAACATGCCGATCTGCGCGTTCTCCCGCCACGAGTGGGCCGTCCAGCAAATGATTATGTACTGGGGCGTTATCCCGCACCAGGCCGAGATTACCCAGGGCACCGTCAACGGCACGATCGTCAAGGCGATCGAGACCGCTAAGGAGCTCGGCTACGTCGAGGCCGGCGATCTGACCGTCGCCACCGCCGGCGATCCCCGCATGAGCGTCCAGCTCGAGGACAAGGTCTCCTCGACCAACGTCGCTTACGTCGCTCAGGTGCGCTAAATCGCACTTGCAAGCACACTTGCATTGCAAAGGGCCCGGAAGGCTTTGCCTTCCGGGCCCTTTTTTAGGACCTACTTCATATGCCGCTTCATCGATTTGTGATCAGTCGCGAACCTTTCCGATGCCGAGCGTACCACCGAAGATGCCCTGCGACGGGAGCTGTTGGTCAATTGGGATGAACTGTTCACCGTTAAGCCGGCCGGCTAGCAGCTAGCAATCAGGGGGACTGCGGGAACGCCAGAAGCAGCAACGCGAGTCGCAAATCCCGCCTCGGTCAGCTCGATGACCTCGGTAAACGTTGCGTCGAAAAACTCCTCGGTTAGCAGGCGGTATGGCGGATGGTCGGGCTCACCGGGGTTTTCTCGCACGATCTCGTGCATAACGCCGATGGTCTTGAGCACATACTCCTTATGGATGGGATACTGCCCAAAACGCGTCGCCGCAGTATACAGGCGATCGGTCGCGCGCGGGATGGAAACAATGCCCAGCGTCTTGCCGAACCAGTCAAAGTCGCCTTGCTTTTTAATGCGGAACTCCTCGCACGGCTTGCCGCCGTGCGCCTCCAGGTACTGATTCACGCGCGTATTCCATACGGTATCGGCCACCAGATGCGACCAGACACCCAGTGTCAAATCGAGCAACGACTGCGCCACATCTTCGGACGCAAGCGAGAACTCACGAGCGCCGGGACCGACAACCGGCTCGGCATCCTTGTAGCGCTGGGGATAGTGCACGCGGTTCAGTCGCTCGCGTTCCTCGATAATCGAGGTCGCCGCGGCTGGCGCACCGGTGGGCGAACTTTTAAGCAACGGTGCCACATAGGTATCCCAGAACTCATGCTCACGAGGCTTAGGGATAGGCTCGGGCTTTGCAAAGTGCGTAATGCGGTACGGGATGGGATCGGCGATGCCAGGGACCATATAGCCCACGAAGATATCCGGAACCACGCAGCCAAACAAAAAGGCATTGCGGTCGCGCACGCTATTGGCAAGCGCACCAGTGCGCTCCAGCAAACGCTCCGTCTGAGCGATATGAATGTTCCAGCTTGGCATAGCCACCCCCATAAAAAACCTGGATAACTATACCATCACGGCAAAGCCGCGCGGACGGCTACGCACGCTCTACGCAGCAACTAGTCCGTAGCACCGTTTTCAGTTCCATACGACGACGAAGACGCCTCGACCACATGGTGATATCGATCGATATAGATTGCACGGGCACCCAGGCGTCGCACCAAATCCTGGTGATGCGTGCTCATCAAGCCCGTCTTCCCCGCCGCGACGTAGGCCAGCAAGAAGTTGACCACGATGTCGCATGAATCCTCGTCGAGCCCATTGGTGGGCTCGTCGAGGACCAAGATATCCGGGTTCATCGACACCACCGCAGCCAGCGCAACACGCTTCTTTTGCCCACCCGAAAGCTGATAGGGAGAGGCGTCGGCAAGGTCGGCAACCTGGAACAGCCCCATGGCATCGCGCACGCGGCGCTCGAGCTCGTCTGCCGGCAGACCCATCTGCGCGGGACCAAAAGCAACTTCCTCGCCCACCGTGGCGCAGAACAGCTGGGCATCGGCGTTTTGGAATACGAAGCCCACGCGCTGGTGGAACTTCTGAGCAGCAGCAGAATCCTTCAGATACGCCGCATCGACCACGTGCCCGTCAAACAGGTATGCCCCTGCGTCCGCGAGTTCAAGGCCGTTAATAAGACGCATAATCGTCGTCTTGCCGCAGCCGTTGGGACCGAGCAGGGCAACGAGTTCACCACGATCGACCTGCAGCGACACGCCATCGACAACCGTATGCCCCGCATAGGAGAACACCACGTCGCGCAGCTCGATGAGCGGAACGACCTCGGCGCCGCCCACACCGTTCGTGCCCGCCGCACTATTCATATCGATCGTCAAAACGTCGCCCTTCCCCATTTGCATCCCCAGTCGGAACCAGCAGCGCCTACAGCACGGCGCACAACACTGTCAGCAGCGCCACGCCGGCCGCATAGGCCGCATCGCGCCAGCCAAACCTGGCGCGCGGTGGAGCCGGATACACGCCGGCGAAGCCGCGGCACAGCATGGCCTCGTCCATCGCGCGGCTGCATTCCATCGCCTTGATAAACGTCATGCCCATGATACCCGCCAGCGAGTCGGTACGCGAAAAACCCGCGGGCGCGGAACCGACGCTGCGCAGCATGACCGATTCGCACAGATCGTGCGCCGTGCGTCCCAGCACCTCGATATGCTTGAGTGCCATATCAAACGTAAAGATAACCTCGTCGGGCAGGTGCAGCATTTTGAGCGCCGCCGACATGCGGCTCCAGGTAAGCGTCCACGAAACACCCAGCACCAGCGACACATTAATAAACGTCTTGAGCGCGATCTTGAGCATGGCGCCCGTGGCAGACGCGCCCAGCAGCAGGGCAGGCAGTGCCAGAACCACGGCAAGCCCCGTGGCGCCGAGCGCCGGTACAAAGGTCGCACGCAGCCCGCGTGCGGGGCGCACCGCGACCAGCACCAACGCGATTGCCGCCATCAGCATCAGGTACAGCGGACTCTGCGTCAGGCACACGCACAGGACGCAGACGAACATCCCCACCAGGCGCACCGGAGCCGAAACGCAAGAAAGGGCGCGGTCGACCATCGACCCGCCCTCGTGCGCGCCTCCACCCAGGCGAACCCGCTCAAGCAGGCTCGCCAGGTGCAGGACATTCTTTTGCATCACACGATGCCGAGCCCCCGCGGGCTCGTAACGCTGCTCGGTCGCAGGCCAGCTAGGCAGCTCGGCTATTGCCATGAGCACCGCTTTCCTTGACCGTCAGCGAGATCAGACGGAATGCGATGGTGAGCACCGCCACGCCAATCACGCCGGACAGGATATACATGGCAGCCTGACCGGCAAAGCCAAGACCCTGCTCCTCGGAATAAGCCTGCAGGTAATCACCCGTGGGCAGCGCGTCGGCAAAGGTCGGGGTATCGAGGCCGACCGAAGCCTGCAGGCTGTCGTCGCCAGCCTCCTGAACGGCGGTCGCGGCGCCCTCGGCGTCCCACTCACCCCAGGCGTCACCGGTGGCAAGCAAGCCCAGCGGCGTGGCCACCACGAGCACGGCGACCAAAATGAGCGTGGGGACCAGCGAGGTCTTCTTGGCAGCAGCGCCCTCGGCAGCAAGCTGGCCATCGACGGCCTCGGGCCCGACGATAATGCTCGGCGCCGTCTTCTTAATGAAACCGTAGATGGCGGCCGTCGCCACGCCCTCGATCACACCGGCAACCAGCATATGCGGGATCAACATGGCCGGAATAGCCACGGACAGCGGGAAGGGGCAGTACAGCGGAGCGCCCGAAGCGTTGGTGAAGAGCATCGGCTGAATACCGAACTCGACCGCCGCGCACAGGGCCGCCAGGCACAGGCCAACCCAGCCGCTCACGATGGCAGAAACCGAGGTGCCCCAGCTCTTGTCGTGCAGACGGCTGTTGAGCGCACGAAACACGATAGCAGCGACAAACGGCAGCACAAAGGCCATGTTAAAGCAGTTGGCGCCAAACGACAGAACGCCGCCGTCGCCAAATAGCAGCGCCTGCAGCGCCAGCGCGACCGAGACAGCGATAGCCGCGGCCTCGGGGCCCAGCAGCAGCGCGATGAGCGCGCCGCCGACGGCGTGACCTGTGGTGCCGCCGGGCAGCGGCACGTTGAACATCATGAGCAAGAAGGAGAATGCGGCGCAGATGCCCAGGAACGCCATATGCTCGCGATCGAGCGTGGCACGCACCTTCTTGATGCAGTGAACCCAAACGGGCACCATCGCCACCGCCATGACGGCATCGGTCTGCGGGGACAGATAGTTATCTGGAATGTGCATGTACGCCTCCCGGTTGTCGGCGCACAGAATTGCAACGCCGCTTAAATCACCTTGACAGTGTTACGTATTGTCAAATTCGTAACACGACGCGGGCTATCATAGCAAAACGGCGCACTGCCGACAAAGCAGCACGCCGTTATGTAATGCGCGTGTCATATATACAGGCTCAACGGTGCCTCATACCGAGCATAGCGGTCACGTAGGACTCGGCGGCAGCCACCGCCGACCCATATCCCAGTGCAGGACCTATCCGCGGACCTCGCCGTTTACGCCCTTGCACACCTTGGTGACGATCTTCTGGTGTGCTTTTTCGACCTCTTCGCTGGTGAGTGTGTGGTCGTCGGAGCGATACGTAAGCGCAAAGGCCATGGACTTCTTGCCCGCTCCGATGCGGATGGGATCGCGGTAGACGTCGAACAGGCGCACGCCCTCGAGCAGCTTGCCGCCGGCGCTGGTAATGCGGCGCTCAAGATCCTCGCAGGTCGCAGCGTTGTCGACCACGATAGCAAGGTCGTGCTCAACGGCAGGATACTGCGAGAACTCGCGGTAGTTCTCCTGGTTGCGGGCGCCCTTGATCAGCTTGTCCAGATCGAGCTCGAAGGCAACGACGACCTCGTCGATGCCCATGGCTTCGCGCGCCTCGGGGTGGATCTCGCCGACCCAGCCCAGCACGGTGCCACCGGACAGAACCTCGGCCGCACGACCCGGCTGCAAGAAAGCGTAGCCCTCGCCCTCGACGGGACGGAAGCGAACCTTCTCGATGCGCAGCTGGGCGAGCAGCTCCTCGACAATGCCCTTGCCAAAGAAGAAGCGCAGCTTGCGGTACTTCATGGTCCAAGACTGCTCGCTCCACTGGCCCGAGAGCACGCCCGCCACGGACTTAGTCTCCTTGGGCAGGCTGGCGTTCTCGCGGCCATGGAACAGGCTGCCGACCTCGTACAGGTGCACGTTGGGCGTGCCGTGGGCCTCGTTATAGGCCACAGACTGCAGCAGGCCCGGCAGCAGCGAACGACGCATCTCGGTCTGCTCGGCTACCAGCGGGTTCATGAGCACCACGGGGCAGCCGCGGCCTTCGGTGGACATGCCGATCTTCTCCAGGTCGCCCGGGGCGGCAAAGCCAAAGGTCGTGGTCTCGTTGAGGCCGCAGGCGCGCAGGATCTCGCCGACCTTGCGGGTGAGCTTCTGCTCGCGGGTCAGGCCGCCGATGTGGTTCTTGGCAGCTGGGATGGTCGCCGTCACGCGGCCCATGCCCCACAGGCGCAGGACCTCCTCGATCAGGTCAATCTCGCGCGGCAGGTCGGGACGGAAGCTCGGCGGGGTGACCATGAAGTCCTCGCCGTCGCGCTCGACGGTGCAGCCCAGGCGGGTGAGCGAGCGCTCGATAAAGTCGGGTTCGATGTCGGCACCGCAGATGGCATGCACACGGGCCAAGCGCAGCTTAATGCTGTCGATGGTCTTGGGCGCAGGGAACACGTCGACATAGCCGGGAGCAACCTCGCCGCCGGCGATCTCCTCGATCAGCGCGCAGGTAACGTTGGCGACATCCACGCAGCCGGTCTCATCGACCTGACGCTCAAAGCGAATGGAGGCATCGGAGATCAGCGACAGGTCGCGGCTGGTGTGCGAGGTGCGACCGGCGTTGAAGCAGGCGCTCTCGACCATCACGTCGACGGTGTCGTCCTCGATCTCGGAATCCATGCCGCCCATAACGCCGGCCAGCGCCACGGGACGCTCGCCGTCGGTGATGAGGCCCATGCCGGCGTCGAGCGTGCGCTCCTCGCCGTCGAGGGTCGTAAACTTCTCGTCCTGTTGGGCGGCACGAACCACCACGCGACGCCTGCCATCGCGCTCGGCAAAGGTGTCCAGATCAAAGGCGTGCAGCGGCTGACCGGTGAGCATCATCACGTAATTGGTGATGTCGACGATGTTGTTGTGCGGGCGCACGCCCAGGGCGTTGAGGCGCTTGACCATCCAGTCGGGCGAGGGGCCGACCTTCACGTTGCGCACGATGCGGGCGACATAGCGGTCGCACAGGCCCTCGTCGGCAATCTCGACGGAAAGCTCGTCGTCGGTCGCGCGGCCGGTCTCGGCCTTGATGGCGGGCAGCTCAACGTGGAAATCGCGGTCGAAGATGGCGCCGGTCTCGCGGGCCATGCCGATCATGGACAGGCAGTCGGGACGGTTGGGCGTGATCTCGCAGTCGAGCACGGTGTCGCTCGAGCCCACGTACTCGGCAAACGGCATGCCGCAGGGCGTATCCTCGGGCAGGATCATGATGCCGGAGTGGTCGCCGCCCAGGCCGAGCTCGCGCGCAGAGCAGTTCATGCCCATGGACACGACGCCGCGAAGCTTGCTCTTCTTGATCTTGACGTCGCCGGGAAGCACGGCGCCGATCATGGCCGTAACGATGTGGTCGCCGGCCTCGAAGTTCTGCGCGCCGCAGACGATTTGCAGCGGGGCAGGATTGCCGTCGGCGTCGAGGTTCTTGTCACCCACGTCGACCGAGCACACATACATGTGGTCGCTATCGGGGTGCGGGGTCTTGGTGAGCACCTTGGCGGTCACCACGTGGTCGAAGGACTCGCCCACGGTGTCGATCGCCTCGACCTCGGTGCCAGTACGGATATATTCGTCCGAAAGGGTCTTGGGATCCTCCGGAATATCGATCATGGTCTTGAGCCAGTCGTAAGAAACGCGCATATAACTGGTCTCCTTTCATAAATGCGGCTTTGAGCCGGAAACTGCAACTAAGAAGAAAGCGTTCTAGAACTGGTTCAAGAACCTCATGTCACCAGTCATCAACGTGCGCAGATCGGGCAGGTCGTAGCGCAGGGCCGCGACGCGCTCGGCGCCAATGCCAAAGGCGAAGCCGGTGTACTTCTCGGGGTCGATGCCGCAGTTGATCAGGACGTTGGGGTCGACCATGCCGCAGCCCAGGATCTCGATCCAGCCGCTGTGCTTGCAGAAGTTGCAGCCCTTGCCGCCGCACACGTGGCAGCTCACGTCCACCTCGCAGGAAGGCTCGGTGAAGGGGAAGAAGTGCGGGCGGTAACGCGTCTTGCGATCCTCGCCAAACATGCACTTAACAAAGTAGTCGAGCGTGCCCTTAAGATCGCCAAAGGTGATGCCCTCGTCGACGACCAGGCCCTCGATCTGGTTGAACTGCGGCAGATGGCAGGCGTCGGCCGTGTCGGGACGATAGACGGTGCCCGGGCAGATCATGTAGATGGGCGGCTTTTGCGACTCCATGGTGTGGATCTGCACGCCCGAGGTCTGAGTGCGCAGCAGTACGTCGGACTCGCCATGGGCATGCGCCTCGGGGTGCGCGACGCTGCCGGGGTTGTTGTCGACCACGTAGAAGGTATCGCGGGCCGAGCGGCTCGGGTGATCCATGGGGGCGTTGAGCGCGGTGAAGTTGTAGTAGGAGGTATCGACCATGGGGCCGGACTCGACGGTGTAGCCGATGCCGCAGAAAATGTCCTCGGCCTCCTCGATGATCTGCTTGATCAGGTGCTGGTGACCGATCTGCGGACGGATGCCCGGCAGCGTGATGTCGACGGCCTCGTGCTCGAGTGCGTGCTTGAGGGCGGCGGCCTTCATCTCGGTGGTGCGCTCGTCGAGCATGCCCTCGATCAGCTGGCGCATCTCGTTGGCGCGTTTGCCCATCATGGGACGATCCTCGGGGGCGAGCTTGCCCATCATGCGCATCAGGCCGGTGATACGGCCCTTGCGACCGAGCAGCTCAACGCGCGCAGCCTCGAGCTTGGCGGCGTCGTCGGCGCTAGTGACGAGCTCCTTGGCCTCTTCCTCGAGTTTGACCAGATCATCAATCAGACTCATGTCTTCCCTTTCGTCTCTCGCGTATCCGCGCTCCGGGACGGCTGACGCCGCCCGATGCTGCGGATGCGCGGCCCGGTTCGGTAACAAAAAACCGCCCTCGGGCATGTGCATTGCCCAAGGACGGTTGAATTCCGCGGTACCACCTTGTTTGACCCGGCGGATGTCTGGCCCGCCGCGCCCACTCTGCGCCCCTTATCGCGAGGCTCACGGCTTCCCTACTGGGGCTTCGCCGCCGCTGGCCGCGCGCCCGTTGAGGTTGCTGCTCGGGAGTGAACGCTTGGCCCTTGCCACCGCAGGAAGGCTTGCAGCCCATGACCTTCCCTCTCTTGCCGGCGACGCGGCGGGCAAAACCCTCTCCGTCAACGCATTGGGCTATAGGATAACACATTTCGCGAGCGCATCGCCGCGTTCCGTTTTGTTCGCGCTGGGTACAAGGCAGGTAGCTGTGCAAATTGGCCGCGCACCCGCCTGCGGCGCTCGGCCTGCGAGATTAAGGATACGGTATGGGAAAGAAACTCGATAAGAAGGCCCAGGCCGCCGTGGCAAAGGCTGCCAAGGGCGTCAAGGCTGCTAAAGTCGACAAGGCCGTCAAAAAGTTCCGCAAACTCGAGGGCAAGCTGTGGACTCGCGAGTACCTGCTCAAGATTGCCGAGTTCGATGGAGCGACGATTGCTCCTGCCAACGGTGCTGCCGCCCGTGCCGACGCCATGGGCACGCTTGCCGGCGAGCATCACAAGCTACTGACCAGCGAGAAGTCCGTTGAGCTCGTACGCTCGTTAGCGCGCGAGACGGTTGCAGGCGGACACGTAGACGACCCGCAGCTGCTCGACGAGATCCGCGTGCTCGGCCGCGACCAGCGCGAGGCAAGCGTTATTCCTACCGAGGAGGCCGAGGCCTGGACCAGGCTCACCTGCGAGGCCGACGCCGTGTGGCACAAGGCCAAGACGGCCAACGACTGGGCGAGTTTTGAGCCCTATGTGGATAGAATCATCGCCCAACTTAAGCATCAGGCCGAACTCATGGACCCCAAGCGCGACCCATACGACGTTTGGCTCGACCAGTACGAGCGCGGCCTTTCCGCCAAGAGCTTCGATGCGTTTTGCGATGAGGTTAAGGCGACGGTCGTGCCGCTCGTGCACGCCATCGGCGAGCGCGGCCAGCAGCCCGCTGCCGACTTTTTGCACGCCCGCGTGCCCGAGGCCGCCCAGCGCGCCATGAGCTTCGACCTTATGAAGCTCGTCGGCCTGAACCTGAACGACACCACGCTTGCCTTTACCGAACACCCGTTTAGCGAGGGCTTTGCCGTGGGTGACGCGCGCATCGCGACACACATCTACGAGAACGATTGCATCTCCAACGTCTACAGCATCATCCACGAGGCGGGACATGCCATGTACGAGCTGGGCGTCAATCCCGCCTATGCGCGCACCTGTCTTGAGGGCGGCACCTCCATGGGCATCCACGAGAGCCAGAGCCGCTTTTTCGAGAACACCGTGGGTCGCAGCCGTGCCTTTATGGGACCGCTGCTCGAGGTGCTGCGCCGCCACGCACCCGAGGTCTACGGCGACGTCGACGAGGACACGCTCTACCACGCCGTGAACATCGCGCAGCCTTCGCTGATCCGCACCGAGGCCGACGAGCTCACCTATCCGCTGCACGTTATGGTGCGCTACGAGATCGAGCGCATGCTGTTTGCCGGCGAGGCCACAGCCAAGGATATCCCCGCGCTTTGGAATCGCTTCATGGATGAGTACCTGGGCATTCCGGTTCCCGACGACACGCGTGGTTGCCTGCAGGATACGCACTGGAGCGGCGGCTCGTTTGGCTACTTCCCCACCTATGCGCTGGGCAGCGCCTACGACGCCATGTTTGTGCCGGCCATGTGCCGCGACGGCGTCGACCTTACCGGCGCCTGCGCGAGCGGCGACCTGACACCCGTCCGCGCCTGGCTGGGCGAGCACATTTGGCAGTGGGGCCGCGCCAAGGACGCGCCGGAGCTCATCAAGGGCGCGTGCGGCATGGCGTTCGATGCCCGCTACTACTGCAGCTACCTGCAGGACAAGTTCACCACGCTGTACCAGCTGTAAAGCTTAGGCGACACGCCAACGCAAAGGGGCGCCGCAGGATCTATCCCGCGGCGCCCCTTTACACCCAGTCACCAACCCGGCAGTTAGGGACGTTCCTATTGTGCCGGCAGAGACGATATGAGCAGGACATAAAAACATTGAGAGCCCCTGCTGCATGAAAGACCGCGGATTAGGCCGACAATGGTGAGTGTCTAATCCAA
>CABRBC010000020.1:0-4312 GCA_902469055.1 uncultured Collinsella sp.
GAATGTGGGGTCACCGCGCGGTCCGCATCTGATGGTGTCGACGTCAATGGTATACGGGTGCATCATCGACGTCTTCAATACAGAAAATATCAGTGCGGAATGTTCTGAAAAGCAACACCAGGGCGGGCCCTGCGGTAACTCGGCAGGGGGAGCGCGATTCCTTGATCGCTCACTTAGTTTAATAAGAAACTGAGCGAGGCCGGAGCTTTAGCTCCGGCCTCCCCATATAAGGGCTCGGCAAAGCCGAGCCACCAAATTTGCATCAGCCCTCAGAACATGTTTGAGAACTGTGCCTGAAGTACGTATTTGCAGGCCCCGTATCGGTGTTGCCTCCCGGCGCATTCCGCAGGGGGAGCGATATTTTGCAGCACGAAGTGCGTCGCAAAATATCGCTCATGCCCGAGGACGCGCCGGGAGGCAATACCGATACGAAGCCGGACACACGGATCTACCTGCGCATTTACAAATTCATAAACTTTTTTGAAAAAAGTGCTTGCACAGTTCTCGAAACATAGGTTATTATTTTCCTCGTTGAACGCGCGGGTCCAACAAAACGAACTGCGAATCAACAACATAGCATGTCGGAGTGGCGGAATTGGCAGACGCGCTAGCTTGAGGTGCTAGTGACCGCTTTTTGGTCATGCGGGTTCAAGTCCCGCCTCCGACACCATCGCATTTGAGAAGCCTCTTCGGAGGCTTTTTTGTTACCGATAGACGGTGAGGTCCACGATGGAAACGCTTGAGCGCAACGAGTGGGCAGACGTTGCCCAACTGGTCGAGATCACGAGCGATGCTGTCATCATCTGTGAGCTCGACGGAACCATTCTGCATGTGAATAATCGTTTGCTCGATCTGATGTGCGAGGAGCGCGCTGACGTCATCAACGGTGATGTCAAAGACGTTCTGTTCTCGTCTGCCTTTGAGCGCGCGAGCGAACATCGTCTGCCGTTTGAGACCGATGGCTCCGAGAGCGAGCTGATGCTCAAGCTGAGCGACGGGTCTTTTATTCCCGTCTTGGTTCGCGCGGGTTCCGTTACGCCTCCGCGTATCTTTGGACGTCGTGCACCGCGTGTCCTTGTGGCGCTTCACAGCATCGAAGAGCAGTATTCCCACGATCGTCAGCTCAAACGTGCGCTATCGGAGCTTAGGGTGGCGAATAAACGCCTTTCGGGCACCCTTTCGGTCATTATGAGTACCGTGGGTTCCGATGAGCTCCCCAGCTTGCTCGATACCGTTTTGAATCAGCTCGTTGGAACGCTCGATGCCTCCGGTGCGGCTATCTATTTTTCCGAGAGCGGCGGCTTTAAGCTCCGCGGTGTTTCTAAGGAGCTTGAGGACAGCTATCTGCCCGAGTTTATGCCGTACGGCGCGGGCATTCCGACCTACGTGCTTCGCGAGTCGCGTGCCTGTCGCCTGTCGATTCAGCAGGACCTTGAGGGCGATCGGGTTGCTTCGGGCATGTTCATGGATTTGGACAATCGTTCCAAGCACTTGCTGCGCGTGCAGGATATGCCCCCGTATCGCAGCGAGATCTGTCTTCCCGTGTTTTACGGCACGCAGGTCCTTGGCGTGTTAGAAGTTGGCTGGAAACGCCCCCAGGCGCCACTTGCCTATGACGTTAACGTGCTCGAGGTCATCTGCGATTATCTGTCTATTCAGCTGGTCGGCATGGCGTCGAGCTTACGTTCGCGCCGCACGGCGGAGCTCGGCCGCTCGCTCAATTTGCTGCGCGATGAACTGTTTACCTATCTCGATGATCCCGTTGCCGCCTCGCGAGCGGTGTCGGCGGAAATCTGCACCGTGCTCAATTGTCATTTCTGCCCCGTGGAATATGACGTGAGTCTTGAAGCCTATGTCATCGATTTTGAGGGCGGCAGCCGTGTGGCGCTGCCGGACGATCCGGAGTCACTCTTCTTTTCTGTCACGGCGCCAGCAGCGCGCCTGGGGGCAGCTCCCGACGGGTTCGAGACATCGGTGTTGGGCGGGACGAGTGCCGACGACCTCAAACACGTGCGCCTTACACGTGTGGACGAATCCACGTCTATGGGTGCATGGTTGAGGGCCCACGGCCTACCGTGTCAGGGACTTTATGTCGACTCCGGCATCGAGGCGGGGCGCTACCACTCGGAAGCGGATGGCAAGCGAAGCAACGATGCAATCGTTCCCGCTGATGTCGCTAAGGGGCCGACGAGGCGCGTTTTGCTGCTCCGCGATGGCAGCCAGGAGCCAATCGACGACCTTGAATACGACTACATGGTGCATTTAGCGCACGACTTTGAGCTGATCTATGAGGGCGAATCTCAAAAGCGCGAAGAGCGTCATATCGCTCAGACGCTTCAGATCGGCATGAGAAATTCGCTTGGTGACGTTCCGGGTATCGCGACCGATTCGGTATACCTATCGGCAACGAATTCGGCATTGGTCGGTGGTGACTTCTATACGCTCATCCGTCTTCCCGACGACTGCGCCGTCATGATCCTGGGCGATGTGTCCGGCAAGGGCATCGAGGCGGCATCCATGTCCGCACTCGTCAAGACGGCGCTGACGGCCTATGCCTGGGAGGGTGCGGGGCCTGCCCGTATGGCACGCTCGCTCAATAGCATGCTCATGGGCTTTTCGAGGGTCGAGACGTTTGTAACGGCGTTTATTGCCAAGATCGATCTTAAAGCGGGCCGCGCTACCTATTGCTCGGCGGGACATCCTCCCACTATGGTCATTAGGCCGTCGTCGACGCCGCTTGGCGGCGGAGAGACCTGCGGGGGAGAAGTGGAGCTCCTTGGGTGCCAGTCGGGTGTGATCGGTGCCTTTGAGAGCATGGTCTACGAGACGGGCACGTTTACGTTCGCTCCTGGTGACATGCTATTTATGTATACCGACGGAACGATTGAAGCACGCGATCGCTCGGGTGCTTTCTTTGGCGAGCAGCGCCTTCGTGACCTTTTGCTTTCTGTTTCGAGTGAGGGCGTATCGGGAATCTGCGGTAAGGTCTTGAGCGAGCTTGACCGCTTTACCGAGTCGGCGCTGGACGATGACATCGCGCTGGTTTCCCTTGAGTTTTTACGGGGTCGATCGTAGGCCGCGACGTTTGACGGGCAAAATCTGCGCGGTTGCAGATACGTATGCATCGAACGAGCTCTTTTGGGGAACCATGGTCGTATGAATGAGTGGAATGACATAGCGGTTTTGACGCCACCGGGTGATGTCGACATCGCCTCGGTGCCCGTGCTGCGCCGACGGTTGGATAATTTGATCGACCGGGGCGTGCGTCGCGTTGTCATCAATTGCCAGGCCGTGGGTTTTATCGACTCGACGGGTTTGGCGTTTTTGCTTACACGCGCCAGAGAGCTCATGAGGCAAGAGGGCCTGCTTTCGCTCGTTAACGCCTCCGATGAGGTCATTCGCTTTTTGGAGATTGCCCGACTTGTCGACATCCTGCATGCTGCGGGTCCGGCGCGTGAGTCGATTCCCGCCATTCCGGTGGGAGAGTTGCCGCGATGGAGCAAGAGCGTCGAAGTGCAACGGGGCATCGAGAATCTCCCGTATTATCGGCACCGTGTGGCCGAGCTTCTCGAATCGCTTCCCCTGAGGCGTGATGAGCGCTATGACGTCGCATTGGCGTTGGGGGAGGCATTGGGTAACGCATATGACCATGCGGGCGGTGTTGGCTGCATCCTGACGGTTCAGGCCTATGGGGACCGCGTTGTGCTCGAGGTGCTTGATCGGGGCGCTGGCTATTCTATCGATGGGGCGAGCGAGCCGGTTGCATCTGAGGAACGCGGACGCGGTATCAAGCTTATGCGCATGCTCGTCGATAATGTGGAAGTTGCCCGTCGTACGGATGGCGCCGGCACGCGCGTTCGGATGGTGAAGCTGTTTGGCTCAGCATTGGAATCGTGCGCATAGCGCCTTGACTTGGCGTTATTTACCTGCGCGAACTTGCATTGAGCAACTTTTTTGAAAAAAGTACTTGCGTCTTTTGGGCAACTCGCGTAAATTAATAATCCGCAAGCGGACATGGCTCAGTTGGTAGAGCACAACCTTGCCAAGGTTGGGGTCGCGGGTTCGAGCCCCGTTGTCCGCTCCATTGCATTTCCGGACCGTCTCAAGCGGTCCTTTTTCGGCGAAGTGGCCAAGTGGTAAGGCAGAGGCCTGCAAAGCCTTTACCCCCGGTTCGAATCCGGGCTTCGCCTCCAGGCAACATCCGGGCGCTCCGGCGCCCGTTTTGTTTTACATATGCGGACATGGCTCAGTTGGTAGAGCACAACCTTGCCAAGGTTGGGGTCGCGGGTTCGAGCCCCGTTGTCCGCTCCAA
>CABRBC010000021.1:0-42195 GCA_902469055.1 uncultured Collinsella sp.
CGATGCGGGTGACTCAGAAGAAAGCCGCCGCGGAGCTCGGCCTGTCCGCAGCCACACTCGGGCACTTGGAACGGGGGAAACGGCGGGCGACGAAACTGGAGAGGAGGGATTACGAGCTCCTGTGCGAATTGGAGAGAGCGCTCCCGCAAACTGCCTCTTGACAACTTATAGGAGCGTCGGTTTTACAAAGGAAGATATGCATTGTGCTCGGCCTGCGTCAAAAGGTCTACTCACTTAGCCCGAATCGAAGCCAAACGGATCAAAATCGAAACCAAATTGAGCCAGTCCACCGCAAAAAACGTTTGAACCCGTGCTTCTCGCGGCGGATTGACACTACAAAGCGGCCAAAATGTCGGTCAGATTATCGATAACGGCATCGGCTCGCGATTGATCGAGGTTGACGCCCTCGTGCGGACGCAGCGCCAGGACGCGGGCGCCGGAGCGCTTGCCGGCCTCGATGCCCAAAGGCGAGTCCTCGATAACCAGGCACTCGGCAGGCTCCACCCCCAGCGCCTCCATGGCACGCAAATAGATCTCGGGATCGGGCTTAAACGCACTGCACTCGTGACCGCTGATGGTGTAGTCCAGCACGTCGGCGATACCGGCAATCTCCACCAACTCGTCAATGAGCTCGCGATAGGACGAGCTTGCGATGGCGCACTTCACGCCGCGCTCGTACAGCTTGCGCATCACCGGCTCCGTCTGCTCGTTGAGAAGCTCGGCATACGGAACGGGATGGTCCGGGCTGTAGACCTGCTTGTACTCCACACGCAGGCGCTCGCGCAGCTCAACATCGTCGGGCACCAGCGCCTCCCAAATGGCGGGCTCGTTAGACCCCGAAAGATCGGGAATCTCGTCAAAGTGGAAGCCCTTCTCCTCCATAAACGCCACGCGGCGACGGTTGTAGAACCACTCGGTATCGACCAGCACGCCGTCCATATCAAACAGCACTGCCTTGATCATATGCATCTCCTCCCACCTGCCAAAAAGGGTCAGGTTTATTTTGGTAGGTTTTATCTGGGGTTTTGCGGCGCGACAGACACGCCCCCAAAGCAAAAAGGGGACGGGGCACAAACCCCATCCCCTCTCAATCAACCCGTAAGGTCTACTTACTTGTGATTAGTAGGAAAGCTTCCACATGTAGCGACGCATGGTCAGCGGGTGCTGACGGGCCTCGGCGATCTGGTTGCCGTACTCGCGCATAACGGCGAGGTGCAGCAGCGGGTTGAAGTAGGTGACGACGCTCGCGGGCACAGCGTCAGCCAGGCCGTAGTCCTTGGAGTCGATCAGAGCGACCTTGGCGCCCATGCGCTTAAGGAAGGTGAGGGCGCGGGCGTCCATCGGACGGGTAGCGCCATCGGACATGAAGAAGACGTAGGGCTTACCCTCGGTGGAAACCTCGAACGGGCCGTGGAAGTACTCACCGGTGTTGTAGGCAGCGGCGTCGATCCACTGCATCTCGGTGAACAGGAAGGCGGCGTGAGAATAAGCCATCTTCTCGGAGGCACCGGAAGCCATGAAGTAGATCATCTTGTCGTCCTTGAAGTCCTGAGCGAACTTCTTGGCGAGCTTCTTGCAGGACTGAGCGGCGTTCTCGCAGAGCTCGAAGACGTTGGTGAGGCCGGTGATCATGTCCTCGTAGTGGTCATAACCCTCGGTCTGCTGAAGGATCTCGACAGCAAGAGCGATGGCGTAGCCGGGCTTCTCGCACTTGGCAGCGAAGTTGGCGTGGAAGCCGTGAACGATGACGTAGTCAGCGTCGACGGTCAGAGCGGAGCCAGCCTTGTTGGTGAGGGAGACGACCGGGCAGTTGTGCTTCTTGGCGGTCTTGTTGGCCTCGACGGTCTCGGGCGTGGAGCCACCGAGGGAGCAGGTGATCACGAAGGTGTGCTCGTTGACCCAGGAAGGCGTGTCGTAGTTGAACTCGTTAGCGGTGAAGATCTGAACGTTCAGCTTGTCCGTGTTGTTGGCCAGGAAGTACTTGGCGGGGTAAAGGTCGGACATGGAAGCACCGCAGCCGACGAAGGCGACGCTGTGGATCTCGTGGTTGGACAGGACGTCAGCGACGATCTGCTTAGGGAGGTTAAGGTCGATCTCGTACATCTGACACATTCCTTTCGATTTTTGCGGCGCCACATTGCCGGGCGCTCGCAGGGTTACCGTGGTTTGGACCGAGTCGCCGGCCCGTTGAGGATGCGACAAGGGGACTGTCCCATTGTCGCATTTTGGGAATGGAAGCCTGCCTGGGGTATGGGATGCCAGGCAGGCCCCCGGGGGAAAGCGGTTAGACGCTTGGTCGCGACTAGGCCAGGATGCCGGCCGCGGAGAGGGCGATGCCGCCCACGATGGCGATCACGAGAAGCCAACCGGTGTTGATGTTCTTCTTGATGAGCCAGTACATAAGGCCGGTGAGGCCAAGGGAGATCATCTGGGGCATCATGCCGTCCAGGATGTCCTGGATAACGACGGTGCCCTCAGCGAACTGCAGCGGGGTGGTGGCGCCGATCAGCGTAGCGATCATGCCACCCACGGACATAAGACCCACGATGCCGCAGACATACATGAGCTTCTCCATGAGGTCGCCGCCCTGAAGCTTGCTCAGGTACTCGTGGCCGCCCTGATAGCCCATCTTGGCTGCGAACCAAGTGATCAGCACAGAGGGGACGATGGAGATGAGCATGGCCAGGATCGGGCCCATGATGGAGCCCTGCTGAGCCAGCTGAACGCCCAGGCCAAAGGCGATAACGCGGATGGTGCCCTGGAAGAAGGAGTCACCGATGCCGGAAAGCGGACCCATGAGGGAGGTCTTGACCGCGTTGATCGAATCGGGATCGAAGTTCTCGGGATCCTTGGCGTACTCCTCCTCCATGGAGGCGGAGAGGCCCAGGATGAAAGCGCTCGTCTGCGGGGTGCAGTTGTAGAACGCCATGTGACGGTGGTAAGCCTCTTTCTTAGCAGCGAGCTGCTTGGGGTCGGACTCATCCGGATAGAGGCGATCGAGCGTGGGAACCATGCCGTAGAGGAAGCCCATGTTCATCTGACGCTCGTAGTTCCAAGAGGCCTGGATGGCCCAGGAGCGCCAGAAGAACTGGCTGACCTTCTTGTTCAGGGACACGTCCTTGGTTGCGGTTGCCATAGTGTGTTCCTCCTTAGTCTTCGTCGTCTTCGAGCGGATCGTAGTCGGAATCGACACCGGCGGCTGCATGGGAACCGTTGAACTTGAAGCCCATGAAGACGACAGCCAGGCACACACCGATCAGAGCGACCGCGATGACGGACAGGTTGAGGTAAGCGGCGAGCAGGAAACCGATGAACAGGAACGGAGTCATACCCTTCTTGATCATCATGGTGAGCAGCAGGGCCAAGCCGTAGGCAGTCATGATCTTGGTCGAAACGTTAAGACCAGTGGACAGCCACTCGGGAACCATGTTGACGATGGCCTGAACCAGGTCGGTGCCAACAAAGACGGCGAGGAAGATCGGCAGGAAGTACATGATGGCGTACAGACCGGAGCCGGCGCAGATGTGCATACGGTAGGCGGTCTTGAACTTTCCGTTATCGATCGCGCTATCTGCCACATGGGTGAGGGCGGCGATGATGGAACGGAACACGATGCCGAGGAGCTGACCCAGGACGGCGACCGGGATGGCGATCGTCATGGCGGTCTCGGCGGAAGCATCGGTCAGGCACGCAAAGGCAGCGGCCACGATACCGCCCAGGACCATATCGGGCGGAACGGCGGCGCCGACCTGCACCAGGCCCATGGACACGAGCTCGACGGCGGCACCGACGGCAAGGCCGGTGGGCACATCGCCCAGCAGCAGACCGACGAGCGTAGCGCCAACGAGGGGCTGCTCGAAGTTAAGACGACCGAGCAGGCGGGAGTCCCACATGCAGAACACGCCGACGAGGCCGACGAGCACCGCACTGATGAACGTATTCATACCCTTCTCCTTTCAGTCAGGCAAAAGCCTGGTTGATTACAGCTTGGCGTCGATGTCGACGCTCTGATACGTAGGGGTCTGCTGGACGTAGAGCTTGATGCCCATGTCGAGCAGCTGGTTGACGTCGGCCTTCTGGGTGGCGTCGAGGAAGACGGAGCTGTCCTTGCCTCCGACCTGATCGGCACCGTCGTGGTTGGCGGTGGCGCCCAGGTTGATGGCGTCGAGCTTGTAGCCCTGGCAGAACTGCAGCATCTCGGCCGTGTTGCCAAAGACGAACATGACGCGCTCGCCGAGGGTGTTGAGCTTGTCCATCTTGGCGAGGGCACGCTCGACGGTGAAGACGTTCAGGCGCACGCCCTGGGGCTTGGCCAGCTTAAGAGCGCCCTTCTTGATGTCATCGTTGGCGGCAGCGTTGTCGACGACGATGATGCGCTCGGCCTGAACCTTGGTGGTCCAGGTAAAGACGACCTGGCCGTGCAGCAGACGGTAGTCAAGACGTGCGAGGACGATCTTGGCGGGACCGGAGCTGTGACGGGACGCCTTGGCCTTCTTGGCGGGAGCCGCGGCGGGCTGGGCCGGTGCGTTGGGGTTGGTCAGACCGTTGCGGGCCTCGTTGATGAGGGCCGCGAGCTCGGCGCCCTCGACGGGGACGGGGCTCATAGCGAGCGTGAGCGCCAGCGGGATGTTGAAACCGCTGACAACCGTGAACTTCGTGCCGTTCTTGGAAAGCTCGACCATGTTGTTGTTGACCGAGCTGCCGAGCATATCGGTCAGCACATAGACGGTGTCGTCCGCGTTGAACGTGGCGATCATGGCGTCCACCTTATTGGTGATGGGCTCCTTGTCGTCACGAGCAAGCGACACGACGTGGACGTTCGACACGTCGCCGAGAACCATCTCGAGCGTGTCTTTGGCGCCTGCGGCCAGGCCGCCATGAGATGCGAGAATGATCTGATTCATCTTGCCTCCTCCTTTTCGTTATGGTCATTATAACGTCTTATACGTTGCTTATATTGCTAATTAGTATAAAGACCGTTCGCGGGTGAAAATCGACCGTTGACGGGTTTAACGTACTTGAAACGTTGGCGCAGGGTAGGCCGGCGCTGGCTGGATAACCCGAGGTCAGACCCTGCCCGCAATCCTCTATCGCACAAAGTACCAGGGGCTTTCCTGCACGGTGGGCTCCAGCGCGATGCCGGTGCGCTCGCGGAACAGATCCATGTCCTGCGATTTCTCCGTCCACCACGCGTTGGGCTTAAAGGTCATGCTCTCAACGATATGGCCGACAAAGGCACTGTTGCGCAGCTTGGAGAAATCGGTGTTCATGATCAGGATGGACGCGAGCACCAGCACGATGCCCAGGACCTTGATCGCGCCGGCGGGCTCGGCATAGACACCAATGCCCACCAGTACGGTGACGACCGTCTCGAAAGACATTACGACGGGAACTTTCGATGTCTCGAGCCCCATGGACAGACCCTGCATATATAAGATGTAGGCCACGGCTGTGGGGATGAGTCCAAAGCCAAGGAACAACAGCAGCAGCTGTGGCGACATTGCCGCGGCGACATCCGGCCACGGAGCCGCGATAGCTGCCATAACCGCACCGCCAAAAACAAAGCCCCAAAACGTGACAGCCAGCGGGTGGACCGTCTTGGTTGCTATCCGGCTAAACACCGCAAGCGACGCACCGCAAAAGCCTGCAATCACGCCTGACGTGACGCCCCAAACCGAAAAATGAAAACCGGAAAGGTCGCCATTGGTCACCGCAAGCACGCAGCCAACGATGTTAAAGACAATGGCAACGAGCTTGTTGGGGGTCACGTCCTCGCGATAAAGCACGCGGCCGAGCATGACGCCAAACACCGGCGAGGTGTAGAGCAGCACCGAGGCCGTGGACATGCCCACCTCGCCCATGCACTCGTAATAGCAGGTGTTGGCGACGGCCAAGCCGACGATACCGACAAGTGCGCAGGGGACGAGCTCTTTGGGGCTTGCCTTGAATAGCGCCAGGGGACCCTGAGCCACGGTAGACCCCTCACCCGGACGGCAGCCCATAAACATCAGGACCGGCGCCAAGACAAGCGCTCCGACCAACAAGCGAAAGGCAGCCATGCTCTGGGACGAAACGCCCATGGCCGCAATGCCGTTTACAAAGATTCCGATGCTGCCCCACATAAGCGCGGCGATCAGCACCAGCACATAGCCCAGATTGCTTTTCTTCAACGCAGCCTCCTCGGTATTGTTTCCAATATGTTTCACACTACGTTATAGTCGTTATATACATTTTTCAAGACACAAATCGGCGAGCGGAAAAATCTGCTCCCCACACACTCATTGGGTACTCATTGGGGACGCACTTAAATGACTGGTCATTCAAGTGCGTCCCCCAACGACTAGGACTGTCCCCAACTGCCGGCAGAAAAGGAACGTTCCCAACGTCTAAGGCGCCGCTGGTTGAGCATAAGTCAGCGAGCGGGCCGCATTTGAGGCAAGGTGACGTGAAACGAAAGGGCGCTGACCTTCTGGTCGCGCCCTTGAAGTTGAACGTCAGATTGCCCAAATGCGGCCCGCGCAGCGTCGAGCCGTTACGCGGTTTGGTAAAACCGCGTAACTAATACTCAAGCTTCCACATGTAGCGGCGCGTCATGTAGTCCTTGTGGGTGACGGCGGAGAGCGCGCGCATATACACGTTGTTGAGGATCGGGGCAAAGATCAGGTGGTTGAAGTACTCGCTCACGCTGTCCTTGATGTCGTTGAGGCCGAGCTCCTTGGCGTCGAGCTGATAGACGCGCTCGCCACCGTACTGGTTGACGAAGCGGATGCCGCGCTCGTCGTTGCAGCGGCTGCGGCCGACGCTGATGAGCTGGAACAGCGAGGTGCGCTTGTCCAGGATCTCGAAGGGGCCGTGGAAGAAGTCGCAGGTGTTGATGGTGCAGGAGTCGATCTGCAGCATCTCCTGCACGTTGCAGATGCTAAAGACGTAGGCGGCACCAAAGAGCGGGCCCTGGGCCATGACGTTGATGCAGGGCTTGTCGGCGTTCTGCTCGGCCCACTTGGCAGCGAGCGGACGGGTGTACTCGACGGCCTTGCGATAGATGGGGTCGACCAAGTCGAAGGCGGCCATAGCGGTCTCATACTCGGCATAGCCCTCGGTCTGCTGCGTAAGCTCCATGGCGATCATGGTCACGACGGCAGAGTTGGTGCGGCCCATGCAGGACTCGTCGACGGCCAGGCTGTCGTACTGGATCTTGTAGTCGCAGACCTCGGTGAGGCCGGACTCGTCAACATAGATGGCGATGGTGCTGGCGCCGTGGTCCTTGGCGACCTGGGCGGCAACGATGGTCTCCTTGGTGCCGCGCATGGACACGACGACGGCCAGGGTGTTCTCGTTGACGTAGGCCGGGGTGGCGTGCACGAACTCGTTGCTGGTGTAGCTGGAGCTCACGACCTGCGTGGCCTCGTGCTCCATAAAGTACTGGGCAGGATAGTTGCCGCCGTTGGATCCGCCAGCGCCAATCCACACGACGCGCTTGATGCCGCCCTTGTCTGCCTTGTCAGCCAAAACCTGGGAGACGACGTCCTTAACCTGTTCCTGAGTAGTCATCGTGCATCAGCCTTTCTTCTCGTTTGATGCTCTCGATGGCATACAAGTTACATACATGTTTTGGTTATGTCGACTAGTTGTATGCTATATTTATCTTAGAAGTTTTGCTGGTAAGGTTTTCGGTAGCTTGATACCAGCGGTTTTATTGTTGTGCTGAATACATGCTTGCTTAGATAGGCATACAAGTTAGATATAGGCTGATCGCATGAACGCTTCATCTAAAAAGAAACTGAGCCAATACGAGCGCTTGGCGGGTACGCTTCGCGACCGCATCGCCGCCGGCATCTACGCACGCGGAGACAAGCTGCCGTCCGAGATGGAGCTCATGGACGAATCGGGGCTGTCGCGCAGCACCGTGCGCCACGCCCTTAAGGTGCTCGTTGATGAGGGCCTGGTGCGCACCGAGCGCGGGCGTGGCGCCTTTGTGGCTGACACGCCCGCGCTCCACGAGAACAACCTAGTGTTTTCGAGCTATACCAAGCAGGTCGAAGGCCAGGGCATGAAGCCCACCACGCGCACCGTGGACTCGGGCTTTGCCAAGGCGGCCGGCAGCATAGCCAAGTTCTTTGACGCCGCCGTGGGCAGCAAGCTCGTCAAACTTGTCCGCCTGCGCTACCTGGACGACGCGCCGCTGTGCCTGGAGGCCACCTACCTGCCACCAAGCTTCGAAACGCTCATCGATCGCGATATCAACGGTTCGCTCTACACCACGCTGCGCCAAGAATTCCATCGCGCGCCGGCACGGGGGCACAAGACCTTTGAGGTGTGCTATGCCTCGCAAAACGAGGCGTTTTTGCTCAACGTTGAGCGCGGGCAGGCGCTGATTCTGATCACCGACTACGTCTACGACACCGACGGCCGCCCGCTCCACGTCTCCAAGCGCATCCAGCGCACCGACCGCGCCAAATACACCGAGCCAATCGGCTAACCTGCCAAAATAAACCTGTCCCTAAATGATAGATTTGGGGAGGTCGGGGAACCAGGTTGGTTTGGGTTGGTTGGGTGTGCGCTCGGCTAGGACCAGCTCCATCCAGCACATGTCGTACCAGCGGCCGAACTTTTGGGCGCAGCGATCGAAGATGCCCACCAGGCGATATCCCATATGAGCATGGAAATCCTGACTGTTGTGCGTCAGGTACTCATCGTCCTTATCGTGCGGCACGGCAATGAGCGCGCACATATTGGTGATGCCCATCGCGATCAGGCACTGCTTGAGCGCAGCGTGCAGCTTGCGACCCAGCCCGCCATGGCGCACATCGCGTGCCAGGTAGATCGACGTCTCGACCGACCAGTCGTATGCCTCGCGGCTGTTAAGCGGACTCACGTAGGCATAGCCTACCGGACGCCCGTCCAACTCCATCACCAAATACGGATAGCGCTTGAGCGTACGCTCAATACGCCCGGCGAACTCCTCAACGCTCGGCACCTCGTATTCGCAGGTAATCGCCGTCTGGCGCACATACGGCTCATAGATGGCAAGCAACGCCGGCGCATCATCGGGCGTCGCCAGGCGA
Source organism: uncultured Collinsella sp. (assembly GCA_902469055.1). Taxonomy (GTDB): domain Bacteria; phylum Actinomycetota; class Coriobacteriia; order Coriobacteriales; family Coriobacteriaceae; genus Collinsella. Next base: position 9,066 of record CABRBC010000021.1, read on the forward strand.
ATCGTCGGCTCGGACATCTCGGTCATACAACCCTTCCCCCTCAAAAACAGAGGCCGCCTTGCGCCAAACCCAGCGCAAGGCGGCCCCCGTCATTACATCAGGCTACAGGACAGCCGCCAACGCGTCGATATCCTCCTGCGTCGTGGCCCAGCTGGTGCAAAAGCGCACCACCGTGTGGGTCTCGTCGTACTTTTCCCAGTACTCGATCGCCGCATGCTCGCGAATGCGCGCCATGTCCTCGTTGGGCAGGATCACGAACTGCTGGTTAGTCGGCGTCTCCAAGAAGAACCGGTAGCCGTGCTCGTGCAGCACGCGACGAAGCGCCTGCGCGGTTTCGATCGCCTGACGGCCAATCTCAAAATACAGGCCGCCGGTAAAGAGCGCCTCAAACTGCACGCCCGTCAGGCGGCCCTTGGCCAACAACGCGCCGTGCTGCTTAATACGCGGAATGGGATGCGCCGGGGCGCGCATGCCGCAGAACACCACAGCCTCGCCGCAGAGCGCGCCGCACTTGGTGCCGCCGATGTAGAACACGTCGCACAGCTGCGCCAGCTCGGGCAGGGTAATGTCGCACTCATCGGCCGCCAGCGCATAGGCCAGGCGGGCGCCATCCACAAACAGCGGAATCTCGCGCTTCTGGCACACTGCGTGAATCGCCGCGAGCTCGGCCTTGGAGTACAGCGTGCCGTACTCGGTCGATAGGCTCACGTACACGGCACCCGGGAACACCGTGTGCTCGTAGCTCTCGTTTTCGTAGAACACCTGGATATAGTTCTCGAGGTCCTCGGCGTGCATCTTGCCCTCGTAGCCGGGGATGGTGAGCACCTTGTGGCCGCCAAACTCGATGGCGCCCGCCTCGTGGCAGGCAACGTGGCCAGTCTCGGCAGCAACGACGCCCTCGTACGGCGCAAGCAGCATGTCGATCACCGTCGCGTTAGCCTGCGTGCCGCCCACCAGGAAAAACACGTCGGCGTCAGGCGCCTGGCAGGCCTCGCGAATAAGTTGCTTGGCACGCTCGGTATGTGCATCGGTACCGTAGCCGGGCTGCGGCTCCATATTGGTGTCGACGAGCGCCTGCAGCACCGCTGGGTGTGCGCCGTGGGAATAGTCGTTGTTGAACGCGAGCATGGCAATCCTCTCTTACCGGGTATCGGCCAGATGATTCAAACGGAGCTATTGTACGCCGCTGGGATAGGCAATGCGCGCGGCAAGGCACTCAAGTGCCAATACCAGAGCAAAACCGCAGCTCACGTCACTCAAAAAGTGCGCTCCGATCACGATGCGGCCAAACGCGACGAGCGCCGCGACCACAGCCGCCGTCCAAAAGACCACACGACGGCGCGACGGCTTTTCCTTAAAGGCCGTCGCGGGAAGCCCCGCGAGCATGAGGCCGATTGCCGCGTGCGCCGTGTGTCCGCTCGCAAACGACTTAAAGCCGTCCTTGACTACACCGGCGGCAATATAGGCCCACTTGTCGGGGTTGCCGATCACCCACCACGGCTGAAACTCGAGTCCCTGCGTCACCTCGATCACGCGCATGCGTGGGCGCGACCACAGCGGCTTGACAATCACGTTGAGGATGATGGCCTGAGCGACCCACACGACAAGCACCATCAATGCCCAGCGCGTGAGCTCGTCGGGCTCGGTCGTGCGCGTGAGGCGATAGACGACAAGGTTAGCGGCGATGACCAGCACAAACGTCAGCACCAACTGAACCGCGATGAGTTTGCCGCCAACCCGCAGGGACGAAACGATCTCGTAGCCGGCCAGGCCAATGTTGACGAGGATGCCGAGCACGGCGAGCCATTTGCTCCCCCTGGAGTCGGGACGCACCGCGCGCACGAGCATAACGCCCGCGATGCTCGCCGTCAGCTCGAACGGCAGCTCGCCGGCGGCCTCGATAAAGCGACCGTACATGCTGCCGATATTGAACAGCGCGCTCGAGATCTGATAATCGAAGAAACTGCCCGCGCCCAGACAAAGACACAGGACAACCGCGATAATGGCGACATCTTTCTTATAGATGTATCCGAACATGCTTTCCTTTCGATGGGCCTGGAATCAACCTGCAACATGGCGGGACAAAGATGACTTCGTCCCGCCACGTCCCCTACTCGTTAGTCATCATCACTAGCACCCAGCTGTTGCAGCAGCATGAGCGCCGCCGTCACCGGGCCGGTGCCGTCGTTGGCGTTGAGGCCGCGACCCAGGCCGCTGCCCGCACCGGCGCCCGCCTTGTAGGGCACCGACAGCTTGCGGCTCTTGGGGAAGTTCACCGCGCCATAGCGGGTCTTAAGTTCAAAGGCCACCTTCTTGGGCACGTCGACGCCCAAAAACGTGATGCGGCCGCCGCTGAGCGTGACGCCCTCGAGCCCCAGGCGCTCGCCGCGAATGCGGATTCGTGCGCGATTGAACAGGTTGAGTCCCGCCAGCGGCAGCTCGCCATGCGCAGCCTCGGTCTCCTCCTGCACCTCATCGATGCTCTCTAGGTCCTCGGCCGCTGCGAGCTTACGGTACACGAGCACGCGCTGATCCACCGCCGGCAGGTACTCCTCGGACAAGAAGTAGTCGGCCGGCAGGTTAATACCCACGCTCGCCGCCTCCACGCCGGCGTCGTCATCGCCGCGCGCCTCAGCCACGGCCTGGCCCAGCATCTGCGTAAACAGGTCAAAGCCCACGCTCGACAGGTTGCCGTGCTGCTCGGCTCCCATAAGCGAGCCGGCACCGCGAATCTCCAGGTCGCGCATGGCGATGCGCATGCCGCTGCCCAGGTCCTGGAACTCGGAAAGTGCGGTCAGGCGCGCCGTCGCCTCCTCGGTGAGCGGCAGCTCGCCCGGGAACATAAAGTACGCGTAGGCCTGCGTGGCAGAGCGGCCCACACGGCCCTTGAGCTGGTAGAGCTGTGCCAGACCCAGGCGCTGCGAGTCCTCGATGATGAGCGTGTTGGCGGTCGCGTTGTCGATGCCGCTCTCCACGATGGTCGTGGCGATGAGCACGTCGATCTTTTTGGTCGCGAACTCGATCATCACATCCTCGACCTCGCGCGGGCTCATCTTGCCGTGCGCCACGCCCACGCGCGCCTCGGGCGCGGCCTCGTGCACGCGCGCCACGGCGTCGTCGATGGTCTTGACGCGGTTGGACACGTAGTACACCTGACCGCCGCGGCCCACCTCCAGGCGAATCGCCGCGCTCACCACGTCGGGGTCGTACTCTCCCACGTGCACGATTACGGGGCGGCGCCCGGTCGGCGGCGTCGTGATCAGGCTCATGTCGCGCACGCCGCTCGTGGCCATCTGCATGGTTCGCGGAATCGGCGTTGCCGAAAGCGTGAGCACGTCAATCTGCTCGCGCAGGTTCTTGAGCTGCTCCTTGTGCTGCACGCCAAAGCGCTGCTCCTCGTCAATGATCACCATGCCCAGGTTCTTGGGGTTCACATCGGCCGAAAGCAGACGATGCGTGCCGATGAGCACATCAATCGTGCCCTCGGCAAACGCCTTGAGCGCGCGCTTCTGCTGCGCCGGGGTGCGGAAGCGGCTGAGCACTTCGACCTCGAGGCCAAACGGGGCAAAGCGCTCAAAGAACGTCTCGTAGTGCTGCTGGGCCAGAATGGTCGTGGGGCAGAGCACCATGACTTGGCGGCCGGAGTCCACGCACTTAAACGCCGCGCGCAGGGCAACCTCGGTCTTGCCGAAACCCACGTCGCCGCAGAGCAGGCGATCCATGGGCTTGGGCGCCTCCATGTCGGCCTTGATGTCGGCGATAGCCTCCAGCTGGTCGCGCGTCTCGTCGTAGGGGAAGCTCTCCTCCATCTCGATCTGCTCGGGCGTATCGGGCGGACAGGCGATACCGGTAATCGACGAGCGGCGCGTATACAGGTCGACCAGGTCAAACGCCAGCTTTTTGGCGTTCTTGCGCGCCTTGTTGGTGGCACGCGTCCAGTCGGCGGTGTTGAGCCTGGTCAGGCGCGGCTTGTCGCCGTCGGGGCCAACGTAGCGCGTGATGCGGTCGACCTGTTCGAGCGGCACGTAGAGCTTGTCGCCATCGGCATATTCCAGCAAAAAGTAGTCGCGTTCCTTGCCGCCCACTTCCTGGCGCGCGATCTCGCTAAAGAGCGCGATGCCGTGGGTAGCGTGCACCACGTAGTCGCCCGGCTTAAACGGGAAGGTGATCTGCGTAATGTCAACCTTGCGGCGGCTGCGCGCGCGGTTGGCATCCATGCGGGCATTGAGGTCGGCGATCGAGAACACGGCCAAATTGGCGTCGGGCACCACCACGCCCTGCGGCAGGGCAGCGTCAACAAAGGTCACGCGCCCGCGCGAGATGGTGGGCACGGCAGCGCCGGCGGCAGCCTGCGCGGCGCCCGCCTCGAGCGAGCGGGCGTTGAGCGCGTCGGCCTTACGCTCGCGAATGGAAGCATGGGCCTCCTGGCGTGCGGCACGGTCGGCGGAATCCGCCGCTGCCACGCGCACGCGGTCGCCGATAGCGCCGACATTTTCGGGCGCCGCGGTCAGCGATTCCTCAAAGGTAATGCCCTCGTCGCCAAAGGTGAGCTCCATCGACTCGCGCGCACCGCGATCGGGGATGGCAAACACGCAGGCGTAGCGCTTGCCCACGACTTCCTGAATGCGCGTCATAAAGCGATTGTCCGAGCCCGCAATGGCCGGCTGCTCAATCTTGAGCTCCGCCGTCACCGCGCCGCCGGCACGGATCAGGCTCACGTAGTTCAGGCGCTGCTGGGCACCAAAATCGAGCTGCTGGGCACGTACATACAGGCCATCCAGCCGGTCAATCCCTGCCTCGCCAGCACGCGCCTCGATATCCTCGTAGGCACGCAGGCAATCGTCGAACAGCGAGCGCGGCTCGGACAGAACCACGAGTGCCTTGCCGCTCACGTGCGCCAACGGGCTTACGGTCTGGCCGTACATCACCGGCAAAAAGCGGTCGAGCTCGGGCGTGACGATACGCGCATCCACCATCTCGAGCAGCGCCGCTAGTTTGCTGTCGTCCTGGCTGGCGCGATAGAGCGCCACATGCATGTTGTGGACGGCCTCGTCGGTAAGCGCCAGCTCACGGCAGGGGAAGATCTCGATACTGTCCTCGTTACCGATGGTCTGCCCCGTGGAGCTCACCATGCGGCGGATGCGATCGATCTCGTCGCCGAAGAACTCAATGCGCACGGGCGCTTTTTCCTGCGCGGGAAACACCTCGACGGTGTCGCCGTGCACGCGGAACAGGCCGGGCGCGTCGGCGGCGCCGGCATTGGTGTAGCCCATGCCCACCAGGCGATGCGGCACCTCGTCAAAAGGAATATCCTCGCCCACCGCAAAGGTCGTGGACTCCCAGTAGCGGCTCTCGACTGGCGGCACGCAGCGCAGCAACGCGCGGGCCGAGGCAACCATGATGCAGTTGTCCCCGCGCACGATGCGCCCCAGAGCCTCGCAGCGCTGCGCCACCACGGCGTCGTCGGGCGCCTGCTCGCGCCAAGGGTAGTCCTTGCGCTCGGGAAAGCGGCACACGTGCGCCAGCCCCACATAGGCGGCCAGGCTGCGCGCAGCGCGATCGGCCGCGTCCTCGCCGCTCACAATGTAGACCGTCGGGCGCGGACGGCGCGCAAACTGGGCCGCCGCCATAAGCGTGCGACCCGACTGCGACACGGCCAGCGTCACGTCCTCGCCGGCATCGAGTCCCGCCTCGACGGTCTGCAGCGCCTCGGCAGTGTAGAGCTGCGCGGCTATACGGTGAATGAGCATGCTGTTCCTCCGGCATCGCAACGCCAAAAGCCCGCCGGGGCAAGCTCGGCGGGTATGCGGCGGATTTCATTGCCTGTCATGGTAGCGCATGGAGAGGACTCCGGCTCAAGGGCAAACCCAGCCCCGCAAAAAACGCCAGACGAAGATGCGTTCCACCCTACCCCGCTACGCGCACGCTGGGGCACAAATCTGCCAGCGGACACTCGTCACACTTGGGTTTGCGGGCGTCGCAGACCTCGCGACCGAAGGTGATCCACTGATGGTTAACCGACTCCCAATACTCGTGCGGCAAAATCTTGAGCAAATCCTGCTCGGTCTTGAGCGGCTCCTTTGCATGCGTCTTGGGACTCAGCATCAGGCGGTGCGCAATGCGGTTGACGTGCGTGTCCACCGCAATGCCCTCCACGATGCCATACCCCACGTTGAGCACGATGTTCGCCGTCTTGCGTCCCACGCCCGGCAGCTTCACGAGTTCCTTCATGTCGGCCGGCACCTCGCCGCCATAGTCGGCGACGATCATCTGCGCGGCCTCGACGGCATGCTTGGCTTTGCTCTTGTAGAAGCCGAGTGACTTGATGGTGTCTGCCACGTCAGCCACGCTCGCCCCGGCCATGGCCTCGGGCGTGGGCCACTGGGCAAACAGCCGCGGCGTCACCTTGTTGACCTGCGCATCGGTCGTTTGCGCCGAGAGCAGCACCGCGATCAGCAGGCGGAAGGGATTCTCGTGGTCCAAAAAGCACTCGACCGGGCCATAGCGACGGTTGAGGCGCTCACACACCTCGATGGCGCGCTCGCGCTTGGCGGCATTGGTCTCGCGTGGCATAACGACTCCTCGGCTCAACGGCACAATAAACTTATGGGCACAATTGTCCCACGTCCGAGACGCTTACGCCTCCAAGAATGCGCCGGTCTGACGGCTCCACAGGCTCGCGTACTCGCCACCCGCCTCGACGAGCTGCGCATGCGTGCCGTCCTCGACGATCTCGCCATCGGCCAGCACCACAATGCGGTCGAGCGCCGCCACGGTGGACAGGCGGTGCGCCACCACAATGGAGGTACGTCCACGCATCAGGTTTTCGAGCGCCTCCTGCACCAGCGCCTCGGACTCGCTGTCGAGGGCAGAGGTCGCCTCGTCGAGCACCAGAATCGGCGCGTCGGTTAGGATGGCGCGGGCGATAGCCACGCGCTGACGCTGGCCGCCCGAGAGCTTGACGCCGCGCTCGCCCACCATGGTGTCAAAGCCACGGGGCAAGCGGTCGATAAACTCCAGGGCATTGGCCAGGCGCGCGGCCTCGCGAATCTGCTCATCAGTGGCGTTGGGACGACCGTAGGCAATGTTTTCGCGAATGGAGCGGTGAAACAGCAGCGCCTCCTGCGGCACGTAGGCAACCTGGCGGCGCAGGCTCTGCTGCGTGCAGCGCGAGACGTCCTGGCCGTCCACGAGCACGCGGCCGCCCTGAACATCGTCCAGACGCAGCAGCAGCTTGGTGAGCGTCGTCTTACCCGAGCCCGATTTGCCCACCAGGCCCACGCGCTGGCCCGCCGCCACATGAAGTGTCAGGTCATCGAACACGCTCTCGCCCGCCGCAGCGTCACGGTACGCAAAGCTCAGGTGCTCAAAATCAATCGCGCCCTCGGTCACTTTAAGCTCGGGAGCGTTCTCGTCGTCTGCCACCAGACGCGGCTCGTCCAGCACGCGCGTCATCTCGGCCGCATCGCCCAAAGCGCGGTTGATGCGCTGCATCATGGAACTCACGTAGTTCAGGCGCATGGTGAGGTTATAGGTGTAGGTAAAGATCATGACGAGCGAGCCGGCCGAGATGCCAAACCACGCGTTGCCGCCCGCCACGAACACACTCACCACGGCCATGGTGATGACAATAAGGCCCGAGGTCGTAAAGTTGCGCTGCATCATGGCGTGCATCGAGACCGTCTCGGCGTCGCGCGCGGCACGATCGGCGATGTCGAACAGATCGCGTTCAAAGTCCTCGCGCCCGCAGGTCTTGACGGCCAAGATGTTCGTGACCGCGTCGGAGAGCACGCCCGAGAGCTTGTTCTGCGCGGCGGACGTCGCGGCCGAAAGCGGCATGATGCGCTTGTACATAAGCCAGACAAACGCGATGTAGACGACCATGATGCACACCAGGATCACGGTAAACGTCGGCACCACCGGGGCGAGTGCGGCCACGGTGCAGATGACCGAGGTGATGGTGGGGATGAGCGAATACACCGTCACGTCGACCAGACCCGTGTAGCCGCTCATAAAACGGCTCGTCTGGCTCACGAGCGATCCGCCAAAGCGGCTGGTATGGAATGTCATGGATTGGTTGGAGAGCGTGTCGAAGCATAGGCGCGCCAGGTGATAGTTGCCCGCAATCTCGAGCTTGTAGACGGTGTAGTCCTGTAGCTTGGAGAGGATCTGACCCACCAGGTTAACGAGTACGAGCGCCAGGATATAGGGGCCGAAGACCTCAAACACCTGGTCACCCGCCACGGGACCGGCTTGAACGCGGTCGACAATGAGGGCCATCACATAGGTATTGGCAAACGTCAGCAAAAAGATGTAGCCCGCCGACGAGAACACCGAGAGAAAGACAATCAGCGGCTGCGTGCGCGTGACACCCCAAAACCGCTGCAGCGTGCGGCGCACGGTGGAGCGACTGAGCGGGCTGGTGCTTCTCTGGGACATGGGCTTCCTTTCGCGTCTGATAGGGCGAAACGCCATTGTTGCACATTGGAGCACGCTTCAGACAAGTGCGATACGAAAAGCGGTGGGGCGCCCGCGTTTGCGCCGGTGCCCCACCGTCTTGTTGCAATTAGTCCTCGTCTTCTTGGTCCGCGAGAAGGCTCGCGGACGTGAGTCCCAAGATCTCATCGGCTTGGTCGGCGTCTTCCAGCGCGTCGATGTCCTTGAGCTTGCGCTCCATGACGTTGGTGCGCGTGGTGATGATGCCCTCGACCGTTTTGCCCGCGGTCTCGATCTGCTGCTGGGCGCGGCGCAGCGCCTTTTGATAGCGCGGCAGCTCGGCCTTGACGGCGGAGAGCACGCGCAGTACGTCGTCGGTACGTTTTTGCAGCCTAAACGTCTGGTAGCTCATCTGCAGGCTATTGAGAATGGCGGCCATGGTGCTGGGACCGGCTACGTTGACGTGATAGTCGCGGCCCAGGGTCTCGATAAGCCCGGGGCGGCTGACGACTTCGGCGTACAGTCCCTCAAACGGCACGAACATGATGCCAAAGTTGGTCGTTGCCGGCACACTCAGGTACTTTTCGCAGATGTCCTTTGCCTCGCGCTTCACCATCATATCGAGCGTCTTGCGCGCTGCGGCGACGGCCTCCGCGTCACCCGACTCCTGCGCGTCGAGCAGGTGCTCGTACGCGTCGCCCGGGAATTTGGAGTCGATCGGCAGCAGCACGGGATCGCCCTCGTCTACCGGCAGCTTGACGGCAAACTCAACGCGCTCCGAGGCGCCGGGCTTGGTGGTGACGTTTTCCAGATACTGGTCGGGTGTGAGGATGTCCGTCAGGATCGCACCCAGCTGCACCTCGCCCAAAATACCGCGCGCCTTCACATTGCCCAGCACGCGCTTAAGATCGCCCACGCCGGTGGCGATGGATTGCATGTCGCCCAGGCCCTTGTACACGGCCTCGAGCTGGTCGCTCACCTGCTTAAACGATGCCGACAGTCGGTCGTTGAGCGTGCGGGAGAGCTTCTCGTCCACCGTCGCACGCATTTGATCGAGCTGCACGTTGTTGTCTTTGCGGATGGCGCCCAGCTGAGCATCGACCGTTTCGCGCACCTTGTCCAGGCGACGCTCGATACCCTCGCGGTTGGCACCGAGCTGTTGGGCCGTCTCGCGGCGCAGGTCATCCATCCGGTCACCAGCTTGCGAAAACTCACGTGCGATGGTCAGGTAACGTTGCTGCTCCACGGCCGCATCGGTCGTCTGCTGCTGCGCGATGGCATTGGCCGTGCGGCGAGTTTCGGCCAGCGCGACGTTCAGGGCATCGAGCGCGTTGTTGGCCTGCTCGAGTGCTGCCAGCGTTTCCGCGCTACTGTCGCCACGCTCCCGCAACTCGGCACGCAGGCTCTTGAGCTGGAGGGCGCAAGCCACAGCAACCCCCACCGCCACCAAGGCGATCACAACAAGCACGATATCAATAGCAGACATAAACTCCGCCCAACAAACCCAATCGAGCACCAATCAAAACCGCGATCAATCTTACCCCGCCATACGCACCGGGCGCCCGGCCCCTTCTTGGGCGCCCCTCTCCTCCGCATATTCCATAATGCGGCGCGCCGTCTCCCTGCTCACCTTTGAGTCATCACCGGCTAAATATGCGTACACGTTTCCCTTATTCAGATTCAAATCGCGGCAGAGACCGTAGCGCGTTACACCCGATTCCTCTAGCGCTCCCAACGTTCTTTTTCGCATCAGGGCGTTGATTCTTCTGTCCGCCACTGGCTTTTCCTTCACCGCTCTATACGCACGCCAAACGTTGGCATAACGATTAGGAAGTTTGTCCTCGGCGCATAGAGATGCCAGGCTACCCGTTTGGGCGTACAAGGACAAAACGCCTCGGTAACCCTCTTCCATCCACGAACCCTCGGATAAGCCCAGAACGTATTCGGCTTTACCCTGTGCCAAAGCGAGCAAAAACAGGGGCTCCGCCACGCGCGGCGCAACCGTCGTCGCTTGCTTAACCAGTTTTCTAAAACTGAGCGACTGCTGTCCGGATAGCTCTCGGCAATAGCCTTTTAAGAATCCCTCAAAGGTCAGATTCAACCGAGCACCTCCTTTTTGTATTGGCTGTATGCGCAGACCATCTCTTGATAACTCCGCTCCGAAGGCGACGACGCCAGATCCTCCAAGGATGTCGTTAAGTACCTTAACATGGCATTTTCTATTATTATTCATCATCAATAATACTATTCAGTCGCATGACAAGATTCCCAGGATGCGAGGATTCTACTCATGGCGATAATCCCTACACCCCAGAAGTCCTAACGTGACAAACGCTAACTCTCCCAGCCGGCGCGAATGGTTGCTACGACATCGCCTAGGCGCTGGCCGAGAGCCGCTAGATGTTGGAGCACCTCGTTGGGCGATGCGCCGTTGAGGATGCACGTGAGGGCATACGATGCCAGAAAGATGGCCACAAGCCCTAACGGGATGAGCACGATCATCGCCAAGGTGCGCAGGCGCTGGCCCACGCGGCGACGACGCGCACGACGCTTGTCGAACGCGAGCTCCTGCGCATATGAATCTTGCTGTACGGAATAGGCCTCTGGTGCCGATTCGCACCCGGGCACAGCTGCGGGTACAGCAGCGGGCACGACATTTTGCGCAAAGGGCTGGACTGCCGCCCCTTGCATTTGTATCTCCATGAGTCGTTGCTGCTGACGCAGCATGCGCTCGGCTTGTTGCTGCGGAGTCTCAAGAAACAGATCCATGCTGGCCTCCAAAATCGGAGCATTCGACGCTTACGACCAGCATCCCGCACCGCCATGACCGCGACAACGCAATCGCCGGCAATAGCCACAAAGTTTCTTTTGCTCAAAAGCTGTCGAAAACCTCAACAACTCCCCTACCAGCACTTTCTCTGAGCTTTTTTCGCCAGCAATCTTTTGGCCTTCCACCCTTACGCCAACTGACCAAAATCTAACCAAAAGCTTGACGAAAATTGTGGAGACCGGGACCCCACACAAAAAGTGCCGCCCCAAAGGGGCGGCACACAAACTTATTATCAGCTTTTCTGTAACGAGCATGCGACGACTCAACGCCGGGGCGCAGGGCGGGGAAACCTTTGCCTCGCGCGACCCTGCGAAGCCGTGAGCGAGAGGGGAAGGTTTCCCCGCCCTGCGCCCCGTGGTCGGTGAGAACAGACTACATGCCCGCGAGACCGCGGGCGGCGGTGGCGCACAGAAACGCCAAGGCTAGAATCACGAGCGAGCCCGCAATATCGGCCACCACGCCCGCAAAGCGACGCTCAAACAACCAGCTCTCAAAGTGCGGGGCGACGTTGCGCCAAACACGCCACAGCAAGATGCCCATACCGATGACGCCCGGGATATTGAGCAGTAGGATCTCGGAGCACAAAAGACCGATCAGGTTGCCGGCGGCAAAACCAGCGTCGCCCTCGCAGTATTTGCGGTAGACCATATACAGCATGTACGCCACAAACGGCTGCAAGCACGCAGAAATAAACGTGACCACCATCGAGGGCTCCTGCGAAAAGACCTCGGTGAGTTTATCGACACTCGTAGCGTCCTTCGAAGCCAAGAATAAACCGATAACCACAAGGGGCACCACGCCCAAAATTACCTCGACCAGAGTAAACAACTTGGCAGTCAAATCCTCACTAGCCGAATTCAAATGGGGCGCCCACTCAGGATGAGCATGCGCACCGACCTTCTTGTCCTTCTCAGTACGATCGGCCTTTTTACCCTCGGCAACCCGACGACCAGGATCCTTGCGAGTCCCCGCCGCAGCAACCCGAGCCCGAGACTTCTTACCCATAACCAACACCTCACAAGAGGAAACGAATAGCCAACGCTACCCAGTGTACCCTCTAAGCAACGTCACCGCCCCAACCGGCCCCCACAAAAACGTGCCGCCCCATAAGGGGCGGCACACAAACTTTTTTATCAGCTTTTCTGTAGCGAGCACGCGACGACCCAAAGCGGGCCGGGAGGGCCGGACTACCTTCCCTCAACGCGACCCTGCGAAGCCGTGAGCGAGGAGGGAAGGTAGTCCGGCCCTCCCGGCCCAGCTCACGCTAGCGCCACGCGCTAGTAGTTCACCACCTGCTCCTCAAAGTACGCCTTCGGGTGGTTACACACCGGGCACACCTCAGGCGCCTCGGCACCAACGTGCAGGTGCCCGCAGTTCAGGCACTTCCACACCTTCACGCCCTCGCGCTCAAACACCTCGCCCGACTCGATGCGCTCGACGAGTTTGTTGTAGCGCTCCTCGTGGGCCTTCTCGACGGCGGCGACGCCACGGAACTTCTCGGCGATCTCGGCAAAGCCCTCCTCCTCGGCGGTCTTGGCGAACTCGTCGTACATCGTGGTCCACTCGTAGTTCTCGCCCGCGGCGGCGTCGCGCAGGTTGTCCAGAGTACCCGGAACGGCGCCGTCGTGCAGATACTTAAACCACAGCTTGGCGTGCTCGGACTCGTTGCCCGCCGTCTCGGCAAAGATATTCGAGATCTGAACGTAGCCGTCCTTTTTGGCCTTGGATGCATAGTAGCGATACTTGGTGTGTGCCTGGGACTCACCGGCAAAAGCGGTCTCGAGGTTCTTCTTGGTTTGGGAATTCTCAAAATCCATAGGTGTACTTCCCTTCAACACGTGCCGCCCATAGGCTTTGAGCGACCTTGTCTTTAGGATGCCCTCAAGCCGCGAATTTAAACCTTACAATCCCGTTCTTCAGATTTGAGCGGGCTACACACTCAACCAACGATCGTCCTCGGCTCGGCAAAAGCCCTCGCGCTCCAGGTCAGCTAGAATGCCCGCGATCAAGTCGCACTCGACCGGCCCGCGACCGGCTGCCGCTTCCATCTCGTTAACGCCCACCACGGCATCAGCAAGCGTAATCCCCGCCGGCTGCCCATCGCGCGCTGCCAACAACATACGCACGATATGCGCGCGCTTTTGGCGGCGCGAGCCCTCAAACTTGGACTGACGACTATAGCCCGCCGACCGCCTGGACGGATTGGGCAGTGTCTTTTTAAGATACGCGCCGTAATCCAGCAATGCGTAATACCACGCGCGCGGCGTGTCGGCATCGTCTTGAGGCACGGCAAAGGGCGCGATCTCATCCGCCACCGCACCGGGGGCCGCCGGACAGGCGGCTTGAATCAGCGGCACCAGCTCGCGATCGGGAACAGCCGGCACATCGGGAAAGAAATGATGCAAAAAGACCGTGCGCACGTTGGTCTCTAGATACACACCCGGAAGATCAAACGCAAACGACCGGATACCCTGCGCCGTTGCCGGGCCAATACCAGGCAGAGCGACCAAGTCACGCGTCTCACGCGGAAACTCCCCGTCCCAGTCCTCTACAACGCGCTGAGCGGCCCCGTGAAGCGCCAGAGCGCGTCGGTTGTAGCCCATGCCCTGCCAAGCGTCCAAAACATCGGAAGGCGCGGCCTGGGCAAGCGCCTGCACAGTCGGAAAACGATCGAGCCACACCGGCATGCGCGCCTCCACACGCGGCACCTGTGTTTGCTGCAGCATGACCTCAGAAAGCCAAATGATGTACGGATCGCGTGTGCGGCGCCACGGAAGGTCGCGATAACGCAGGACCCCTTCCGAACGAATCATCGAACGAAAGGGGTCCTGAATCATGGCTATGCTCCTTATGCGGCGCTATTCCTCCCGGTAAGCGCACGCGCAGGTGGCGTACTCGGGAAACGCTTCGCGGTCGGCGAACTTGGGATCGACGGCCGGGAACTGGCGGTGAGCGACGATGTCGCCGAGCGAAACGGAATCGAGGTAGTCGCGCATCAACGCCTGGGCTCCGGCCCACAGGGGATGATAGCAGCACGCGCCCATGCGCGCACAGTCACCATCGGGCGCGGTGCAATCGTTCATAACCATAGGACCCTGAACGGCCTCGACGACCTGGCGGATAGTGACGTCGTCCGGACTGACCTTGAGACGCATGCCACCGTGGACGCCACGCAGGCTCTCCACAATACCGGCCTGGACCAAACCGTGCTGAATCGAGCGGGCAAACGAATACGGGACATTGACCTCTTCGGCAGCGGTGCGAACAGAAAGCAAACGCTCCGGATCCTCGGCAAGCATCGCCAGCATGCGAAGGGCGTAATCAGTCTTCCTCGATATGTCCATTTTTCCCTTTCAAGGAATACGAACAGCTCGAACGAGCTCCGGGGCCGAGCTTGTGTCGAGACGCTAAATGACCGCCAGGACATCCAAATGGTAAATCGGATATCCACTGAGTGCCGCGCTTGGAGCGAAATGCATCAGATGCGGCGCACAGTGCAATTTAGTATAACCTAACCCCTGTCTCGTAGAACAGGTGTTGCGCAACAAAGCTGTTGTTCAGACAGATATACTTATTAGATTTTACTTGCGTTCCCGAAGGCGCGGGGATTCTGGGCGAAGATGCACCAGGGCGATCGTTCTATCGAAACAAAGTGCATCAAACGCAAAAAGCCACGTCCGAAGACGTGGCTTTAATTGCGTTGGCGGGAAGTACGGGGCTCGAACCCGCGACCTCCGACGTGACAGGCCGGCGCTCTAACCAAACTGAGCTAACTCCCCAGGCAGTCGTTCGCGTTTGTTTCCGCTCGCGTGCGCTGCGGGGATTAGTATACACAGAAGTCTGTCCGCCGCGCAACAACTTTTTTGAAAAAATTTTTCGGTCCCTCCGGGAGGGTCTCCGGGGCCGGCTGGCGCGGGTTAAGTTTGCTGCTCTACAGTCCTGCGCAAGACGGAAAGCACATTAAGTGCTTTCCTTTGCGTGCGGAACTCGCGACAAACTTAACCCCCGCCCTCAGCCCCGGAGACCCTCCCTGCCGTCACATTGTTCAATCAGTTTTGCGGGCGTGCGCCGCTGCGCGGCTAGCCCGCATGCTCCTCGGCGGGGTTGGTCTGATGGATCTTGTTGAACTTCCGCCTTTGGCTCAAATGGAAACGGGGGACGCATCTGCATCCCCCGTTTTTGTTGCGGTTAGTCTAGGTCAATAAACTTGGTGCTTAGGATCTTGCCGTCTTTGACGAGCATTCTGGCCATGGTGGGGCCTCGGGTGCCTCTGGGGTAGCTGGCGCTGCCCGGGTTGAGGACTAAGCAACGGCCCACTTGGGCTTCTTTGGTTACGTGGGTGTGGCCGTTGATGGCTACGTCTACGGATCCCACCGGAAGGTCTTCGCGGTAGTGGGCTACGGCGAATTTGAGGCCTTCGTAGGTAAAGAGTGCAAGACGGTCTACATCGGGGCCGTAGTCACGGTAGTAATCGTTGTTGCCCAGTACGGCCCGCACGGGGGCGATGGTGCATAGGTGCTCGTAGTCTATCTCTGACGTGAGGTCGCCGGCGTGGATGATCAGGTCTGCGCCCTCAAGCTCATCCAAGAGCGCAGGCGAAAGATAGCCGTGGGTGTCCGAGATGATGTCGATGCGCTTGGCGCTTGCACTGTTCATGGGATCCCTTCCGCAAAAAAACGATTCGGCAGATATATACAAAAAGGCCCCACGGCTCCGCAGACGATGGGTCTACAGGGCTGCGGGGCCAGTGTGCTAGAGACTCAGGGCCTTCTTGAGCGGCACGACGCGACGGCGCGAAACCGGCACGCGCTCGTCGACGCCCGTAATGCCCAGTTGGATGGCACCCGAGGGCACCGTCTCGACATCCGTGACGCACGCCAAGTTGACGATATAGCGGCGGTGAACACGGAAGAAGCCAAAGTCGCAGAGCTTGGCCTCAAACTGCGCCAGCGAGGTTGTCGACAAAAAGCGATCATCGACGGTATAGATGCAGGAGTAATCGTCCTTGGCCATGATAAAGCGAATGTCATCCACGGGAATGAGCACCTTGCGGCCGCCCTTTTCCACCGGGATACGCTCGATGGTCACCTTGCTGTCCGTAACCGGCTTGGCGCGTTGCATGACCTTCTCAATCGCGCGATCCAAGCGAGCTTCCTCGACCGGCTTCATCAGATAATCGACGGCATCCACGTCGAATGCCTCGACCGCATGGTCACTATACGCAGTCACAAACACGATCGCCGGCGGATTTTTGAGCTTATGCAGCGCCTCGGCAAGTTGCAGGCCCGAGGCACCGGGCATCGAGATATCGAGAAACACGACATCCACGCGACTTTCCATAAGCATCTCGATGGCGGAGCGGACGCTCGACGCCTCCGTGATCGTGCCGATCTTGCCCGTTTGCTCGAGCAGGAAGCGAAGCTCCGAGCGAGCCGGCGCCTCATCATCCACAATCATCGCACGCAGCATAGGGATAAAACCTTTCGTCAACTAACTACGCCGGGCATCCGTCGCATGACGTTGAGCCCGTAGCCTTTTATTTTACTCTTGAATGTCGAAGATGCTCTCTGACAAATCAAGATGAAGGAGCACTTTGGTGCCCTTGCCCGGCGCCGATTCGACGCGCGTATAGGAGTGCGGCCCATAAAAGCGATGGATGCGCTCCGAAATATTGTGCATGGCCACACCGGCGCCGCCACCCTGGGGAGAGCTGGCGTCGGGACGGGCAGAGCGCTCGTCAAACAGTCTGGCGGCGGTACCCTCATCCATGCCCACGCCATTATCGGCCACGGCAATCAAGATTGCATCCTCGCCGTCTTGGTGAACGGTCACGTCGATCCTCAGGGCGTCGTCATCGCCCATACCATGACGTACGGCGTTCTCGACAATCGGCTGGATCACGAACGCCGGCACCAGCGTATCTTCTACGTCCTCGGACACATCGAACGTCGCAAGCACGCGGTCCTCGCCAAAGCGGGCCTTCTCAAAGGTAAGGTAGCGCTTGGTCTGTGCGACCTCGCGCGAGACCGGAATAAGCGATCCCGAGTTGTCGAGCGTGGCACGATAGAACGATGAGAACTCACGAAGCAGTTCGCGGGCCCGCAGCGGGTCGGTGCGCGTAAACGATGCAATGGTGTTCAGCGTGTTGAACAGGAAGTGCGGGTTAATCTGCGCTTGCAGCGCACGCACCTCGGCGCGCGCCGTGAGTTCCTTTTGCACCTCGAGCTCGTGGATGGCGAGCTGCGTGGACAAGATCTCGGCAAAGCCCGAGGCAAGCGCGTACTGGGTACGGTCGACGGCGCGCGGGGTCTTGTAGTAGAACTTGAGCGTGCCGACGGTACGATCGCCTACCTTGATGGGGGCGATAATGCCGGCGGGGACTTGGTTGTGCGAGCCGTCCGAGCCCACGACATCCACCATACGGTTGAACGACTGCACGATGCCATGTTCGATAACGTAGCGTGTGGCAAGCGTGTGGATGGGAGAATCTGGCAGTAGTTTTTCCTCAAACTCTCCCGCGCAGGCAAGCACGTTGCCCTCGTCGGTGATGGCCACCGTCATGGCGCGCGTCTCGGGCAAAATGCGCCGGCACACCAAACGCGCCGACTCCTGCGTCAGACCGCCCTTAATGTCCTCGAGCATGGCCGAGGCCACCGAGAGCGTCTCCTCGGTGTACTGGGAGCGCACCGAATCGGGATTGAGCGTCAAAAAGATAAAGATGCACAGAAAGATGCACAACAGCGCGCAGGCAATCACCGTGGCGATCGGCTCGATACCGGTCACCAAGGCAAAAATAAAGTACACCAGCACGCAGATGGCGCAGGCAACGGCAATGATGCGAAAGATTGATATTGAACTATCGCGCTGGGCGCGGCGGTCGATCATTCGGCCCCCTCCAGGATACTGATCAGTTGTGCGTCACGCCAAAGCCCGTCCATGATCTTGGGCCAAAAGCTCTGGAAACGCAGGTAGCTTGCAGCGTTTTGGCGCGCATAGGCCTTTGCCTCGCCGATACCATGGCGCCAAATGCGCAGGTAGCCCTCATGCTCGCGGGTAAACACGCTGCGGACCATAGCGGTCTTGCGCACGCGGTCGTCGAGCTCGCGCGAAATCCAAGGGCCCGGGTAGGGCATGAGCGATGCCGCCGTAACGGGAATGAGCTCCTTTTGATGCGCGGCGAATGTCAACTTGGCCCGTTCGTAGTACCAACGGTATACATCCTGCATAAAGCGCGGTGAGCGCTTTTCGGACTCCGGAGGCAGATGGCGCACGGTCCACTCGTTATCGAACCACACGTCGTAGCCAAACATGCGCATGTTAAAGAGGTAATCCAAGTCCTCGCCGCGGGTGATAAACGGGTCAAAGGCCACACGCGTAAAGGCGCGGGCGTGCAGGGCCATCAGGCCGCCGCACACGTAGTTGGAACGCGAGATGCGGGTGCCCGAGAGCGCCTTTTTCATCCAACGGTTGAACTCGATGCGCTTGGTCCACCAACGATGGCAGATGCCCGCCTTGTCCGTGGGAGCCAGCGGCGAGCCGTCGCGATCGTAGAAATAACCGCTCTTGACCAAGATCGGCAAGCCCTGACGCGTCTGCTGCCCCAACGCATAGGTCGCGCGCTTCATAAAGTCGGCGTCGATGACAGTCTCATCGTCATCCAAGAAGATAACCGCGTCATGCCCCAGCACAGCGGCACAGGCTAGCCCCATATTGCGGATGGCACCGTAGCCTCGCAGGCTCACGCACTCGCCCGAACCCTTGGGCGCGATCTGAGCAACCCGGTCTGCGATATGCGAGGCCTGGGTGTTGGTGACAACGGTGACCTTGAGCGTGGGATGCGCGTCGACAATCTCGTGCACGCGCAGCGACACATCGGCTGTAGCAGAAACGGGACAGACCACCAAAAGGATGATGCGCGGGATGTCGCGCACCTGCTCAAGCGAGGCCAGGCAGCGGTCGAGTTCGGGATTGTCGGCGTTGAGTCGTGTCGAATGGTCATAGGTGCCAGGGGCGTTTGCGCAAGCGTCATCGCCCGCCCAATACGTTGGAATCACGACTGTGGCGTTCATGCCTTACCCTCCCTGCAACACAAAAACGGGACGCCGCCAAACACAGGCGACGCCCCGCGACCTAGCTGATTCCATCATACCCACTTGGGCAAATCATTGCTCGCAAGTCGCAATGTTTATTGCGGATAACCCCAAAAGAGTACCGTGGACAGGCACAATAGCTGCTCGCTCCTATGCGGCATGCTCTGCCGCCCGAGTCATGCGGGACAGGCGGACCAGCAGCATAAAGCCAACGATCAGCAACACGCCAATGGAAAGGACGCCCAGTGACGGGTTGCCGGTCAACGAGGTGACGACCGACACCAGGAAGGTGCCCATGACGCTTGCATAACGACCAAAGATGTCAAAGAAGCCGTAGTACTCGTTGGATTTTTCCTTAGGGATAATGCGGCCAAAGTAGCTACGGCTGAGCGCCTGCACGCCGCCCTGGAACAGGCCGACCATAATGGCAAGCACCCAGAATTCAAAGGCGGTCTTTAGGAAGAACGCAGCGAACAGCACAATGCCCATATAGGCGGCGACTGCCACCAGGATCATGTTGAGCGTGCCCACGCGTCCGGCAAGCTTGCCGTAGATGATGGCGGACGGAAAGGCCACGAACTGCGTGACGAGCAGCGCCAGGACCAACTGGGTCGAATCGATGCCCAAGGCCGATCCGTAGCTGGTTGCCATGGAAATGACCGTGTGCACACCGTCGATATAGAAGAAGAACGCGATCATGTAGACCAGCACGGTCTTGTTGTGGGCGATCTCGCGCATGGTGTGTCCGACCTCGGAGAACACACCGCCCACGATGTGGCCGATGGTGTCCTCGGGACCGCGCTCGCGACCGTACTTTTGCTTATAGGTGCGAATGAGCGGCAGGGTAAAGATGAGCCACCAGGCACCAGTGATGATAAACGACAGACGCGTTGCCAGCATGGTAGGGACGCCAAGAGCGGGGCCACCCATGATGAGCGCCAGGCAGATGACGAACGGCACGGTGGAACCGATGTAGCCCCAGGCATAACCCGAGCTGGACACGGCGTCCATGCGCTCGTCGGTGGTAATGTCGGGCAGCATGGCGTCGTAGAACGTCATAGAAGAGTTAAGGCCGATGGTGCACAGCACGTACACGGTCAAAAATGCCATGGCGGACATTGGGATAGCCTGCGCCAGGCAAAGCACCAGGCCCGTGAGGAAGAAGCCCAAGAAGAACTTGATCTTGTTGCCGGCGTAGTCGGCAAGCGCGCCCAGAATGGGCATGAGCATGGCGATGACCAGCGAGGCAATCGTCTGCGCATTGCCCCAGGCGACCACCAGGTCGGCCGAGGAAGCGCCGGTATTGATGGCGTTAAAGTAAATGGGCACCACCGAGGTATTGAGCAGCACGAGGGCCGAATTGCCCACATCATACATAACCCAGTTACGCTCGAGCTTGGTGTATTTCATGGACAGGGACCCTTCGTATTTGCCCGATATGCAGTTAGTTCATCGTACCCCAATTGTCCAGAACCGCCGGTAAGGATTCGGCAAAGGGGCACGCACGGGCCCTATTCCTCGCGGTCGAACTCCTCATCGGCATTGAGCACGCGACCGCTGTAGTTGACGTGACTGGTCACGGCATCCATGTCACCGGTCTCGATAAAACGTGCGACCGTGCACTCGTAATCGACCAGCGCGCGATCAAAGACCTCGGGGAAACTCTCGTTCGAGACCTCGTCGGTAAAGGGATTCTTCCATGTCAGATGGCCCAGGTTACCGGTGCGCTCGGGCAGCTCCGTCGTCACGCGATGGGCAAGGCCATCGAGCAGCGAGTAGTCGTGCACCAAGCCCTCAACCAGCGAGATCGCGCGCGTCTTTGCGGAGCCGGCCGGCTCAATCGCGCGGTAAAGTCGCTGCATATTGGCAACGGCAGCACCGTACTCCCCCGCCGGAATGTCAATGCCGTACACGCGTCCGGCAACATAGCTCATCAGCACGCCGGCCACGCGATTGATGCGATCGGTGGTGACGATCTCGCCCGCCGGCGGGTAATCGTCGACCGTAGCGCCGGCGCGTTTAAGCTGCAGCATCAGTACATCCAGGTCGCTCTCGATCACGGCATGAACCTGACTGCTCGAATCCTCAAGCTCTGAATCGGACTCCACGATGCCAAACTGCTGCTCATAGACAAAAGGATGGGCGTTGCGGTCGAGCACGTAATGAGACAGCAGGCCCAGCGCAAAGGCGCGACCCAAGCTGGCGTCGCGCGGCAGCAGATGCGACACGCCGTCGCGCAGGCACGCGAACTGGCGAGACATGCGCGACCGATGCATGACCTGCGCCAGCAGCGTGCAGTCGGAAACACGCGGTGTCAGAATGTGAAAGAAAAACGGGTCGGGGCCTTGGTTGCCCAAGATAAAGGCAATGCGCTCTTCATCGGACGTGATGACGCCCTGCGGAAGACGGTCGATGCTTTCCTCGCCAAACAGATGATGGGTGATAAGCGCGGGCATAATGATCCTTTCGATTTCATTCGATGCCACCCATTATGCCCACCGCGCGCCCATGCCAAACCTGCGATGGTAAACGACGGCACGCAGACCGTCTACGCAAGCCCCAAGTGTGCTTTAACCTCGGCAGCGCGACGGCGGGACACGGGCACCGTCGAGGTTACGCGATCGAGCCTGAGCTCCATAAGACCCGTGGAACCGATCTCGACATTGTGCACGTCCTCCAAATTGACCAGATAGCTGCGGTGGACACGGATAAAGCCCTCGGGGGCCAGGCGCCGCTCGAGCGAGGAAATCGACTCATTGATCAGGTATGTTCCCTCGGCGCAGACGGCGTTGCAAAAATCGGCACGCGCCTCAAAGTAGCAGACGTCTGCGGCGGGAATGAACACCTTTTTGCCCCCGCGGTCCACCGTCAGACGCAAAGGCTGGCGCGGAGCGTGGATAACACGACGGACACCCAAGGCTGCCTCGATCTTGTCGAGTGCCTTTGACAGGCGTGCGTCCTCGACCGGCTTGACGACATAATCGACGGCATCGAGGTTATAGGCATCGGCCGCATACTCGGCAAACGCCGTCACAAACACAACCACCGGCGGCGTCTTTAGGTTCTGCAGCGTCTCGGCAAGCTCAATTCCCGAGCGACCGGGCATGGTAATGTCTAAAAATAGCACGTCGGGCTTGTTCGACAGAATCGACTCCACGGCTTCGGTGACATTGCCCGCCTCGGCAATCTGGCCCACACGCGTATCCTTTTCCAACAGATAGCGTAGCTCGGCCCTAATGGGAGGTTCGTCATCAACCACCAAGATGTTCCAGCCTTCGGACATATGTGCTTCCCCTCTTTTTCTCTCAATCCAACCGCGTGCTACGCCGTCAACGGCGCCGGCTCATGCGGCTCGCCGTTCAGCTCGACGATGACCTGCGTGCCAACGCCCTCCTGGGACTTCACGCGCATGCCAGAATCTTCTCCGTAAAAGAAATGGATGCGCTGAAGCACGTTGAAGAGCGCCAGGCCGCAACCTCGCTTGACGGAGCCGTCGGCGGTAATGCTCTCGGGCTCCTCTCGGCGATGCTGCTCAAACAGATGCGCACAGACTTCTTCGCTCATACCGATGCCGTCGTCCTCGACGATGATCTCCAAACCGTCATCGGTCTCGAAAGCCCTAACATGAATAGAAAGCGGCTCGGTCTCGCGCTGCGCGTGCTTGATGCAGTTTTCGAGCAACGGCTGCAAGATAAACGGCGGCACCATGCAATCGCGCACCTCAAAGTCGATATCGACCGAGACGCGCAGACGGCCGTCGCCATAACGAGCCTGCATAAGGTTGATATAGCGAGTGCCCTGTTCCACCTCGTGCTCGAGCGTGGTGAGCGTATCGGAATCAGAGAGCGTCTGACGGTAGTAATTGGAAAAGTCGATCAGCAGCGATCGCGCCTTGTCGGGCTCGGTTCGAACGAGCGACACGATCGTGCTAATGGTATTGAATAGAAAATGAGGATCGACCTGCGATTGCAAGGCGCGCAGCTCCACGCGGGCCGTAAGCTCGTCCTGGCGCTCGAGCTCAAAGCTGGCGAGCTGCGTGGAAATGAGGTCGGCAAAGCCCGAGGCAAGCGCCGTCTGGCGCATATCGATGCTGCTCAGACGGGGATAATACAGCTCGAGCGTGCCCACGCAATGCCCGCGCACGGTAAGCGGTGCGACAATACCGGCGCGCAGGCGCGGAAAGTAGCCACCCGTCTCGGTCGAGGCATCGCGCGAGAACACGCTTTGCTCACCGCTGTTGATCACGTTGAGCGTAGTCCGCAGCACCACCGGGGTGCCCGCGGGGCATTTTGCCGAGTCCTCGCCCCAGCTTGCCAACACCTGCTTGCCGTCGGTAAAGCAGATGGCAGAGGCGATGGTCTCGGACAGGATGATCTTAGAGGCGCCCAGGGCAGCTTCGGGCGTAAGGCCGCGCGACGTGTAGGCGAATATTTTCGACGCGATGGCGAGCGTGCGGTCGGTAGCGCTCGATGTGAGGTCGTCGGGAACGACAAAGACGTACGAGAAGAAGAAGCACAGCATGACCAAGCCGGCAATGACGACAACGGCCGGAACGGGATTGGGATTATCGGTTAGATCCCAGATGAGCAGCAGGATAAGCAGCGGAACGACGATACCGAGCAAGATGGCTTGAACCACATGCTGAGCGGTACGAAAGACCTTGGTAGAGTTGTAGCTCTTGCCCAGAATCAGCCTATTGAGATCCACCGTCATCTCCTTCTTACTGACGCACCCCATAGCAATAAAGAGGGCCGCAAGCGACCCTCTCCATTGCATTATGCAATCAAATACTGTGTTTTACATCAAGCCATCGATGAACGGTAGCTTAGGCGCTGTACTTGTTTGCCTCGCCGAAGGTGCCGCCCTCGACAATCCAGCCGTCCTTCATGATGACGTCCATGTTGTCGGTGTTGAGCACGTGGATGTCGGCGGCGACGTCACCGTTGACGACCAGCAGGTCGGCGCACTTGCCGGCCTCGATGGAACCGGTCTCGTCCTCGATGTGGCACATCTTGGCACCGTTGAGGGTGGCACAGGTGATGGTCTCGACCGGGGTGAAGCCGATCTTGTCGACGAACTCGTACATCTCCTCGATGGAGCAGGTGCCGTACGGGGTGACGAAGGAGAAGGAGTCGGAGCCGATCGTCATGACGACGCCGCGCTTCTTGGCCTCGCGCAGGCAGTCGTAGTTGCGCTGCAGCTCCTTCTCGACCAAGGTGCCCTCGTACTTGTCGTGCAGCTCGGGGACGTAGACGGGCGGATAGGTGGCGTACCAGGTGGGCAGGAAGGCGATCGTCGGGGTGAAGAAGGTGCCCTGCTCGGCCATGAGGTCCATGGTACGCTCATCGATATCGAAGCCGTGAATCAGCTGCTCGCAGCCAAAGCGAACGGAATCGTAGGCAGCGGCGTGGTTGTTGTAGCAGTGGCTCCACACGGGGATGCCGACCATCTTGGCCTCTTCGACCACGGCCTGAATCTCCTCGGAGCAGTAGTGCTGGTCGCGGCCGGAGTCCCAGCGCCAGATGCCGCCACCGGTAGCCCAGATCTTGATGGCATCGGGGTTCTCGCGCAGGCGACGACGGACGGCCTTGCGCAGATCCCAAGGACCGTCGACCTGATCGCCCCAGGGGTGCGATTCCTTGTTGAGCTCCTGGCTGCAGTGGTGGGAGTCGCCGTGGCCGGCAACGCGGCAGAAGCCAAGGCCGGTGGCCAGAACGCGCGGGCCCTTGAAGACGCCCTTGTCGATGCAGTCACGGATCTGGATACCAAAGCGGCCGATCTCGCAGACGGTGGTGAGGCCGTGGGTGAGGCAGTCGTAGGCCTGCTTCACGGCGACGGCCTGCTTCTCGAGGAGCGGCTGCATGACCCAATCGGTATCATCGTCGGTCAGGTTGCCCGAGAAGTGCAGGTGGGTGTCGATCAGGCCGGGAAGGACGGTCTTGCCGGCGGCGTCGATAACCTCAACGCCCTCGGGAAGGTCCTGCATAGCACCGGCGTACTCGATCTTGCCGTTGTCGTCGACGAGAACGAGGGAGTTCTCGACCGGCTCGGCACCGGTACCGTCGATGAGCTTGCCGCCAACGATTGCATACTTAGTGGACATGGTTCCTCCTTATGGATCCATATAGTGGGCGAGGCCGTGTTGGGTTAAGGCCTCACAAAGCTACCCAAGTGGTGCCGGGTTCGGTGCGCGGGAGAGAGAGCCCCGCGCACCCGATCCGCCCCGGCTAGGCGTTACTTTTTGCGGGAATTGGTGAAAGCCATGAGGGCCAGGCCAATAGCCAACCAGCCGATCACGATGCTCCACTCCACCATGTTGAGGGAGGCGGGAGAGAACGGAATCACGAGCAGGCCGATGATGATGGCGCAGGCAGCGATAGCGAGGCCGATGCCAAACTTGCCACCGGGCACCTCGTAGGGACGAGGCAGGTCGGGCTCGGTGAAGCGCATACGCAGGCATGCGAGGGCGACCATGCCGCAGGAGAAGATGAAGGCGAGAGCCGACACGTTGGTCAGAGGGATGAGCATGTTCTTGCCCAAAAACGGTCCGACGACGGTGATGACGCCCAAGACGACGCAGGCAAGCTTGGGAGCGCCGGACTTGGGGTCGACCTCGGCGAACTGCTCGGGCAGCTGGCCCTTGCGGCCCATGGCGAGCATGATGCGGCTCGTGGCGCCGTAGAAGGAGTTCATCGGGCCCATGGGTCCAAGCGTGGCGATGACGAGCATGGCCAGGTACAGGAGCATGTTGATGCCCTTGAGGCAGGCGAGCGCGGGAACCGGGCTCTTAACGAACTCATGCCAGTCGAGGATGGTGCCGAACGAGTAGATACAGACCATGTAGAAGCCGCCGGCGGCCAGCAGAGCCAGGGAGATGATCTTGCCGAACTTGTTCCAGTTGAGGCCCTCGGCCGCTTCCTCAGCCTGCTGGGGAATGGTGTCGAAACCGGCGTAGAAGAACGGAGTCAGAACCAGGACCGACACGATGCCGGCGAACAGGCTGGTGCTCTCGGTAGCGGCCTTGCCGCCGCCAGCGCCGGCGACCTGGGAGAACACGGGCATGGCGTTGTCCGGCGAGCCGGTGAACAGCGAGACGCCCATGGCGAGCAGCATGCCGCAGAGCAGGGCCTTGGTCAGGAAGGCCTGGAGCTTGGCGGCCGAGCTGGCACCGCGGAAGTTGAGGAAGATGACGTAGACTGCAAAGCCGAGCGCGATCAGCGTCGGGAACAGGTAAACGTCGGCCCCCAGGATGGTGTAGAGCTTGACGGCGCGCAGCCACTCAAGACCGGGCAGGCTACCGAACATCTCGGACACGAGGGTCGAAATGGCAATGGCCTCCCACGGGCACAGGATGCCGTTGCCCAGGGCCAAAAGCCATCCGGTGATGTAGCTCAGCGTACGGCCAAAGCTACGATCGACATACTCGACGATGCCGCCCGAGATGGGGATAGCAGCCGTGAGCTCACCGAAAACAGCTCCGACGGGCACGAGGAAGATTGCACCCAAGAGGAATGCGATCATAGCGGGAACGGGACCG
Organism: uncultured Collinsella sp.; assembly: GCA_902469055.1. Classification (GTDB taxonomy): domain Bacteria; phylum Actinomycetota; class Coriobacteriia; order Coriobacteriales; family Coriobacteriaceae; genus Collinsella. Next base: position 35,959 of record CABRBC010000021.1, read on the forward strand.
CCGCCCACGACCATCCAGTCGCCGACCTGCAGAACCCAACCGGTACCGATGATGGCACCGAAACCGATGGTGAAGAAGTTCCAGAGCGAAAGCGTTTTCTTCATGCCGCCGTTATCCTCGACTGCAACTTCTGCGTTCTTGTCCGCCATTGTTCCCCTCCTTTCCTTTTTGACGCCCTTGGCGTCACCCCTTGCGCGGTCCGTTTTGCCGCGCGCTTTTATTCCATGGCTTTAAGATACGGCCTTGGCGCAGCAGCGCCGCTCGCAGCTCGACCGAAGGCAGAACTGCAAAACGAGCGGCGCCGTTTTTGGGACGAACGGCACGGTTTGCCGCTCATTGTTGCCGCCCGTCCGACGGGCGTACGCTCATCGGACGCATATAGAGATGTTTTTGAGGCCGTGTGTTTTGCGCCTTTCATACCGTTTACCGAGCTTTTGACGCGCGGACCCATTTGTTGCACATCTTTTTTGTAGGATGGACAGGTTATACATGAGACAAGGCGGTACGAATGGCATACGGATACAACGACGGTGATCAACGGCGACAAAGCGTTCGCCTTGCTGGCCGTACCACGCCGACGCCCGGAAGTGCCACAAGCAGCAATCCGCAACGTCCTCAAGAGCAACCCAGGCCTTCGTCTCGGCAGCAGGCAAGCAAAACACGGCAAAGTGGCCGTCCGCGCACGGGCACAAGCGCGCAGCAAGATAGCCGCTTAGGCGCGCGCACTCGACAGCATCAAGCCGAGGTTCCGCAACTGCGCCGCAACGGCGCACGTCAGCCCGGCATCCATATCAACCGCTTCTTTTCGCATCCCCAAGGTGGACGCGACGGCAAGCCCTACCGCTCGACATCGCACGTGAATGCCCCCGCCCTGCCGGCTCGTCGACTTCGCCTCGCACTGTGCTCTATCCTCACCTGTCTGGTCTTTGTGTTTATGAGCTCCTGTATGTCCCACGGCTCGGCCGGTCTCGAGCCCACCGCCGAGGACAAGCTGCTCAAGGCCCCCGTCGCGCCCGGTTATTCTTTCGCCTTTTCGACCCCGCGCCCGCAATGGCAAGCCGGCACGATGCCCCATATCTATCAGATCGACCCTGCGTGGTCGGAGCTGCCTTACGCCGGCGGCACCATCCGCCAAAATGCCTGCGGGCCTACGTGCCTCACCATGGTCTATATCTTTAAGACGGGACGCACCGATATGACCCCCGTCGATATGTGCGCGCTTTCTGAGGCGGGCAATTACGCCCCCACTGGTGCAACCGAATGGTCGTTTATGACGAGCGGCGCGTGGCAGTTGGGACTTAACGGAACGGAGCTCCATAACGATCGCGACTCGATGACTCAGGCGCTGCGTTCGGGAGCGCCCATCATCGCCGCCGTTCGGCCGGGCACCTTTACCAACGTGGGCCACTACATTGTGCTTTACGGTATTGACGACGCCGACCAGATTGGCGTCTACGACCCCAACTCGGCCAGCCGCAGCGTCCGCCGCTGGGGCGTCGTAGAAGTCCTTAACGAAGTCGAAGCCATGTGGGCCTACTACTAGTCATTGGGGACAGACTTAAATGAGTGGTCGTTGGGGACAGCCTTTAAGGACTGTCCCAAGCTGCCGGCAGGAAAGGAACGTCCCCAAGTGCCGGGTTCCCAATGACTAGGTGAATAGCAAAAGCCCCGCAGTCGGAGCGGACTGCGGGGCTCATGAAGAGAGGCTAGTTTGTGGGCGCCTTGCCTGGCGCCCACGAGAGAGGCAATGGAGTAGAGGCTACTCGTGGATGCGGGTACCGGAGAGGCCGGCCATGGTCTCGGCGGCCTTGTCCAGGGCGCCGATGATGCAGGTGCGGCCCTTGCGGGAACGGGCGAACTTGATGGCGGCGCGGACCTTGGGCTCCATGGAACCCTTGCCGAACTGGCCCTCGTCGGCCAGGCGCTCGGCCTCGTCGGCGGTGATGTCCTCGAGCTCCTCCTGGTTGGGCTTGCCAAAGTTGATGGCGACATGCTCAACGGCGGTCAGCAGGAACAGAACGTCAGCGTCGCAGTCCTCGGCCAGCAGCTCGCCGCCCAGGTCCTTGTCGATGACGGCGGGGACGCCCTTGTAGCAGCCCTTGTTCTCATAGTCGCGGACGACGGGGATGCCGCCGCCACCGCAGGCGATGACGATGAACTCGTTGTCGAGCAGGTTGAGGATGGAGTCAGCCTCGACGATCTTCTTGGGATCGGGGGAAGCGACGACGCGACGCCAGCCGCGGCCGGAATCCTCGACGAAGACCTTGGAAGGATCCTCGGCCATGAACTCCTTGGCCTGTTCCTCGGTGTAGAAGGGGCCAATCGGCTTGGTCGGGTTCTTGAACGCGGGATCGTCCGGGTCGCACTCGATCTGGGTGACGACGGTTGCGGCGTGCCAACGCTTATAGCGCTTGTGCATCTCGCGGCCAATGCCCTGCTGCAGGTGATAGCCGATGTAGCCCTGGGACATGGCGCCGCACTCGGGCAGCGGCATCTCGGGGGTGCCGATGGCGTCGTGGGCGGCGGCGAAGGCGTTCTGGATCATGCCGACCTGCGGGCCGTTGCCGTGGGTGATGATGATCTCGTTGCCCTGCTCGATCAGGCCGAGAAGAGCGTGAGCGGTGTTGCTCACGGCCTCGATCTGCTCAACGGGGTTGTTGCCGAGGGCGTTGCCGCCAAGGGCGACGACGATACGATCGGGCTTGCCAAGAGGCTTAGACATTGCTGGAATCCTTTCTGTAAAAGGCCTACAACCCATTAATAACCCGCGCCCGTGCGATACGCGAGTTTATTAAGGTTTATATTCTCTTTATCGCTCATTTTATTCATTTTGAAAATAGTTGAACGGTGAACGGTCGCTTTTACCCGCTCAGCGTAAAGAAACCCAGCTCAAGCATATCTACGTCATTTACGTGCAACTTTATTTTAATAGAGCAGGGATTAGACCAGATTATGCAAACTATATCTTTGCTAAACATAAAACAGACAGCGCAAAATCTTACTCGCACTATACGAGATTCTATGCACTTATTGGACGAGTATGCAGCCCTGCAATAACATGACGTTTTTCATCCAACTTAAGGAATAGACGAGTGCCTTTGCCGCGCGTCGGCCGGCAGCCGGCGAGCCGTCTCGTCGGTTGCCGCTTCCAGAAAATCAAAAACTGATATTGCGCGCGCAATTGCTGCATGGTACTTTAGCGAAGAACAGCGCGGGCTGGGGCGACAGAGATTTGTCGTGAAGTTTGGGTTCGGCGACCCCGCTGCTGTCTTCTCCTTATCCGCCAGCGAGCCCCTTGAGCGACGGATTGAGGAGGTCCTTACTATGACAAAAATGCTCAAGATCACGCTGAATGGCGAGACGTTTCTCGCCGACATGCTCTGGGACAAGGCTCCCGAGGCATGCAAGCTGTTCGAATCATCCTGTCCAGTCGAGTCACGTATCTTTTCGGCCAAGATCTGCGATGCCGAGGTAACCTATCCCGTATCGGGCCCCATCGCCAATTACGAGCACATCGAGAACCCCGTCTTTCACGAGCCGGCGGGCGCCGTGAGCTGGTATGGCGGCTGGTCGTCAATTTGCATCTTCTTTGACGTGTGCGAGCCCTTTGGCACCTGCAACATGTTCGCCCGCATCTGCGAAGCCGACCGCGAGCGTTTTGCCGCCGCCTGCCGCAATGTCTGGGACAACCAAGGTATGTACATCAAAAACGAAATCGTCGAGATCGAAGCGGAGGCCTAAAGATGATGGATATCAACACCCTGCTCACACTCGACCTTGCCGAGTACACCACTGCACTTGAAGCCCTCGCCGACCAAATGATGCTCGAGGAACCGCGTGACATCGACCTGATGCGCCGCCGCAAGCTCGACACCGGCCGCGAATTCGCCGTCTGGAACTTCACCGTCGGCTACTGTATGAACGCCACCGACGCCCTCTCCCTCCTGCGAGCCCAGGCCAACGAAAACGCCAACGACGGCACCGCCGACCTCGCAACGATCAACAACAGCGCCGCGCGCCTGTGCGACTGGTTCTCGGGCGCCTTCGATGTCACCGGCAAAATGGATGACACGACGGCAATCCTCGCCCGCAGCCGCGACCTCTACGCCCAGGTCGAGACTCACGAACAGTTCGCTGCCCTCACCCGCGCCACCGAGCGCTATCTGGTCCAGCTCCAATTTTGGGTCGACCGCCAGATTCCCTGGCCGGCTATTAGCGACCTCGTCCACGGCTACCGCCTACGCACAGAGTCCGGCGAGACAAGGTAACCAAGCAAGCAGCACCGACAACATCCCACCATCGGGATCCAAAGTAAGAATCAGAGGGCTGGAGACGCACCCAACAGCGTCCCCAGCCCCTTCGCAAAGTAGAGCACTGTTTCAGTGGCTTTGAGGCCTATTCGAACCTTTGCTATCTCCCAATTTTTGTATATTTGCGACATTATTATCTGCCAATTTTTGTATGATTTTAGGCGATTCTATCTGTCAATTTTTGTCATTTGGGAGTTTAATGCTACGCCGTAAGGTCACTGATAAGCTTTTGAGCTGGAAGAATAACTCCAATAAGGCATTACTCGTTACTGGTGCGCGTCAGATTGGCAAGAGCTATGCGATTCGCGCGTTTGGAAAAAGCAACTACGCTTCGTATTTTGAGGTCAATTTACTACTCGATGTCGAAGCAAGGAATGCACTTGTTGGCGCAAAGAACTCCGTTGACTTTATCAACCGCGTAGCCCTTCTTGCGGATGCGCCGCTTGTTGAGGGCGATACGCTTGTCTTTGTCGATGAGATTCAGGAGTATCCGCAGATCGTTACACTCATGAAGGCGTTGGTCGAGGATGGGCGCTTTAGCTATGTCTTCTCGGGGTCTATGCTTGGGACTGAGTTTAAGGGGATCTCTTCTTTTCCGGTGGGGTATGTAGAGCACATTGTTATGCGCCCGATGGATTTTGAAGAGTTTTGTTGGGCAAACAGCGTCAGCGAGAATGTGCTTGCAGGCATTCGCAGCTGCCTTGTCGAGAAACATCCTGTCGAAAACTATATTCATGAGGCGATGCTCAAGAACTATAGAGCTTATATCGTTTGCGGCGGCATGCCGGAGGTCGTTCAGAATTATATTGATTCGGGTTATTCGCTCGTAAGCACACGTGAGCTTCAAACTCAGCTGGTCGATCAGTACAAAAGCGATATCTCAAAATATGCATCGACTCGCGCGTTTAACGTTCGGTCGATTTTTGAGCAAATTCCCGTTCAGCTTGAGGCGGAGTCTCATCGCTTTGTTGTTTCGTCTCTGGGTGAGGGAGCTCGCCTTAAAAAATATGAGCAGGATTTCCTGTGGCTTGTTAACGCAGGTGTTGGATTGATGGTCGCCAGGGTGACGGAGCCACGGAGTCCTCTCAAGAGGACGGAGAAAACGACAGCCTTCAAACTATACGAGTCTGATACAGGCATGCTCGCATCGCGATACCCTGGCAGCACTGCACGCGCTGTCTATCTTGATATGAAAACTCCCAACCTTGGTGGTCTCTATGAGAACGTGGTCGCGCAGGAACTCGTTGCCCTCGGGGCGGATGCATGGTACTACCAAACGCGTGAGGTCGGTGAAGTTGACTTTGTGATCGAAGGCGTCCACGGTCATGTTGTCCCAATCGAGGTCAAATCGGGCAAGAAAGTTCGAGCGCACGCGGCCCTCGATCGTCTGATGAGTGTGGGCGAGTACAAAATTCCCGAGGCCGTTGTACTAAGCCACGAGAATCTCAGCAAAGAGGGCAAGGTTCTGTACGTTCCAATCTACATGACGTTTTGTCTCGATGAGTTTATGGAAAAGGATGACCCCAATAACGATTTCTCGTTCGCGCCCATATCTCTCTAGCCATTTGAATCTGCAATCCAGCCCCGTCCACGCATCAATGCATTTCCCAAGGTGCTGCGCGTTTCGCGGCAAAGCCGCGAAAAAGCAAAGGGGTAAGGCGTTGCAACAGCCACGCCCCCCCATCCATCCCCAAAGTAACGCGCCTTTCGCGGCAAAGCCGCGAAACAGCGAAGGGGACAAAAGGCCCCCACAACCACGTCCTTCATTCAGCCACACAATCCGAGGACGTAGTCGTAGCAGGATCTGAGGGCTAACCTTCGCGGACACTCCGCACTGATATTTTCTGTATTGAAGACGTCGATGATGCACCCGTATACCATTGACGTCGACACCATCAGATGCGGACCGCGCGGTGACCCCACATTC
>CABRBC010000022.1:0-125018 GCA_902469055.1 uncultured Collinsella sp.
CCGGAATTTGGGCACGGGCGCCTTCGCCGCCAGGGTCGCAGGCCTTGTGGCCCCGAGCAGGAGTATCGACGAGAGAAGGAAGGGGATGAAGGGAAGGAAGGACGGCGCCTGGGCAATGGCGTAGGGCAGGAAGGAGAGGAACGGCAGGTCGTTTGCGGAGGCCGGGATATCCGTGATGCCGGAGCTGCTCAGGGCACGGCAATATGCGAGCTCTGCGTCATTGGTCTCCTGGTCCCCCACGATGGACCCGGATTGGAAGCCTTCGCCCATGAGCGCGTAGTAGCTCTCGGCAGAATCGAGAAAGGCGGCGTCGGTTTGAGCGGCGAGAGCGGCGTTCGCGTATCTTGCAAGCTCCGCGTCATTTTGCTGCTCTGGAGATAGGTCTGTGCCGCTGGCCTGGGGCGCGCGCGTATTGAATGCGTCGACAAAGCCCTGCATGCCCTGTTTCATAAAGAAGGGCCCGTAGATGGGTGAATTGAACGCAATGGGGACGGAAAAGGCTGCAGCGAGAACGAGCGTACAAATCCATACGGCCTTGTCTCTTAGGATTAGTTTGAGAAGAAGTCGACAGTACATTTAGAAGCACCTACATTCCTCAAAGCATCGTTAGATTAATGATGACAGACCGAATGAAGATGCGTGCGACGGGGGCGAGGCGAATGGCTGAGCGGTATCGATACGCAGGTTCAACGGTATTATATTGACCACATAGCTCCTGAATCCGCAGTTGATTAGAAACAGGCGGGCCCACCTGCGGGAACCCGGAGAGGCGACGATTCGGGGCTCCTACCCCCGTTGATTAAATCATCGGCTGCACCGCGCTCCTCGAAGCCGATAATATGCTATCTGGACGGACCGCGCTGAGCTGGTAAAATTTACAAATACGGAAATGCGCTACTTGCGCTATCTGCGCGTGTTTTAACAAAATAAGCACAGGTCAGGGGTATTCTGGGCCCGCTGGGGGTCAAGGGGTCGCTGGTTCGAATCCAGTCGTCCCGACCAGAAGTTTGCAGGTCAGGCACTTAGTGCCTGACCTTTTTTGTTATTAATCATCATGATTCATTTGATTAAAGCAACGAAGAATGGCTGTCCCGCTCGATACGCCTGCGCAACAAAAACCTGTACATCAGCCTCCAAAATCGACATTTTTCGACATGTTTGGAGGCTGATGTACACGAATGCGAAATCTCCCGCCGCCTACGACGCCCTCCACATGTCTGGACTCTCTATGGCTTGGCTGGATAGACATCGCCGGAACGGGTATAGTATCGAAAGTTTTGTCGTTAACCAGCGGGGGAGTCCTGTGGGCATCAAAAAGAAGATCAAAAAGGAGCTTATCGGCACTTCCGATTACCCGTCGAATAAGATCTTTACGATCTCCAATTTCATCACCTTTACGCGCCTGATCCTCACCCTGGTATTTCTGTACCTGTTTGTGACGGATAACAACCGCGTCATCGCCATCGCAATCTACGCCGTTGCCGCCTCCACCGACTGGATGGACGGTCAGATCGCCCGCATGACCAAGACGGTCTCGTGGCTCGGCAAGGTCATGGATCCCATTTGCGACCGTGCACTGCTGTTCACCGGCGTGCTGGGGCTGGTGGTCCGCGGAGAGCTACCTATCTGGGTCTGCGTGCTCATTATTGGCCGCGACATCTATCTGGGTATCGGCACGCTTATTGTGCGTCATTATCATCGTCGCCCCATCGATGTCGTCTTTCCCGGAAAGATTGCCACTGCGCTGCTCATGACCGGCTTCTCGCTCATGCTGCTCGGTTTCCCCGTTATTGACGGCCTGCATCTTTTGCCTTCAACCCTCACGGCCTTCCCGGGCCTCAACGGAAGCTCGGTGCCCCTCGGCATCTTCTTTGTGTACGGCGGCGTGATCTTCTCCATGCTCACGGCTGTCATCTACTCCATTAAGGGCGGAGTGGCCATTAAACAGGCTCTCGCGCATCCCGAGGACGAGGACATCGACTTTCTGAACCCTGAAATCGAAGACTGATTCGTTGGGGTATGATTACGTACGGTTCATTATTTGCGGCACGTCCGCGATAAGTTAGGGGTTGTCATGGACAACATGGTTAACAATATGCCTCAGAATGATAAGACTGCTGACGCTACCTGCGTATTCCGCGTGCCTTCAAGCGACGTCACCGTTCCCGACCTCATGGCCAACGTGCGCATCACCGCCCCCGTTCTGTCCATCGTCAAGGGTCCGCAGACTGGTGCCGCCTTTGAGCTCGAGGACGACGTGACCACCATCGGCCGCGATCCTGCGAACGGCATCTTCCTCAACGACATGACCGTTTCGCGCAGCCATGCGCGCATTATTCGCGAGGGCCTCGGCGCTCGCATCGAGGACTTGGGTTCGCTCAATGGCACCTGGGTCGACGGTGCCATCGTCAATGCAGCCCCGCTGCACGACGGTTCTTCCGTCCAGATCGGTACGTTTACGCTCATCTACCACGAGAGCACGCCGGAGCGCATCGAAACCGGTGAGTAGGGCATGGCCGAACGCAACTATCTGAGTATCGGCCAAGTCGTCAACCTTCTTCGAGGCGCATACCCCGATCTTTCGAACTCAAAAATTAGATTTCTAGAGGATGAGGGGCTCATTACCCCTCATCGTACGCCTAAGGGATACCGTCAGTACTCCAAAGAGGACGTTGATCGTCTGGAGGTCATTCTGCACCTGCAGAAGACCCGCTATATGCCGCTCAACGTAATTAAGCAGCGCTTGGAAAACGCCACGGACCTGTCAACGCTCGCCTACGAGGTGGGCTTGCTGTCCGATGTTCCGCTCAAGACGGAGCCCAAGGAGACTAAGCAAAAGCTGCATCCCATCGAGACCATTCCCGATATGTTGGGCGTCGAAATTTCGTTTATCCGCTCGCTCGCCGAGAACGACCTCATTCGCATCATCAAGAGTCCGCAGAATCGCGAGCTTGTCGATGGTCGCGATTTTCCGATCATCCGCTACTGCTCCGAGCTGTCGCGCTTCCATATCGAGCCGCGCAACCTGCGTCAGTACGTGTCTTCCGCCAACCGCGAGTCCTCGATGTTTGAGCAGGTGCTTGTGAGCATGCTCGGCATGGATACCTCCGATGACGAGCGCGACGCCAAGCTCGAGCGTGCGTTTAAGAAGCTTCACGACCTGACGGAGGGCGTGCACACCGCGCTGCTCAAGAACCGCGTTTTTGAGTCGCTCAACGCCGTGGTCGAGGACGCCGACATCGATGCACTCGATGAGGAAATCACTCGCTCCGAGTCAACAAGGGCAAAAACGAAGAGATAGGAGCGCCGGCTTCGCACGAGGATTCCCTCGTAAAGCCGCTCAAGGTCGTCACCCCTTCGCAATCCGGCACCGCCACCGCGGGCAAATAACAGCTGCCGCTTATCCGGCAACCCATTGAAAGGTCATGCAATGTACGACTTCGAATCTCAAATCGTCGACATCCCCGACTATCCCGAGCCCGGAGTCATCTTTAAAGACATCACGCCGCTCTTTGGCAATCCCGAGGCGCTCAAAGCCATGACCGATGCCCTCGCCGAGCACTTTGCCGGCATGGGAATCACCAAGGTCGTGGGCCCCGAGGCTCGCGGCTTTATGGTTGGCGTACCGGTGGCTGTAGCCCTTGGCGCCGGCTTTGTTCCCGCACGTAAACCGGGCAAGCTACCGCGCGAGACCGTGAGCCAGAGCTACGAGCTCGAGTACGGAACGGATTCCATTGAGATCCATGCCGACGCTATCAGCTCTAAAGATACCGTGTTGATTCTGGACGACTTGGTCGCGACGGGCGGAACCGTCGAGGCAACAGGTAAACTGGTGCGAGATATGGGCGCAAAGCTTGTCGGTTACGGTTGTATCCTTGAGCTTGCGTTTCTCAACCCGCGCGAGAAGCTCACGCCGTCTGATGACGATGTGGAGCTCTTTAGCCTGGTGACGGTGGACTAGCCGTTACCCTTAGTTACTGGAAAGGAAGCTACATGCGCACAGCAAACACGCACAAAAACATGGCACGCTGCGCTGCTACGGCAACCCTCGCTTGTGTTTTGGGCTTGGGCCTCGCGGCTCCTGCCTACGCCGATACCGCATCCGACCTTGCCGCTGCTCGTACGAAGCTCGAGCAGATCGGTACCCAAACCCAGCAGATTTACGATGAGCTCGCCACGCAGACGCAGGCACTCGATCAGACTGCTGGCGAGATCACGCAAAAGCAGCAGGAGATCGCCGATGGTCAGGCCAAACTCTCGACCTATGTCGCCGGCGAGTACAAAACCGGCGGTCTGAGCCTGCTTCAGGTTCTGACGGGTGTCGATGATCTGAGCGATATGCTCAACCGTTTGTTCTACTACGGCAAAGTTTCCGATAAGCAAGCTCAGACCATTCAAGAGGTCAAAGAGCTTAAGCAGCAGCTCACCGATAAGCAGGCCGAGCAGGAGAAGAACGTCGCCACCACGCAAAAGAAGGTTGACGAGCTTAACGCCCAGCAGGCTGAAGCCCAGAACGTCGTAAACTCCCTGGATTCGCAGCTGCAAGCCGAGCTTGCCGCAGAGGCCGAGGCCAACGCCGCGCTGCAGGCCGGCATCAACGCCAGCACCGCCGAGAAGGCCACGGTGAGCAACGAGACTGCCGGTACGACCGAGAAGACCAACAACGGTGGCCAGACCAGCAATAACAACAACCAGGGCGGCAACACTCCGGCTCCTACGCCGGCACCTGCTCCGACGCCGCAGCCCTCCACACCTGCTCCGGCTCCGACGCCTTCTGCTCCGAGCCAGTCCGTCGACGGCGGTTCTGTTGTATCGCGTGCATACAGTAAGCTTGGTTGCGCTTATTCCTGGGGCGGAATTGGCCCGAACAGCTTCGACTGCTCTGGTTTTGTTAGCTATTGCCTCACTGGTCGCTATTGCCGCCTGGGCACCACGGGTACCTTTATGGGCTGGACGCGTGTGTCCGATCCGCAGCCCGGTGACGTTGTGGTCAACTCGTACCACACCGGCATTTACATCGGTGGTGGTCAGATGATTCATGCTTCCGACTACAACACGGGTGTTATCATCAGCTCCGTTGCCGCCGGCATGAACAATAACTACATCTTCGTGCGTTACTAAGTCATCTTACACAGCGTGTGAATGTGGACCTCGTGGCTTTAAGTTGCGAGGTCCATTCTTTTATCTTTAGTCCAGGCCGCTATCTAGTTTTGAATACTAGATAGCGGCCCAATCGGCCAGCAAGAAAGCTATAATTGTTGAAGAACAATTAGAAAGGACCCTCTATGAGCTGGGCACTTATCTCCGATTCAAGCTGTAACCTCCGCGATTGGCAACCGACCGCACCCCATACCACCTTTGCATTTGCGCCCCTCAAAATTCGAGTGGGGGAGCGTGAATTCGTCGATGACCTTTCGCTCGATGTTCATGAGCTCAACTGCGCTGTTCAGGCGGAGACGAACGCTTCTTCGAGCGCTTGTCCCAGCGTAGGGGAGTGGGCCGAGCTCTTCAAATTGGCAGACAAGACCATCTGCATGCCGATCTCTGAGGGCGTGTCGGGCAGCTACAACGCGGCAGCCACGGCTCGTGATATGGTTCTTGCCGAGGAGCCCGACCGACAGATTCATCTAGTCAATTCACGCGCAGCTGGCGGCAAAATGGACCTCATTTTCTTGCTGTTCGACCGCTACCTTGCAAGCAATCCGAATGTCTCATTCGAGGATGCTTGCGCATACTTTGATAGCCTTGAACAGAGCAGCAAAATCCTCTTCAGTTTGTGCAATTACGAAAACCTCGCCAAAGCCGGACGTATCCCTAAGGCAGCCGGCGTCATTGCCAACAAGCTCAATATCCGCATTTTGGGCACGGCGAGTGAGGCCGGTAAAATCGAACTCGTCGGGCACACGCGTGGCGAAAAGAAGATGCTCAACAAGATCATCGACACTATGGAAGCCGAGGGCTTTACGGGCGGTGAGGTCATCATCGATCACGTTGAGAACGAAACTGGAGCCCAGGCGCTTACTGATCGCATAGTCGAACATTGGCCCGGCTCCAAGACCATCATCATGCCCTGCAACGGCCTGGATTCCTATTACGCTGAGATGCACGGCCTGATCATCGGCTACGGCATGGGCGTAGCTTCGGGCAAATAAAGTCCAACCAGGCAAAAAACGGGCGGGACAAAGCGACAGATGGCTCTTTGTCCCGCCCGTTTTATACGTCGGCTAGCTATTAAACCCGTTGAACTTGAGATAGCTCATCAAGTACGCCTTCGAAACAAAGGACGATACGGCACTGCGCACAAGCAGCGACTCGCGTGTGACCTGATGCGCCGTATCGGGAACCGGCGTCTGCTCGATAGAAAACGCGGCGCGAATCGATGCCTCAAGCTGGTCGACCACATAATCGAAGGCAGTCGGGGCATCGTAGCTCAAACGCTGAATGTTAAAGAGTGCCTTCACCGCAGCAATAGGTAGCACCTGCTTAAAGATGCAGATAGCGATCAGGCGGGCAATCTGCTCGCGACCATACTGCTTTTTGACCGGAGCAGGCACCAGGCCGACCTTCACGTAGTTATTGATCATCGATGGCGTAATGATAGGCTGCTCAACGCAAATAGACAGCGGCTCCATCCACAGCGCAACATACTCAATAACTTGGTCGCGGTAGAGTGTCACATTTGGCAACTGGTTATAGCGCGGCAGACTCAACATATTGAGTTTGCGCACGATATCGGACTGAATAAATGCATCGGGCAGCACAGTGGGCTGAATATCCTCAGGCTTAATGCCGACCGACGAATCAGACATCGGAATAACGTGTTTAACGTGGTTCATAAGGATCCTCCGTTCATTAGCTATATTGTATTCTAGGTTATCTAGTTTTGCATACCACATAGCCGGCAAGAAAATGGCGGGACAGCGCACTGATGCATCGTCCCGCCATTTAGTTAATCAATAACAACCTTACATAAGATATATTATCGTACTTATCCACGGAGAAACGCGTATGCGCTCGTTGCTGCTATGGCTCCGTCCGAAACAGCGGTCACAACCTGGCGTAAACGTTTGGAACGGATATCGCCAGCGGCAAATAGACCTGGCGTGCGGGTCGCCATGGATTCATCAGTCAGAATGCCGCCATCAGGCGCCAGATCGACTAAATGCTCAACGAGCTCGGTATGGGGCTGCGTTCCGGTAAAGACAAAGATGCCAAACGAGCCGGGCTCAAATGACTCGGTATGAGTCTCGCCGGATGCATTGTTCTTAAAGGTAATCGTCGTTGGCATGACTTCGCCCGATAGCTCCACAATACTAGTTTGGTACCTAACTGTAATATTGTCCTTTGCGAGTACTTTCTGAACGACACCATCAGGCGCACGAAACTGATCGCGGCGCAGCACGATGGTCACGCTGTTGGCGATTTCTGACAGGAACAGAGCCTCTTCGCATGCCGAATTGCCACCACCGATTACAAAGACCTGTTTGCCGCGGAAGAACATGCCGTCACATGTTGCGCAATATGAAACGCCACGACCGCGATACGTATCCTCGCCAGCGAAACCTGCCGGACGCGGCGTGGCACCCATGCAAGCGATAACGCTCGAGGCCAGCGTATCGCCCATATCGTGATGCACCGTAAACAGCGCTGCATCGGCATCGTAGTCGACGCCCGTCACCATACTCCATTCAACCTGAGCCCCCAAGCCTTCAGCATGTTGTTGGAACCGCTCACCAAGTTCAGCACCGCTCAGCAGCGGAATGCCCGGATAGTTCTCGACCTCATTGGTTGTGGCGATCTGCCCTCCCGACATGCCCTGTTCAATCACGGTCGTCGTTAGGTTGGAGCGCGCCGCATAAATGGCCGCAGCATAGCCCGCAGGGCCGCCACCGATAATCGCAACATCGATCGGCTGATCGGTAGTCATGAAGAGACCTCCTGTCGAAAGATTGGCGTTCTTTGCGCTCATACCCAAATTTAGGCGAACGTGACACTCATGCACTACAATGATTCATTGCGAAACAAAGATGAAGGGGAGTTATCGATGGATCAAACGCAGACGAGCAACGACGCTCCCCTGCCAACGCAAAGCACTCCCCAACCGGAGCAAATGACCGTTTCACCTGCACAAAAACCCCTAGTAACCATTGTACACGCATCGGTTGGATCGGGCCACAAAGCCGCCGCCAACGCGATTGCACAAGCATTTGACCTTATCCGCGGCACCAAGGGAATCCCTGAGGATGTTGAGATCGAAGTCCTGGATATCCTCGATTTTGGACGCATTAGGTTCGATGGTAATAAAACAGCAGCGTCGTTTACCGGCGCCACGCGTCCCATATATGACCTAACCTGGCGATACACGTTTACGGGACATCTGCTCTGGGGCGGAGGCACGGCATGGTCACGTATTATGTTCCCTGCCTTCAACGAATATGTCCGCACCCGCAGGCCCATAGCCGTGGTCGCAACACACATCACGGCGGCCAACGTCGCTGTGGGTGCCCGCGTCATCACGGGTATCGATTATCCCGTCATCTGCGTACCAACAGACTATGAAGTCGAAGGCTTTTGGCCCCACAAGGACACCGATCTGTTCTGCGTAGCCAACGAATTTATGGCCGAGACACTTCGCCCCCGTAAAGTTCCCGAGACCAAAATCCGCATTACAGGCATCCCCATTCGCGCCGGGTTTGATACGGACTACAATCGCGAGGAAGAACTCGAGAAGTTCAATCTCCCCGCTGACAAGACCGTTGTGTTGGTGATGGCCGGTGCCAGTTTGCCTCAACCGTACGTTCGCTTTCGCGCGGAGATGGACCGCACACTCCCCTTCCTGCGCAGCTTCGAGGACATGCACTTTGTCTTTTTGCCGGGCAAGGATGAGGAATACGCCACCCGCCTCAAGACGCTCTTCGACGCCATGAAGCTCGAAAACGTCACGGTTCTGGACTACGTGGACGACATGGCGGCCCTCATGCACGGCTGCGACCTGGCAATCCTCAAATCGGGCGGACTCACCGTCACCGAGTGCCTGTGCGCACATCTGCCGATGATCCTGCTGGGCAAATCATACGGCCAGGAAAAGGCCAACACCACGATGCTCACCGGCATGGGCGCCAGCATGCATGTCACCACCGCACGAGAACTCATCGTGACGTTACGCCATCTCCACGATCATCCCGAGTCGCTCAAGGCACTGCTCATCAATGGCGAAGTGCTGCGCCGTCCACGCGCAGCCGAGGACATCGCCATCGCAACCATGGAGCTCGTAGGCAAGCCCCAAAAGCGCAAACGAGCCTTCTGCCGCTTCTACTGGGGAGGAAAACCCGCGCATATCCGCTAGCGTCTTAATGTTCGCTTGCCTGTGGGGGCCTATATATCATCCCGTGCTCAAACATTCTCGCTACGCTGCGAAACTGCGCGCGGGACGATATATAGGCCCCCACAGGCAAGCTGCGTTTACGTACTAGCAGCTAAACTAGATTCCCCTCCAGTAAAACCAACAAAGGCGAGACCGGAAAAGATAAAAACAGTTAGCCCACGCGACAAAGAGTCTATTCCTTTGTCGCGTGGGCTAACTAGAATGTAAATATTTTTTCAAGCATGTAGCCGCCCGCCCGCCTCTCTCATATATCGTTCCACGCGCAGTTTCGCAGCGAGCGAAGCGAAGCGAAGCGAGAATGTTTGAGCATGGAATGATATAGGTAAGCCCCGGGCGGGAGGGATACGAGTACCCCTAGGCGACGCCGCTGGAGCCGAAGCCTCCGTTGCCTCGGTCGGTTTCGTCTAGTTCTTCTACTTCTATGAGGTTGACCATGGGGACTTCTTGGATGACGAGTTGGGCGATGCGGTCGCCTTTGTTGATTTGGATGTTGTTGGAGGGATCCAAGTTGATGAGGATAACCTTGAGTTCTCCTCGGTAGTGGGCGTCGATGAGGCCCGGCGTGTTGACTATAGACAGGCCCTGCTTGATGGCCAAGCCGCTGCGGGGCTGGACGAAGCCGGCGTAGCCATCGGGCAGGGCGATGGCCAGCCCGGTAGAGACCAGACGGCGTCCGAAGGGCTTCAGGACGCAGTCCTCGTTGGAGCGCAGATCCAAGCCGGCATCGGTGGGATGGGCGTATTTGGGAAGCTCGACGGTGGGGTCGAGACGCTTTATGTTGACGGTAATGTTGGACATGGAATCACCTTAGCTTGTCGAGCTCTTGCAGAAACTCATCGACGTCTTTGAAATCGCGGTAGACCGAGGCAAAGCGGATGTACGCCACCTTGTCAATCTTGGCCAAGCGCTTGAGCACCATGTCACCCAACTCATGGGACGTGACAGCCGTCAGCGTGCGAGAGCGCAGCTCGACCTCGATGTCGTCGATAATCTCATTAAGCTTCTTAGTGTCGATATCACGCTTGATAGTGGCGCGCATCAAGCCGACGAGCAGCTTATTGCGATCGAACCGCTGCTTGGTTCCGTCCGACTTAATGACCTCGATTGGGTCTTCGCATCGCTCAAACGTTGTAAAGCGATAGTTACACGAGCAACATTCGCGACGGCGCTTAATGGTGTTATTTGACTCCTGCATACGGGAATCAACGACGCGGGTATGTGCCTTGCCACATTTGGGACAGCGCATGGTACCTCCTCTTAAACGATAACAAGGGTACCATGCGCAGCGCGATAATGATTACGAACGAGCAGGAACCTTAAGATGCGCACCGGCGGCGAGCGAACCATGCTCCAGATGATTGACGTTACGGATCATGTCGGAAGTCTCTTGCGTGGAAAGGCCTTCGATAGGATATTCCTCGGCAAGCGACCAAAGAGAATCACCAGGCTGAACGCGAATAGTCTCGTAGGTAACGTTGGAAACGGACTCGGCATACGCGGCGTGACGAGCGCTAAAGACCGACGTAGCGAGGACAACGAAGAGCGTAAGCGCAACGGCAACGGCGACAATCGTCGGAACCTTCAGGGCAACGCGGGCCGGCGCAACTACAGCCTGCTGATTGCGAGCAGGCTTTACGGTCAAAGGCTGAAAGCCGGAGCGGCCACCCTGAACAACCGTAAAAGTGGGTTCTGCAGGCGTCTCGAGTTTAAGGGCAAGGTTTCCCTGGACCATATTCGTTGCGTTCATCATGTTCTCCTCTCGCGTGTTTTGCTGAGAACAGTTTTATCAAGCCGCGCGGACAAAAATGTCTAGCGCGAGAACGAATGTTCGGTTATTATTATCTTCGAACAGTTGTTCCTGTCAAGCAAAATCCGAACATTTGTTTGACATGGGTAGAGAGGATGCCCTGATGGCTCGCAAAATTACCAAGCGTCAGCAGCAAATTTACGACTTCATCAAGGAATATCAGCAGGAGAAAGGTTATCCGCCCAGCGTGCGCGAGATGGCTTCTGCCGTGGGCCTTTCCTCCCCCAGCACCGTGCACGCCCATCTATCTGCCCTGGAGGCGCGCGGGCTACTCAAGCGCGATGCCACCAAACCGCGCGCCCTGGAACTCTTTAACGAGGACGGTTCCTCTGTCTCAATTTCTAAATCTGACGAACCCACCGCACCTCGCGGAACGGTCTCGCTACCGCTCGTTGGTCGCGTCGCGGCTGGGATTCCCATTCTGGCCGAGCAGAATATAGAAGACACTTTTACTATCCCGACCGAAATCGCCACTGATCAGGGTTCCTTTATCCTTGAGGTGCATGGGAGCTCAATGATCAATGTCGGCATCTTCAATGGCGATTACATCATCGTCCGTGAACAAAAGAGTGCCATGAACGGCGAAATTGTCGTGGCCATGATTGATGGTTCAGCGACCGTCAAGACATTCTACAAGGAGCAGGGACGCGTACGCCTGCAGCCAGAGAATGACACCATGGAGCCTATCTATGCAACGAATCCCGTTATCTTGGGCAAAGTCGTCGGCTTGATGCGCCGGTTCTCGTAATGCAAAAACGCATCACCATCTTTGATACCGTCCGCGGGTTTACGATGATTTCAATGGCAGGTTTTCACGCTTGCTACGATCTCGCCTACCTGTACGACTGGGATATGCCCTGGTTTACCCAGACCGTCTTTCAAGACATCTGGCGCGCCAGCATCAGCTGGGTATTTTTGTTTATCGCGGGTTGGATGTGCACGCTCTCACGCAACAATGCCAAACGAGCGGCCAAGTACGCTGCCGCAGCTTTGGTCGTCTGGATCGCAACAACGCTCGTATCGGTCGACGATTCAGTGAACTTTGGCATCATTTATTGCATGGCGGCGTGTACCGCTGTGACAGCCGTAGCACGACCGATGCTTAAGAAAGTGCCCAGCACGTGGGGCATTGCGATATGCCTCGCTCTCTTTGCAGCGACATGGGGCATCCCGAAATCGACCTATTCATTCCCCTATTTGGCGTGGCTAGGATTACCCGGCCCCCGGTTTGTTTCAGGCGACTATTATCCAATCATCCCGTTCATATTCATGTATCTCACAGGATACTTTGCTGCGCGCACCGCTCAAAGATGCGAACATCCCGCCCCAAGCTGGGCCTACGCCAACCCCCTGCCGGCGCTCGCCAGCCTTGGACGTCATGCACTCCCCTTTTATCTGCTACATCAGCCCATCATACTGGGCATTTTGGAGCTCGCCTACTCGGTGCGATAACGCTCGAGCCGCGGTGCAATACGAGCCGGCAGTTTCGCCACAATACGAACGCCATCCTCAAGATATTCCTCGTGCAAAAGGGTCCCCTGCTCATGCACGACTGTGATGAGTGCACCTTCACGATATGGAATGTCGGCGGAAAGCAGCACATCGGTGGCGGCCGCCTCGCGAGCAATGCGATCGACGAGATCGTCGAGCCCCTCGCCCGTTTGGGCCGAGAACAGAACAGCTTCCGGATAACGACGACGGAAACTCAATCGATCGACGCTATCGAGAAGATCGATTTTATTGAACACCGTAAGCGTTAAACGCTCTCCGGCACCGATCTCATCAAGCACGCGGTCGACAGCCTCAAGCTGTCGCTCATAGTCCTCATCAGACGCATCCACGACTTTGAGAATTAAATCGGCACCCAACACCTCGGACAACGTCGATTTAAAGGCATCGACCAGACCATGCGGCAGCTTTTGAATAAAGCCGACGGTATCGGTAATCGTCATACCGCGACCGCCGGGCAGGCGATACGAACGCGTCGTCGGGTCGAGCGTAGCAAACAGCTTGTCCTGAGAAAGTACCGTAGAGCCGGTCAGACGATTGAGCAACGTCGATTTACCGGCATTGGTATAACCGGCTAACGCGACGCGAAACGCCGGTGACTCAATGCGGCTCTTGGATTGAACATCGCGACGCTGTTCAACCTGCTTGAGCTCACGACGAAGCGCAGCGATCTTATTACGAATGAGGCGACGGTCGACCTCAAGCTGACTTTCGCCCTGGCCAAAGCGTGAGCCGATGCCGCCGCGCGTCTGTTCCTTGGCGAGGTGGCTCCACATGCCACGCAGACGAGGCAACAAATATTGAAGCTGTGCCAGCTGTACCTGTAGGCGTCCCTCACGCGTCTGAGCATGCAGGCCAAAGATATCCAAGATCAGTGCCGTACGATCGATAATCTTTACCGGCTCGCCCACGGCTTTCTCCAAATAGGATTGCTGCGAGGGCGTCAGGTCGTCGTCAAAAATAACGACATCGGCATCCATGCGATGCACTAGGCCGCACAGCTCTTCAACCTTACCGGAACCGATAAACGATTTAGGATACGGCTTTACCAAACGCTGAGACAAACGCGCCACGCACTGGGCGCCAGCCGTATGGGCCAGACGCTCAAGCTCATCGAGCGAGTGATCGAGCGGCCATGCATTGTCGCGCCATTCAACACCAACCAAAATGGCACGCTCGGGCTCGGGTGCCGTGGGAACAAGGGGGAAACGGCCCATTAGGCAGCCTCAATACGATGCAGGATGTCCTCAACGACCTCATCGATCGTAAACTCGTCCATATCGAACCACACGATGCGGTCATCGCGTTTAAACCACGAAAGCTGACGCTTGGCATAGCGACGCGAACGCATCTTGATGAGTTCGCGAGCCTCATCCATAGAAATCACGCCGTCAAAGGCATCGATGATCTCTTTATAGCCAATCGCTTGCATCGAAGTCAGGGCATCTCTCAGCCCCTGGTCCATAAGACCGCGAACCTCATCAACAAGACCCTGCTCAAACATCAGATCGACGCGTAGGTTAATTCGCTCGTAAAGCACCTCGCGATTACGCATCAATCCAAACCACAGAGCGTGATAATGCTCGCGCGGAACACTAAACTGCGACTTTTGCTGCGCGTAGGACACGCCATCATCGTGCATTTCCAGCGCGCGAATCACGCGACGAACATTATGGGGGTGGATGACCGCGGCGGACTCGGGGTCACGCTCGGCAAGCAGCGCGTGCAGCGCTTCCTCGCCAATGCGCTCGGCAAGCTCCTGATACCCCGCGCGGCGATCGTCCTCAAGTTCGCCCGAGGGAAAATCCATCTCATCCAGGGCCGCCTTGAGATACAAGCCAGTACCCCCGCAAAACACCGGTAGGCGGTCCTCGCCCAGCAAGCGCTCAACATGTACACGAGCGTCTGCCTGATACAACGCTGCAGAATATGCAACGCCCGGTTCAACAATATCAACCATGCGTAGAGGCGCCGTGCATTCCTCTGGTGCCATCTTGGCAGTGCCGATATCCATGCCTCTATAGATTTGCATCGCGTCACACGACAGCACTTCGGACGAAAGACGAGCCGCTAAACGATCTGCGACATCACTTTTACCAACCGCGGTCGGACCGACAATCGCAACGGCGGAAAGGCCTGCCCCGTGAGAAATCATTAGCGCGGCTCGCCCACAACGGATCCGGACAGATACCACGTCTTGGCAATATCGATGTCAACATCGACAATCTTGCCAATCAACTGATTGATGCTGTAGCCCTCGGGAATCGGTGCATGAACGGTCTGATTCTTAGGACTCTTGCCCAACAGCACCGCGTCATTCTTTTTGCTCGTACCCTCAATAAGCGCCGGCACGACGGTGTGGAGCTCACCCTGGTTATACTCGTGCGCAGTGGTCTCGATAACCTTCACCAGACGGTTGAAGCGCTCAAGAATCACCTCATGAGGCGTGGGATCGTCAATCTCGGCTGCCGCAGTACCGGCGCGCTTGGAATAGATAAACGTATAGGCCTGAGCATAACGGACCGTCTCGGCAAGCGAGAGCGTCTGCTCAAAGTCTTCCTCGGTCTCTCCGGGGAAGCCCACGATGATATCGGTCGAAAGCGCGATATCGGGCATGCGATTGCGGATGCGATCGACGAGCCCCAGATAATCCTCGCGCGTATAGCGACGATTCATCTCTTTAAGGATGCGCGTCGAGCCCGACTGAACTGCCAGGTGCAGCTGCGGCATGACGGCAGGCGTCTCGGCCATAGCGTCGATAGTCTCGGGCAGCAGGTCTTTGGGGTGCGAGGAAGTAAAGAAGATACGCTCTACACCCGTATCGCCCACGGCACGCAACAGGTCGGCAAAGCGCGGCTTGCCAAACAGGTCGCGACCATAGGAGTTGACGTTTTGACCCAGCAGCGTGACCTCACGCACGCCCTGGCGTACTAGACCGGTTACCTCGTCGACAATCTCCTCGAAAGGACGGCTCTTTTCGCGACCGCGCACATACGGCACGATGCAATAGGTGCAGAAGTTATTACAGCCCGTCATAATGGGGACCCAGGCATGATACTGAGTCTCACGATGCCAAGGCATGCTCATAGCATCCGTGTCCTCGTGCTCGTTGGTGCGAATATGACGCTTGCCGTCCAAGAATGCCTCGGCAATGAGCTCGGCAACATGCGCGATAGAATGCGTACCAAAGATGACATTGACGTTATCGACATTCGTGAGCAGGCCCTCGCCGTCGCGCTGCGCGATGCAGCCGCCCACGGCAACCACGCGCTTGCCCGAGGGCGAAGGCGGAAGGCTCTTACAAGAGTTGCACTGACCGTACAGACGGGTGTCAGCGGCCTCACGAACGCAGCACGTCATGAACACGACAATGTCAGCATGCTCCGGATCGAGCGCCATAAGGCAGCCATACGAGTCGAGCAGGCCACTCACGCGCTCGGAGTCGTGCTGATTCATCTGGCAGCCAAAGGTGCGGATGAAGTATGTTTTACCGGCAAGAATATCGCGTACGGAACCCTGGTCCATGTGTATAAGTCCTAACGAGGTGGAATAGGCGGAATCAAAGAGCGCGGGCAAGAGTAAACAATCTATGCCACAGGCTTAACGTCGTCCATCACAACGTTATCCATAGCGGCTCGATTAATCTGATGAACGTAAATAGAAAGACGGATGGCCGTGCGCGACTCCCCGTTGATGAGGATGTCGGAGAACACCGGCGCGCAGGAAATATCAAACCCGGTCGGAATCAAAAATCCGCGTGCAATGGCCACAGCCTTAATGGCCTGATTGACGGCACCCGCGCCGACACACTGAATGTTGACGGGCACGCCATCTTTGACCATGCCGGCAATGGCGCCGGCAACGGACGCGGGCGATGATTTGCTTGATACCTTCAGGCAATCCATGAAGAAACTCCTGCGTTTAAAAGTACGTTTTAACTGCAATAACTGTATCGTACCGAGTGGACTCGGTAAAGGCACTATTCCTCTTTGGCAAGATCGAATGTCACGGTGATTCGATCACGCGAAACGCGGATCTTAGGGTCGCCGCAAAGGTTGAGATAGTACCGGGCGGCAAGGTCATTAAAGACGCGCTCCACAGCACGCGAAAACTGTGCCATGTCATCCTTGGCAATACGTAGCCCGCGACGATCCTTCGCGAGATCGACAGGAGCCGGCGCATGCGAGGACGAATCACGTTCGCGCAGCAGACGCGCGGTCACACCGCGAACGGGCTTAATCTGCCCTGCCAAAATGCGATGTGCCGTGCGTTCGGACATCTCAAGGCCCAAACCCGAGCAGATACGGATAAAGTCCTCGGCATCGGAGGCAAGGCCTAAACGATCGACAACCGGAAGCTCGCTCTCGTCGTCAATGAACAGGAGACGAGACGTATCGAGCCGACTTGACGCCTGAGCATAAAGGGTCGCGGCAATCTCAGACGGAGAACCAAGATAGACATCGCAACCACGCAACTCCTCGAGCGCAAACTCACAAGCAGCGCGAATAATATTATGCGGACCGCGAGCACAGACATAACGTCCGTCCTCATCCTTGACGGCCTGGGGCCAGCTGGACTGATCGGCACGCTCACTGAGGCGGTCGGCTGCAACGCTCACCTTAAAGGCTGAACCAAGATCGACGCCGGACGTGACCACACGGGCCTCGTCGGTGTTCTGCTTGATCGAAAACAATGCCATGCCACGACCGTGAACGCCCCAACGGTCCATCTTCATGCTCTCGAGCTTTGAGGTAACGCGAGCATCGAAGATTCGCTCTTGCATATCCTGCGGAACACCCGAGCCGTTATCCAGAAAGACAAGCGTCCGGACGCCATCTTCCTTGGTCGTGGCGAGATAGACCTTGTCGGCGCCGGCATCGCGAGCATTACGGAGCATTTCGATGACGATATCCTCGACATGCTGAATGTCGTGCTTTGCCTGGCGCCGCTCGGCCTCCGAAACGCGGAGGCGGACATACCCCTCGCCAAGGTTCTCCTCGACGCGAAGGTTGCCCTCCCCCGACATCGACGCGATAAATGAGATGAGCTCGTTCGCGTCGCTCATGTTATTTAGCGATATCGACAGCGCGGCTCTCGCGAATCACGACGACGCGCACCTGACCGGGATACTCCATCTCTTCCTCGATCTGATGGGCGATATCGTGAGCCAGAACCGTGGACTGGGCATCGGAGATCTTGTCCGGCTGAACCATGACGTGGACCTCGCGACCAGCCTGCATGGCATAGGTACGCTCGACGCCGTCATGGGAGTTGGCGATCTCCTCGAGCTTCTCAAGGCGCTTGATGTAGTTCTCGGCAGACTCGCGACGGGCACCGGGGCGAGAGGCGGAGACAGCATCGGCGGCCTGCACCAGGACATCGAGCACCGTGTTGGGGTCGACATCGGCATGGTGAGCCTCGATAGCGTGGACGATAACGGGCTTCTCGCCATAACGGCGGGCAAGCTCGGCGCCGATGACGGCATGCGGGCCCTCGACGTCGTGGTCGATTGCCTTGCCCAGGTCGTGCAGCAGGCCGGCGCGCTTGGCGGTCACAACGTCCAGGCCAAGCTCGGAAGCCATCACGCCGCACAGATCAGAGACCTCGAGGGAGTGCTGAAGCACGTTCTGACCAAACGAGGTACGGTAGCGCAGGGCACCAAGGGTCTTGACGATCTCAGGGTGCAGATCGTGGATGCCGGTATCGAAGGCAGCCTGCTCGCCAGCCTCGCGCACGCGCTGCTGAACCAGGTCGGCAGCCTTGTGATACATCTCCTCGATGCGGGCGGGGTGAATGCGGCCGTCGGCGATGAGGTTCTCGAGGGCGACACGGGCGGTCTCACGACGGACCGGGTCAAAGCTCGAAAGAACGACGGTCTCGGGCGTGTCATCGATCACGAGGTTGACGCCGGAAACCTGCTCGAAGGTGCGGATGTTGCGACCCTCGCGACCAATGATACGGCCCTTCAGGTCATCAGAGGGAATGTGCACGGAGGTAACGGTGACCTCGGCAGTGTGGTCGGCAGCGCAGCGCTGAATCGCCAGGGACAGAATCTCCTGGGCGGTCTTGTGGCACTCGGCGCGAACCTGCTGCTCGGACTCGCGAATGATCGTGGCGGCCTCGTGGGTGACCTCGCCGCGAACCTTATCGAGGAGCTCCTTGTGGGCATCCTCGCGGGTAAGGTCGGCGATTCGCTCGAGCTCGGAGGTCTGCTTTGCGCAAAGCTCCTCGAGCTCACGGGAGCGCTTCTCGACCTGACCGGCCTGGCTGGACAGCTGATGCTCACGCTTGTCGAGAGCGTCGTTGCGGCGATCGAGGGATTCCTCGCGCTGCATCACGCGGTTCTCGAGCGTACGAATCTCGCTCTTACGCTGCTTGTCCTCGGCCTCGGCGGCCTGTTTGTTCTTGATGATTTCCTCTTTAGCCTCGAGCAGAGCCTCTTTTTTGAGGGTCTCGGCCTGACGCTTAGCATCACCGATCAGGGACTCAGCCTGTGCGTGTGCCGACTGAATCTTTTCGTCGGCCTCGTGAAGACTACCCTGCTTGGCGGTGCGCATGAAGGCAATGGCGGCGATGGCACCCAAAACGATGCCAACGAGCGCTGCGATGATAGGCATGCTCACTCCTTTTTATGGATTCGTTACACAACAAAGCGAACCGTCCTTACGAACGGCTCGCGACATTTGAGTAATATGAGCGCAGCTTATGCGGGTCGGATACAGATAAACATATAAACAAACTCATCACAGATGAGCACATATCACAAAGCAAATGACAGTGTTTATCGTACGTTGAACCACAACAACTGTCAAATAAATGGCCCCGGCACGACGGCTAAAACGCGGTGAACGGCAGGGCCACATAACGCATACGCCTAAACCGCACATTCCTCGCGTTCGGCATCTAGACGTGCCTTAACGGCATCGGCGGCGATGTGATACGAGAAGCCCTTGCCCATCAAAAACCGAACCAGTTTTTCGAATCCGCGCGTCTCTGGAACACGCCGCTTGGCGAGCAGGGCTGACGCACGCGCCAAATCGTCTTCGACGGCAAAATAATCCTGGGGATAACCGGGAATGTCATCGAGCACGACATGACGGCGCTTGAGCTCGGTCTCGATTTTGCGCTGTCCCCAACCGCGCCGCTTGCGCTCCTCGATAAAGTACGAGCAAAAGCGGTTCTCGTCTAAAAAGTGATACTCGGTAGCGCGCTCGACGGCGAAATCGATTGCGGGCTGGTGAAAGCCGTAGCGAGCCAGCTTGTCACGGACCTCGCCCGTCGCATGGTCGCGGCGCGATAACATCTCGGTCACCATGGTAAGTGCACATTTACGCTCGATGAGCTGCACCGCCTCACGAAAGTTGTCCCAATCACAGGGAAGATCGGGGCGGTTTTTGACATACAGGCGCGCGACCCGCACGGGAATCCAAATGGACCGCTCAAAACCGCCCTCAAGCTCACAATCGATATGTGCGCAAGGCATTTTGGACGCATACCCGCTCGAGAACGAGGAGGCCGCCTTCTTATCGGGAAAGACGACCGTGGCCTCGGTCACCGTATACGACATGAGCGTAACCGCTACTCGTCGTCATCATCGAGCATGGCGGAACCATCGATGGCGTAAAGCTCATCAAACTCCTCAGGCGCAGGCTGATCGGTCAGCTCGACCTCGGACGGAGCATCGTCATCAAACTCAAGTCCGCAGGCAAGGCGGACCTTATGCTCAATCTCGTCGGCACAATCGGGGTGTTCGCGCAGGAACGCCTTGGCGGCCTCGCGACCGTTGCCGAGCTTGTCCTCACCATAGGCAAACCAGGAGCCCATCTTCTTGCAGATGCCGCACTCGACAGCCATGTCCAGAATCGAGCCCTCCTTAGAGATGCCCGTACCGTACATGATGTCGAACTCAGCAGAACGGAACGGAGCCGCCACCTTGTTCTTAACGACCTTGGCGCGCACGCGGTTACCGATAACCTCGTCCTTAAGCTTAATGCTGTCGATGCGGCGAATGTCGATACGAACCGAAGAGAAGAACTTAAGGGCGCGGCCGCCCGTCGTAGTCTCGGGGTTGCCGAACATGACGCCGATCTTCTCACGCAGCTGGTTAATGAAGATGCACGTCGTGTTGGACTTGGACAGCGAGCCGGCGAGCTTGCGGAGCGCCTGGCTCATCAGGCGAGCCTGAAGACCGACCGTAGTGTCGCCGATTTCTCCCTCGATCTCGGCACGCGGGGTCAGCGCGGCGACGGAGTCGACGACGATGGCATCGATGGCACCAGAACGCACAAGCATGTCAACGATTTCGAGCGCCTGCTCACCCGTATCGGGCTGGGAAATGAGCACCTCGTCGATATCCACACCGATGCGCGCGGCATACGTGGGATCGAGCGCGTGCTCGGCATCGATAAATGCCACAACGCCACCCATTGCCTGGGCCTCGGCCAAGATCTCGAGCGAAAGCGTCGTCTTACCGGAGGACTCGGGACCGTAGATCTCGACGATTCGGCCGCGCGGCACACCGCCGATACCCAGAGCGGCATCGAGTGCCAGAGCGCCCGTAGGGATGGCCTCGACCTCGAGCTCGGGGCCACCGTCGCCGTACCTCATGATGGAACCCTGGCCGAATTTCTTCTCGATCTCGGCCTTGGTGGTGGCGATCATCTCATCGCGCTCTTTACCCGTCGTGCGAGCATGAACGGTACGTACGGGACCTGAATTCTTGGCCATGAATAGCCCTCCTCTTAACAACCTGCATCGATAATAAACGAACGGCTGTTCGTGGTCAACCGTTCAGATAAATCATATGCAGGCGGTCTTTCCAAAAACCAATCAAACGCCGACCAAACACTGACCAAATGCTTGACCACAAAGGACCAAATATGAACAAGGCAGGCAAAATTACATCTACAACCAGCACAAACGCCAAATGAGCCTAAGGTCCCTATCTCCACAATTAAGGGGCCCGGAGGCCCCTTAAAACACGTCTATTCCATAGGGTTGAGCACAAGGGCAATGCGACCCAATGCCTCCGTGACCGCATGGGCACGAACACACGAACGGTCGCCCTCATAGTGGCAGCGCACAGAGTCCACGACCGGCACTCCCCCATCGGCGGAACGATGTGCCCAGCCAATATAGAAAGTGCCAGCAGGATCGTCCTCAGTACCACCGCCGGGGCCGGCATAACCCGTTGCGCTCACTGCAATATCGCTCTGGTACAGCTCCAGCGAACCCGACGCCATCTCGCGCGCAGTTTGATGCGACACCGCGGTGTAGCGGTCGAGCGTCTCCTGCTCAACACCTAGCACGCGATGCTTAATCTCATCGCAGTAGGTCACCGCACCGCCACGCAGCACCGCCGAGGCGCCCGGGATATCCGCAATCGTCGAGGCGATCATACCCGCCGTCAGCGACTCAGCCGTCGAAACCGTCACACCCCGAGCGCTCGCGCGCTCGACGATATCGCGCGCCAGCTCCTCGTTATGTGCGGAAATCTGCTCAAAAGAGTCCGTCATACCCACCAGGACCTAGACCGAAAAGACGATCTTGCGGCAGTTCCAGAAGTACTGGGCGCCCGAGATAACGGTCAAGACAACGGCAACGGCATACAGGAAGCGCGACACCGAGTAGATGCCGAGCGTCAGCGCCACCGGGCCAAGGTGCAAGCCGGCCATAGCAAAAACGCACAGGTAACCGCAGATGGAGACCATCGTGGTCGCCGTCTTGTACTTGCCGAGCTTATCGGCCGCAACGACCACACCGGCCGCACTCGCGACCATGCGAAGGGCGCTCACCAGAAGCTCACGGAACAGGATAATGAACACGGACCACACGGTCACCGCGCCAAAATCCAAGAACAGCAGCAGGGCCGAAAACACGAGCAGCTTATCGGCGATGGGGTCCAAGAATTTACCGAAGTCGGTGATCTCGTTGCGCGAACGCGCCAGATAACCGTCGACCTTATCGGTGCACGACAGGATCACATACAGAATGAAGGCAGCGGCGGCGAGCGGGCCGTCGAAGGCGCTCCAATCCGTACCGGCAACACTCGTGTGAGAAAGCGCCGACACGATCATGAACACCGGGATAAAGACGATGCGAACGCACGTCACGATGTTGGCGGGCGTCCAAACACTCGTCAGTTCCTTATTGCTCTCGTTTGCCACGATGCTCTCCTACTCCACAACATGGCCGATAAGCTCATAGCAGAAGCTATCGGTAAACTCGACAGTCAGAATATCGCCCACAGATGCCTCGCTGGCGTCCAAGTGCACCGCGCCATCGGAATCGGGCGCCTGGAACCAGGCATGGCCGATCAGCTCGGCGCCGTCCTCGGTTTCTTCGATACCGTCGACGATCACCTGGGCGCGCTCGCCCACATGTGCGGCGGTGGCGGCAAAACCGAGCGACTCGGCCAGGTCCATGGCAACCTGGGCGCGCTCGAGCTTGACCTCTTCGTCGACCTGACCCTCCATCTTAGCGGCCAGGCTGCCCTCCTCCTGCGAGTAGGCAAAGACGCTCGTGTAGTCAAAGCCGACGGTGTCCATAAAGTCGATAAGATCACGAAACTCGTCGTCGGTCTCGGTCGGGAAGCCGACCATGGCCGTGGAGCGAATCACGATACCGGGGATGCGCTCGCGAAGGTCGCGGAACAGATCCTCGAGCTCCTGGCGCGAACCGGAGCGACGCATGGCCTTGAGGATGCGCGCGTCGCAGTGCTGCACGGGGATATCGATATAGGGCAGCACCTCGGGCGTATCGCGTATCGTCTCGATGAGTTCGTCAGTCATGCCCTCGGGCTGCAGGTAGAGCACGCGGACCCAGACGTTGTGCGGGCGCACGGCCTCAGCGACGGCACGCAGCAGCTGTGCCAGATTGCGCGGCGAGCCATCGGCGACGTCCTCGTCGGCAAAGTCGGTACCCCAGATGCCCGTGTCCTGGCCGATCAGCACGATCTCACGCACGCCGCCGGCAACCAGATCGCGCACCTCGGAGATAATGCTCTCGGCATTGCGCGAATGATAGCGACCGCGAATGTAGGGGATCATGCAGAAGCTGCAGAAGCGATTGCAGCCATCGGAGATCTTGACGTAGGCGACAGCGCCCTCGACAGTGCGCTTGACCTGCGGAATATAGGCAGCGATCTCACGCTCGACACCCAGTACGCCATCGATGACCGCCACGATGCCGTCCTCCTCGTCGGCCTTCACAAAGGCAGCGACCTCGGGCAGCTCGTCAGGCAGGTCGTCGCCATAGCGCGACGGCACACAGCCGCACATGACGATGGGGCAAGAACGAACGCCGTCCTGAACCTCGTTGGCGAGCTCGAGCGTGGTCTCGATGCTCTCGGACGTTGCGGAGGCAAGAAACGAGCACGTATTGACGATAGCGATATCGGCATCCTGCGGGTCGAATGCCTCCTCGTAGCCTGCGGCGGTCAAAAGAGAACGCATGCGGTCGGTGTCAACCTCGTTCTTAGCGCACCCGAGGGTGATGTAGAGCACGGAGCCCAACGGTGTATCCATGTTGGAGAGCGGTCCTTTCGAATGATATTAGCGGTAGTTGGTGAACTGTAGCGGCTGGCCGTAGTCCTGGTCGCGCAGGAACTGGATCACGGTCTGCAACGCATCCTTCGAAGCAGAGGAAACACGCAGCTTGTCGGCCTCGATGGTCACCTTGACCTTGAGTTTTTGGTCCTTGATGTCCTTGTTGATCTTCTTGGCGGTCGCCTGGTCGATACCCTCGACGATATGGCCGAACACACGCACGGTGCCGCCCGATGCCGCCTGAGGAGCATCCCACGAGACAGCCTTGAGGTCGATGCCGCGCTTGATGAGCTTGGAGCTCAGCACGTCGATAATCTGCTTGGAGACAAAGTCGGCCGGGGCGTTAATCGTAAAGAGCTTGTCGCCCTTCGAAAGCTCGATCGTAGCGCCGGAATCCTTAAGGTCATAGCGCTGGGAAATCTCGCGCGTGGTCTGCTGAAAGGCGTTGTCGACCTCTTGCATGTTGACCTCGGACACGACGTCGAAGCTGGAATCTTTAGCCATGATGTTTCCTTTCGCGTACGAGCGGCTTAGTAGCTATCGTACGAATAGTCGGTAGAATCGGTGGGCGTCTGACCGTCAGTTGCGGTATCGGCGCCATCCGCGGACTGGGCATCGGTACCGTCGGTGGTATCGTTACCATCGGTGGCGTCGGCACCATCAGAACTCTCACCATTCTCGGAATCAGTCGTCTCCTTCTTGGGAACGGTGATTGTCACACGTGCCACGCCCGAGGTCTTGGTATCGTAACGGACCTTTTCACCGTTCTTGGTAACGGTGACATCGGAAGGCTTGGATGTGGTGATCTCGATCGAGGACTCGGGCGTGTACTCCTGCTCAAAGGGGCCAGTCGCCTGGGCGCCATAGACCGACTTGCCGTCGACCTTGACCTCAATCCACGCGGTCTTTCCCTTGGCAACGGAGACCTTGACCTTCGTGACCTCATTCTCTTCCTTCTTGGCCGTCGTCTTGGTAGCGTCCGAATCAGTCGACGCATCCGTCGCCTCATCGGCGTCTTCGTCCTCGTCGACCGTTTCGGACTTCTTAGAAGACTTCTTGGTCGTCGTCTTGGTAGCAGTGGGCGTCTCAGGCGTGGTCTCAGGCGCCGAAGATGCGCAGCCGCGCAGAAGCACCACGATGAGCACGATCAGCAGCAGCGCCACGGCACCGATGCCGGCGTAGACGATACGCGGATCGAGCCCGTTGTTTTGAGGAGTACGGGATCCGCCACGTCCACGACCGGAACTGCTGCGGCCGCCTCCCTGAGGCATACGACCACGATTGCTATCGGAACGGCCGCGATAGCCGCCCTGGCCCTGAAGGCTGCGCTGACCCGAGCGGGGCGCAAGTTCACCGCGGCCTTGATAGCCACGTTGGCCCGAACGCGGAGCCGAAGAGCGCTGGCCATACGGCTGTGATTGAGAGCGAAGACGCGGCGTCACCTGCGTGGTATCGGCATCCGCATAGCCACCGCGAGAGCGTCCCATAGAGGCACCACGGTAACCGCGATCGGAATAGCCGCCGTCGCCGTAGCCGGCACGAGGGTCACGCGCCACGCCGCGGGCAGCGGGAAGCGCACGGTCCTCGGGCATCGGCGTACTGCGGAACCGGTCACGCTGCGAGCGAATCTCCTCGCCCGAACCCGTCTCGGTAATATAACCGGCCTGCTGAGGACGCTGTCCATAGCGGGTCGAACGACCGCCCTGAACCATCAGGAAGCGCCCGTTATCGACCGAGGAACGCGAATTGACGTAGCCGGCGGCGTCCTGAAAACGACCGCCCTGCTGCGACGTCTCGCGTTCGTATGCCATCAGGTCGTCAAAGTAGGCATTGACGACCTCACGCGGATTGAGGCCCAAAAAGCGAGCATAGCTCGAAATCATGCCCTGCGCATAGCCGCGCGGCGGCATCGAAGCAAAGTTACCGGTCTCGAAAAACTCGATGATCTGCGGCCTGATTTTGATGGTGTTGGCGACCTGCTGAATGGAAAGGCCCATTCGGCGACGCTGCTCGAGCAGCATGTCACCAAAGCGTGCAGCCATCAGAATCCTCCAAACTCACGATCTTCACGTGCCATCTCGGCGTCGACAGATTCCAGCGCGGCAAGCCCCTCCTCGTCCAACAGGACCTCGCGCGGCTTGGAACCGTCGGGCGGGCCGACGACACCCTTTTCTTCCAGCATGTCCATAATACGCCCGGCACGCGCATAGCCAACCTTCAGACGACGTTGCAGGCCAGATGTGGAGCCAAGCTGCGATTCCACCACAATATGGGCGGCTTCCCAAATGAGCGGATCATCGTCTTGCGGCTCGGCGACTCCGGTGCGGACAATGCCGCCGCCACCCGCCATGGACATGGAAGCGGGCGCCACGGCAGACAGAATCTCCTCGTGGTAGTCAGGCTCACTCTGCGACTTGACGAACTCGACAATCTCGTTGATTTCGTCGTCCGAGACAAAGCAGCCCTGGATACGGCGAGGCTTGCCCCAATCGACCTTGGAGAACAGCATGTCGCCCAAACCGGTAAGCTTTTCGGCACCCATCTGGTCGATAATGACGCGCGAGTCGATGCCCGTGGCGACGTTAAAGGCGATGCGGTTGGTGATGTTGGCCTTGATGAGGCCCGTCACCACGTTGGAGCTGGGGCGCTGCGTAGCCACGATAAGGTGGATACCGGCGGCACGGCCCAGCTGGGCGATACGAACGATCGAGGCCTCGACATCCTTACCGGCGACCATCATCAGGTCCGAGAGCTCGTCGATGATGATGACCAGGTAGGGCATCTTTTGCGGCGGGTTGTCGTAATGCTCAAACTCGCCGGCGGCCTGCTTTTCGTTGTAGGTCGAGATCTTACGCACGTTAAGGCGCTCGAAGACCTTCAGGCGACGCTCCATTTCGGACACGGCCCATTGCAGGGCGCTCGCGGCCTGCTTGGGTTCGGTAACGACTGGTACGTAAAGATGCGGCAGGCCGTTATAGCCCGCGAGCTCGACGCGCTTGGGGTCGACCATGATCAGGCGAACGTCCTCGGGAAGGGCGCGCATGAGCAGGGTCGTGATGATGGAATTGATCATCACCGACTTACCAGAACCGGTCGTACCGGCAATAAGCAGGTGGGGCATCTTGGCGAGGTCAGCGACGACCGGCGTGCCCTCGGCGTCGCGGCCGATGGCGAGCTCGAGCGGACCGCCCTTCACATAGGGAAGTACGTCGCCCAGGTTGACGTTCTGGCGCTTGCGATTGGGAATCTCGATACCCACAAGCGACGTACCGGGGATCGGGGCAAAGATGCGCACCGACTGAGCAGCGAGCGAAAGCGCGATATCGTCCTCGAGGCTCGAAATCTTGCTCACGCGCTCGCCCTCGCCAGGTTGCAGCTTAAAGGTCGTCACCGTGGGGCCGGCGATCCAGCCGACCACGCGGGCACTGCGGCCAAACTCAAGCAACGTGGACTGAAGCGACTCGGCAGTCTGCTCAAGTTCCTTGTCAGAAGACGCGGAGGATGCCGACTGCGGGTTGGCATGCAGGATTTCGAGCGGCGGAAGCTTGAGGCCGTCCTCTTCTTCGCCTTCATTATCTGCGGTGCCGCCGTCCGCTCCCCCATCGCTAGCCGCAGCCGATTCGACAGCACTCGAGGCAGGCACATCGGCAACCTTGGGATGCTTCAAGAAGTCCGGAATCTGAGGTGCTGCCGAAACAGGATTCACGGCAAACGGCGGCTCGGACTCGTCGATCTTATCGGGGTCGTCTTCCATCGAAAGCTGACCGGTTACCTGGTCGCGCTTTGCATGGCGACGCGGCAGCAAAGTTGTCTTTGCGGTCTCAATCGGAGCCTCGTCGTCCTCGTCATCGCCCTCGGTGAGCTCAATCTCGCTATCGGACCAAGACGGGTCAGGCTCACTCGTATTGAGATTAGGCGCAGCCTTGCCCTTCTTGGCATGGCGGCGCGGCAACAGCGTCGTCTTAGCGCGCTCAGCTTCCACGGCATCGGACACGTCGACAAACGGATCCTCGTCCTCGTCGTCATCGTCCAAAACCGGGTCTACATCGTTGCCCATGACCGTGGTCACGGCAGCATCGGAGCCCTTTTGACGAAGAATGCTCAGGTGCGGACGGGCAACGCCGGGCACCGACAGGGCTTCGTCGTCACCCCACGGGCTCGCGTTGACGTCGGCACGACGGCGCTCGGCAAAATCGGCCGCACGGTCGCGAGCAGAGCGCAGCACGCCACCCACCGAAAAGCCGATGATGACAAAACCAACGACGGCCAGACCCAACAGGACCACCATCGCGATAGGCTTACCCAGTGCATTCTGCAGCGCACTCGCAATAAACGCACCGATGTAGCCACCCGAGGCGGACAGATTTTGCGGCGTAAACATAAGGTCACACGAGTCGCTCGTACCCGGCACCATCAGCGAAAGAATGGAGACGACGGCGATAAAGACCACGGCTCCGCCCGCGACCGAGCGAATGTTGAGCGGCGAGTCCTCACCTAAAAAGAGCGTGGCGGCAAACAGCAAAATGACGATCGGCAGCACGTAGGCGCCCAGACCAAAGCCTAGGTGGTAGAAACCGGCAACCGCAGCCGTCATGGGTGCGGTCGCCGGCGAAATCACGGCAATGAAGGACGCAATCGCCAAAACGGCGATAACCACGCCGGCGATATCGCGGTTGGCCGACGGCTCCACCAAGGGTTCAAAATCGTCGAAGTCCGCCTCGTGGCCCTTATTGGCACGCAGATGGGAACCGGCACCCTTAGCAGATGCCGGTTGGTTGTTGGCTTTATTGCCTTTGGCGTTTTGTGCAGATCCGCGCGCCAAACTAAACCTCCATGACGACCGGGATAATCATCGGACGGGTGCGCGTACGGCTCCAAATGAAGTTGGAGAGCGAATCGCGCACGGCCTTGCGAATGGCATCGGAACCGCTGCTCGTAAAGCTGAACTTGCCCTTCTCAATCGTCTTCATAATAGACGCGGAGGCATCCTCGGAGAACTGGTCGTCGATGGCAAACGAGACGCCGCGGCCCGAGAACTCGATGGCCTCAATCTTCTTGTGCTTGAGCGAGACGATGGCGACAGCCGTGACCATACCGTCATTGGCGAGCTTCTGGCGATCGCGCAGGACGATGGGGTCGGTATCGCCGATACGCAGGCCGTCGACGTAGACGACGCCGGACTCGACGGGCGTACCACGCTTGACGATACCACCGCGCATCTCGAGCGTGTCGCCGTTATCGAGGATAAAGATATGATCGTCCTTGATGCCCATCTTGCGGGCCAGCTGGGCATGGGCGCGCAGATGCACGGCCTCACCGTGAACCGGCATAAAGTACGTGGGCTTGGCCATGGCCATCAGGAGCTTAAGCTCCTCCTGGCTGCCGTGGCCCGAGACGTGGACAAGAGCACGGTTCTTATCCCACACGTCGCAGCCGAGCTTGGCCAAGCTGTTGACGACCTGCTGAACGGCTTTCTCGTTGCCGGGAACGGGAGTTGCCGAGAGGATGACGGTATCGCCCTCGTGGATAGAGAGCGTCTTGTGCTCGCCATTGGCCATGCGGGACAGGGCCGACAGCGGCTCGCCCTGCGAACCGGTGCACATGACGACGATCTTGTCGTCGGGCAGGTTATCGATATCGAAGGCATCGATGATATCGGCATCGTCGATGTTGAGGTAGCCCAGCTCGCGCGCGACGCGGGTGTTGGTGAGCATGGAGCGACCGGTCACAACGACCTTACGGCCGCACTTGCGGGCGGCATCGCAGATCTGCTGCAAACGATGGATATGGCTCGAGAACGAAGCGACGAACACGCGACCCGGGGCGTTCTTGATGGCATGCAGTAGGTTGGGACCAACCTCGGCCTCGGACTTGGTAAAGCCGGGAACCGTGGCATTGGTGGAGTCGGACAGCAACAGGTCGATGCCCTGCTTGGCAAAGCGGCTGATAGCGGCATAGTCGGGCGTGACACCATCGATGGGCGTCTGGTCGAGCTTAAAGTCGCCGGTGTGCATAACGGTGCCCTGGTTGGTGCGAATGAACACGCCCAGAGCGCCGGGGATGGAGTGCGTCATCGAGAAGAAGTCGAGCGAGATGCCGCCGAGGTTGACATGGCTGCCGCCCTTGACCTCGCGGAACTTGGGTGCGCGGATGCGGAACTCGGAGAGCTTGCCCTCGATAAAGCCAAGCGTCAGCTTGCTCGAGAAGATGGGCACCTTATTGTTGAGGTCCTGCAGCAGATACGGAAGCGAACCGGTGTGGTCCTCGTGGCCGTGGGTGACGACGATACCGCGGAGCTTCTCCTCGTTCTCCAGGACATAGGTGTAGTCAGGAAGCACCAGGTCGATACCGGGCTGGGAGTCATCCGGGAACATGAGACCAGCGTCGACGAGCACCATGTCGTCGCCGCACTCGAAGACCGTCATGTTCTTGCCGATGCCGTCAAGGCCGCCGAGCGGAATGATCTTCAAGGGAGATGATTTTTTAGCTGCCATAGGTTCGTGTGGTTTCCTTTCTTCGAAACGGGTCTGGAACAACCGACGGGGCGCTTCTGGCAAACCGACCGCCGGGCACATACAACAATGCATCGTAGAGTCGATGCAATAACCACAGTATGATACCCATTTGCACAACAACAGACCACCCATGCATCAAAGCCCCATCTGAACTGGTCTATCCCGACGGTTTCCCGTGGGGCGGGCACTGATGAAGTTTCCTGCTCTACAGTCCTGCTCACGACGGAGGCCACATTAAGTGGCCTCCTGTTCGTGCGGAACTCGCGATAAACTTCATCAGTGCCCGCCCCACGGGAAACCTGCCAATAAGGGACCAGGTTTATTTTGGGCAGCTTTATCTGGGAAAATACTGCTACGTCTATCTACTGATCTGAAATCTGACTACTGAATAGACTGTCTAACTAAATAGCGAGCGGCACTAACCAGCCCTTTTGCTTGCGCCCGGGAGGGACGCATATGAAGTTTATCGCGAGTTCCGCACGCAAAGGAAAGCACTTAATGTGCTTTCCGTCTTGCGCAGGACTGTAGAGCAGGAAACTTCATATGCGGCCCTCCCGGGCGCAAGCAAAAGGGCGACCCCCTTAGGAGTCGCCCTTGTTGAGCTGCTTATGTGTAGCTATTACTCGGCGTCGTGGTGACGGCGGGGCTTGCGGCCTCCGTTGTCGCCGGGACGGCGCGGACGGTCGCTGCGCTCGGAGCGCTCGCGACGCGGACGCTCACGGCGCTGGAAGTGCTCGCCGTCGCCCTCAGAGGCACCCTCGGCGCGAGCCGGGGCCTCGGGCTTGTCAAGACGATCGAGCGAGATCTTGCCGCGATCGTCGACCTCGATGACGACGACCTTGACCTCGTCGCCCACGTTGAGGACGTCCTCAACCTTCTCCACGCGGCCCTTGGCGACGCGGGAGATGTGCAGCAGGCCGTCCTTACCGGGCAGCAGGTTGACGAAGGCGCCGAAGGGCTGGATGGAGACCACACGACCGGTGTACTCCTCGCCCGGCTCGGGAACCTTGATGATGAGCTTGATACGCTCGACGGCCTGGTCGACGGACTCGCCGGTGCCGCCGACAAAGACGGTACCGTCCTCCTGGATGTCGACCGAGGCGCCGGTCTCGTCCTGGATACCGCGGATGACCTTACCGCCGGAACCGATGACGTCGCGGATCTTGTCGGTCGGAACCTGGATGGAAACGATGCGCGGAGCGGTGCTGCGCGTGGTGTGGCGCGGCTCGGGGATCACATCGAGCATCTTCTGCAGGATGAAGGCGCGACCCTCCTTGGCCTGCTGCAGGGCGCGGGCCAGGATGTCGAAGGTGAGGCCGGTGGCCTTGTTGTCCATCTGCAGGGCGGTGATGCCCTCGGTGGTGCCAGTGACCTTAAAGTCCATGTCGCCCAGGAAGTCCTCGAGACCCTGGATGTCGGACAGGACCACGGTCTTGCCCTCCTCCTGGATCAGGCCCATGGCGATACCGGAGACCGGGCGCTTAATGGGCACGCCGCCGTCCATAAGGGCGAGCGTGGAGCCGCAGGTCGAAGCCATCGAAGAGGAGCCGTTGGACTCCATGACCTCGGAGACGACGCGGATGGCGTAGGGGAACTCGTTCTCGTCGGGAAGCACCGGAAGCAGAGCGCGCTCGGCCAGATTGCCATGGCCGATCTCGCGGCGCTTGGGGCTGCCCATGCGGCCGGTCTCGCCGGTGCAGAAAGGCGGGAAGTTGTAGTGGTGCATGTAGCGCTTGCCCTCGGTGGGCTCGATGGTGTCCAAGCGCTGGCCCTCGTTGAGCATACCGAGCGACAGGACGGAAAGCACCTGGGTCTGGCCACGCTGGAACAGACCAGAGCCGTGAACGAGCGGCAGGTAGTTGTCCTTCACCATGATGGGACGGATCTCGTCGGCAGCACGGCCGTCGACGCGCTCGCCGGTCTCGACGACCATGGTGCGCATGGCCTTCTTCTCGAGCTTCTTGAGCGCCACGGGGATCTCGCGCTCCCAAGCGGCCTGCTCCTCCTCGGTGAACTCGGCGCGGATGGACTCCTTCAGAGCCTCGACCTTACCGATACGGGAGAGCTTGTCGGCGTCGCGAAGGGCGGCAGCCATCTCGTCGTAGTGGGCGAAGATGCGCTCCTGGACCTCCTCGACGGGCTGGTCGAGCGGGTACTCCTTCTTGACGATGGGGCCGTTAACCTGCTCCCACTCGGCGACGAACTCGTCCTGAGCCTGGCAGAAAGCAGCAAGGGCCTCCTGGCCAAACTTCATAGCGGCGAGCATGTCGTCCTCGGAGATCTCCTCGGCGCCGGCCTCGACCATCGAGATGAAGTCGGCGGATCCGCCCAGCTCCAGGTCCAGATCGGAGTTCTCGCGCTCCTCGTAGGTGGGGTTGACGATAAACTCGCCGGTCTCCACGTTACGGCCGATGCGCACGCAGGCAAGCGGGCCCTCGAAGGGCACGCCGCCGAGCGTCATGGCCAGGGAGGCACCCATGACGTTGATGACGTCGAAGGGGTTGACCTGGTCGGCGACGAGCGAGGTAGCGACAATGTGTACCTCGTTGCGGAAGCCGTCCGGGAAGCTCGGGCGAATCGGACGGTCGATCATGCGCGCGGTGAGCGTGGCCTTCTCGCTGGGACGGCCCTCACGCTTGAGGTAGCCACCCGGGATGCGGCCGGCTGCGTACATCTTCTCGTTGAAGTCGACGGTCAGCGGGAAGAAGTCGTAGTTCTTGCGCTCCTTGGAGACGACCACGGTGTCGAGCATCGTGGTGTCGCCCTGCTTGACCAGGCAGGCGCCGGTGGCCTGCTTGGCAAGCTCGCCCGACTCAAAGGTGTAGGTCTTGCCGTACAGCTCAAAGGTCTTGGATACGAGTGTCATTGTTCTCCTTAACCCCGCAGACCCCTTGTCTGCGGGCTTCTCATGTGACGCGGGCCCCCTGCCCCCGCCACGCTTCAGAGCGTGATTGTTCGCGCCCTTACACAAAAAGAGCGCCCCGCTGCGCAGGACGCTCTTAGCATGTACAAATCCTACTGGATGTTGTCGCGGATGCCCAGAGCCTTGATGAGCTCACGGTACTCGACGATGTCGTTCTTCTTGATGTAGGAGAGAAGACGACGACGACGGCCGACGAGCATGAGCAGGCCACGACGGGTGTGGAAGTCCTTCTGGTGGGACTTCATGTGCTCGGTCAGCTCCTTGATGCGCTCGGACAGGATGGCGACCTGAACCTTGGGGTTGCCGGTGTCGACCGGGGTGTTACCGAACTGGGCAGTCAGCTCCGCCTTGCGCTCTTTGGAAACAGTCATTGTTTCACCTTTCGTTTTGCGTCGCCCACGGGCGACTCGATTCGCCTCGGACTGGGAAGCCGCCGGTGGAGCGAGCAACCAAGGTCGAGGTACCAACAGGTCGGTATGTTACCACAAGCAGCCTGTGCCTGCGCATCATCACCGACCCAACATGAATTCCATCGCACGGAGCCGCTGATCGGTATGTGTTGCCGCCCAGATATGCGAAAGCCCAAGCAAAAACGCCGCAGTATGCGGGTCGATCTTTTGAACCATAAGCTCGTCGAAGGTCATGGACATGAGGGCGCGCAGCCAGGCGACCTCGCCGGTCGACACGAGCTCGGCACCCGGAACACTCGACGCGCACGACCCGCACATGAGCCCGCCGGCTAGGGGCGAAAAATACGACAGCATAGGGTCGCCGCACGACACACAGGCAGAAAAATCGGGACGATACCCGATATGCGACAGCAGCTTGAAGACAAAGGCGGCTACCAGGAGGTCCATGTGCGCCGTATCGAGGCCGCCGCCCACAAGTTCCAAGGCGCGTGAGGAAATGGCAAAGGTAAACGGATCCTCCGCATCCTCAAACGAACATACGCGCGCGACCTCGACGATCGCACTCGCCGCACAGGTCGTCTCGTAATCGGGGGCGGCGCCAAGGGGAGCCTCCAACAACTCGGCCTGCGACACGATGTCGAGCGAGCGTCCGTGCGCGAGCAGCATATCCACCGTGCAGAACAGCTCGCAGCGCGCCGCCAAGCGACCGCCAGGCTTGCGCGCGCCCTTTGCCACGGCACGCACCTGGCGGCCTCGCTCGTCAAGCATCGTCAAGATCAGATCGGTTTCCTTGAGCTTGGTCTTGTCGAGGACGAGCACTTTCGTGCGATATGTGCGAGAACCTGCCATATGCGTTCGAAAGGTTAGTCTTCGGCGCTATACCCAAAGCGGCGAATCTGGGCCTCGTCGTCACGCCAGCCGGCCTTGACCTTCACGT
The DNA here is from genome assembly GCA_902469055.1 of uncultured Collinsella sp. Lineage (GTDB taxonomy): Bacteria > Actinomycetota > Coriobacteriia > Coriobacteriales > Coriobacteriaceae > Collinsella. The sequence goes on from CABRBC010000022.1 coordinate 35,033, forward strand.
CCAGCTCCAAAAAGACCTGCGTGCCAAAAATGCGCTCAAGATCGCGACGGGCGTCGATACCGATATGCTTGATCATCTCGCCGCCCTTGCCGATGATGATGCCCTTTTGGCCCTCGCGCTCGACGTAAATGGTGGCGTGCACGCGCAGCACCTTCTTGGTCTGCTCGAGCGCATCGCAGATCACGCCAACGGAGTGCGGGATCTCATCACGGGTGCGGCGCAAGACCTTCTCGCGCACAAACTCGGCAACGAGCGTCTCATCGGAAGCGTCGGTACCCATGTCCTCGGGGAACCAACGCGGACCCTCGGGCAAAAAGTGCGCAACGGTCTCGATAAAGGCATCGACGTTGAAGTTCTTAACCGACGACGTCACAATCTCGTCGTCATATTCCATAAGCTCGTGGGCAGCCTTAAGCTGCTCCATGACCTGTGCGGGGTCGGCCTCATCGGCCTTGGTGAGCACCAGGACCTTCTTGCAACGAGCGCATCTGACGCGCTCGGCAACCCAGGCGTCTCCCCTGCCGATCGGCTTGGTGGCATCAATCAAAAACGCGACGACGTCGACATCGTTCAACTCGAACAGTGCGCTCTTGTTGAGCTCGGATCCCAAGCCGTCCTTGGGCTTATGAATACCGGGGGTATCGACAAAGACCAGCTGGTAGCCGGGGCGGTTGACGACGGCGCGCATGCGGCGGCGGGTCGTCTGGGCCACCGGCGAGGTGATGGCGACCTTTTTGCCATAGCAGGCATTAAGCAGCGTAGACTTGCCAGCGTTGGGACGACCGACCAGGGCCACAAAGCCGCTGCGGAAACCGGGCTCAACGTCACCAAAGCCCGCGAGGTTGTCGTCCTCGTCGCACAGGGCGTCGAGTTCCTCGTCGCTCATACCCTCAAACGGGTCGAACTCCTCGACATCCTCGAGCTCCTCGGTATCCACCGCGTCCAGGGACTCGTCGTCCAAAATCTCATCGGTAGGCTGCATATTTTCGGACATGGGAATCCCTTTCTAAATAAAGTCGAGCGCGTGGGCAAATACCAGTACGCCCACAATCGCGGCGGTGATGGAAAGAACGTATACAGAGGCGGCGGCGATGTCCTTCGCACGCTTGGCCAGCGGATGGAGCTCCTGTGTCGCTAGGTCGACGATAGCCTCCATAGCGGTGTTGCACAGCTCGCCGTGAATCACCAGGCCACAACAGATGATAATCGTGGCCCACTCGGCAATGTCGAGCCCCACGATACAGCCGGCAATGACAGTGCACACGCCCGCCACGAGCATGACCTTAATGTTGCGCTCGGTCTTGACGGCGGTGACGAAGCCCTCAATGGCGTAGGAAAACGACTTTAAGAAGGACGGATGGTCCTTGTTCGATCCGGGAATCATAGACGGCTCCTAGTCGTGGGCGTGGTTGGTGATGGGGCCGACGTGGACTAGCTTAGGGTCCTCGCCGCGCTCGAGCGCCAGATCGCGCAGGATGGCGTCCTCGCGGGCCTCCATGACCTCGGCCTCGTCGTCCTCGATGTGGTCATAGCCCAGCAGGTGCAGCATGCCGTGAACGAGCATCAGACGGCACTCGTCAGCGGGGCTATTGCCAAAACCGGGGGCCTGACGGGCAATAACCTGCGGGGCCAAGATGATATCGCCGAGCTCGAGCGTCTCATCGGCGGGAATATCCTCGTCAAAGGCCGAATCGCACTCAAACGAGAGTACATCGGTGGTGCGATCGATACCGCGCCACTCGTGGTTGAGCTCGTGTATCTCGTCCTCGTCGACATACGAAAGGGAAATCTCGACTTCACGCTCAACGCCCTCGGCGGCAAGCACGACCTCGCAGATGTGCTCCACCTCCTGCGCATCGAGCAGCGTATCGAGCTCGGCATCGTTGCTGATCAATACACTCAACGGGACTCCTTTCGGTCGCGCGGGCGCTGCTCGCGCACGTCATCATAAGTGTCGTATGCCTCGACGATACGTCCCACCAAGGCATGGCGCACCACGTCGGCGCGCTCGAGGTGCGAAAATGCGACATCGTCGACACGGCCCAAAATCTGCTCAACGTCGGCAAGACCGCCACGGCGACCCACCAGGTCGCGCTGGCTCAGGTCGCCGGTAATCACGAACTTGGAGTTAAAACCCAAGCGCGTCAGAAACATCTTCATCTGCTCAGGCGTGGTATTTTGCGCCTCGTCGAGCACCACGAAGGCATCGCTCAGCGTACGACCGCGCATATAGGCAAGCGGGGCGATCTCGATCACGCCGCGCTCCATAAGCTCATCGGTGCGCTCGCGATCCATCATGTCAAAAAGGGCGTCGTAGAGCGGACGCATGTAGGGATCGATCTTTTCCTCGAGGGTACCGGGCAAAAAGCCCAGGTTCTCCCCCGCCTCGACAACCGGACGCGTCAAGATCAGACGGCCCACCTCGTGGCGCTTGAGCGCGGCAACGGCGAGCGCCATGGCCAGATAAGTCTTACCGGTGCCGGCAGGACCCAGGCCAAACGTGATGGTATGCGAGCGAATGGCATCCACATAGCGCTTTTGGCCGAGCGTTTTGGGGCGAATGGCACGACCGCGATACGAAAGCAGCACGTCATCGCGAAGCGACGTAGCCTCGTGCTCACCGTCGCGCAGAACGGCCAGACAGCGCGAGATATCGTCGGCAGAAAGCGTGCGCCCGGCAGCAGCCTCACGAAAGGCATGTTCGAAAAAACGCGCCACGAGTTCGACCTCATCCGGGTCACCGCTCACGGCGATGCTATCGCCACGGGCGACCACATGGGCGCGAACCAAGTTCTCGAGTGCACGAAGGACGCCGTCGCCGGCGCCCAAAACGCGCGAGGGGTCGATACCCTCGGGAACGGTAAGTCTAATCTTCGAGGCTTCCATGAACCTCCCTGCGCGCATGGACCAAGCCGGAATCATCGACTCCGATGATAGCAACATCGAGCAGGCACGGGGCTGTGAGTCCACAGGTATCGTCAAGACGGGCATGATGGAACGAGCCGAGCGTCAGGTTGTCGCCGTACTCGAGGACGGCACGCTCGACGGTGCCCACGCGACGACGAGCGTCGGCAATGGCGAGTTCCTGCGCCGCGGCTCGCATACGACGGCTGCGCTCGGCCATAACCTCGGGCGGCACCTGGTCGGGCATATCGGCAGCAAGGGTACCGGGACGCTTGCTATAGCGGAACACGTGCATACGCGAGAAACCCACACGACGGCACAGCGCCAGCGACTCCTCGAACTCCTCGTCCGACTCACCAGGAAAACCGACGATGACATCGCACGAAAGAGACGCCTGGGGCAAGTTGGCGCGAATCATACGCACCGTGTCCTCAAAGGCCTCGGCGCTATAGGGACGGCCCATGCGATGCAGGGTCGCCGTGCAGCCGGACTGCACGGGCAGGTGCAAAAACGGGGCGATACGCTGCGGATAGCGCGCCATCACCTTAAGCAGGCGCTCAGAGATATCCATGGGCTCGACCGAGGAAATGCGCACATGCGGAATAGACGTGCGCTCCATGATGGCCTCGAGCAGCTCATCGATTTCGACATGCTCGTCGGTCGCGCTCTTGCCATCGTAGGCACCCAGGTTCACACCGGTCAGCACCACCTCGGGCACGCCGGCCTCCTGGGCCTCGCGAACTTGCTCGAGCACGGACTCGACGGGCACGGAGCGCTCGGGGCCGCGTGCCTTCCACACAATGCAATAGGTGCAGCGATGGTTGCAGCCGTCCTGAATCTTCACGCCCAGGCGAGAGCGACCGAGCGCATCGACCACCTCGCCATCGCTGCAGGCGGGAACGCTATCGGACTCAACGCCCAGCACCTCGCAGACGCGCTCGGCGACGTCAATCTTGGACGGTTCGGCGATCACGCGACCCGAAAGCTCCAACAGCTCCTCGGGATGCAGGTTGACGACGCAGCCGGTTACGACCACGTAAGGGTCGTTAGGATGGGCCAGCGCATGACGGACGGCCTTACGGGTCTTGGCCTCAGCCTCGCCCGTAACGGCACAGGTGTTAATGACGATCAGATCGGCATCCTGGGGCTCCACAATAGCAAAGCCCAGGCGCATAAGATCAGCAGTGATACGGTCAGACTCAACCCGGTTGACACGGCAGCCGAGGTTGACGACGGAAATATGGGGTGCGAGCACGCGGGCTCCTTAATCGAGGATATCGTCGAGGGCACTCTTGATACGGTCGGTCACCGACTTCTTACCGGAAGCGACGTCATCGCCCATCTCATCGGCAAAAGCACGGAGCAGCTCGCGTTGCTTATTGGAAAGATTGGTGGGAACGACCACGCGCAGTTGCACGATCAGGCGGCCACGCGAACCGCCACCGCCAATGCGCGGCATGCCGTAATTATTGACGCTCACGGTGTCGCCGTACTGGGCGCCGGCGGGAACCGTCACCTTAACGACCTCGTCGGGCATAATGCCCTCGACCTCGATCTCGCAGCCGAGCGCAGCCTGCGCAATCGAGATATCGCTCACCAGGTACAGGTCGTCACCGTTGCGCTTAAAGCGCTCATGGTCGGCGACGCGCACGTTGACAATCAGGTCGCCCGAAGGCTCGCCGCGAAGGCCGGCCTCGCCAAAGCCGCTCACACGCAGCTGGCGACCGGTCGAAACGCCGGCGGGAATATCGATGTCGATCTTTTCGTGCGAAGGCGTGCGGCCCTGACCGTCGCAGGTCTCGCAGGGATGGTCGATAACCGTGCCCTCGCCATGGCAGTCGGGGCAAGGCGAGGAAGACTGAACCTGGCCCAAAAACGATCGCTGAACCGTCGTGACGTAGCCCGTACCGTGGCAGCGACTGCACTGCTTTTCCTGTGCACCCTCGGCCCTACCGGTACCGTTGCAGTCCTCGCAAGGAGCAAGGCGATCATAGCTGATCGTCTTTTTGCAGCCGAGTGCCGCCTCCTCGAGCGTCACCGAAAGCGAGATGGCCATGTCACGTCCGCGACGACGCTCACGACGGCTGCGGGCGCCACCACCGGCACCGCCGCCAAAGAACGACGAGAACAGGTCGTCCATGCCCATGCCACCAAAGATATCGTTGATGTCGACATAGCCCGAACCACCAGGACCGTCGGCAGTGCCGTAACGGTCGTAGTTAGCACGCTTCTGCTCATCGGAAAGAACGGAATAGGCCTCGTTGAGCTCCTTGAACTTGGCCTCGGCCTCGGGATCGTCCGAAACATCCGGATGTACGGTACGGGCCTTCTTTAAAAACGCACGCTTAATCGTCCGCGCGTCGGCATCCCTGTCGACGCCAAGCACCTCGTAGTAATCCCTATTTTCCGACACGACCGAATCCTTCCGACTTTCATTATTGTCACAGTGCGTCCTATACCCAAGCTGGGCCGACCGCAAACAGAGGGTTTGATGTTATTGCATTTGGTACGGCGAAAGCATGGCCCGTTGCGAGCAGCTCGCGAACCAAACTGACACGAGCGCGAACATGAAGCCGTTGGCAAAACCGTTGGCAAACTGCATCGCACCGCGCTTCCACCACAGCAGGCTGCGATGAAGCACACCGTCCGAAAGCACCATGAACAGGCCCATGGTAAACGGAATAAAGCACATCACGGCAAAGGCCGAGAACACGCCCGAGATGGCCGACAGCACCAAAAACGGCGCCACGATACCCATCAGGTAAAAACCGGTACGAGCTTTGCCTTCCAAGCGCTCGGCCTCAACATGGGCGCGGCCGACCAGGTCGCCGCCCGCGGCACCGTTAGTGCCAGCATGGCCCATGCCGCTAATGCGGACCTCGTCGCCATCGTGCGTGCCGGCAGGAAACTCAATCGTCTGCTCGGAGGTCACACGGGTTCGCCCGCTGCCGCTGCAATCGGGGCAGGGGTCGGCCACGACCTTACCGGAACCGCCGCACTCGGGGCAGACCGACTGGAACGTGCCCGCACCAAACAGGAAGGACAGGTCGACGTCGATGTGGCCGCGGCCACCGCAGCTCGGGCAGGTATGTGCATGCTCGGACGAAACGGAGCCAGAGCCGCCGCAGTTGCTACAGGTATCGAAGCGCGTGTAGCGGACGGTCTTGCGGGCACCGCCCTTGGCCTCCTTGGCGTCGAGTTTGATATCAACGACCACGTTGGCGCCGTTCTCGGGATTGTAGGCAGCCTGGCCGCGACGCTGCTGGCCCCAGGCGCCACCAAAGGGAAAGCCGCCCTCAAAGGGATTGCCATAGCCCGTGTTGCCGGCGTAGCCGCCACCATAGGGCGAAGCCGTAGGAGCACCGGCAAAGGGATTGCCAGAACGCATGGCGTCGTAGCGCGCACGTTTTTGCTCATCCGAAAGCACGGCGTAGGCCTCGGAAACCTCTTTAAACTTTTCCTCGGCATCCGGCTCTTTATTGACGTCCGGATGGAGCTTACGGGCCTTTTGCTGGAAGGCCTTTTGAATATCACGCGAGGTGGCGTCCTTGGAGACACCCAGAATCTCGTAGTAATCTTTTTCGTTCATCGTCGCCATGCGCGGCAACCTCCTGCTCACAGCAGCGTATATATTCCGGTAATTCTACCCGAGCGGCCTAAGCTAGATCCCAAAACAGCTCGAACAGAACATTTCCATCGAGCCAGCCCAGATGGGTCGGCGCCAGACGAGCTCGAACATGGCGCGCGACGACATCTGCCGTAGTGAAGGGTCCCTCATGACCCCAGAGCGTCTCGGGCACCCAAGTAGCAAGACCCAATTCGAGCGCGCGATCGCAGGCGGCTGCCAGCTCGCCCGTTGGGATGACGCAAGCTGCACGAGCCAACAAGTCGGACGCAACACCGCGCGTCATGCGACAAGCGAGCATCAAGTCTTCGGCGACAGCCTCGCGCTGCGACAGATATTCGGCCTCGAACGCCGTCGCGTCATCGTCACGTTGCACCAGACGCACGCGGTACGCATCGCCTCGAGAAGACACGCCGGGGAACAAACCTGCAAGACGGTCGAAATCCTCGTCGTCGAGCATGCCCGCGGCAGAACGACCCAGGCCCAGGTAGCCCTGTCCGGTCCAGTAGGCAATGTTATGGGCGCACTCATGGCCGTCGAGCGCATAGCTTGCCACCTCATACGGACGATAGCCGGCCGCACCCAGGCGCTCACGCGCCGCGTCCATGCACGAAGCCTGAAAATCCTCGTCGGGCTCGAGCGACTCGTCACGGCACGCCATGCGATAGAGTGGCGTGCCCTCCTCGAGCGTGAGCGGGTAGACCGACACATGATGAGGCGCCGCCGCCAACACGCCATCGAGCGTGCTCCGCCAGCTTGCGGCCGTCTGCCCGGGAAGGCCGCACATCAGGTCGCACGACACATCGAGGCCAGCGTCCTTCACCGTCGCGATAGCCGCAAGTGCCCGATTAGCATCGTGAATGCGGCCAATAGCAGCCAGCTCGGTATTGTCGAGGGTTTGCACGCCCAGAGAGATGCGCGTGACACCCGCCTCAGCAAGCGCGGTGGCGAGCTCGGCGGTCAGCGACTCAGGATTGGCTTCGCAAGTAAATTCAACGGGCTTGCACCACATGGAGATACGACGGGCAAGTTTCACCAGGCGCTCCCCAGCCAGTGACGGCGTGCCGCCGCCAATATAGACCGTGCGGACCTGCGCAAGCGCCCCGGCGTCGCCAAAGGAATCGAGGCGCGCATACAGCTGCTCAAAATAGGAATCGAGCGCAGCATCCAAATCACACAGAGCAAAGCTACGCGAGTCAAAGTCGCAATAGCGGCATTTTTGAGCGCAAAACGGCACGTGCACGTACAGCGCGGTAACGGCCACCCTTAAGCCTCCAGCGGATGAGCGGGCACCGACTCACCGGCGGCAAGCGCTGCCTCGCAGGCCACCACATCGCGCTCGATATCATCGACCAGCGACATGAACTCCTCGTGCGTAGAGCAACGCACCACCTGAGCGCGCCAGGCGGCGGCATGAGGCATGCCCTTTAAGTACCAACTTGCGTACGTGCGGGCACGCGACATGAGCGGCAGAAGCTCGTGCGTCAACGTCAGGTGCTCGCGCAGAGCCTCCAGGCGCTCGACCGAGGAGCGAGAAGGAACCGGCGTGCCATCGAGTGCAAGGGCTCGGGCATCGCCGAACACCCACGGATTGCCGTAGATGCCGCGCGCGATAAACACCGCGCTGGCACCCGAGCCGTGCAGATGCTCAGCAGCGTCCTCGGCCGAGAACACATCGCCCGAACCAATCACGGGAATCTCGACAGCGTCGGCAACCTCATCGACGACCGACCAATCAGCCTGGCCTGTGTAGAGCTGCGTGGCGCAACGACCATGCACGGCGACTGCGGCAGCCCCTGCGCCCTCAAGCATCTGGGCAAACGTCGCGGCATTACGGTCCTCGGCATAAAAGCCCTTGCGGATCTTGACGGTCACGGGCACATGCGCCGCGCCCACCGTGGCCTCGACAATCTTCTCCGCCAGGTCGGGCGTGCGCATGAGCGCCGAACCCTCGCCCTTGGTAACGACCTTGCGGGCGGGGCATGCCATATTGATGTCGATGAGCGACAGGCGATCGCCAACGCGCTCCTCGACGGCGGCGACGGCGCTCGCAAACTGATCGGGCTTGGAGCCAAAGAGCTGCACGCAAATCTGCTGTTCCTCGTCGGCCGGCAACACCAGGCGCCACGTTTTGTTGCTGGCATAGGCAAGGCCTGCCACGCTCACCATCTCGCTGTAGGCAAGGTTGGCACCGCGGCGGCGGCACATGATGCGATAGGCTGGGTCGGTAACGCCCGCCATGGGAGCCATAAGGAACGGCTGCTCGGCATAGGCACCCAGCAGCCGCTTGCTGTATTCAGAAAGCGCCATGAACCTACTCGTCCACCTTGAGGATCGCCATAAACGCCTCCTGCGGGACCTCGACCGAGCCGATGGCCTTCATGCGCTTCTTGCCCTCTTTCTGCTTCTCGAGCAGCTTGCGCTTACGCGAGATATCGCCGCCGTAGCACTTGGCAAGAACGTCCTTGCGACGCGCCTTGACGGTGGAACGGGCGATGATCTTGTTGCCGATAGCACCCTGGATGGGCACCTCGAACAGCTGACGCGGGATGATCTCCTTAAGCTTGTCGCACAGGCCACGGGCCAGGCCATATGCCTTGTCCTTATGGACGATAAACGACAGCGCGTCCACCTCGTCGCCCGAAAGCAGGATGTCAAGCTTGACGAGCTCGGAGGGGCGATATTCGTTGAACTCGTAGTCGAGCGAGGCGTAACCCTTGGTGCGGCTCTTGAGCTGATCAAAGAAGTCCAAGATGAGCTCGGCGAGCGGCATATCAAAGCGCATCTCGACCGATTTGCTCGTCAGGTGGATCATATCGGTCGTGACGCCACGGTGCTCGATAGCGAGCTGCATGACGGCACCCGTATACTCGGGCGGGCAGATGATCTTTGCCTTGAGGTAGGGCTCTTCGATACGCTCGATGCGAGTGGCCTCGGGAAGGTCCTGCGGGCTGCGGACATCGATCATTTCGCCGTCGGTCTTGTAGACGTGATAGTCGACCGAGGGACTCGTGGCAATGAGGTCCAGGTTGAACTCACGCTCGAGACGCTCCTTAACGACCTCCATGTGCAGCAGGCCCAGGAAGCCCACACGGAAGCCAAAGCCGAGCGCCACCGAGGTCTCGGGCTCCCACACCAACGACGGATCGTTGACGTGCAGCTTATCGAGCGCGTCGCGCAGGTTCTCGTAGTCCTTGTTGTCGATGGGGAACAGGCCCGTGTAGACCATGGGCTTGGCCTCGCGGTAGCCCGGAAGCGGCTCGGGGCAGGGGTTCGAAGCCCACGTAAGGGTATCGCCCACGCGCACAGCCTCGGGGTCCTTCAGACCCGTGACCACATAGCCAACCTCGCCGACGGTCAGAGCATCGACCGGCGTCTCGGCAGGGCGCTTGACGCCCACGCCGTCGACCAAGAAGTCGCCCTTTGCCTGCATCATAAGCAGGGTATCGCCCTTTTTGATGGAACCATCGAAGACGCGCACCGTAGCCACCACACCGCGATACTCGTCAAAGTACGAATCCAAAATGAGCGCTTTGAGCGGAGCGTTTGCATCGCCCTTAGGCGGCGAAATCAAAAAGACGATGGACTCCAGCAGATCGTGAATGCCCTCGCCGGTCTTGCCCGAGACGCACACGGCATCATCGGCGGGAATCGCCAGGTCGTCCTCGATCTCGGTCTTAACCTCGTCGGGATGGGCCGAGGGCAGGTCGATCTTGTTGATGGCGGGCACAATGTCCAGATTGGCGTTCATGGCGAGCGTCGCGTTGGAGACGGTCTGCGCCTCGACACCCTGAGTGGCGTCGACGACGAGCACCGCGCCCTCACAAGCGGCCAGCGAACGCGAGACCTCGTAGGTAAAGTCCACGTGGCCCGGCGTATCGATGAGGTTAAACTGATACGTCTCGCCGTCGTCGGCGTCATAGGACACGCGAACGGCATTGGACTTAATCGTGATGCCGCGCTCGCGCTCGATATCCATAGTGTCGAGCAGCTGCGACTCCATGTCGCGCTCGTCAACGGTATGGGTGAGCTGGAGGATACGGTCACTGATCGTGGACTTGCCATGGTCGATGTGCGCAACAATTGAGAAGTTGCGGATGTGGGAAATGTCAATTGAAGTATTCATGCGGACTATCTTACCCGAGCGATACAAAAAATGGAGCCTGTTCCATAAAACAGGCTCCATTTATGCGCGTAATCTGTGTGGTGTGAAATTTACAACTTAGGCGTTGATGCTGTTCACGAGCTTGGCAAGACCGGACTTGCGGTTGGAAGCCTGGTTCTTGTGGATAACATGCTTGGCGGCAGCCATGTCGAGACGCTTGGTGACGGTCTTGAGGGCAGCCTGGGCCTTCTCGGCGTCGCCCTCGGCGACGGCGGACTGGACGTGCTTGGTCAGCGTCTTGAGCTCGGACTTGACAGCCTTGTTACGCATGCGAGCTGCCTCATTGGTGCGGATACGCTTCTTCTGAGACTTGATGTTTGCCACTTCTGGAGTTCCTTTCGAGTTCCTTGCAAAAAATGTATGACACCTCTGAGACACGGTGAGGTCATGCAAGCGCCTACTATAGCACGCTCCCCCTCAAAGGGATAGAACGAATTTGTCAAATAGGCAGGTATCATCACGATTTTCTCAAGATGTTCGTAATCCAGAGCAAAAGCGCGGTCTGAGAATCGGCCGAACCCTTCAGTGCGAGCTCCACATCGACCGCGCCCTCGAGCGCGGCAACGAGCTCTGCCATCGAAAAGCGACGTGCCCAGGTCAGGTGATTCTTGACCTGCCAGGACTGGAGCTTGAGCGTTGCGGCCAGCTCACGACCCTGTCCGCGCGCATCGAGCGCCTTGGCAACGATAAGCTCGCGGATGCGGCCGCACAGCAATGTGTAAGTCCACACGTAGCTCTTGGAGGGCAAAAGCTTAAAGAGCTCGAGCGATCGCCGCATATCGCGAGCCGAGACGGCGTTGAGGAAGTCCCAGGGTTGAACCTCGGCCGTACGTACAATCCAGCGCTCAACGTCGGCAAGCTCAATCTGGGGCGCCTCGACCATCTGGGCAAGCTTAGCCAAGTCGTTATCGAGCATGCGAGTGTTTTCACCCGAACGCGAGACGAGTTCCTCGGCGGCCGCCGTCGAGATCGACTTGCCGTGCTGCGTCGCCATCTGCTGCACACGGCGCGGTAGCTCCCAGCGCTTGGTGCCGGAGCAATCGATCACGGCCTTCTTGTCGATCTTGGCGATCGCCTTATACAGGCGCGTGTTCTTGGCAAGCGAGTCGGCGATGATGAGGCAGACCGTTGTGGGGCTGGGACTCGCCAGATACTCAACGAGCGGCTCCGAGACCGCCTTGGCGAGCTTTGAGCAGCCATCAAGGATTACTAAGCGAAACTCGCTGCCCATGGGAAAGGTGTTAAGCGATCCGATAATAGACTCGATATCGGGGTCCTTGGTCATATCGCGCTCGTCGAGGTTGAACTCGACCATACCCGACTTTTCCAGACGCGCTTTCATACGCGAGACGGCGTGATCGCGCTTGACTCCGTCGGTACCGACGATCAGATATGCCGGCAGCAGACCGGTTTCGGACATTGCACTCCCCTCCCGCAGGCCTTCGCATTCGTTCCGTGCCATTCTAGCCCAGGGGCCCACCACACGCCAACGACGTCGTCACGGTCTCTGGCATCGCATCGCAAAGCCATTCACAGTCGGCGTGACGGTAATGTCGCCGTGTTCGATGGTGCACGTGAACACGCCGCCCGCTTCCTTAACGGCATCGATGCAGGCATCGGACGGATGGCCGTATCGATTCCCCTCGCCCGCGCTCGCGAGGGAAAGCTCGGGCTTCAGGACGCCCAGCAACTCGCCATCGACTGAAACCTTGGAGCCGTGATGCCCAAGTTTAAGGACATCGATATCCCCCACCTCCTGCACGAATTCCCGTTCTTGGTCGAGCTCGGCATCACCGGTGAGGAGCATACGAAGGCCCTTGCCTTCCTGAACATAAGAGAGCAGCAGGACGAGCGAATCCTCATTTCCCTCGCCATCCACGGACTCGAATGGCCACATCACGCGGGCGTAAAATGAGCCGATATCGACCGTATCCCCACGGCGCACCTGCCGATACTCCACGCCAGGTCGGTTCAATACCTCGGCAGGAGCATCCTCCAGCGCATCCGCCGCCACGGCAATCGTTCCGACCGAAAACTGTTCGAGCACGGCAGGCAGACCACCCCAGTGGTCCTCATCCCAATGCGTCACAAAGACGGCATCGATATGGTGCACGTTATTGCGAACCAACGCCGCCACCACACGCTCGTCGAGCCCACAGTCGACGAGCGCTACTGTGCCGCCCTGGCGGATAAGAATCGCATCGGCCTGGCCCACATCGAGAACCGTCACCGAAGGCGGAGCAAATCGATCCCAATAGACGTACGGAATCGCAGCCAAGAGCACCAGGCATGCAAGCCCCACCGCCATAGGACGTACACGGGGACGCGGCCACCAGACCAGCAGAACCGCCAGCAAACACGGCACTAGGTAAATCCACATGCTATCGGGCGGCACGCCCACGGATGCACCCGGCATGGCGGCAAACAGCTGCTCGAAGAACAGCGCGCAACGGGCGGCAATCATGGGCACAACGAGAGCCCAAGTCCGCAACGGTCCCACGAGCGAAAAGGGAGCCAGCACGATCGACACAGCGAGCAATACGCTCACAACCGGACCGATGACCGCATTTGCCAACGGAGCAATGAGCGAGAATGTACCGAAGGCAGGAATGGTAATGGGAAGTGTCGCCAGTTGCGAGCACAGCGTGACGGAAAGCATGCTGGCAACGCCCGATGGCACACCCAGCTCACTCAAAGCGTAGGTCGCATAGGGGCAAAAGCACAGAATGGCAAAGACGCTGGCACATGAAAGCTGAAAGCCCATCTCGAACAGCACCGTCGGCCGCAGTAGCACAAAGATGGACATGGTTACGAAGAGTGCCGAAAGGCCGTGCCGGCGACGCCCCGCGCCGTTTACGACAAGCGTCGCGAACACCATGCAGCACGCGCGCACGGCCGAGGGAGACGCGCCCGTAAAGGCAGCATAGCCCACAAGCGTTATCGCCAATATCGCCCACTGAAGGCAACGTGAGCACCGAGTCTTTTGCAATACACCCTCGATTACAAACCCCACGATAGCCAAATGGCTGCCCGATACGGCGATAAGATGCGCCGTTCCCGTCACCGAAAACCAGTCGCCCGCCGGCTGGGCGCGCAGCTCGGCCGAACGACCGCAGACGACACCGGCTATGAGCGCACGCGCCGGATCGGTCGCAGGCGCGATGGACGCAAGCAGCCCATTTCGCAGCCGAAGCAGCGGCCCCGGAGAACCCTCATCGACCGACACAATCCGAACGGCTTTAACCTTGCGCACCTCGCCTCGGAGCACGCACGATCGTCCATACGCATCGTTCTCAAAACGTGAAACGCGACCGATAACACGCACGTGCGCCCCGACCTTGAGCTCACGATCACACGATAGGCGAACCGTTGCCAAGTTCTTACCGTCCGCGCATGCCTCGCAGGTATAGGAATACACGTCGTCGTTTATGGATGGGTCACCCTGCACGACAAACTCGAGGCTGCTTGCCGCTCGACCATCGAGCGCCTTCGAGGAGTTGAGCGCACCCACAGCCCACCACGCCGAGACGACCGCTCCCGCCACGAGACCGACGGAAGCGGCATACAGCCACCGCTTCCAAGGAGCAAGCCGCGCACAAGATTGAGCCAGCACAACGAATACCGCTGCCGCAAAGGGAATGGCCCATAGTGGCCCGACCGCCGGCGCCCGCTCCCTCAGCAGCGCATCAGCGGCTATGTTGAGCACCAAGACGCAGCTCATGCACATGCCGGCACACAGGGCCATCGTCCACGGAATCAGGGGCCGCGGAGGCATCACGTGCTCGCGCTCGGTCGCACTCATACGCAGATGCAATCTTTGATTTTGGCAAGCTTCTTCTCGCCGATTCCCGACACACGCATCAGATCGTCAACCGAGGCAAAAGCACCGTTCTTTGTCCGCTCATCGATAATCGACTGTGCCATTGAGGGACCGATGCCCGAGAGCGTCTGTAGCTCTGCCGCGCTTGCCGTATTGATGTTTACTAGACCTGTTGCGCCACTAACGCCCGACGATGCGGAAGCCCCACCATCAACACCGGCTTCCGCAATGGACGCCTGCTGCTCCCCTACCGTTGGAACGTGAATCTTCTGTCCATCGACGACCTTAGATGCCCGATTGAGCCCCGTAACGTCTGCCTCGGGCGCCAGCCCGCCGGCGGCATCAATCGCCTGAGCCACTCGCGCGCCGTCCTTGAGACGATATACACCTGGCGACACAACGGCGCCATCAACATCGACATAGACCTCTACCGCGGCAGACGCCTTAGGCGAAGAGCCTTCGGATGTCTTTCCGCTCGAAGCATCTCCGGATCCCGGCTCCACTAACGAGCCCGAACCATCAGTGCACTCAAACGACACGCCGCCGGCACTGCCGCCAAGGTTCGCCGTTGCCAGTCCACTCGCCATCGCAATGACGACCAGTATCGCCATCACCACTGCCTTATGACCGAGCAGTTTGCCCGCCCAGCGGTCCATCTTTTTGACTCGTTCATGTTGTTCACGCTGCGCCATAGCAAAACCTCCCAACACCATCGTGTCAGGAAAGGAGCTCCGCAACAGCCACGCCCCAAAACCCGTTTTCGCGGTCAAACCAAAAGCTGACCAAAACCTTGCGCAATAATGTCCATTTATTCAGGCAAACGTCGACAAATGAACCGTTTATCGCCTAATGCCCAGATAGCAAAAGACCGACGATGCAGGCGCATCGTCGGTCTATGCACAAATTTATTCGTGATCTTGGTAAATCTCACGCGGAGCAAGCTCCGAATGTTTGCGTTTTAAGGTCTTAGGGGCCTTGTACGTGTTGCTCTCGAAGTCGATGTACTCGGTCTGCTTGAGCAGGCGCTCGATCATCTCCTCATGATCGAACAACTCCCAGGCCTCATGCACGGCATCGAGTTTAGCGTGCGTCTCGGGACGGCGCGGCATAAACAGCGTGCAGCAGTCGGGAGCGGCCTCAGTCGAGATATCGAAGGTACCGATCTCCTCGGCGCGCGCGATGATCTCCTGCTTGTCCGAACCGATGAGAGGACGGAACACGGGGATCTTCACGGCCTCGTTGACGGCCATGATGTTCTCAAGCGTTTGGGAGGCAACCTGTCCAAGCGATTCGCCCGTAACGATGGCCTTGGCACCCTCGATGTGTGCAATGCGCTCAGCAACCGAATACATAATGCGGCGATACATGATCACGCGCAGGTTGCTGGGACAGGTGACCGAAATCTCACGCTGGCAGTCGCCAAACGGCACCACGTACAGGCGGCCGATCTGGACACCCGGCTCAAGCGCACGGATGATGTCCTGCACCAAATACTCACTCGTATCGGGCGTCTGCGGACGACCGGAGAAATGTACCGGCACGCACACCGCGCCGCGGCGCGCGAGCATCCAGGTCGCCACCGGAGAATCGATACCCGACGACAGCAGCGTCACGACCTTGCCGGCAGAACCCACCGGCAGACCGCCCACGCCGCGCTCGGAGCGCGCGTACACATAAACGCTACCCTGGACCACCAGTACGTGCACCATCGCATCGGGGTCGTGCATTTGAACCTTTTTATCGGGAAAGGCCTCACACAGCACCTCGCCCACCTGACGATTGATATCGATCGAGGTGAGCTCATAGTCAGTATTGGAGCGCTTGGCGTGCACCTTAAACGAATCGAAGGAACCAAACTCGCGCAGCGCCTTCACGGCGGCGGCGCAGTACTCCTGCGGATCGCGGTTGGTGTGATACGCCAAAGACACACGGGCAACGCCGGGGACGGTGCGGATGACACGCGCCGCCTCGTCGGCCTGATGCTCGTTAAAGGTCACGAGGATATAACCGGAAATTCGAGACACGGCGCTCACGGAAAAGGCGGCCAAGGCCGCCTTAATGTTATCCATGAGGATATGCTCAAAATGTGCGCGGTTCTTGCCCTTCAGCCCAACCTCGTGATAGTGGACTAGGCAGACGCGAGCCGCCATTTAGGCTTCAGCAACCTTGTGGCCGAGCGCCTTCTCGTAACGGGCCTCGTCATAAGAGATGTCGCCGTCGACAATCTCGTCCATAGCCATCGAGATGGTATCGGCACCGGAAAGCCCAATGGTGATGTCATCGACATCCTGGACAGCAAGCACGCGATTGTGCTGGCCACGCAGCATGCTATTGATGTCGCAGGCGCGCTTGGAGGCAAGCGAAGCGAGCAGGAAGCGGTTGTGATCGGTCTTCTCCAGAAGATCGTCAATGCAAGGCTTTACAACGGACACGGACCTCAGATCCTTTCATGCATATCGAGAACGCGAACGAGCTCATCGGTCGCGCGGTCGAGATCGTCATTCACCACGACGTCGTCGTAGCGGTCGGCAAGGGCAAGCTCATCGGCGGCGTTTGCCATACGCAGCTCAATCGTCTCTGGCGTCTCGGTACCGCGACCGACTAGACGTTCGCGGAGCACCTCAAGCGAAGGCGGCTTGATAAAAATCAGCACGGCCTCGGGGAAACGCTCCTTCACCTGCAGGGCGCCCTGGACATCGATCTCCAAAATCAGAGACGAGCCCGAGGCGAGCTTGGATGTGACCTCGCTCACCAACGTGCCGTAGCAGTTACCGTGGACCTCGGCCCACTCAACAAACTCACCGTTTGCCACGCGGCGGTCGAACTCCTCGCGCGTCAGAAAAAAGTAGTTGACGCCGTCGACCTCACCTTTGCGTGGTGCTCGCGTGGTAGCCGAAACCGTCAGACCCAGGTTCGAGCGGCGCTCGCGCACACGAGTGACGAGCGTACCCTTGCCTGCGCCTGACGGTCCAGAAATCACAAAGAGCTTGGAATCCTGAGCGCTCACTTATTTGGTCAGCTGCTCGAGGAGCTGCTCGCGCTGACGGACGCCGAGGCCCTGGACGCGACGGGTAGCGGAGATACCGAGCTCCTCCATGATCTTGGCGGCCTTGGCCTTGCCATAACCGGGGAGAGACTCGATGAGAGTGGAAACCTTCATGCGGGAAGCGATGGGGTCATCGGAGTTGAGCACGGACTCGAGGGACTTCTCGCCCTTCTTGATCTGCTCGCGAAGCTCAGCGCGGGCGTGACGTGCGGCAGCAGCCTTCTCAAGAGCCTGCTTGCGCTGCTCGTCGGTAAGCTGAGGGAGTGCCATTCGTACCTCCAAATAGTTGGGTTATATCTGATTCAATAATTGGCATTTTAGCACGTAGAACGTACAAAATGCCCAATCGCGGCTCCATAGGTTAGACGATACCCGCAAAAAGTGCAATATACTGCGTCCAAAGTTAAGCCCCTGACCTGCGATTCCACACAAAGGATGGGAAAGTTTACGCAGGCACAGGGGCTATTTTGTGCTAATGAGACCCAAAAGTGGTGACTTAGGGGAATCTTTACGCGACATTTTCTACCAGCTCGGCGACGATGGCGTCAAAGGCGGCAACCGGATCGTCGGCACCGGTGATGGGACGGCCCACCACAATGTGGCTTGCGCCACGCTCGATAGCCTGAGAAGGCGTCGCCACGCGGGACTGGTCACCAAGGGCGGCACCCACCGGACGCACGCCCGGAGTCACGATCAGAGCATCAGGACCCAGCAGCTCACGCATGTCGTGAGCCTCCATCGGCGAGCACACGATACCGTCGATGCCGTTTGCCTGAGCGAGCTTTGCCAGGCGGGCGGCCTCCTCGGCCACGGGCGACTCGACGCCGATCTCGCTCAAGGCATCCTGATTCATGCTCGTGAGCACGGTGATGGCGACGAGCTTGGCGCGGTCTTCGCGCGCCTCCTCGGCACCCTCGCGGCAGGCAGCGAGCATGGCGCCCGAACCCAAGCCGTGAACCGAAAGCAGGTCGGCACCGGCAAGCGAGGCCGAGCGGGCGGCACCGCGAACCTGATGCGGAATGTCATGGAACTTAAGGTCGAGGAAGACCTTAAAGCCAAGGTCCTTAAAGGTCTTGACGATCTGGGGACCCTCAGCGTAATAGAGCGTCATGCCGACCTTGAGCCAGGCGGCATGGCCCGAAAGCTCGTGGGCGAGCTCGAGCGCGCGCTCACGGTCGCAGTCGAGGGCGACGATAACACGGTCGCGGGCATCATTCTCTAGCATTCGAAAGCACCTACCAGCTCGTTGATGTCCTTCACGCCCTGGGACTCGGCCCAGGCCTCGAGCTCATGCGCGATCTTAAGCGAAGCACACGGATCGACGAAGTTGGCCATGCCGACCGACACGCAGGTGGCGCCGGCCAGGATAAACTCAGCCGCATCCTCGCCGGTCATGACACCGCCGACACCGTTGATGGGGATATCGACGGCCTGGGCAACCTCCCAGACCATGCGCACGGCGATGTGGTGGCACAGCGGGCCCGAAAGGCCGCCCTTGGGCTTGGCCACGCGGGACTTGCGGGTATGAACGTCGATGGCCATGCCCTGGATGGAGTTGATGACCGAAAGGCCGTCGGCGCCGGCGGCCTCGAGAGCCTTGGCAATCTCGGCAACGTTGACCGGAGCCATCTTTACGAACAGCGGCTTATCGGTCACCTTGCGGCAGGCAGCCATAACGGAAGAGGCGCCCTCGGGCGTTGATCCCATGGCGGCACCGCCGGCGGCGATATTAGGGCAGCTCACGTTGATCTCGTAGCCGGCAGCCCAGGGGCACAGCTCGACATACATCTCGAGTGCGCGGACAAACTCGTCAACGGAGTGGCCGGCAACCTGACAGATGACCTGGCAGCCGTCCTTGGACAGCTGTTCGAGCCAAGGACCGGACTCACGGGCAAAGGCGGCCACGCCGGGGTTCTGAAGGCCCACGGAGTTGATCATGCCGCCGGGAATCTCGGCCATGCGAGGCGCGGGATTGCCGGGCCAGGGCTCGGCAGCGCAACCCTTGGTGGTGATGGCGCCCAGCTGGGAAACATCAAAGAAGTTCTGGAACTGCCAACCGTAGCCAAAGGTACCGGCTGCGGTGTTGATGGGGTTCTGCATCTTGACGCCGCCGAAATCGACGGCCATGTTCACGGTACCCACTAGAAGACCACCACCTTGGAAGCATCGAACACGGGGCCGCACATGCAAGCACCCTTCATACCGTCGACCGTCTCGACATTGCAGGTGTTGCAGGCGCCAAAGCCACAGCTCATCATGCGCTCGAGCGACACCTCGCAGTACGCACCGGCCTCGGCGGCAGCGGCGGCGACCTTCTTCATCATGACGGCGGGACCGCAGCTGGCGACGTAGTCGTAGCCGCCCTCTCCAAGCAGCTCGGCTGCCGGGTCGGTGCAAAAACCGTGCGTGCCGAGCGAGCCGTCGTCGGTGCACACGTTGACCGTGGCGCCCAGCGCGCGGAACTCTTCGACTCCCACGGCCTTGGACGCGGTGCCAAAGCCCAGGCACACGTCGACATCCACGCCCTGCTCGACAAGCTTGTCGGCAAGGCACAGCACGGGCGGAACGCCGATGCCGCCCGCCACGAGCAGCGCCTTCCTGGTACCCTCGGGAACAAGCCAGCCGCGGCCGCCAGGGCCCAACAGGTTGGACTTGGAGCCGGGGGCCATCTGCGACAGACGACGGGTGTCGTCGCCCACGACGGCGTACCACAGCTCGACGGTACCGGCCTGGGCGTCGGCGCGATAGAAGCTCAGGGGCACGCGAAGCAGCGAGGACGCATCGCCGGGCACGGCGATGTTCACAAACTGACCGGGCTTGAGCGCACTTGCAAGCTTGGGGGCCGAGATGACGAGCGAGAAGATGCCGTCGGCGATCTCCTGGTTCGAGACGACCTCGAAGTCGTGCATGCGTGCAGTGGAAGGTGTGGGCATAGACGCTCCAATCCCCCATGCGATTGCATGGTCAAAACGAACAGAAAGCGCGGCACCGCAAGGGCACCGCGCACAAAAGCGATAAGGCTATGCTAGCAGATGCAGCCGTCGGCGAGCGTCTGCTTACCGCCGACAAACACATCGGTGGCACGACCGGTAAGCGTGCGGCCGGCAAAACCGGAGTTCTCGGCGCGCGACTCGTAACCGTCCTCGCCGACCGTCCAGGTGGCAGAGGGGTCGAACACGGTCAGGTCGGCAACGGAGCCCGCCTTGACCTGAACCTGGTCGAGACCCAGAATCTCACGCGGCTTGATGGCCATGAGCTCGACCATGCGGCCCACGCTCATCTTGCCCGTGTTGACCAGCTCGGTGAGTACGAGCGACAGGGAGGTCTCGAGGCCGATCATGCCAAAGGGCGCAAGCTCGAACTCGCGGGCCTTCTCCCACGGGGTGTGGGGAGCGTGATCGGTGACGATAGCGTCGACGGTGCCGTCGATGACGCCCTGACGGATGGCCTCGGCATCCTCCTCGGTACGCAGCGGCGGATTGACCTTGAGCGAGGTGTTGTAGGTCTCGTCCAGATCGTTCTCGGTCAGGAACATGTGGTGCGGGGTGGCCTCGCAGGTAACCTGAACGCCAGCGGCCTTACCGGCACGCACGATCTCCAGGCCATGGGCGGTGGAGATGTGCTGGATGTGCAGCTTGGCACCGGTCAGCTTGGCGATCTCGATGTCGCGGGCGATCTGGAGCTCCTCGCCGGCAGCCGGCCAGCCCTCGAGAGCCAGACGGGTCGAGACCTTGCCCTCGTTGATCTGGCCGTGGCCGACCAGGTCCTCGTCCTGGCAGTGGCTCATAAAGACCTTGCCGAACATCTTGCCGTAGTCCATGCAGCGACGGAGCATGCCCGCGCCCTGCACGCCGCGACCGTCGTCAGTGAAGGCGACGGCGCCGTGGGCGACCATATCGCCCATCTCGGACATGGCCTCGCCCTTAAGACCGCGGGTCATGGCGCCCGACGGATAGACGCGGCAGTGACCGACCTCGGCAGCGCGGGACTTGACGAACTCCACGACGGTGCCGTTATCGGTGACGGGATCGGTGTTGGGCATGGCGCACACGCCGGTGAAGCCGCCCTTGGCAGCAGCGCGGGTACCACTCTCGATGTCCTCTTTGACCTCGTAGCCGGGCTCGCGAAGGTGAACGTGCATATCCACCAGGCCGGGGACGAGGTACTTGCCGGAAAGGTCGCGGACCTCGGCTCCCTCGACGGCGAGATTCTCGCCGACCTCGGCGATCTTATCGCCGTCAATCAGGACGTCAACGACACCGTCAAGCTCGACGGACGGGTCGACGACGTGGGCATTCTTAAGAAGCAAGGCCATTATCGGCACCTCCAAGCAGCAGATACAGGATAGCCATACGCACGCAGATACCGGCGTAGACCTGCTCCAGGATGACGGAGCGTTGCGGGTGGTCGGCCATATAGGAGTCGAACTCGACGCCGCGGTTGATGGGGCCCGGGTGACAGATGATCGCGTCGGGCTTCATGAGCTTCTCGCGGTCCTTGGTCAGGCCGAAGAGCTTGTGGTACTCACGAATGGTCGGGAACGGAGCGCCCTCGAGGCGCTCCTGCTGCACGCGCAGCATGTAGACGACGTCCAGCTCGGGCAGGACGGAATCGAGGTCGCTCGTCACGTGGTCGCAGCCCAGGACCTCGGGCGCCGGCGGCAGCAGCGTGCCGGGGGCGACGGCGTAGGTCTCGCAGCCCATGATCTTAAGGGCGGGGATCAGCGAGCCGCAGACACGGGAGTGCGCGATATCGCCGACGACAGCGACCTTCAGACCGTGGAAGTCACCCTTGTGCTCCCAGATGGTGTACAGGTCGAGCAGGGCCTGCGTGGGATGGTTGTGCTTGCCGTCACCGGCGCAGATGACGCTCGCGGGCGAGTTCTGCGTGACGATGTAGGGAGCGCCGGCGTGCTTATCACGCACGACGATACAGTCGATCTTATAGGCGTTGAGGGTCTCGACGGTGTCGACAAGGCTCTCGCCCTTGACCGTGGAGGTCGAGGAGCCGCCAAAGTTAAGGCTGTCGGCCGAAAGACGCTTCTCGGCGAGCTCGAAGGAGCTGCGGGTGCGCGTCGAGGGCTCGTTGAACATGTTGACGATGGTCTTGCCCTTGAGCGTGGGGACCTTCTTGATAGCACGCTCGTTGACCTCGGAGAACGCCTTGGCGGTCTCGAGGATGAGCTTGATGTCCTCTTCGGAGTACTCGGTAATGTCGATCAGGTGCTTATGGTTGAACGCCACGGTACTACTCACCTCCCAGCGGCGCGGAGCCCACGTGGGAACCCGGCGCGACGTCGTTAATCTCGACGGCGGTGTGGCCGTCGACTTCCTTCATATATAGGTGCACGTTCTCCTCATGCGACGAGGGAACGTTCTTGCCGACAAAGTCCGGCGAGATGGGGAGCTCGCGGTGGCCGCGGTCAACGAGGACTGCCAGCTCAATGCGGCTCGGACGGCCCAGGTCCATGACGGCGTCGAGAGCGGCGCGGATGGTACGGCCCGTATACAGGATGTCGTCCACCAGCACGACGCGCTTGCCGTCGACGCTGAAGGGAATGTTGGTAGCGTGGATCGCGGGAGCGAAATTGGTCGCATAGTCATCGCGGTAGAAGCTGATGTCCAGGCTGCCGAGCGGAACGTCGACGCCCTCGATCTCCTTGATCTCCTCGGCGAGCTTCTTTGCCAGAAGGTCGCCGCGCGTGACGATGCCGACCAGAGCGAGGTCTTCACAGCCCTCGTTGCGCTCGAGAATCTCGTGCGCGATGCGGGTCATTGCTCGATTGACGGCGGTCTCGTCCATGATGACCGCCTTGGGGGAAGTCGTGCCCATCGATCTCCTTCCTCACATGTCTTGACTGCTGACACAGTCAAAAAAATAGATGCCCGACCGCTCAAAGCGGACCAGACACCCACAGGAAGGGCTGCTCTTTGGCAGCAATGTAATTCCATGTGGGTATCTCGTACCCCTTTAATGGTCAAGGGATAGTGTAGCCAACCTCGAGCTTAATTGCGAGCATAAATACAGAGCAATCCGTAAACGGAGCCCAATGCTCCATAAACCTATATATATTTGTGGGACGAGCTTGAAAACGCACGCACGAGCTGGCATAATCCCCTCTGCTGCACGCAAATCGGATCTACGTCCAGGGCCGTGGCGTGAGCACTATCGCCAAAAGAGGAATATCTCTGTGTAGATTACGCACAGGGAGCTGCTTCTGTGCTATAGTTCAGGCTTGTTTGTTAACGCGACATGTTCGTTTGTCGCCCAAGGAGGGTCAGTTATGTCCAAAGTTTGCGAAGTTTGCGGTAAGCACCCCGTTGCCGGTCGCTCCATCAGCCACTCTCACCGCGTCACCAACCGTAAGTTCCGCCCCAACATCCAGCGCGTCTACGTCGTCGTCGATGGTCACCGTCGCAAGATGAACGTTTGCTCCACCTGCCTCAAGTCCGGCAAGGTTGCGCGCTCGTAAATAAGGTCTTACCAACAAGTACCTCGGACTCTCCGGGTCAAAGACCTCGCGTTCATATAGAACTTACCAAAGGCGCCCTCCCTTACGGAGGGCGCCTTTTTGCACTCATTGGGGACAGACTTACATGAGTGTTTGCAGATGTCAAAGGGATCGTAGCCCAGCTGGTATGCCTTGTAGCTTGACCAGCGGTACGCCTCGATTGAGCCAAGCGCACCTTTCACGAGATTGAGACGAATATAGTCGAGCAGCTGCACCGCCTGCGTGTCCGACTCAACCGCGACCCGCGAATAGCGATTATCAAACAGATGCCCAGTTCTCCCCGTTTTCCCGTTGAAATACTCATGTAAGCCTGTCCCCAATGAGTGGGACGGTGCATTGGGCAGATAGATTTAGTTGAATCGTTTCATTTGGTTGAAGCGTTTTAGTGTGCCTTTTACAGGAATCTTACCGTTCGCCGAATAATTTCTTGCTATCATGCAAGGCGTAGGGTAAATCTCCGATCGCAAGGAGACACAAATGGTGAAAAAGTCACCGGAAAACACTACTCCCGCAATTGTGGACAACGTAGAGGCGCTTGAGGCTAAGCTCGCTCAGATGCGAGAGGCCCAGGCGCTTTTTGCTACGTACACGCAGGAGCAGGTCGACAAGATCTTCTACGAGGCCGCCATGGCCGCCAACAAGGCTCGTATCCCGTTGGCGAAGATGGCCATCGAGGAGACCGGCCGCGGCGTTCTTGAGGACAAGGTCATCAAGAACCACTACGCCGCAGAGTACATCTACAACGCTTACAAGAACACCAAAACCTGTGGCGTTCTGGAGCGCGACGAGGCTTACGGCATCACCAAGATCGCCGAGCCCATCGGCATCGTGGGCGCCGTCATCCCGACGACCAACCCCACCTCCACCGCGATCTTCAAGACGCTGATCAGCCTGAAGACCCGCAACGGCATCATCATCTCCCCGCACCCGGCAGCCGCCAAGTGCACCATCGCCGCCGCCAAGCTCGTGCTTGACGCCGCCGTCAAGGCCGGCGCCCCCGAGGGCATCATCGGCTGGGTCGATGTCCCCTCCATCGAGCTGACCAACATGGTCATGCGCGACGTCGACATCATCCTCGCCACCGGTGGCCCGGGCATGGTCAAGGCCGCCTACTCCTCGGGCAAGCCCGCCCTGGGCGTTGGCGCCGGTAACACCCCGGTCATCATCGACGACACCGCCGACGTGCTGCTCGCCGTCAACTCCATCATCCACTCCAAGACCTTCGACAACGGCATGATCTGCGCTTCCGAGCAGTCCGTGACCGTCATCGACAGCATCTATGACCAGGTTAAGGCCGAGTTCCAGAAGCGCGGCTGCTACTTCGTCAAGCAGGGTGCCGAGATGGAGGCCCTGCGTGCCGCCATGTTCAAGAACGGCGCTCTCGACCACCGCATCCCCGGCATGGCTGCCGCCAAGATCGCCGAGCTCGCCGGCATCGAGGTTCCCGCCAAGACCAAGATCCTGATCGCCGAGGTCACCTCCACCGACCCCGCCAAGGAGGAGTTCTCCCACGAGAAGCTCTCCCCGGTCCTGGCCATGTACCACGCCAAGGACTTCCAGGAGGCCGTCGACAAGGCCGAGCACCTGGTGCTCGCCGGTGGCCCGGGCCACACCGCCTCTCTTTACGTGCACCCCGCCCAGGCCGAGAAGATCAGCCTGTTCGAGCACGTCATGAAGGCCTGCCGTATCGTCATCAACACCCCGTCTTCGCACGGCGGCATCGGTGACCTGTACAACTTTGGCATGAAGCCGTCTCTGACCCTGGGCTGCGGCTCCTGGGGCGGCAACTCCGTCTCCGAGAACGTTGGGGTGAAGCACTTGATCAACGTTAAGACTGTGGCCGAGCGCCGTGAGAACATGCTGTGGTTCCGCGCTCCCGAGAAGGTCTACTTCAAGAAGGGTTCCACGCCCGTCGCCCTCGACGAGCTTGGCAACGTCATGGGCAAGAAGCGCGCCTTCATCGTCACCGACCAGTTCCTCTTCAAGAATGGCAACACCCGCGCCATCGAGGCCAAGCTCGACGAGATGGGCATCGCCCACGACTGCTTCTACGACGTCGAGCCCGATCCGTCGCTGCAGTGCGCACGTCGTGGTGCCAAGCAGATGGCTCTCTTTGAGCCGGACGTCATCATCGCCGTCGGCGGTGGCTCCGCTATGGACGCCGGCAAGATCATGTGGATGATGTACGAGCACCCCGAGTGCAAGTTTGAGGACATGGCCATGGACTTCATGGACATCCGCAAGCGTATCTTCACCTTCCCCGAGATGGGCAAGAAGGCCTACTTCGTCGCCGTCCCGACCTCCTCGGGTACCGGCTCCGAGTGCACGCCGTTCGCCATCATCACCGACAAGGAGACCGGCATCAAGTGGCCGCTCGCCGACTACGCGCTGCTCCCCAACATGGCTATCGTCGACGCCGACAACTGCATGACCGCCCCGCGCGGCCTGACCGCTGCCTCCGGCATCGACGTCATGACCCACGCCATCGAGTCCTACGTCTCCATCATGGCTTCCGACTACACCAAGGGCCTCTCCGAGCGCGCTGCCAAGCTCGTCTTCGAGAACCTGCCCTCCAGCTTCACGAACGGCGCCAAGGACCCGCATGCCCGCGAGGAGATGCACAACGCCTCCTGCATGGCCGGTATGGCCTTCGCCAACGCCTTCCTGGGCCTCAACCACTCCATGGCCCACAAGCTCGGCGCTTTCCATCACCTGCCCCACGGCCTCGCAAACGCCGTCATCCTGACTCGCGTCATGCGTTACAACGCCGCCGAGGCTCCCGTCAAGATGGGTACCTTCTCCCAGTATCCTTACCCCAACGCGCTGCACAACTACGCCGAGATGGCCAAGTACTGCGGCATCGAGGGCAAGGACGACAAGGAGGTCTTCGAGAACTTCATCACGAAGCTCGAGGAGCTCAAGGACTTCATCGGTGTCAAGAAGACCATCGCCGACTACGGTGTTGACGAGCAGTACTTCCTCGACACCCTCGACGAGATGACCGAGCAGGCATTCAACGACCAGTGCACCGGCGCTAACCCGCGCTACCCGCTCATGAGCGAGATCAAGGAGCTCTACCTGGACGCCTACTACGGCCGCGAGCCTCAGGATTACGCCGTCTGCTAGTTCTAGCACGGTTTTTAACGGCGGGGGTGCACGGGTGTTTCACACACCCCCGCCGTCGCTTCTATCGCATCGTTGAAAGGATGCAACCATGCTGCTACCCGATTCCAAGACCGAGCTCGTCCGCCGTGGCAACAAGGTCGTTTACGACCTGGGCGACAAGATCGTCAAGGTCTTTAACGAGACCAAGCCCGTCTCCGACGTGTTCAACGAGGCTTTGAATCTTGCCCGCATCAATGAGTGCGGCATCCGCAGCCCCAAGGCTCTCGAGGTTTCCCAGCTCGAGAACGCCAACGGCTGGGCGCTCGTGACCGAGAAGGTTCCGGGCACCACCCTTGCCGAGAAGATGACTGCCGAGCCCCAGCGCTTCGGTGAGTACCTCGAGATGTTCGTCGACCTCCAGATCGAGATCCACGGCTACACCTCCCCGCTGCTCAACCGTCAGCGCGACAAGTTCGCCCGCATGATCGACAGCCTTGATCAGCTCAATGCCACCACGCGTTACAACCTTCAGGAGCGTCTGGACGGTATGACCAAGGAGTTCAAGGTCTGCCACGGCGACTTCAACCCCTCCAACGTCATCGTCGGCGACGACGGCCAGCTCTATGTGTGCGACTGGGCACACGCTACCCAGGGCTCCCCTGCTGCCGACGTTGCCACCACCTACCTGCTCTTTGCCCTCAACAGCAAGGACCAGGCCGAGGCTTATCTGGAGCTCTACTGCGACCGCGCCGACATGCCCATGCAGGTCGTGCGTCAGTGGACGAGCATCGTCGCCGCTTCCGAGCTCGCTCGTAAGCGCAACGTGAACGATGAGTTCCTGAAGAACTGGATCGACGTCGTCGATTATCAGTAATATCTGAGCGATTTATTTCGCATCGGAGGCACAAAGGAAACCCCGCAGCTCGCATGGGCTGTGGGGTTTCCTTTTAGCGATTGAGTACGTCGACAAGATAAAAGGACGGCCCCGCATCTCCCCTATCTGGAGAAATGCGGGGCCGTCCCGTATATCGAACTACAAGCGAAATCGCCGATTAACGGCGTGCCGCCTTCACAAGCTCGGCGACCTTGGCGACGACCTCGTCGATCGCCACGTCCTCGCGCTCACCCGTGGCACGGTCCTTGAGCTCGACGGTGCCGTTCTTGAGGCCACGCTTACCCAGAACGACCTGATACGGGAAGCCCATAAGGTCGTTGTCGGCAAATTTAAAGCCGGGACGCTCGTCACGGTCATCGACGACGACCTCGATACCCTCGGCGCACAGGCCATCAACGATCTGCTCGCAGACGGTAGCGCACTCCTCCTTCTTGGGGTCGAGCGGAATCACAGCAACCTCGTACGGGGCAACGGAGACCGGCCAGACGATGCCGTGCTCGTCGTTGTGCTGCTCCACGACGGCAGCGAGCGAGCGAGACACGCCAACGCCATAGCAACCCATGATAAGCGGCTTCTCCTTGCCGTCCTCGTCCATAAAGGTGGCACCCATGGCCTCGGAGTACTTGGTGCCCAGCTGGAAGACCTGGGAGACCTCGATACCGCGAGCAGCAGACAGCGGCTTGCCGCAGTGCGGGCAGGGATCGCCGGCGACGACGGTAACCAGGTCGGCCCACTCGTCGACGGTAAAGTCGCGCTCGGGGCAGGCGCCGGTAAAGTGATAGTCGACCTCGTTGGCACCGCAGGCCCACTGTTTGGACTCGCGCAGACTCTCGTCGCAGACCAGACGAATGCCCTCGGGCAGGTTAACCGGTCCGATAAAGCCCTTATGCAGCCCGTAGGTCTGGAGCTCCTCGTCGGTCATCATGCGATAGCCCTTGCCAAAGACGTGCTCGGCCTTACAGTCGTTGAGCTCGTGGTCGCCCGGAACAATGGCCACGACCGGCTTGCCCTCGGAGTCAATCAACGCCAGCGACTTGCGCGTGCCGTTCTCGGGGAAGCCGAAGAACTTGGCGACGGCCTCGATGGTGCCCATACCCGGAGTCTCGACCTTGGTGAGCGTGCCGTCGCCGGGACACTCGGTCACAACGACCTTGGTGCTTGCAGCCTCGTCATCGGCAGCAAAGCCGCAATCGTCGCAGTAGACGAGCGAAGCCTCGCCGGCGTCGGCCAGCGCCATGTACTCGACGGAAGTGTCGCCGCCGATCTCGCCGGAGTCGGCGACAACGGGCAGAGCCTTGATGTAGCAGCGCTCGCAGATGTTGGCGTAAGCCTGCTTCATCTTGTCGTACTCCTCCTGCAGGCTCTCCTGCGTGGCAGAGAAGCTGTAGGCGTCCTTCATGATGAACTCACGGCCACGCATCAGGCCAAAGCGGGGACGGAACTCATCGCGGAACTTATCCTGAATGTGGTACAGGTTGACGGGCAGCTGCTTATAGGAGCGCAGCTCGTTGCGCACCAGGGCCGTGACGGTCTCCTCATGCGTGGGGCCCAGCACAAACTCGCGACCATGACGGTCGTCAAAGCGCACGAGCTCCTTGCCATAGGCATCGATACGGCCGGACTCACGCCACAGCTCAGCATCGACCATAATGGGCATCATGAGCTCCTGGGCGCCGGCGGCGTCCATCTCGTCGCGCACGATGTTCTCGATCTTGCGAATCGAGCGCCAAGCGAGCGGCAGATAGGAATACAGGCCGGCGGCCTCCTTGCGAATCATGCCGGCACGGAGCAGCAGGCGATGGCTCGCAAGCTCGGCGTCGGCCGGATCCTCTTTGAGCGTCGGCGCATAGAGCTTAGACATATACATTGCTCGAGTCATTTATTTCTCCTCAATAAGCTTGTCGACCTCGGCCATAAGCGCGTCGACAATTTGATCCTCAGCTACTTTACCAATGATCTGGCCATGCGAAAAGAGCAGGGCCTGACCACGTCCGCAAGCAACGCCCAGGTCGGCATCAGAAGCCTCACCGGGGCCATTAACGGCACATCCCATGACGGCAATCGAAAGCGGCGCGGCATAGTTCTTAAGCCGCTCGGTTACTTCCTCAGCGATAGGAATCAGGTTAACCTGGCAGCGGGCGCACGTGGGGCACGAGACAATCTCGGGACCACGGCGACGCAGGCCCAGGGACTGCAGGATACCCCAGGCGACCGGCGGCTCCTCGACCGGATCGGCCGTGAGCGAGACGCGCATGGTGTCGCCAATGCCCTCGGAAAGCAGAATACCCAGGCCCACAGAGCTCTTAATGGTGCCCTGGAGCTTGGTTCCGGCCTCCGTCACGCCCAAATGAAGCGGAACATGGGGGATTTCGCGCGAGAGGGCACGGTAGGTGTCGAGCGTCGTTTGCACGCTATGGGCCTTAGCCGAAAGCACAATGTTCGTAAAGCCGCGGTCTTCAAAATGCTTGACGAAACGCTCGCTCGACATCACGAGCTTTTCGGGCTGCGTGAGGTCGTCGCGCTCGGCGATATCCTGCTCAAGCGAACCGGCATTGACGCCGATACGAATCGCACAGCCAGCAGCACCCGCAGCATCGATCACCGCGTCAACCTTGGCCCAATCGCCGATATTGCCGGGATTGATGCGCAGCTTGGCAGCACCAGCCTCAACGGCACCAATGGCGAGCTTATGGTTAAAGTGGATATCGGCGACAATCGGCACCGGAGACTCGGCACAGATGGTGCGGAAACCCTCAAGCGCGGCCTCGGTGGGCACACTCACGCGCACGATATCGCAGCCAGCCTGCGCCAAAGCACGCACTTGCGCAAGCGTTGCCTGGGCATCAGCGGTATCGGTGCAGGTCATGGATTGGACCACCACCGGAGCGCCGCCACCGATCTGCACGCCGCCCACATGCACGGGACGCGTCAGCTCGCGAGGCAAAGGATGGGATAAAGACAATCCAACCACTCCCCTACAGAATAAATCGAAGGATGTCGGAACGAAGCATATAGACAAACAGCAGCGCAAAGAGCGCGATGCCCACATAGCTCACAATCGTCTGGACCTTGAGCGGAAGCTCGCGGCCCGCAATCTTTTGAATGATCTCGATGACCAGCTTGCCGCCATCGAGCGGTGGGATGGGCAGCAGGTTCATAAAGCCAAGCGAGAACGAAATGAGGGCGGCAAACGAAAGGAACGTGGCAGGGCCGGCGGCAGCAGCCTGTGAGGACATAACGCTAATACCCACGATTGAAGAGGACTGGTCGAGAATCTCCATCGTATGCTGCGGCTGGAGCAGGCGCATCACGCCCTCCGCTGTCTGCACGATATAGGAGAACGACAAACGAGCCGACGTGATGGGGTCCAAACGGACCACCTGCGTAGAGGCATACACACCTAGGCGCTCGTCCTCTTTGAGCGCAACCGTGGTCGAATGCTGCTTGCCGTCACGCTCGTACTCGATGGCGATATCGTCCTTACCGGCAGCCTTGCCGATGGCATCGTAAACGTCCATCCAGGTAGAGCACGATACTCCGTCGACCGAAAGGATCGCATCGCCGCCCTCGATTCCCGCCGCGGCGGCAATCGAGCCTTCGTCAACCTGGCCGATCACATTGGTATCCACCGGCACCGTGACGCCCGCGATGGAATAGATGCTCATAAGGAGCAAAAAGCCCGTCAGGATATTGACGATAATGCCCGCAAGCAGCATAAAGGAACGCTTGACAAAGCCCTGGCCCAAATAGGTGTGCGAGCGCTCGCGTGCAAGGAATTCAGACTCGGCGCACGGCAGCTCCCATACATCGCCCTCGGCAGTCGCGTGCTCACGATCGAACCGACGGCCGTCAAAGGTGGTATAACCCGCCGCGTCACGCGGCAGGGTCTGGTACTTGGTGGGATAGTAATTGGGCGAAGGCTTTTCCCCTTCTTCATACCAGGGAGCGATGGAGCCCCAGCCCAACAGCAAAGCACAGGCCTCGAGCACATCCTCCTCGGACAGCTCGAGCTCGACGGCAAGATCGGCCACCGTCACCCGGCCGTGACGATAGATGGCAGCAAGCACGCGGTCGGCACACGAGACGTCGGTCGGATCCATGCCACAAATGGCTGCATAGCCACCCAGCAGCAGCGGCGTCACGCCAAACTTGGTGCCGATACGACGCGACGTGTGGTGGATATCAAAGCGACACGGCAGGCCCAAAAAGAACTCAGTCACGCGGACACCGCAGGCACGCGCCGCCAAAAAGTGGCCGCCCTCGTGCAAAAACACGAGGACGGAAAGCATCAGCAGGCCCCAAAAGACCGATGAGAGAACGCTCAGAACAGTATCCATAAAACGAAAAAGCAATCCTTATGGGTTAAGAACGGGTTGCGGCAAGCACCTGCACGGCCTTTTCACGCGCCCACGCATCGATTTCGCGAAGCTGGTCAAACGAATCGACCGTCTGCGCATCGTGAGCATCCATGCAGGATTCCACAATACGGTCGATATCGGTAAAACTGCAGCCATCATGCAGGAAGGCATCGACGGCGACCTCGTTGGCGGCATTGAGCACGCACGGCATGGTGCCGCCCGTCTTGCCGGCACGTTCGGCCAGCGCAAGGCAGCGGAAGGTATCCATGTCGGCCGCGTCAAAGGTAAGCTGCCCCAACTCGCGGAAATCGATACGCGGAGCCGGAGTATCCCAACGCTCGGGATACGAGAAAGCGAACTGGATGGGAATACGCATGTCGGAAGCACCGAGATGCGCCATCACGGAGCCGTCGGCAAACTCGACCATAGAGTGAATCTTGGACTGACGCTGCACGACCACGTTAATGAAATCGAGGTCGCAGTTAAACAGATGCATGGCCTCAATGCGCTCTAGGCCCTTGTTCATGAGGGTGGCGGAGTCGATGGTGATCTTAGCACCCATGGCCCACGTGGGATGTGCGAGGGCATCGGCACGCGTCACGCGATTGAGCTCGTCGCGCGTGCGGCCAAAGAACGGACCGCCCGAGCAGGTAAGCCAAATACAATGAGCCTCGCGCGGGTCCTCCCCCAGATAGCACTGGTAGATGGCGGAGTGCTCAGAGTCGACTGGAATAAGCTGGCCCGGTTGTGCCAACGGCATAAGCAAGTCGCCACCGACGACGAGGGACTCCTTGTTGGCAAGGGCAAGGCGCTTATTAGAGGTCAAGGCCGCATGGCTCGCCTCGAGACCGGCGGCGCCCACAATAGCAACGAGCACGCAGTCGACATCGTCGCGACGCGCGAGCTCGCAAACCGCCTGCGCGCCAACGCCGAGCTTCGTTCCCTCGGGCAACTCCTGCAGCACGGCGTCATCGCCGTGAGCGACATCGGCCACGGCAACCGCCGGAACCGAGAACTCGCGGGCAGCGGCAACGAGCTCAGAGGTGCTGGAATTAACGGACAGCGCCGTCACCTGCAGGCGATCAGCATGCTGACGGCACACATCGAGTGCCTGGGTGCCGATAGAGCCCGTACAACCCAGGATGGCAACACGGAGGCGTCCATCGGGGCCATACGTCGTCTGGAATGACATTACAGCACGCCTCCGATCATCAAAAGCAGCTGAGCGGTAATGCAGCCAAAGATAAGCGAGTCGCTACGGTCGAGCATGCCGCCATGGCCCGGGATAAGGTTGCCGGAATCCTTGACGCCCACGCCACGCTTGATGCGCGACTCGATAAGGTCGCCGATAACGCCCAAAATGGACACGACCACGCCGCACAGCAGCGCATAGGGCAGGCTGAGCTTGTAGAAGTGCGTCGCCCACAGAATGAGCCAAATCAAAACCGAGCCCAGGATGCCGCCGACAAACCCCTCCCAGCTCTTTTTGGGAGAGATCTTGGGAACCATCTTGTGCTTGCCGATACGGCTGCCCACAATGTAGGCAAACGAATCGGAGACCCAAAGGGACGCGCAAACGCCCACTGAAAGCAGGGCGCCGGCAAAACCGGGCACGGCATCGCGCAGCAGCACGATAGCCGACAGCATAAAGCCAGTGTAGATGGGACCCATGAGCGTCACGGCCACATCAGAGATGCGGGTACGCGGCGACCAGACATACCAAATGCCCACAGCGAGCATCAGGGCAAAAAGCAGGGCATTCAGCAACATCGAATCGCCCAACGCCGACAGCGGAAAGAGTACGGCGGCAGCGATACCCATGCGCTCGTTAGCCATCTTGCCATCGAGCCTCGTCATACGGAAAAACTCATAACAGCACAGACCGCTCATGACGGAAACAAAGATGGCAGTGGGCACGATACCCAAAACCAGGCACAGGATAAAGACAACGGCGTAGACGATACCGGCGGCGGCACGGGTAATAAAGCCCGCCAGCCACGAACCGGAACCGCTCTTCGCTGCAGGCGCTCCCGCAGTGGCAGCTTTACGCGCAGGCGTCTTGGAAGCAGATGCCTTGGGACGATCGGACACGATTAAGCCTCCTCGGTCTTGCTCAGTCCACCAAACCTACGGTCACGGCCCTGATAGGCCAAAATGGCGTCGACAAGGCCCCAACGATCAAAGTCGGGCCAATAGGTATCGGTGACGTAGAACTCGGAATAAGCTACCTGCCACAGCAGATAGTTCGAAAGGCGCAGCTCACCAGAGGTGCGAATCACAAGCTCAGGATCGGGAAGACCGGCGGTATAGAGGTGGGAAGCCACCATGTCGTCATCAATTGCGGCAGGATCGATCTTACCGGCGTCAACGTCGAGTGCGATCTGACGGACAGCGCGGGTAATCTCGGCACGCGCGCCGTAGTTGACGGCAAGCGCCAGCGTCATACCGGTGTGATCGGCGCACTCGGCAAGACCGCGTTCAAAAACGTCGCGGGTCTTCTTGGGTAGCGCGGAAATGTCACCCAAAAAGACAACGCGCACGTTTTCGCGCTTCAGAAGCGGCAGCTCGTCGATAAACGTCTTGGCAAACAGATGCATCAAGACGTTGACCTCATGCTGCGGACGGTTCCAGTTTTCGGTAGAAAACGCATAGGCCGAAAGCACGTCGACGCCCAGACGCACGCAGGCAGTAATAATCTCGCGAAGGGAGACAATACCCGCCTTGTGGCCCTCAGTGCGCGCAAGACCGCGCGACGTGGCCCAACGACCGTTGCCGTCCATGATGCACGAGATATGGTGCGGAATGTTATTGAGGTCAAGGTCGGAAAAACCGACGCCCGCAGGGGCGTCGGCAAAGTACTCGACCAGTTTATGCTCGTCGTATTGCACCTTAGATCTCCATGACCTCGGCTTCTTTTTCCTTCAGAAGCTCCTCGACCTTGGCGACATACTCATCGGTGTGCTTCTGGACCTTGGCCTGCTCGCGACGGACATCATCCTCGGTGAGCTCCTCATCGCGCTCGAGCTTGTTGTTGAAGTCGCGACGGATGTTACGGATAGACACCTTGGCCTGCTCGGCGTACTCGCGGCACTCCTTGACGAGCTCGCGACGGCGCTCCTCGGTGGGAGCCGGGAACGGCAGACGAACGACGGTGCCATCGGAGTTGGGGGTAATACCCAGATCGGAAGCGCCGATGGCCTTGACGATAGCGTTGATGAGTGCCTTGTCCCACGGCTCGATGAGCAGCATGTGGGCCTCGGGGGTCTTGACGGCGGCAACCTGCGTGACCGGCGTGGGAACACCGTAATAATCGACGGTGATGTCGGACAGAATGTTGGCATTGGCGCGGCCGGTACGAACCTTGGAGAAGTTATGCTTGAGGGACTCGAGCGACTTATCCATATGGGCGGTAATGTTCTCTGCCATGCTTAATCCTCCTGATAGACGAGCGTGCCGACGGGCTCACCCGCGAGCGCGCGCTTGACGGTGTCCTCGCCATCGATGTTGAGGACCAGAATCGGCATACGGTTATCCTGGCACAGTGCCGTAGCCGTGGAATCCATAACCTGCAGACCGCGGACGAGAACCTCGTGATAGGTAACCTTGTCAAAACGGACGGCATCGGCGCACTTGACGGGATCCTTGTCGTAGATGCCGTCAACCTTGGTGGCTTTAATCAGAATCTCGGCGCCGATCTCGCACGCACGAAGAGCCGCGGCGGTGTCGGTCGTAAAGTATGGATTGCCCGAACCGGCGGCAAAAATAACGACGTTGCCCTTGGAAAGGTGGTTGATGGCGCGACGGCGAATATAGGGCTCGCAGATCTCGTTCATCTGGATAGCGCTCATCACGCGGCAGGGAACATCGTTGTGCTCGAAGGCATCCTGCAGGGCGAGCGCGTTCATAACGGTTGCCAGCATGCCCATATAATCGGCCTGAGCACGCTCCATGCCACCGGCAGCGCCGGCCATGCCGCGGAAAATATTGCCGCCGCCGACAACGACGCCGACCTCATGGCCAACGGCGAGCAGTTCCTTGACCTGCTTGGCAAGATGGTCGGTAACCTTGGGGTCGATGCCATATTGGCCGTCGCCCATCAGTGCTTCGCCGGAAAGCTTAAGAAGCACGCGTTTATATCGGATGTCGGACAAAGCGATCCTCCTTTAGATTGAACTCTCAACATTCTATCAAAGGCTCTAAGAAGAGCCATGAAAAAGCAGGCTGTGAGTAAAACCCACAGCCTGCTCATTACCAGCTACAAGAGCTTATTTACTCGCCACGGACCAGACGGTCAAAGGCAACGACGGTAATGGTGTCGCCGAGCTCCTTGGAGACCTGCTCAGCGTACTTCTTGATGGTGAGGGAGCTGTCCTTGATGAACTCCTGCTCGGTGAGCACGGACTGCTTGTAGAACTTCTCCAGACGGCCGACAGCCATCTTCTCCTGAATGGCCTCGGGCTTGCCGGACTCGGCAGCCTGAGCCATGTAGATCTGCTTCTCGTGCTCGACGGTCTCGGCCGGAACCTGATCGCGGGTAGCGCAGATCGGGGCGACGGCGGCAACCTGAAGGGCAACGTCGTGAGCGAAGGTCTTGAAGGACTCAGCCTGAGCGGTCTCGGTCTTCTCGAAAGCGAACTCGACGAGGACGCCGATCTTACCACCCATGTGGATGTAAGAAGCGAGCGCGCCGTTCTCAGCCTTGCGGGCAGCGAAGCGGGAGATCTTCATGTTCTCGCCCATGATGTGAATCATCTCGGTGAGCTCGGAGGAAACGGTCTCCTCGCCCATCGGCTTCTCGAGCAGAGCGTCGACGTCAGCAGGCTCGGTGGTAGCGACAACCTCAGCAACCTTGGAAGCAAAGCCGGTGAACTTGGCGTTAGAGCCAACGAAGTCGGTCTCGCAGGAGAGCTCGAGCAGAGCGCCGGTCTTGCCATCCTCAGAGACGAACGCGGCGACAGCGCCCTCGTTGGTCTCACGGCCAGCCTTCTTGGCAGCCTTGGCAAGGCCGTTCTTACGCAGAACGTCGACAGCGGCGTCCATGTCGCCGTCAGCCTCGACGAGAGCCTTCTTGCACTCCATCATCGGGGAGTCGGTCATCTCGCGGAGCTGCTTGACCATAGCGGCGGTAATCTGGGCCATTGTGGTTCCTTTCAAAGAGATGAAAAAGAATTAACTAAGACTGATTTACTCGGCCTTGGGCTCAGCGGCCATCTCGGCCTCGGAGACCTGCTCCTTGCCGGAGCCAGCGAGGCAGGCGTCAGCCATGAGCTCGCACATAAGGGTGACAGCGGAGATAGCGTCATCGTTGCAGGGGATGCCGTACTCAACCTCGTCGGGATCGGAGTTGGTGTCGATCAGAGCGACGACGGGGATGTTCAGGCGCTGAGCCTCCTTGATGGCGTTCTCCTCGCGCTTGGTGTCGATGACGAAGAGAGCCTGGGGCAGACCCTTCATGTCGCGGGCGCCACCGAGGTTGGTCTGGAGCTTGGTGAGCTCCTTGCCGAGCACAGCCTGCTCCTTCTTGGGCAGAACAGCCATGCGGCCGTCCTCGACCATGGCCTCGAGCTCCTCCATGCGGTTAATGCGGGATCGGATGGTGACGAAGTTGGTCAGCATACCGCCGAGCCAACGCTGGTTGATGTAAGGCATGTTGGCGCGCTCAGCAGCGTTCTTGACGGCCTCCTGAGCCTGCTTCTTGGTGCCGACGAACAGCACGTTGCCACCCTTAGCGACGTTCTTGACGAAGGTGTAGGCCTGGTCGGCGTCGAGGATGGTCTGCTTGAGGTCGAGGATGTAGATGCCGTTGCGCTCACCGAAGATGAACGGCTTCATCTTGGGGTTCCAGCGACGGGTCTGGTGACCGAAGTGGCAGCCGGCCTCGAGCAGGGTGCGGATATTAATCTTGGTAGCCATGTTAAACCTCCTGTGGTTTGCCTCCGCGCGGGGTCATCCTCCAAAACCAACCCGGACATGTGCTACCAAAGCCCGGGCACCACGGTATGAAGTAGCCGCGCGTGCGTGATAAAAACATGTTGCCGTGAAGCAACCCGATGAATGATAGCAGGAATGCATCTTCCTGCCAACCCGCAATCAAAACCACACACCTGAGTGCGGCGCGAGACGTCCCAACCACTATTCGCCGCGGGGATGGGCTTGAGCCACGGCACGTTTGAGCCGATCGGGTGTGAGATGCGTGTAGATCTGCGTCGTGGACAGACTCGCATGACCCAGCAGCTCTTGAACCGAGCGCAAGTCCGCACCGCCCTCGAGCAAGTCGGTCGCAAAGGTATGGCGCATCGCATGCGGGGCGATGTCGGCCGGAATGCCGGCGAGCGTCGCC
This sequence comes from uncultured Collinsella sp., assembly GCA_902469055.1. GTDB lineage: Bacteria > Actinomycetota > Coriobacteriia > Coriobacteriales > Coriobacteriaceae > Collinsella. The sequence goes on from CABRBC010000022.1 coordinate 73,802, forward strand.
AGCGTATGGAACCGCCGCCGGAGCATGGCGGCGCTCATGCGATTGCCGCGCGCCGATATAAGCAGCGGATGCGGCCCGGTAGCGAGGTCGCGGCGCTTTGCCCGAGCGAGCAACTCCGGCCTCCCCTCTTCAATATAGAGACGCGTCACATCGAGCGCACGACGATACAGAGGGACGATACGCTCCTTGCTCCCCTTGCCCCACAGGCGCAGCGTGCGCTCGGACCATGAGATGGATTCCACATTGAGCGCCGCAAGCTCTGAGATGCGGGCACCCGAGGCATAGAGCAACTCGAGCATCGCCGCATCGCGCAGTCCCGCGGGTGTTGAGGTATCAGGCGTCTTGAGCAGCGCCTCGACCTGCTGGGTCGTAAGGACGCCCGGCAGGTCACGCGGCAGCTTGGGCGACGCGATCGCCGAGACCGCATCGCCCTCGACAATCCCCTCGGCAGCCATCCAGCGATAGAGAGATCGGATAGCCGACAGGTGCGCCGCAAGCGTTCGGGGAGCCACCTGCTCACGCGAAAGCTCAGCAAGATAGCGACGAATGGTGCGCACGTCGGCAGCGAAAGCATCAATATCCTCGCGCTCGCACCAGGCAGCAAAGCGCTCCAGTCTCGAGCCATAGGCCGTCACCGTGTTGGGAGAAAGCCCCTCAACGCGTGCGATATAGGCGATAAAAGAGTCGACGGTGTCGTACAGGTCAAAAGCTATGACCGGTCGCCTCCAAACAAGTCGGAACGCGTGGCCAAGTAGGCATCGAGGACCTCGAGCGCACGGTCCGCATAGGCCTGATAGCGGTCGCGCTTGCTGCGGCGCTTACCGTCCTCGAGCGGCGGCACCAGGCCAAAGTTGACATGCATGGGCTGATAGCCCACGGTGGCAGGATCGGTCGCATAGCCCACGAGCGCACCCAGGGCGCCCACGCGGGGCAACTCAACGGAATCGGCGCCGATAGCCTCTGCATAGGTGTTGAGCGCCGCGAGCAGACCGGTCGCCACGGCTTCCATGTACCCCTCGGTGCCGGTGATCTGACCGGCCAGGCGCACGCCGGTACCGGGCACGGCAAAGGTGCCATCGAGCACGTGCGGGGCGTCGACAAAGGTATTGCGGTGCATGACACCGTAGCGGAAGAACTCAGCGTTCTCCAGGCCCGGCACCATATGGAAGACGCGCTTCTGCTCGCCAAAGGTCAGGTTGGTCTGGAAGCCCACCAGGTTATAGGCGGTCTTCTCCTTGTTCTCGGCACGCAGCTGAATCGCCGCCCAAGGGCGACGTCCGGTACGCGGGTCGGTGAGGCCGACGGGCTTCATGGCGCCAAAGCGAATGGCGTCCTTGCCGGTGCGCGCAACCTCCTCGGCAGGCTGGCAGGCTTGGAACAGATCGCCGCCCTCAAAGTCCTTGAGCACCACGCGGTCGGCCGTGGTGAGCGCCTCGATAAAGGCCTCGTACTCCTCCTTGTTGAGCGGAGCGTTGAGATAGTCGCCGCTCCCCTGCTCCTCGTAGCGCGACTGCGAAAACAGCACGTCCATATCGAGCGTGGAGGCATCGACGATCGGCGCCGCGGCATCGAAGAACGCAAGGGCGTCGCCACCGACGAGCTTCATGACCTCTTCGCTCAGCGCCGGTGAACACAGCGGGCCCGCGGCAATGACCACGTGGCCCTCGGGGATCTGGGTGACCTCGCCGTGAACGACCTCGATATTGGGGCGGGCGGCAACCTCAGCCTCGACGAGCTCGGAGAATGTAACACGGTCGACCGCCAGGGCGCCACCAGCGGGAACAGCAGCGCGATGGGCGCAGTCGAGCAGGACTGAACCCATGCGCTCAAGCTCGGCCTTCAGCAAACCAGCCGCGGAATCCGGACGGGTCGACTTAAACGAATTGGAGCAGACGAGCTCTGCCAGGTGATCGGTATGGTGAGCCGGGGAGCTCACCTGGGGGCGCATCTCGCACAGCTTTACGGCAAACCTGCGGTCTGCCAGCTGGATCGCGCATTCCGAACCCGCCAGACCGCCACCGATAACCGTCACCTGATCGAACTGCATCTGCAAACACCTTTCTAATTGACACGTTTTCCATTGTGACCGAAGGGCGTCTGGGCGTGAAGGGCAAACTTGGAGGGCGCATACCTTCCATCCATCATGCGCTCGATAAGGCCCTCGAGTTCAAGCGAACCCAAGAGTTTGAGTACGCCGACAGCATCGAGTGAGACGAGCGCCGCGATGTCGTCGACCTTGAGCGGAGAGGCGATGAGCGCATGCATCACGGTCTGCTGTGTTGGATTCAGGTCGGCAATGCCGGGAGCATCGGGGCGCGAGTAGCGCAGGGTGCCGTATATGCGAGAGATAGCCATCTCGATGGACTCCTCGTCGACAATGCAGCAGGCACCGTTCGCAATGAGATAATTCGTACCACGCGACTCGGGCGATAGGATCGACCCCGGCACGGCAAGAAGTTCGCGCCCCAAATCCATAGCAGCCTCGGCTGTAGAAAACGTCCCGGAAGGCATACCCGCCTCGGATACAAAGAGGGCTTGCGACAGGGCCGCGATCACGCGATTGCGGCGCGGAAAGGCAAACTTGCGCGGCCCCATGCCCCACGGAGAGATAGACACGACCGCGCCACCCGTATCGAGCGTGCGTGTAATAAGCCCCGCGCTCGAACGCGGGTAGACCACGTCGGCGCCCGTCCCCAGCACCACGACGTGTTTGCCGCCGGCGTTGACCGCAGCCCAACCCGAGGCTTGGTCACAACCGACCGCGCCGCCCGAAACTACCGTCACTCCCGCCTCGACCGCAACCTTTGCCGCAAGCTCTGCCACGGCAAGACCATACGGCGAGGCCTTTCGAGCGCCGATGATGGAGAGCGCAGGCGTCGAAAGCGCCTCGGGGTTGCCGCGCACATAGAGCGTCTGAGGTACATCAGAAAGCTCCAAAACGGTCTCGGGATACAACGCGTCACCTGGATGCAGCTCGAAGGTCCCCTCGGCCATCATTGGTCCCTCCTTCCCTGGTACATCGCCGCCTCGAGCACGTGGTCCTGCGTCACTTGCTCGCTCTCGGCGACATCTGCGATCGTGCGCGCAATGCGAACAAGGCGCACGATGCCACGCCCTGTGAGATGTGTGCGTTTGGACAGACCGAGTACGCATTTCTCGGCAGCATCATCGAGCTCAAAGGTCGAAACGACACCGTCAATGGACCGCGTCTCGTCATCCTCGGCCTCGGCATCCGCGTCGTCCATACGGGATTCGCGCCAAGCGCGAAAGGCGCGACCGCGCACAACGTAGTCACGTAACTTGGCCGACGACATACCCTCCGCACCCTCGATAATCACTTGGGGATCGGGACGGGTCACATCGATCATCATGTCGATACGGTCGGCTAAAGGACCGCGCAGTTTAGACCGATAGCGCTCGACCATCGCCGCCGAGCAGCGACACGGCACCTCGCGATCACCCAAAAAGCCGCAGGGGCAGGGATTGCTCGCAGCCAGCAGCTGAAAGCGCGACGGGAAGGTAAAAGCCCCGTCGACGCGTACGATTCTCACATAGCCGCGCTCGATGGGCTGACGCAGCGTCTGCAGCACACCGGTGGGAAACTCGGCAAGCTCGTCCAAAAAGAGCACGCCGCCATGAGCAAGGCTGATCTCACCCGGGCGCACCGGGCGCCCGCCGCCGATAAGGCCTGCGGTCGAAATACTGTGGTGGGGACTGCGGAAGGGGCGGTGCCCCGCCAACAAGCCATCAATGTTCTCACCCAAAACCGAATGGATGCACAGTGCCTCCTGCTGATCCTCAACGGAAAGCTCGGGCAGGATGCCGGTCATACGGCGTGCGAGCATCGTCTTGCCCGATCCCGGAGACCCGATCATGAGCAAGCCGAGTTCTCCTGCCGCCGCAAGCGCCATGCCGCGTTTAGCGACTTCCTGCCCCAGCACGTCTGCATAGTCGAGCTCGGGCTCAAAGGTCGCCTCGACACCCTCGGAATCCAAGTAGTGCCGTGCGGCATCGCCCATGCCGTGAGCAAGCTGAGACAGATGCGCGATAAAGCCGCAATCCACGCCCGCGAGTGGCACATGCTGGTCGGACCTACCGGCGATAAAAGACAGCCCCATGTCGCGAGCCAATAGCTGAAACGCCACCTCGCCTTTGACAGGAAGCACCGTACCGTCCAAGCCGAGCTCGCCGGCGATAAGGCAGCGATCGAGGTTGTCGCGGGGAATCTGACCATCGGCCGCTAGGACCGCGATGGCGATGGGCAGATCAAAGCCGCTACCGGTCTTGCGAATATCGCCGGGCGCCAGATTGACCGTAATGCCCGAGCGCGGGATCTCGAACCCGGCGGAGCGCATCGCACAGCGAATACGACCACGTGACTCCATCACCTCCATACTCGGGATGCCGAGCATCTGAATGCCCGGAACGCCGCCGGCAAGCGAGACCTCGACCGTGACGTGAATCGCCTCGACGCCGCGGATGCAGGCCGCGTGAACGGCAAACGTCTCGAACGCCATCACGACACCTGCCAATCGAACGCGTTGTACTGATGCTCGATCTCGGCGATATGCCCGCCGCGAATGGTGACACCCACGGCATCGAAGCGGATCGCCTTGAGCGGATAATGCTCCATGAGATAGCAGCTTGCGATGCGGCGGTAGCGGCGTTGCTTTTGGGCGTCCACGGCCTCCTCGGGAAAGACCCGCGTGTTGCAATCCAGTACGACGCGTCTGGTCTTGACCTCGGCCATCACCACGACATCGTCGAGCTCATCGAGCAGCACCAGATCAGCCTCGCCCTCGGTGCAACGATAACCCTGCTCCAGCAAGGTGTAGCCGCGCTCGTTAAAGTAGTCGATGGTGATCAGCTCGCCCAGCATGCCCAGCTCGCGGGGACTGAGTCCCTTGATAAACTCGGGCGTCATCGCCCCGCAGTCGAGCTCGCCGTTTTCCCAACGCTCCTTGAGCTGCTGTGTCTTGCTCTTTTTGCTTGCGGCACTCATGGGGTCTCCTTTCCCGCACACTGCATAGCCCCGATGATGAGGGCACCTTTCATGCGGGTAAGTACCGGAAGCTAACCAAAAGCTGACCAAATGCCGTCAAAAAACGGGCCGTACGCAACAATGGTGTTGCATACGGCCCGCTACCAGCAGGTTTATAAAACCCCAGAGGTCCCTGTCTCCACAATTGACCTAGAAAAGGCGCTCAGTCTGCAGAAAGTTTCCGCAAAAGCTCACACGATGCAGTGGACAAAGTCCATGTTTTCGAATGGCCTCGATGTGCTCGGGGCTCGCATAGCCCTTCGACTCGGCCAGATGGTACTCGGGATACTCGGCGTCGTACTCGACCATCATCTCGTCACGCGTGACCTTAGCCATGATGGACGCCGCGGCGATGCAGGCGATCTTGGCATCGCCCTTCACCACATCGCGCTCGTTAGGAACGGCGCCCAAGGGGTTGCCATCCATAAGCACGCAATCGGGCTCGAGCCCCGTATCGGCCACGGCGCCCGCAACGGCGGTACGGATAGCACGGGCCATGCCCATCTCATCGATATCCTTAGGCGCGATATGGCAAAAACCGATCGCCGTCGCCACCTCGGCAATCTTCACTGAGAGCAACTCGCGGCGCGCCGGCGTGAGCTTTTTGGAATCGTTGATGCCCCAGACGCGCGGCTCCATAGGAAGGCAGACAGCGCATACCGTCAAAGGACCGGCCACCGATCCGCGACCCACCTCGTCGACACCAACGACCACCCCATCGCCGCCAAGCTCATGCATAAGCTCGTACATGTCATTGACGCGCTCGCGCTCGGCAAGTTCCTTGGCATGGCGCTTAAGAGCACGCTCGCAAGCCTTGATCACCTGCTGGCGCGGGTCCTCGCGATAATGCTCCACGAGGGCGGGGATCTCCTCAAACGTTGCGCTCGCCAGCTCTCCGGCAACCTGCGATGCCGAAACCGAGCTCGTCATATTGGCCATACCAGGCCCTCCTTGCATGCAAATCAGATAAAAAGAAGGGCCACCCGAAGGTGACCCTTGTGTCCAAACGAGTGGACAGACGCTGCGATCTTCTTAGCGCTTCTCGGGGATGCGAGCAGCCTTGCCCACCTTGTCGCGGAGGTAGTACAGCTTGGCGCGACGGACGCGACCATGACGAACGACCTCGAGCTTGGCGATCTTGGGGCTGTGAAGCGGGAAGGTACGCTCAACACCGACACCGAAGGACATCTTGCGGACGGTGAAGGTCTCGCGGGCACCGGCGCCGGCCATGCGGATGACGTCGCCCTGGAAGACCTGGATGCGCTCGCGGTCGCCTTCCTTAATGCGGTAGTGAACCTTGACGTTGTCGGCGACGCGAACCTGAGGAATGTCCTCGCGGATCTGCTGACGCTCGATTGCGCGGATGTAATCCATGTGCAATTCCTTACTCTTCTAGAGGTGCCGTACCACCTTGGCCGGCACGTAGTTGAACAAACGTATTCGAGTATACACGCGCGGGTTTCTGCTGCAAGAACAATTTTTTACGCAGACAAAAAGACAAAACCCGCACATGATAACCGCCCGCCTCACGAATGAGACGGGCGGCATGAAGGGGGCTACGCTAGGCGTCTAAACCCAAAACGTTAGGCGGAACGCTTGGCCTCGAGCTTGGCTTGAGCGGCAGCCAGGCGTGCGAGGGGCACGCGGTAGGGCGAGCAGGACACGTAGTCCACGTCGGCCACGTTAAACAGGCCCTTGATGGACTTGGGGTCGCCGCCGTGCTCGCCGCACACGCCAAAGTGCATGTCGGGGTTGGTGGCGCGGCCCTTCTCGACAGCCATGCGCACCAGTTCGAGTACTACCGTGTCGATGGTCTCGAAGGGATTGTCCTTCAAGATCTTCTTGTGCATGTACAGCGGGATGAACTTGGCCTCGGCATCGTCGCGGGAGAAGCCGAAGGTCGTCTGGGTGAGGTCGTTGGTGCCAAAGCAGAAGAAGTCTGCGTGATGGGCGATCTCGTCAGCGACCATGCAGGCGCGCGGCAGCTCGAGCATCGTGCCCACGGGAATATTGAACTCGACGCCCTCCTCGGCGGAAACCTCAGCGATTACGCGCTCGATAACCTCGCGGGTCTGGACATGCTCGGCCGTGATGGAGACGAGCGGAACCATGATCTCGGGACGCGGATCGACGCCCTCCTTGATGAGGCGGGCAGCAGCCGTGGCGACGGCGCGGACCTGCATGAGCGGCAGATCGCTAAAGACGACGGACAGGCGCACGCCGCGTAGGCCGAGCATCGGGTTGGACTCGACCATGCCGTCGATACGACGCAGGCGGGCGCGCAGGACGGCAAGCTCTTCCTCGCTGGCGCCGGCGGCTTCCTTCTTGGTGATGGCGACCTCGAGGTCGCGAGGATTATCCAGGAACTCATGAAGCGGCGGATCGAGCAGGCGGACGACCACATCGCGACCGGACATGGTCTTGAACATCGCCAGGAAGTCCTCGGTCTGAACCTTGAGCAGGTCGGCCAGGGCCTGCTGCTTCACGGCCTCATCGTCAGACAGGATAAAGCTCTGGATGATGTTCTTGCGATCGCCCAGGAACATGTGCTCGGTGCGGCACAGGCCAATAGCCTCGGCGCCAAACTCGAGGGCGAGCTCGGCATCCTCGGGATTGTCGGCGTTGACGCGCACATGGTTGGCATGGCCACAGGTCTCGTCCAGGCGAATCTCGTCGGCCCAGGACAGGATGGTGTCCAGGTCGCCGGTGAGCTCGGCCGAAACCAGATCAACGGCGCCGTCGACGACGATGCCCTGGGTGCCGTCGATGGAGATGACATCGCCCTCGTGCAGCACGCGGTCACTGCCCTCGATGCGCACGACCTTCTCGGCGGCGTCGATGTGGAAGCGCTCAACGCCGCAGACGCAGGGCGTACCCATGCCGCGGGCGATAACGGCGGCATGGCTCGTCTTGCCACCGTGGCTGGTCAGGATGCCCTCGGCGGCGACCATGCCCTTCAGGTCGTCGGGGTTGGTCTCCCAACGAACCAGAATGACCTTGTGACCCTCGGCGGAACGCGCGACAGCGTCGTCGCTCGAGAACACGACCTCGCCCACGGCGGCACCGGGGCTGGCATTAAGACCGCTGGCGAGAGCCTCGTACTTCTTGGAGGCGTCAAACTGCGGGTGAAGGAGCTGGTCGAGCTGCGCGGGATCGATGCGGCTCACGGCCTCTTCGCGGGTGATCAGGCCTTCCTCGACCATTTCGATGGCGATGCGCAGGGCGGCGGTGGCGGTACGCTTGCCCACGCGGGTCTGGAGCATCCAGAGCTTGCCTTGCTCGATGGTGAACTCGATATCGCACATATCGCGGTAATGATCCTCGAGCGTCAGGAACACGCGCTCGAGCTCCTCACCTGCGGACTCGAGGCCCGGGGTGGTCTTGAGGTCGGCGATGGGCTCGGTGTTGCGGATACCGGCGACGACGTCCTCGCCCTGGGCATTAACCAAAAAGTCACCGTAGAACTCCTTGGTGCCGTCGGCCGGATTACGCGTAAAGGCGACGCCTGTCGAAGAGGTCTCGCCCTTGTTGCCAAAGGCCATGGCCTGCACGTTGACGGCGGTGCCGAGGTCGTCGGAAATGCCATGCTGCTTGCGGTAGATGCAGGCACGCTCGTTCATCCAGCTGCCAAAGACGGCCTGAATTGCAAGGCGTAGCTGAAGCTCCGGGTCGTGCGGGAAAACGGGCTTGCCGTCAGCGACCTCGAGCTCGGGATACAGGGAAGCATCGACGTTCTCGGAGAAGATGCCCTTAAAGGACTCGACGAGCTCCTGCAGGTCCTCGGCCGAAAGCTCGGAATCGACGCGAACGCCGGCGACCAGACGGGCCTGGGTCAGGGCGTTCTCGAACAGGTCGGCGTCAACGCCCATAACGACGTTGGAGAACATCTGAATAAAGCGGCGGTAGCTATCCCAAGCAAAACGCGGGTTCTGCGTCTGCGCGATGAGGCCCTGGACGGAATCGTCATTGAGGCCCAAGTTGAGGACCGTGTCCATCATACCGGGCATGGAGAAAGGAGCGCCCGAACGAACCGACACGAGCAGCGGGTCGTTGGCGTCACCGAGCTTCTTGCCGCAGCGGGCCTCGAGGTCCGCCTCGGCAGCAACGATCTCATCGAGTGCGCCCTCGGGCCACACGTTGCCGGCACCGGAGTACTCGACGCAAGTCTGGCAGGTAATGGTAAAGCCACCGGGAACCGGCAGGCCGATGCGGCTCATCTCGGCAAGGTTTGCGCCCTTGCCGCCAAGCACGAAGTTCATGGACTTGTCGCCCTCAGTGACACAGGTGCCCTGGGCGTCGGTTCCAAAACGGTAAACCCTCTTGCAATCGCTCACGATACTTCCCCTTCCATGCACTTACGCGCACGACCGTGGTAACGAATCGACCCGCCAGATGCGGGCCGTGAGGGAACTATACGGCGGGTTTTGAGCAGGCTTAAGCAGAGGATGCGCGGTTTGGTAAACGTGCTAAAACTGGCGGTAAACGGTAGGTAAAGGTGGTTACATTATGAAGATACCACTGTAAGAAAGTACAGGTCAGAGGCGATATTATTGCTAAATCGCTTTATCAAAATGCTGCTACTATTAGGCTCGACGGGCGGCGCGGCGGGCACGAGCTTCTTGGATTTCCTCCAAGTGGCTAATGATCTCGGCAGCGCTTTCTTCGATGGCCTTGCCGTCGGTACGCACCACAAAGCAGCCTAGGCGCTTCATGAGCGCACGGGCTTCCTCGAGCTCGCTGTGCACGCTCTCGGGCTCGGCATAGGAGCCGGCAACGGCACGAGCGTAGTCATCGCCCAAGCGGCTATCGCGAATTTCGGAAATCACATCGACGGTCGAAATCAGGCCGAAGAGGCGCATCGGGTCGACCTCGTAAATCGACTTGGGCGGCTCCATGCCATGCGCCAGTGGGACATTGGCGACCTTGTAGCCCTGATAGGCCAAATACATCGACAGCGGCGTCTTGGACGTGCGCGATACGCCCAGCAGCACGATATCGGCACCCGACAGATCGTCGCAGCCGCGCCCGTCATCGTGCTCAACGAAATACTCCATGGCCTCGATACGATGGAAATAGCGGTCATCGGTCTTGTGAATCACGCCCGCAACGCCCTTGGGCGGCACACCGATGAGCGACGATAGCACGGCGAGCGTCGGGCCGATCAGGTCGACCGAACGGATATGCAGCATGCCCAGGTAATCGAGCACACGGGCGCGAAGCGCCGGATCGACAATGGTGTGGAACACGGCGATATCGCGATGGTCCGCATCAACGCGCTGGCCCACAAACGACTTGACCTGCTCCACAGAGTTCACCTTGGGAAGGCGCAAGAGACGAAAAGCCCCTTCATCAAATTGCCCGGACGCCGCAAGCACCACCTCACAAGCGGTATCGCCGAGCGAGTCGGAGATAACGATAACGGTGGGACGAGCGGTGACCGGGCAATCCATGCGGGGCTCCTTTTGCGCTTACGCGTAGGCTGGCTTACTTTTTACGAGCAAGCTCACCGATGTTGGCGATGCCGGAGAAAACGGCCTCGAAGCGGTTGAGCAGCTTAAGGCGATTATCGCGGAGCTGCTCGTCCTTGTCCATGACCATAACCTCATCGAAGAAGCGGTCGATGGGGGCGCGCAGGGCGGCAAGGGCCGCAAATGCGGCCGGGTAATCCTCGGCAGCAAGGGCGGCGTCGACAGCGGTCTGAGCAGCCTCGGAGGCATCGGCAAGCGCGAGCTCGACCTCGCCCATCAGGGCGCGGTCGTACTCCGCGCCCAGCTCGGGCTTGGAGATATGCGCGGCACGGGCATAGGCCGTCGCCAGGTTGTCAAAGGTCTCGGCGTCGTTCTTGCGAGCCTCGTCGAGGGCGGCGCAGCGGGCGAAGAAGACGGACGGGGCGATGATGTGCACCGCAGAGACGGCGGCAACGGTATCGGCCGGGATCTTCTCGTCGCGGGCCATGCTCACCAGGCGGCCATGGAAGAAGTCACGAACCTGCTGGGCGACTTCGGCGGCGTCAAACTCAATGCCCTGCTCACTATAGAGCTCGAGCGCAAAGTCGATGAGCGACGTGGGGTCGATCGGCAGACGGTCGCGAAGGATGTTGATGATGCCGATGGCGGCACGACGCAGCGCGTACGGGTCGGAAGAGCCGGTCGGGGGCTCGCCGATGGCAAAGATGCCGGCAATGGTATCGAGCTTGTCGGCGCAGGCCACGATGCAGCCAGCGGTGCCCTCGGGGAGCTCGTCACCGGCAAAGCGGGGACGATAGTGATCGCGAATAGCGTGAGCGACCTCGTCGTTCTCCCCCATCGCGCTGGCGTAGTAACCGCCCATCACGCCCTGCTGGCTCGTGAACTCGACGACGGCGTTGGACACCAAGTCGGCCTTGCACAGGTGAGCGGCGCGAGCGGCGTCGGCGGCCAGGTGGGCACCCAGGTGAGCCTCGCGGGCAATAGCGAGCGCGAGCTGCTCAATACGCTCGGACTTGGCGAGCACGCTGCCGAGCTTCTCCTGGAAGGCGACCTTGGCCAGACGCTCACGGAATTCGTCGAGGGAGATCTTCAGATCCTCCTCGTAGAAGAACTTGGCGTCGTCCAGGCGGGCGCGCACGACGCGCTCATTGCCGTCGATCACGCGCTCGGCATTCTCGGGCTTGCTGTTGGAGACGACCACAAACTCACGCGTCAGCTTGCCCTCGCCGTCATAGATCGGAAAGTAGCGCTGATTGGTGAGCATAGACTCGCAGATGATCTCATGCGGGACCTTGAGGAACTCCTCATCGAAGGTGCCGACGAGCACCGTCGGCCACTCGCAGAGGTTGATGACCTCCTCGAAAACCTTCTTGGGCGTATCGACGTGGCAACCGGGGCGCGCAGCCTCGACCTCGGCGATACCGGCAAGGATAGCCTCGCGACGACGCTCGGCAGAGAGCACGCCGGCGTCCTCTAGCACCTGCTCGTAGACGGCGGGGCTGGCGACCGTATGGTCACCGGGGCCCAGAACGCGATGTCCGCGCGTGGTGTTGCCACTCGTCACGTCGGCAAACGACACGGGCACGACGTCCTCGCCCAAAAGGCAGCAGATCCAACGGACCGGACGCACGAACGTGGCGTGCTCGTGACCCCAGCGCTGAGAGCGGTAGTTGGGCCACTGCAGGCCGGCGATGGTCTTCTCGCACAGGGCCGTCAGAATCGGGGTGGCCGGGGCGGAAGGGATGTTCTTCTCGGCAAAGACGTACTCACGGCCGTCGGTGTCCTCGCGACGGACCAGATCCTCGGCAGCCACACCGCACTTGCGGGCGAAGCCCTGGGCGGCCTTGGTGGCGTTACCGTCGGCATCGAAGGCGATGTTGGCCGCGGGGCCGCGCTTGACCTCGTGAACCTCGTCGGTCGCGGTGGCGACGTCGGCAACGAGCGCAGCCAGGCGACGCGGGCTCGAGATCACGCGGACCTCGCCGTGGGCCAGACCGGCCTCGTCGAGACCCTTGGCAATCATGGTGCCAAGCTGCTTGACGGCATTGTTCAGCGGTGCAGAGGGCATTTCCTCCGTACCGATCTCAAACAGGAAATCCTTAGCGTCTGCCATGGCTTACGCCACCTCGCCTTCCTGGTCGGCATTCTCGTTGACTCCGGCGACCTCGGCCATGTAGGCCTCGCAGCACGCCTTGGCGACGGCGCGGACGCGCAGAATGTAGTTGGCGCGCTCGACTGCGGACAGCGCACCGCGGGCATCGAGCAGGTTGAAGGCGTGGCTGCACTTCATGACGCAGTCATATGCCGGCAGCGGCAGCTTGCGCTCCAGGCAGGAGTGGCACTCGGCCTCGTAGTCGTCAAACTTCTGACGCATCATCTCGACGTTGGCGACCTCAAAGTTATAAGCGCTGAACTCGCGCTCGTTCTCCAGGAACACGTCGCCGTAGGTCATGGGCGTGCCGTCGGGCAGGTAGCTCCACACCAGGTCGTAGACCGAGTTAACGCCCTGGGCGTACATGGCGATGCGCTCCAGGCCATAGGTGATCTCGACAGGCACGGGGTCGACCTCGATGCCGCCCACCTGCTGGAAGTACGTAAACTGCGTGACCTCCATGCCATTGAGCCAGACTTCCCAGCCAAGGCCCCAGGCGCCGAGCGTCGGGCTCTCCCAGTCGTCCTCAACAAAGCGGACGTCATGGTCATTGGGGTCCAGGCCAATGGCGGCCAGCGAACCCAGGTAGAGCTCCTGAGCGTTGACCGGCGAGGGCTTGATGAGCACCTGGAACTGATAGTAGTGCTGCATGCGGTTGGGGTTCTCGCCGTAGCGGCCGTCGGCGGGACGGCGGCAGGGCTGCGCATAACAGGTGCGCCACTCGGCGGGACCGAGCGAGCGCAGCGTGGTCGCGGTATGGAAGGTACCGGCACCGACCTCGGAGTCATAGGACTGCATAATGACGCAGCCCTGCTCGCCCCAGTACTGCTGGAGGCGCAGGATGATGTCTTGGAAGGAAAGCGATGAAGCGTTCATGCCTCTAATATCCCCTCGTCGAAACGATTACACGGTTAGGTACTGTACTATAGCGGTTTTTAGTCGATAGCGCCGATGCGGTTGAGCGGCCAGTAGCGAACGAGTGCCACGGCAACCAGATCCGAGCTTTTGACCGGACCAAATATACGGGAATCAGCGGAGTTCTCACGATTGTCACCCATCATCCACACGCAATCATCTGGAACGGTGTAAGGAAAGGTAATGTTCTCGGACAAGGGCCAGCTCATACCAGCTGTATAGCCCTCATCGAGCACTTGTCCGTCGACAACCACCTTGCCATCTTGCAAGTCAACGGTCTGGCCCGCAGTTGCTATCACGCGCTTCACAAGCAAGTCATGCCCAGTAGTCTTATCGGGGTTGTGGAACACCACAATATCGCCCTGCCTAACGGGCATACCGAGCTCAAGCGTCACCTTCTGCGCCAAGATCTGATCGTGTTCTTCAATCGTATGCTCCATGGAGCCGGTGGGCACCACAAAGGGTTCAATCACAAACGAGCGAATCAAGAAGGTGGCGGCGAGCGCGATTAGAATGACCAAAACCCATTCCAAGGCGCCACGCAAAGTGAAAACGGACCTCTCGCCAAAATCATGTTCAAGATGAACTCGTTGGCGGCCTTTATTGTCCTCCATGTTATTCACCTCTTCCAGAAAGCAAATCCTGCGCGTATGCACGCTCCTCGGGCGTAAGCCGTGCCGTCTCGATCAGATCGGGACGCCAGCGGCAGGTGCGCTCGATGGCGTTCTTGCGACGCCAGGCATCGACCTTGGCGTGATCGCCGCTCACAAGCACCGGCGGCACGCCCTCGCCGTTGAACTCGGCGGGGCGGGTGTACTGCGCGTACTCGAGCAGTCCTCCGTCCTCGGCGGTCGAGAAGGACTCGTCGACGTTGCTCATCTCATCTCCCAGAGCGCCGGGGATGAGGCGAATAACAGCATCGGCCACGACCATGGCGGGGAGCTCGCCGCCCGTGAGCACATAGTCGCCGATCGACAGACGCTCATCGGCATACGCATATGCGCGCTCGTCGACACCCTCGTATCGGCTGCACACAAACAGCAGGCGCTCGCTTTTGAGCAGACGCTCGGCCACATGCTGCGTAAAAGGCTCGCCACAGGGGGTAAAGAACACCACCGTCGGCTTAGGACCCTCTGCGCTAATGGCCTCGATGGCCTCTGCGATAGGCTCGACCTTCATGAGCATGCCCTGCCCGCCGCCGTACGGCTCGTCATCGACGGTGCGATGGCGGTCGTGCGTCCAGTCGCGCAGGTTATACGCCTTAAAATCAAAAAGGCCGGCCTTGCGGGCGCGGCCCAAAATCGATGTGGACATGACGGGCTCAAACATCTCGGGAAAGACCGAAAGGCTCTCAATCAGCATGTTGTCCTCCCTACTTGTCCATATCGATCAGGCCGTCCATAACATGGACGGAAATTGTTCCTGTGTCGGGAAGATCGAGCACAACCTGCTCGATCACGGGAATCAGTACCTCGCCGTACCGATCACCCTCGACAACCCAAACATCGTTAGCGGGCGTCGACATGATCTCGACAATCGTGCCGAGCGAACCGAAGCGCTCGTCGACCACCTCGCGACCCATCAGGTCGGTATAGGCAGCGTCGAGCGAATCGAGCTCAAAGTCTTCACGATTTGCCAGCACGTAGCATCCCGTGATACCCTCGGCGGCCGTCAAGTCGTCAATGCCCTCAAACGAGACCAGATCGCCATCGCCCGTATCAGTGACGGACACGACCGTGCAAAAGCGGTCGCGCTTGAGCGCCGGCGGCGTCAGGGCGACGCGCATGCCCGGCTCTAATACAGAAGGAAGCCCCCGCAGCGGCTGCGCGAGGACCTCCCCCTTCCTTCCGTGCGGCTTGACCACACGGGCGATGTTTTTGTACTGGGACCTCAAGGTCCTAGCCCAGAACCTCTACCTCGACAGCAGTGTCGAGGCGAGCAGCCAGTGCACGGGCGAGCGTGCGAATGGCCTTGATGGTACGGCCACGACGGCCGATGACCTTAGCGACGTCATCCTCGGCGACCGAAACCTCAATCGTAGAGGCGTCATCACCATCGATGACCTCAAGGCTCACGGAATCCGGGTCGTCGACGATCTGAACAACGAGATATTCGACGAGATCGGCGATGCGATCTGAGAGCATTGCCTCACCCTCGAGCTGTGCAGCGTCAACCTCAGGCACGATTTACTCCTCGGCGCCCTCAGCGGCCTCAGCGGCAGCCTTAGCGGCCTCGGCCTCTTTGGCGAGCTGCTTCTTGGACTTCTTGACGACGGTCTCGGTCTTCTCGCCCTCGTTGGCGGCCTTGACCAGAGCGGCGACGGCGTCGGTGAGCTGAGCGCCCTTGGACTGCCAGTCGGCGATCTTCTCGAGGTCAAGGTTGATGGTCTTGGGGGCGGTCATCGGGTTGTAGCGGCCAACCTCCTCGATGATACGACCGTCACGCGGGGCGCGGGAATCGGCGACGACGACACGGTAGTACGGACGCTTCTTAGCGCCGTGACGAGCAAGGCGAATCTTGACTGCCAAAGGAAACTCCTCCAACCAAGCAGCTTTAGGCTGCAACTACAAACAAACAGTTGAACATAATACGCCATCGACGCGGGCAGGTGAAGTCCGTGAGACCAACTTCTTCGGTGTAGTCGAGGGCAAATCCATATCTTAGACAAGAATTCGGGATTTGCAAGCACATACACGCACCCCACATGAGCTGCGCGGTATACTCATGACATGGAAAGACGCGAACATACATACGGTTATGAGGATGCCATGGGCGTCACGCCGCCTCCCTGGACGGGTCCGGCGGTGGGTCTGATGGACCTTGATGCGTTTTTTGCGAGCGTGGAGATGCTCGATCATCCCGAATGGCGCGGAAAGCCGCTCATCGTGGGCGGAGACGCCGATTCGCGTGGCGTCGTGTCCACGTGTTCGTATGAGGCACGTCGCTTTGGCGTGCACTCCGCCATGCCCTCAGCCGAGGCGCGGCGCTTGTGCCCGCAAGCCATTTGGACGCACGGGCACTTTGATCGCTACCGCGAGGTGAGCGCGCAGGTCATGACGATTCTCGCCGACGAGACCCCGCGCGTTGAGCGCGTATCCATCGACGAAGCCTTTATCGATATCACACCGGGTCGCTTTGCGCCCGAAGACCCGCTGCTGGTTGCGCGGCGTATAAGCGACCACGTGGCAGCGCTGGGAGTGACGTGCTCCATTGGCGTGGGCTGCAACAAGACGGTCGCAAAAATCGCAAGCGAGCGGGATAAGCCGTTTGGGCTGACCATCGTGCGCCCCGGAACCGAGCAGCGCTTTTTGGCCGCGCTGCCGGTATCTGCCATGAGCGGCATCGGGCGCTCGGCCGAGGAGCGACTGCGCCGCATGCGCATCTACACCCTCGGCGAGCTATCACGTGCACCGGAATCCACCTTGGCCTCTATTTTTGGCGTCAACGGCGAACGCATGCGCCAGCGTGCGCAAGGACTCGAAATCTCCGAAGTCACGAGTCTCGATGAAGAGCGCGAGGTCAAATCGGTCAGCAATGAACGCACCTTTGCTAAAGATTTGACTGAGCGTGGGGATATTGAGGCGGCGATTGCGCTGCTGGGCGAGTCAGTGGGACGCCGCCTGCGCCGTCAGGGACTAACGGGCGCCACGGTGACGCTCAAGCTCAAGTATTCGTATGGAAACGGTCGCTCGGCACAGCGCCGGCTGCCTCATCCGACCGACGATGAGAACATCTTCGTGGCGGTTGCACTCGAACTGCTCGACAACATCTGGCAGGAAGGAATGCACGTGCGCTTAGCAGGCATCGGCATGAGCGACTTTGACCATCAGGGCGGCATCCAGACTGACCTGTTCTGCGAAGTCGATGACCGCGGGGCCCAATCCAGCGACCGACGCGACCTCTCCGTCGCCATCGACGCCGTCCGAGACAAATTCGGCGACACCGCCCTATCCTTCGGCCGCCAATCCCGCTTCAACGATTAGTCCCTAAGGCAAAAAGAAAGCCGGGCAGCTGCGAGTGATGCAACTGCCCGGCGAACGGTAGAAGGTAGCTAAAAAGCCCCGTCCCAAATGAGCTACTAGAGGAGGTTGAGGGGGAGCTGGGGGGCGTCGCCCCAGAGCTTTTCTAGGCGGTAGAAGTCGCGGGCTTCGGGAGTGAAAACGTGGACGACAACCGAACCGTAGTCCATGAGCATCCAGGTCTTCTGCTCGCGGCCCTCGATGGAGAACGGATGCTCGCCGCAAGCCTCGGCAACCTTCTCCTCGATCTCGTCGACGATAGAATCGACCTGGCGGTTGTTGGTGCCGGTAGCAAGGACAAAGTAGTCACACACATCGGAAAGCTCAGTCAGGTCGAGCACCTGGACGTCCTCGCCTTTCTTGTCGTAGGCGGCCTGCGCGGCGGCGCGGGCGACATCCTCGGCGGCGACACCGCTCGCGGACAGCGAGGCGGCAGTGCGGTCGGACGTGGCAACGAAACTCTTGTGCGCCACACCTTCAAGAATCTGCTCGTCAGTCATGGTCTTGTCGGCCATGGAATACCTCTTTCTAGATAGCCCGAGCTAGCGCAGCTGGGCGTAATGGTTGTAAATCGTAATAGCCGTGGGATAAAGATAACGCCCGGATTGGATCACATAGACCAGACCCTGCGCAAAACAGGAGAAGAACAACTCGTCAAGCGTCGACTTCCCCACCATCTTGCGCAGCGCATGGGCATAATCGCCGTGGCGGTTGGGTTCGATGGCATCGGCCACAAAGACCACCATATCGAGCGGCGTCATGTCGCAAGCGCCCACGGTGTGACGGTCGACAGCCTGAAAGACCGCCGACGACAGCTCGGGAAAAAGCTGCGGAAGCTCATAGGCGGCAACCGGGCCATGCAAGAGCGGCGTCGCGGCAGACGGAGAGCCGGCAATCTTAATGCCGTAATGCAGAGCGCGCGTGACCAGCTCGTCGTCGGAGAGCACTTTGTCCCAGTCATGGATCAGACCGGCGGCAGCGGCATCAAAGCGGTCGACGCCGTAGACCTCGGCCAGATGAAGTGCGGTCTCGGCAACACCCAGCGAATGCACATAGCGCTTGCGCTTATCCTTCATGCGAACATCGAGCAGCTCTTGAATGCGCTTGAGCAGCGCGCGCTCATCGCCCTCAAACTGATCCTCTACCGACAACGTAGACCCCCATCACTCAAAATCTTCTTGGCCCAAATCGGCATATAACCTGCGTTTGCGAATGTAGCCGAGCACGGACTCGCTCGTAAGATAGCGCACGCTCATACCGCGGGCAACACGCTTGCGAATGTTCGTCGAGCTGATCGCCAGCGCCGGAATCTGAATATAGCGCACGTCGAACGGCAGCCCCGACTCTTTGATTCGGGCACGCGCCGTATCGATATCAAAGCCCGGTCGTGTCGCCGCAATAAAGGTAGCAAGCTCAGCGATTCGTTCGGCATCATGCCAGGTAACAATATCGATAATCGCGTCAGCGCCCGTAATAAAGTAGAGCTTTACCTGCGGCGGGTAAAAGTCGCGAAGGGCATGAAGCGTATCGGCCGTATAGGTTACACCCGGACGGTCAATCTCGAACCGACTCGCCAAAAAGGCCGGGTTCGCAGCGGTGGCGAGGACCGTCATGGCATAACGGTCCTCGGCAGGCGTCACCGGCTTGTCAAGCTTAAAGGCAGGCGTGCCCGCCGGCATAAAGAGCACAGCGTCCAAGTCGAGCGACTCGCGCGCCTGCTCGGCAGTCACCAGGTGCCCGTAATGAATCGGGTCAAATGTGCCGCCCATAATGCCAAGCCGAAACTCTTTACCCTCTTTTATGGGCAGCTCGGGCAAACCGATTCCACCGCGCAGCGACATGGCTTACTCGCCCTCCGGGGTCTCGACATCGTCCGCGGCATCCGTCGCATCGACAACCTCGACGCCCTCATCCGCAGCATCGGCCACGTCAATGGCCTCAACGGCAACGTCCTCGCCAGCATCCTCGAGCTCCTCGTACTCCGAGAAGTCCTCAGCTCCCTCAAAGTCAAAGGCGCGCTGGCAAATGCGGACCTCGTCGCCCGCACGGCAACCGGCCTTCTCGAGCGCGTCGTCAACACCCATACGCGCAAACTTATGCTGCAGGTAAATGACGGCCTCCTCATTTTCCCAGTCGGTCTGGATGACCATGCGCTCGATGGCACGACCGACCACGCGGAAGGCACCGGGCTCTTCCTGGACAATGCGGAAACGCTTCTCACGCTGCAGGCGACGGCGCTCCCACTCATCGTCGCGCAGAACGACCGGCTCATCGGAGACCGACAGCTCGGCGCGCAGCTTAGCCACCTGCTCGCCCACGGCAAGCATCAGCGTGTTGAGGCCGGCGCCCGTAACAGCAGACACGGCAAAGAACATATGTCCATCGTCGAGCGCTGCGCGCTTGAGGTCGGCAATCTTGTCGGCCGTGCCCGGCGCGTCGCACTTGTTGGCAACGACGATCTGCGGACGCTCCGAAAGCTCGGCGCCATACTGCTCGAGCTCGCGGTTGATGATGCGATAGTCCTCAACCGGATCGCGATCCTCAAAACCGCCCGTCATGTCGACGACATGCATGATCAGGGCCGTACGCTCAATGTGGCGCAGGAACTGGTGACCCAGGCCCTTGCCCTCGCTCGCGCCCTCGATAAGACCGGGGACGTCGGCAACGACGTAAGAATATTCGCCGGCACGCACCATGCCGAGGTTCGGCACGAGCGTGGTAAACGGGTAGTCAGCAATCTTGGGGCGAGCGGCACTCATGCGCGCAATGAGCGATGACTTACCCACCGAGGGGAAGCCCACGAGCGCGGCATCGGCCATGAGCTTCATCTCGAGCTCGATCCAGTGCTCCTCGGCCGGTTCGCCCAGCTGAGCGAACGCGGGCGCGCGGCGCACCGACGTCACAAAGTGCGTGTTGCCCAGGCCACCGGCACCGCCGGGCGCCACGACGACGCGCTCGCCGTCGTGGACCAGGTCGGCAATCTCGAACATCGGGGTCTGCGTCTCGGGATCGAGCTCGCGCACCACGGTACCCATAGGGACCTTGAGAATCAGGTCCTCGCCGCTCTTACCGTTACGACGGGCACCCTGCCCGTGCGTGCCGCGCTCGGCGCGGAAGTGATGCTTAAAGCGGTAATCAATCAGGGAAGACAGCTGAGCATCGGCCTGGATGACGACATTGCCGCCACGACCGCCGTCGCCGCCATCGGGGCCGCCCTTGGGGACAAATGCCTCGCGTCTAAACGACATGCATCCGGCTCCGCCGTCGCCGCCGCACACGTTAATGCGGCTGATATCGGTGAACTGTGACAACAGAATCGCCTCCTACAAAAAAGAGGGAGACCCTTGAATCCTAAAACTCAAGTGCCTCCCACATATGTGCTCTATGAAGGGTGAATTACGCGTTCGCGAGCGGGCGTACGCTGACCCTGTGCTTGATACCCTTGTGGAACTCAACGGTACCGTCGACCAGCGCGAACAGCGTGTCGTCCTTACCACGGCCAACGTTCTCACCCGGGTGGATGTGCGTGCCGTGCTGACGGACGAGAATCGTGCCCGTGGTTACCGTCTGGCCGGCATAGCGCTTCGTGCCAAGGCGCTGACCGCGGGAGTCACGGCCATTACGGGAGGAACCGAGTCCTTTTTTGTGTGCCATTGTGTATACCTACTCTTTCGTTACGAGTGTAATCTACTCGGCGACGGGAGCCTCGGCAACAGCCTCAGCCTCTGCCTTGACAGCCTTCTTGGCGCGGGAGGTAGCCTGAACCTTCACGATCTTCAGCTTGGTGAGCTGCTGACGGTGACCCTTCAGACGACGATAGCGCTTGCGCTTGTGGAACTTGAAGACCAGCTGCTTCTCGCCCTTGAACTGCTCAACGATCTGAGCGGTAACCTTGGCCTTGGCCAGCTTGTCGGGATCGGTGACGATCTTCTTACCATCGTTGAGGAAGATAACCGGCAGGGTGACCTTGTCGCCCTCATTGCCCTCGATCTTCTCGACGGTGATGACATCGTCGGTGGCGACCTTGTACTGCTTGCCGCCCGTGTTAACGATTGCGTACATGTTTACTTGCCCTTCATGCATCAGTTAGTGCAACAGCCGAATATAGTAGCAGGCGAAAATACCCCCGTCAACGAGTATGTGGAGCAAATCCACAAGTTCGCACAGGTATGGGGCTGACGAGTCGGCCCTCGTCGTCCTCGCATGCTTGATTCTGACGCTCGACATCGTAGGAGCAGATGGTCACGAGGTCTTGCATACCGGTGGAAACAATAGGTGCATCCACGCCCGGGGTCAAGCCCTGCAACAAAACATCAGCAGCAGAAAGCATAATTTCCGGACGCATGGAGCCCTCGTTGTCGGCATGGGTGTCGAGCATGAGCACCAAATGGTTCGGGCGCTCCCCCGCCGTGAGCTCATAGCCCACGAGTGTGTGATCCAAATCCAAGCGCTTGCTCTTTTTTCCGCGCGCGTAGTCGATGCCATGGTCCGCGCGCAGCATGTCGAGCGCACGACGCACCTCATCGGCGCTAACGGGCGCCTCGGGGTCCAGATGCAGGTCGATGCGATACGACAGGCGCGTGAGCTGCGCCGTCAACGCCGGCGTGCGCACGTCGATGTACGCCGCCTCGATAGGCGCCAGATCGGCCGGAGACGCCGCAGACAGGCGCTCAAACGCCTCGTCGAGCGCCACGAACTCGGTCATAAACAGGTCATACCACTCGCAGGTCGACGACGTACCAACCGGTAGCGCCGAAGAGAAGCCCACGCGCATGTGCGGAGAGAAGCCCTGCGTGACGGCATAGGGAAGTCCCGCACGGCGCACGATGCGCTCAATGGTATGGATTACTTCGAGATGGCCCAGGTACTTAAGGCGATCGCGCTTGCCATAACGAACACGAAGCCTAAAGAGCGAGGGGTTGTCGGTCAGGCGTTCACTCATGCGCGATCACCCATCAATACATTCTTGGCGTGGAGCGTGGGGCAGATCCCGCAGCCGGTGCACGACGTGCGGGTACAGTCGGGAGTCGTGACGCCCTCGAGCGAGCGACGGTACTCGCGCTCGAGGAAGCCGCGCGTGCAGCCGGGGCTCACGTGCTCCCACGGCAGGCGCCAGTCCAACTCGTAGGGCAGGTGCACGAGCTCATTGAGGTCGATGCCGTTTTTGGCAGCAGCTTCCTTCCAGTTATCGAGCGAGAAATGCTCTACCCAGGCGTCAAAGCGAGAGCCCGAGCGCCAAGCATCAATGATGACGGGCATCATGTCACGACCGGCGCGGGAAAGCGCGGCCTCGATGAGCGAGGTCTCGGCATCGTGGTAATGCACGCGGACGGCACGGTTGCGAACGCTCGTGATGAGCAGCTTCTGGCGACGCTTGACGTCGTCGTAGTCGAGCTGCGGGCACCACTGGAACGGCGTGGCAGCCTTGGGGATAAAGACCGAAACCGAGATGGACACCGAGATCGAGCCGCGACGAGCCTTGGGCACCACGGAACGACCGAGCTCCAGCACGTGATCGGCCAGATTGGCGATGGCCACGATGTCCTCGTCGCGCTCGCCGGGAAGGCCCATCATAAAGTAGAGCTTCATGCGGTTCCAGCCGGCCTCGAAGGCCGCCTTGGCCGCACGGTCCAGGTCCTCTTCGGTCACGTTCTTGTTAATGATGTCGCGCATGCGCTGGCTGCCGGCCTCGGGCGCGAACGTCAGTCCGCCCTTCTTTTCGCCGGCGACCGACTCGGCCATATCCACGCCAAACGAATCCAGGCGCTGCGAGGGAATGGACACGCGAATGCCCGTATCTTCCAGACGGCGGTTCAGGCGACCGAGTACATCGCGGATGCAGGAGTGATCGGTGGTCGAAAGCGAGGTCAGCGACACCTCGTCATAGCCGGTCTTTTCCAGACCCTGAATCACCGACGAGACGATCTGGTCGGCCGAGCGCTCGCGCACCGGGCGATACGTCATACCGGCCTGACAAAAACGACAGCCGCGGGCGCAGCCGCGCAGGATCTCGATAGACAGGCGGTCGTGAACCAGCTGTGCATAGGGCACGCACGACTGCGACAGCGGATTCGTGGCGCCGAAATCCTCGACGACGCGCTTATAGACCACGGTCGGCGCATCCTTGCCCTCACGCGGCACGGTGTAGCCATGCGGCGAGCAGGGCTCGTCGTGACGAACCTCATAGAGCGACGGCACGTAGTTGCCGGCAATGGATGCAAGCTGCTCGACAATCTGCACGCGCGGGACCCCTTCGTCACGCAGGCGGCGATGCAGCTGGCAGGTCTCGAGCAGCGATTCCTCGCCCTCACCGATGAGGATGGCATCGAAGAAGGCCGCGTACGGCTCGGGGTTGTACACCGAGGGGCCGCCGGCGATGATAATGGGGTCGTCCTCGGTGCGGTCAGCCGCTAACAGCGGAATACCAGCGAGGTCGAGTGCCTCGAGAAAGTTCGTCACCGCCATCTCGTGCGGCACATGCAGACCGACGATATCAAACGAAGCGACCGGCGCTGCTCCCTCGAGCGAGAGCAGCGGAATGCCCGCCTCGCGCATGGCGTCACCCATATCGGGCCACGGCACATAGCCACGCTCGCAGGAGATGCCCTCAGCCTGGTTAAGGATGTTGTAGAGGATGGCGATACCCTGGTTGGGCAGACCGACCTCGTACACATCCGGATAGATCAGGCAGCAACGGTAGTCGGCATCGGCCTTGGAAAGCGTACCCCACTCGTGATCGATATAGCGACTCGGCTTCTCGACCTTGGCGAGCAACGGCTCAATTAAATGAAAACAATCTTGGTATGCAACGCGCAACGGAAAACCCCTAAGCAGCGAGATCTGATGCGTCCTGATAGGACGCCATAGGACGGGTAGCGCCCGCGACCGTGGTCACCAGATCGCGAACGCGGGAGAACGTGGCAGTGACCACCTCGTTGGCACGGCTGTAGTCGACATCGCGCTCGTAGAGCGAAACGAGCGCACGGCCCATGCCATAGGTGCCCGCGGCAGCAGTGAGCGCCTTGACGGCAAACCCAATATGCGGCGTCTGCTTGACGAGCGCGCGGGTGACCGCGCGGATCACAAGACCGCCGGCAAGCACGCCCGCGACCTCGTAGCCGCGCTCGGGCTTAATGCCGCGTCCAAAGACGGCAGCGAGCTCAAAGAGCATGCCCACCTGCGCCAGCGCCATAACGGGATAATCGGCGCCCGGCAAAAACACCAGCGCGCCGGTCGCCATATTGGTGAGCGCGCACGAGGTGATGATACGATTGGCGGCCGCGATGCGCATGAAGGCAAAGTTCGCCGCAAAAGCCGTTTCCTTGTCGGTGCGATCGAGAATCCAGCGGGCAAGCGTCTCGAGCAGATACGTCTTATCGGTTGCCGCTACCACGCCGA
This sequence comes from uncultured Collinsella sp., assembly GCA_902469055.1. GTDB lineage: Bacteria > Actinomycetota > Coriobacteriia > Coriobacteriales > Coriobacteriaceae > Collinsella. The sequence continues at coordinate 98,795 of CABRBC010000022.1, forward strand.
GCATGGGCGTGGACTCCTCGATAAACGGCACCTCCACAGCAGACTCGGCAAGCACGCACACGGGCGCGCCGGCGATCACGAGCTCCTGCACGGCACTCTCCAAGCGGTCGGAACCACACGAGAGCACCAGCACCACATCGGTATCGGTCTTTGGAGCAATTCGCTCCTCCCCGAGACGCTCGACGCGCACAATGCCCGAGGTCGTCTGCGGCACAAAGGCGTCACGCACCGTCTCGGCCAGAAAGCGCGAGGCGGACGAATCCAGATAGACCGAGACGCGCACCGGCGTATCGGAATCCTTCTTAACGGACGCGCCCATCTTAAAAGCGCGGGTCAGCTTATCTACGGGAATTTTCATAGCAAACCCCTCCAGCGGTTACGCGGCGCCCGAACGATGCCGCCATATGGATTGTACGATACCCACCGTCAGCAGCTGAATCATCATCGAAGACGAACCGAAGCTAATAAACGGTAGCGGAATACCGGTAATCGGCATCATGCCGATGCACATGCCGATGTTTTCGAAAGTCTGAAACGCCCACATGCCAACGATGCCCACACACGAAAGACGCAAAAACAGCGACTCACACTTAAAGGCGACGCGAATCGTCGAAAAGATCAGCAGCACGTAGAGGCACAGGAGCAAAAAGGAACCGCAAAAGCCAAAGGTCTCGGACAGGAAGGCGAAGACGAAGTCGGTGTGGAACTCAGGCAGAAAGCCGCCGGCCGACTGCGTCGCATGGCCCAAACCCTTACCAAAGAAGCCGCCCGAGCCAACGGCGATAAGCGACTGCTGCAGGTTGTAGGCATCGTCCGAATCGGCATTATCGGGGTCGATAAAGACCGTCAGACGGTTCATCTGATACTGCTTGATGAGCACATCGTGGCCGAGCAACGAATCAAAAACCGAATCGAGCGCCAGAACGAGGGCCACCAGGCCCACGAGCAGGGCCAGGGTCGACAGCACCCATTCGCGGCGTGCGCCGCTCATACAAATGACGATGGCGCCCGAAACCAACACAACCAGGCCCGAGCCCAGGTCGCCCATGGCAACGACGGCCAAAAACGGAATGGACAGCATGCCGCAGAGCTTGACGTAGTCGCGAACGGTATCGATGCGACCGTTATACTGCGAGCCAAGCGTAGCAATAAAGAAGATGGTGATGAGCTTGGCAAGCTCAACCGGCTGGAACGTCAAACCGATACCGGGAATCTTGATCCAGCCCGTCATGCCCAGACCGCCCGTATAGGACAGGCCCGGAATCTTGGGCGAGAAGATCACGATCAGGTCGATGACGAGCAACGCCGTCGAGAAATTGGAAATACCGCGCAGGTCGGTACGCCAGACCAACACCGCCAGCACCGCTCCGATGCCGATTCCCAGCAGATGGCGTGAGAACGAAGCATCGGCCTTAAACTGCGAAGCCGACCAGATGATGATGGCACCGTAGGCGACGAGCGCCACAGTGGCCACGAGCACACCGATATGCACCTTTTGGCGAAACGTGCCGCGCGAGGCCGAAAGTTGCTTGTTGACGCGGTCCAGGCTGCTGCGAGAGCCGGTCTTGGTTGAACGGAACAGATCCGCCGGAGAAAAATCCATCGCAACCTCCTATCGAACCGAAGAATCGCCCGAGGCCGAAGAGGTATCGGGCTCGTCATAAATCACGCCGAGCACGTCGCGCACGACATGCATCGCGGTATCTGAGCCGCCGCCGCCCTGCTCCAGGACGGTAGCGATGACATACTTGGGATCATCGGCCGGTGCATAGGCGCAGAACCACGCGTATTCGTCCTCGCCACTTTTCTCGCCCGTGCCCGACTTGCCGTATACCTGCGGCGTCAGGGTGCCAAAGTGAGCCGCCAGGGACGTCGATGCCGTGTAAATCACGTCATGCATGCCGTTGCGAACAAGAGCCAAATCCGAATCACTGTTGATCTTGGCCTCCAGGCGCTTCTTCTTGCCCTTGCCGTTGTACTTATAGGCATCACCGTCGCCATCGCGCGACACGGCAGACAAAAACACGTGAGGCACGTACTGTTTGCCGCCGTTGGCAAGACCCATATAGGCGCACGCCATCTGCAGGGGCGTCACCAGGATGTCGCCCTGGCCGATAGCAATGTTAGTCATATCGCCGGCATTCCACTTGCGGTCCTCGGCAGATGCGTCGGTGAAGTACGACTCTTTCCACTCGGCATCGGGAATACGGCCCGCGCCCTCACTCGGCAGATCGATACCGCAGGTCTTGCCTAGGCCCCAGCGACGAAAGACCTCCTGCAGGCCCTCGGAATGTTGCTCGTCATAAAAGAACGCCTTGCCCATGTCATAGAAGACGGGGTCGCACGAGTTGGCGATACCCGACTGCAGCGTCATGGTGCCGTGGCCAGACGTCAGCCAGCAGCGCTTGCCCCAAGCCTTGCCCAGGCCCGTCCAATAGCCCGTGCAGTTGGTTGTCTGCGTTGAAGTGTAGGTTCCAAACTCAAGACCGGCCAGTGCCGAGAGCGGCTTGATGGTCGAGGCCGACATGTACTGTCCGCTAATGGCGCGGTTGAGCAGCGGGTGCGAACCCTTGTCATCATTGAGCTCGGTCCACACGTCATTTGAGACACCACCGATAAAGACAGACGGATCGAACTTGGGCTGGCTCGCCATGCCCAGGATCTCGCCATTGTTGGGATCGAGACACACCACGGCGCCGTTACCGGCATTACTGTAACCAGTGGTCTTGGCAAGCTCGATAGCGCTCGCCAGCGCCGTCTCACAGGCCTGTTGGATCTTAAGGTCGAGCGTGAGCTTAATGTCGGAGCCGGCCTTCGCGGGCACGGCACCGGCCTGACCGGTCACATTGCCCGAGGCATCGACCTTGACGGTCTGCTCGCCACGAATACCCTGCAGCAGGTTTTCGTAGTAGCTCTCAACGCCCGCCTGGCCCACGATATCGCCCGACTGGTACGTAATCTTGCCAGCAGAAGCATCATCATCGCCAGAGGTTTTCTTATTCTGAGCCTCGAGCTGCTCGGAGGTAATGGTGCCGGTATAGCCCAAGATATGGCATGCCGTCTCGCCATATGGATACTGGCGCTCGGTACGCTCGGCAATCTTGACGCCCGGGAACTCGCCGGCATGCTCCTGAATATAGGCAACCGTGGAGCGACGGACGTCCGTCGCGATGGTATGCAGGCTCTGAGCGCCCTCTGTATTGTCCTGAATATTGCGAAGGACCGCCACGTAAGGCATTCCAAGCACGTTGGCAAGATGGCGAACCAGGACCTCATCCTCGGCAAGGTCGCGGTAGGCCACGACAGCAAGTGAGGGACGGTTCTGGACAAGCGCCACGCCATTGCGGTCGAGGATGCGGCCGCGCACAGCAGGAGTGGTAACGGTGCGAGTCTGATTACTATTGGCCTGCTTCTCGTAATAGTCCGACGAGACCATCTGCATGCCCCACAGCTTGACGGCGAGCGCCGCAAACATCGCGCCCACACCCGTGGTGAGGATGGAAAAGCGGCCCTTAAAGGCGGTCACCGCGGTATTGCCCTCGCCCTCGGTGGCGCGCGGGGTCGTTCCATGCTGCGTATCGTAGGTAAAACGGGAATCGCCGCGACGCATGATGACCAGTGCGACCACGATGGCCACAACTAGCACGATACCGGCGATAATAACCGTCAACTGGGAAGACATCTACGGGCCTCCCCTATTTGAGCTTGCGGGTCTTGGGCTTAAAGCGCATACCCGTCTGGCGTCCGCCACGTGCGGAGAATCCATAGCCGGACTGTGGCACGACGCCGGACATCAAAAACGGAATGGCAACCAGACCCGTCAGGATCGAGGACGGCAGCGCATGGCCGAAGATCGCCACGACAAAGCTCGTCTCCAAACCCATAAACAGCAAGATGATGCTGTAGATCACATTAATGACGAGCGCGAAGGCGCCCACAGTGACGCCGCGCGCACTTGGGGTACCGCCCGTCTGACCGACGGCGCTGTGCACCAGGGCAAAAGAACCCACGGTCAGCAGGAGCGACATAATGCCCACCGGCACGGCAGCGGACAGGTCATAGAACAAGCCGCTGCAAAAACCGCACACGACGGCACGGGTCGGGTCGCCCGAGAACACGCTTAGGCACACCAGGATAATCATGAAGTTGACGCGACCGCCCGCAATGGAGATCTGCGGTGCCAGGCCTGCCTGCAGCAGCACGCACACGATGGCGGCGATTACAAACGTACGGGAGCTCATCCCCTGCTCGTGTAGATCCATGGACATGCCCCCTATTCGCTCGAGCCGGAATCGGTCGTCTCGGACGCGTCGGAACTGTCATCCGAACTCTCGTCCTTCGTCTTGGTCGCAGCGTCGCGCGACGTTCCCTGCGGCGTGCTATTAGCGGTGCTCACGTCCTCATCCGAAGCCGACTGTTCGTCGGTCAGCGAGGTGATGACCAGCACTTCCTCGTTGTTCTCGGCCGTGGTCTGAGCGCGCACCACAATGGTGTAGTACACGTCGTTTGCCGACTTCTCAACCGACGAGACGGTGCCGAGCGGTAGACCCTTGGGGAATACACCGCCAATGCCCGAGGTCACGATGATGTCGCCAACCTTAACATCGGAGTCGACGCTCACGTACTCAAGACGCAGCGTGCCGTCAGCCTGACCCTGCAGCATGCCCTGGGCGCGCGTGTCCTGTACCATGGCGGACACACCAGAGTTCTCGTCGCCAATAAGGCGCACGGTAGAGGTCTTGGCCGATACCTCGATAATCTGACCGATAACACCGGCAGAACTCGTCACGGGCATGTTGATGGTAAGGCCGTCGGCAGAGCCCTTGTCGATGGTTACGGTCGAGGTCCAGGCATCGCCCGAGGCACCAACGATACGAGCAGCGGTCGATTTGAGGTTGTAGGTCGACTGCAGGCCGACCAGCCCCTCCAGACGCTCGGCGGTCTTTTGAGCCTCGGAGAGCTCAGCAACCTTAGAGGTCAGCTCCTCGTTTTGCTTCTTAAGCTCGTCAAGCGTGTCCTGCGACGCCGTAAGGTTAGAGAACACGTTGCCGATCGCATTGAAGGGGGCCGCCACAGCCGAGCCCACAAAGCGCACCGGCGAGGTAATCGTCGTCACGCCCGAACGCACGGCATGAATCGGTCCTGCCTCGCCCTCGCGGATGTAAAACGTGAGCAGCAACACCGAAATCAGGCTGAAAACAATCAACGGGCGCATACCCGTTGATTGTCGCTTGGTATTCAGATTTGTGGAGAAACCCGAAGATCGTGCCAAATGGAATCCACCTTTTGGAAATTAAGCATTGGTCTGGACGAAGCCGCCATCAAACGCATTGGCCTCGAGCACGCGGGCACAGCCGTTAACGACGTTATCGAGCGCCGTGGGGCTGACGTTGACCGAAACACCGGTCTCATCGCGCAGGCGCACGTCGAGACCGCGCAGCAGCGCGCCGCCACCAGTCAGCAAAATACCGTAGTACATAAGGTCCGAGGCAAGATCGGGAGGCGTAGCGTCGAGTGCGTCCTTGACGGCCTTGGCCATCTCGTCGAGCGGCTTGTTGAGCGCGCGACGAATCTCCTCGCTCTCGATGCGCACGGTCTTGGGCAGACCGGTGATCACGTCGCGGCCGTTGACCTCGACGTCGAGCTCGTCCTTGAGCGGCACGGCGGAGCCGACCTTGATCTTGATGTCCTCTGCCGTACGCTCGCCGATGGCCAAGTTGTAGGCATCACGAACGTGCGTGAGGATGGCCTGATCGAACTCGTCGCCGGCAATACGGATGGACTGCGAGACGACGATGCCACCCATAGCGATAACGGCAACCTCGGTGGTACCGCCACCGATGTCGATGACCATGGAGCCGGTGGGTTCCTCGACGGGCAGATCGGCGCCGATAGCGGCGGCCATAGGCTCTTCGATCAGATAGGCCTGGCGAGCGCCGGCCTGGATCGTGGCCTCAAAGACGGCACGCTTCTCGACCGACGTGACGCCGGAGGGAACGCAGACGACAACGCGCGGACGCGGGGTCCACGGATAGCGCTTCTCGGAAGCCTTGTCGATAAAGTAGCGAAGCATGGCTTCGGTAACATCGAAGTCGGCGATGACGCCGTCCTTCAGGGGACGAACGGCCACGATGTTGCCGGGCGTACGGCCAAGCATGCGCTTTGCCTCGATACCGACCGCCAGGATGCGCTCGTCGTTCTTGTCGATGGCGACGACGGAGGGCTCACGAATGACGATGCCCTTGCCGCGCACGGAGACAAGCGTATTTGCGGTGCCGAGGTCGATGGCAAGATCGCCCGCATAGCTACCGAAGAACATATCCATCAAAGAAAACAACGCAACTCCTGATGTGTTGGATGATTGCTGGAAAACTACTAGCTCATCATACTAGCGCAAGCCCGGCACCTCACTTGCGGTGAAGCGCCGGGCAAAGCTAAATCCCATAAGGTCACTACTGGTTGTCAGCAGCCGAGAAATCCATATCGAGCGAGGAAACGGCCCAGCCGATATGGTTGTCGGAGCGCACGAATTTGACGGTGTACTCCTGCTCGCCGCCCTTGGACAGCGATGCCTTCACCTTAGCGGTCGTCTCGGTCATGGACTGATCCATGCCCTCGACGGACACGGTGGCGCCCTGCGGAATCGAAGAGATGATCATCGACTTGGCGTCCTCGGACAGACTCGAGGCCAGGCAAGACTCGGCCTTTGCGGTGTCACCGTCCCCGGCAGCCTGGAACAGATCGGAAACGACAGACTCCTGAGACGGGAAGCCAAAGCCGCGCGTGTAGGCAAAGCCCAGACCGCCCGCGGCGATCAAAATGAGCAGAAGCAGCACGATGAAGACTTTGAGACCCGTGTGGCGATGGCGACGACGGACCTTGGCCTGCTTACGATCCTGACGGTCCTGCTGGACCATCTCGGACTCGGACAGCGTAAAGAAGCCGGTGTCCGAGGGATCGGGCATAAACTGACCGGTCGCGCCCGTAGGATCGAGCGGATCGACGGCAGGAGCGTCCATCGCGGGCGTCGGAGCCGTGGCCATAGCCGTCTGGGCAGACAGCGCGGCAAGCGAATCGTGCACGCGGGCAAGCTCATCGGCCTGCTCGGAGGTGAGCTGGTAGATGCCATCTGCAGTAGCGGCGTTAAAGGCGTCGAGTGCGTCGGAGGGACGGCCGGCGGCAGAAAGCGCCTGACCCATGCCGGCGTTGAGCGCACGCGTGTCGTCGCGGGGGCCGGCAAAGTCGATAGCCGTGCGGTAGGTCTCCACGGCATCCGCCGGACGGCCGAGCTTAATGAAGCAACGACCAAGCTCGCCCAGTGCGGCGGCAGGAGCCGGATTGGCGCCGTCGATGGCAGCCTGACGGAAGGCAGTACCCGCGTTGGCATAGTCGCCCGACTGGAACAGCGCGTTACCCAGGCCCAGATAGGCCTTGAACGGCGTGGCATAGGAAGCATCCTGCGTAGCAGCAGAGAACGCCTGGGCGGCCGTCGTGTAGTCGCCCACGGCGGCGAGTGCCTTGCCGCGGTTGGTGAGCAGCGCGCCGCGCTTGCCGTAGGTGCCGTCATTGAGGGCAGCGGCGTAGGCCTCGGCGGCCTCGGCATACATGCCCAGGTGCATCAAGGCGTTGCCACGAAGGTGATCGGCCTCGCCCATAATCTCATCGGGAGTTTTTGCCGCCCCAAGCATCTGGGCTGCAGCGGAAAAATCACCCGCGCGGTAAGCGGCACGGCCCTGTTGGATCAGCTGGCTATTCAAGGAAATCCCCTTTACTCGTGAACGATCTCGACATGGACGATCTCGTCGCCGGCACGCAGCTGCGAAATCACATCGAGACCCTCGACCGTGGTACCAAAGACGGTGTAACCGGAATCGAGGTTATGCTGGGCACCCAAGCAGAAGTAGAACTGCGAACCCGCGGAATCGGGATCCATGGAGCGTGCCATGGCAAGGGCGCCATCGACATGGCTGTTGCGCGGATTGGTGGCAAACTCGCCCTTGATGCAGTAGCCGGGGCCACCGGTACCGGGCATGCCGTCGGGGCCCTCAAGACCGGCAGCGACGTCGGCGCCGGACATATCGCGGGTATTGGGGTCGCCGCCCTGAATGACAAAGCCGGGCACATAGCGATGGAACTTAAGGCCATCATAGAAACCCATCGTGGAAAGCTCGCAGAAGTTCGCGACATGAATGGGAGCGCCCTCGCCGTCAAACTTGACCTTGATGGTACCCTTCGACGTCTCGATAACGGCGCACTCGTCGCCGGCAAGCTGATACTCAGGCGTGTAGAGCTCTTTCTTAAAACCAAACATGTGGTTCCTTCCTCGTGCGTTTAAAGCATATTTGTACGAATTGTAGCAATAAGCATGCGCTTACATCAATTGCGCACGTAGGTTATGCCGACTATGGCGAACTAATTTTAGGAACGCTGCTGCGGCTTCCAGGAACCCACATTGGCGTCGTACTGGTTCAGCGCGCTGTTGCCACTCTGCGCGATGGGCGCCAGGATCTCGCTTTGGTGGGAACTCATCGACTCGCCATCGGGAATGGCCAGCGAGATGTCCCAGCTCTGGCAAATCACGTCGACGCGCTCATACATCCACTCGGCAAGCTGCTTTAAGTGGGCGATGTCGTCCGCATAGACCGTATCGTCCTGATACTTAAGGTTGTTGAGCTCATCTTGCGTCTTTTTGATCTGGTCGCGCAGGGCGTAGGCACTCTGCGACAGCTCCTGACGGGTGGACAGCGGCGTTCGAAGATAGCCGTTGTTAAAAGAATCGATGACCTCGCCGATCTGGTCCTCGTCACCGTAGGACACGATGGTCTGATACAGACCGTCGAGCCTGGTATAGAGCTGATCATCGGTGAGCACGGTTTCTTCCTGGACCACCTCGGCAGAATCGTCCTGCTTGGTATCGTCCTCAGTCGCCTCACCCTTTTGGCGCGTAGGGAAGGTCGTCTGCGCGGCCTGGCCAAACTGGTCATAGAAGCCGGGCATAACACCCATGGGGTCGGTCGTCACGAACCAATAGGCACCGCCACAAACGACGGCAAGGACCGCGATGACGATGAGCGGCTTGGGGATATGACGCTTGTGCTTGTGATAGGCGTCCTCGTCGGGATGCACTTTGCGCTTGGGTTTTTGAGCATCGTCATGCAGTGAAACGGGCGTGGGAATGTCGACCTTGGGGATACCAAAATCCTTATCGAAAGCCGGCAGCACGCAAGTCTCATTGGGGTCGGCGGCGTCTGAGAGCACCGCAGCGGCAGAGGCTGGCGCATGCGGCACCTCGGTATCGATCTGCTCTTGCGTTAGGCGCGGAAAGCCCGCCGTGCGGCCCGCTGCCAGGTCGGATGCGGCCGCGTCCTCGGAGAGGATACCCGGAGCGGGGCGTCCGCATTTGGGGCACGTACGATCATGCGGAGAAAGACGGGCACCGCAGCCCTCACAGAACACGAACTCGGTGTGCTCGGGGCCATCGCCCGGACCCACATAGGCGTTGCAGTAGGGGCAGAACGAGGCGCCGTCCTCGATAGTCTTAAGGCAATGCGGGCAGATCACGGCATCCTCTTTTCGAAGCAATTCAAACAATCGAGGTTAGAGCATAACATCGCCACGGCCCCACAGGAACAAGGCACCAATTCAACATCGCTAGGGCGTAGCTACTTCTTCTTTTTGCTTGGCATCGAGACCTTGATGCCTTGGGCGGACTTGGTCACGCGAGAGCGCTTGGCTCCGGCACTCTTCTTTTTCTTGGGCTGGGCCTGGGCCACGCCCTCGAGTGCGCGGGCCTCGGCCTCGCGAGCGGTGCGATCTTCGCGGCGCTGCGCCATGTCGGCGGCGACGCGCTTGGCAAAACGTTCGGCCGTCGAGCCCGTCGAGCTCACCTTGCCGCCACCGCGACCCAGGCGGACGCGCACACCGCGGCCAAAACCAGTTGCGGCATGACGACGACGCGGCTTGAGCGAATCCATCATCGTGGCGAGCTTAAAGAACACCGAGCAGGTAAAGACCACGATAACAGCCAAGATAACCATCTGGCCCATCGACAGGTTGGCAATAGACAGCAGCTCCGGGAATCCGATAACGCCCACCAGGATGCCGGCGACTACAAACACAAAGAGCACCACACGTAAGGGCGTGAGAGGCTGCGAGATGCGCCAGATTAGGCTGACGCTCGCCGCGCACGACGTAAGCAGGCACATCGTAGACAGCGTGAGCTGGCTAAAGCCAAACACGCGCGCCACAAAGATATCGAGCGCCGCAGCCAAAATGACCGCAATCGACGCCGGCAGTGCACGCTTGAGTACGTTGCTCAAAAACGCACCCTTCACACGAGCATTGTTGGGCTCCAGGCCCAACACAAAGCCCGGCGCGCCGATGCAGAAGAAGTTAATGAGCGTCATCTGGATGGGCTCGAAGGGGTACGGCGGCAGCGCGATACACAGCGCCGCCAGGCCCATCGAGAACAGCGTCTTGGTCAGGAACAGTGAGGCCGAACGCTGCAGGTTGTTGATGGAGCGACGGCCCTCGGCCACCACGGCGGGCATCGAGGCAAAATCGTTGTCGACGAGTACGATCTCGGCCACGTTGCGCGCGGCATCGGAGCCGGCCGCCATGGCGACGGAGCAGTCGGCCTCCTTGAGCGCCAGCACGTCGTTGACGCCGTCGCCCGTCATGGCCACGGTGTGCTCGCGGCGCTTGAGCGCCTGCACGAGCTCGCGCTTCTGCTGCGGGGTCACACGACCAAAGACATGGTAGCGGTCCACTGCGGCATCGAGCTTGGCCGGCGTATCGAGCGTCGTGGCGTCCACATAAGCGTCCGCCCCCGGCACGCCCACCACGCGCGCGATCGACGACACCGTACGTGGGTCGTCGCCGCTGATCACGTTGAGGGTCACGCCCTGCTCGTTAAAGTAGCCGATGGTCTCGGCCGCCGAGGTACGAATCTCGTCGCGGATGGTCACAAATCCCACGGGCTCGGCCTCGCCCACCATATCCCCATCGGGCGTAAAGCCGTCCACGCGCGCCACCACGAGCACGCGGCAGGTATCGGCAAGCTCGGCGACACGGTTCTCGACCTGGGCAAACGCACGATCAGAGAGCACAAATTGCGCGGCGCCCATTACGTAGGAGCCCTGCGCAAAAGAAGCGCCGCTCCATTTTTTAGACGACGAGAATGGAATGACCGACAGCGGCTCGGACACCTCGACCGGGCGATCGGCGTAATAGTTGAGCAGCGCCTGGCAGGTCTCGTTGGCATCGGCCGAAGTCGCACGTGCCACGTTAGCCAGCGCAAAATCGAGCACTGTGGTATCGACGGGAACAGCCGCCTCGTCCGAGTCCACGCCAAAGCCAACACCCTCAACAGGCAGCGGATACGTGCCCTCGACCTCCATACGGCCCGACGTGATGGTGCCCGTCTTGTCCAGGCACAGCACGTCAACGCGAGCGAGCGTCTCGATGCAGTAGAGCTGCTGTGCCAGCACCTTGCGGCGGGCCAGGCGCACCGTGGCGATGGCGAGCACCGACGAGGTCAGCAGCACCAGGCCTTGCGGGATCATGCCCAGCAGGGCACCCACCGTGGACAGCAGCGCCGACGAAGGCACATGACCAGCCAACAGCTCGGAGAAGCACCACGAAAGCGCGCTATCGCCCGGGGTTCCCGCGGCATCCCACAGCTCGCTCACACTCGAGGCAAACAACGCCAAACCGAGCGGGATCATGATGATGCTCGCAAAGCGCACGATGGCGTTAAGCGCGTTCATGATCTCGGAATTGACCTTTTTGACGTATTTGGCCTCGTTATTGATCTTAGCCACGTAGTTGTCGGCGCCGACATGGATCACGCGAGCGCGCAGCAGGCCCGAGTCGATAAAACTGCCGCTCATGAGCTCGGAACCGGGCTGCTTCTTAATAAGGTCGCTCTCGCCCGTCAGCAGGCTCTCGTTCACGAGCGCTTCGCCGGAAACCACCACGGCGTCAGCGGGAATCTGGTCGCCGCGCCCCAGGCGGATGATGTCGTCGAGCACGATCTGGTCCAAGTCGAGCTCCACCTCGGCACCGTCGCGCACCGCGATGGCCTTCTTAGAGGTCAGCAGCGTGAGCTTATCGACCATCTTCTTGGACCGCATGGATTGAATGACGCCAATAGCGGTATTGAGGAACACCACAAACAGGAACGTCAGGTTCTTAAACGAACCGGTCAAAATGACCAGGAACGCCAAGATCACGTTGATCAAATTGAACAGCGTGCAGAGGTTCTCGATGATGAGCTCTTTGACCGACTTGGTCTTGAGCTCCATGTTGCGGTTGATCTTACCGGCGGCGATGCGCTCCTCGACCTCGGCGGTTGAGAGTCCGCGCTCGATATCCGTTGCTGCCATACCACGTCCCATCACGTCGCGTCGGTATAAGAAAACCGCCCGGACCATGCGAGGTTCGGACGGTCTTACGTTCGATGGTGCCCCATGTTGGATTCGAACCAACGGCCTTCTGCTCCGGAGGCAGACGCTCTAATCCCCTGAGCTAATAGGGCCAACGTTTGGCATTATACCCAAGTGCACCACGGGCTATCAAAATAAAAGAAAAAGCTTTGCAATTACGTGGGAGACGCGGCGCAACGGCCCGCTTTAGAAGGCAAAAGCGAGTCAGATAGTATAAACTCTCATGCACCATATATACACGGCTCGCGATGCGGGCCGTTTTTGCAAGGATTATCCATCGAGGTGAGAGGCACACCATGATTGCAATTTTAAAGCAGAGCGCCAGCGACGAGGCCGTCGGCCATATCGTCAGCTGGATTGAGAAAAAGGGCCTGAAGACCGATGTCTCGCGCGGCGAGAACGAGACGATCATCGGCCTGGTGGGCGATACGACCAAGATCGACCCGTTCCTGCTCGAGTCCATGGATGTCGTCGAGCGTGTGCAGCGCGTCTCCGAGCCGTTCAAGCGCGCCAACCGCAAGTTCCACCCCGAGGACTCCGTCATCGACTGCGGCCACGGCGTCAAGATCGGCGGCGACCAGTTCCAGGTCATCGCCGGTCCCTGCTCCGTCGAGGGCGAGAACCTCATCCGCATCGCACGTCGCGTAAAGGCCGCCGGCGCCACGATGCTGCGCGGCGGTGCCTACAAGCCCCGCACCTCCCCCTACGCCTACCAGGGCATGGGCCCTGCCGGCCTCGACCTGCTGTGCGAGGCGTCTGCCGAGCTCGACATGCCGATCGTCACCGAGATCATGGACCCACGCGACGTGCAGGTCTTCCTGGACAAGAACATCGACGTCATGCAGATCGGCGCCCGCAACGCCCAGAACTTCCCTCTGCTCAAAGAGGTCGGCAAGACCAAGACTCCGGTCTTGCTTAAGCGCGGCATGTCCGGCACGATCGATGAGCTGCTCATGGCCGCCGAGTACATCATGAGCGAGGGCAACGACAACGTCATCCTGTGCGAGCGCGGCATCCGCACCTTCGAGACCCGCACCCGCAATACCTTCGACCTCAACGCCGTGCCGGTGCTGCACCACCTGTCGCACCTGCCCGTCGTCGCCGACCCCAGCCACGCCACCGGCTACACCCGCTACGTTGAGCCCATGGCGCTCGCCGCGACCGCCTGTGGTGCCAACGGCCTGGAGATCGAGGTCCACGACGAGCCGAGCCGCGCCTGGTCCGACGGCGCCCAGGCCCTCACCCCCGATCAGTTCGACGACACCATGCGCCGCATCCGAGCCATCCGCGAGGTTGTCTGCCAAGAGACCATGGAGTAGCCCATGGGTACGGCGAGAAACGCGCGCGTTAACCAGGGCGGCCCCAAGTGTGCCGGCATCGTCGGCCTTGGCCTCATCGGCGGCAGTTTTGCCCGCGGCTATGCGCAGGCGGGCGTCCGAGTGCTGGCCTGGGACCCCGATGACGATGTCATGACGGCTGCCAGCATGGGCACTGTCGCCGGAGAGCTCAACGACAAGACACTCGGCGAATGCGACATCATCGTCCTTGCCTGCTATCCCGAGGCATGCATCGAGTGGCTCGAGGCGCACGCCCAGGCGCTCGCCGACGCCACCGACACCGAGGCCATCATGGGCCCCGTGGTGATCGACACGGTGGGCGTCAAGGGCATCGTGTGCGAGCGCGCCTTTGAGCTTGCCCGCGAGCACGGCTTTTACTTTGTGGGCGCGCACCCCATGGCGGGCACGCAGTACTCGGGCTATGCGCACTCCCGCGCCGACCTGTTCCAGGGCGCGCCACTCGTGCTCGTGCCGCCCGCGGTGGACGATGCGCTCAAACTGGAGCTTTTGGGCCAGGTGCGCGAGATGGTGCGCCCCTTGGGCTTTGGCAAGTTCAGCGTGACCAGCGCCGCCGAGCACGACCGCGTCATCGCCTTCACGAGCCAGCTCGCACACGTCGTCTCAAACGCCTACGTCAAAAGCCCGACCGCCCAGGTTCACCACGGGTTTTCGGCCGGTAGCTACCGCGACCTTACCCGCGTGGCGCACCTCAACCCCCAGATGTGGTCCGAGCTCATGATCGACGACGCCGACGCGCTCGCCTTCGAGATTGACCATCTGATCGAGGCACTCGGAGCCTACAGCCGAGCGCTCAAAGACCACGACCAGCGCTATCTGGAGAACCTCCTTGCCGAGGGCGACCGTATCAAGCGCGCGCTCGACGACGAGGCCTCCCACTAAACCACCTATCACGCCAGGTCGAAAGGACCGAAGCTTATGGCGATTACCATCGATATCGACACTGCACGCCCCTACCAGGTGCATGTTGGCACGTTTTTGCTGGAGCAGGCGGGACCGCTCGTGCGCGCCACTGCTGGCGGCACCAAGGCCGTCATCGTGACGGACACCAACGTGGGCCCGCTCTACCAGATGCCCGTTAAGCAGAGCCTGGAGGCGTCAGGCTACGAGGTGAGCATCTGCACCTTCGAGGCCGGCGAGGCCCATAAGCGCGCCGAAACCTATGTTGCAATTTTGGAGTTTGTGGCCGAGCACGAGCTTTCGCGCTCCGACGTGATCGTGGCACTCGGCGGCGGCGTCGTGGGCGACGTGGCGGGCTTTGTGGCCGCTACCTACATGCGCGGCTGCAAGTTTGTGCAGATCCCGACGAGCCTGCTCGCCATGGTGGATTCGTCGGTGGGCGGCAAGACCGCCATCGACTTGGCTGCAGGCAAGAACTTGGCCGGCGCCTTTTGGCAGCCGAGCGTGGTTATCGCCGACGTGGGGTGCCTGGCCACCCTCACGCCCGAGCAGTTCGCCGACGGCTGCGGCGAGGTTGTCAAACACGCCGTGATCGCCGACCCGGAGCTTTTCGCCGAGCTGGAGAAGACCCCGCTCACGCTGGAGCTGCTCAACCGCGATGTGGCCCGCGTAGCGCTCATCATCGCCCGTAATATCGACATCAAGCGCGCCGTGGTCGTCGCCGACGAGCGCGAAACCAACCAGCGCAAGCTCCTCAACTTTGGACACAGCGCCGGACACGCCGTCGAGGCCTGCGAGCACTTTGAGCTCGGACACGGCAACTGTGTGTCGATCGGCATGGGCATCATCACGCGCGCCGCAGCGCTACATGACATTTGCGACGCCGAACTGCCGGGGCGCATCGAGGAGCTCTGTGCACGTCACGGCCTCAAGACCCGCTGCGAGCTTTCCGCCGACGCCGTCTTTGCCGAGGCACTCCACGATAAAAAGCGCGCGGGCGACACCATCGACCTGGTAATTCCGCATGGCATTGGCCGTTGCAGCATCGACCGCACGCCGCTTTCCACCTTCCACGATTTAATTGCCGAGGGCCTCGGCCAGAAGGGAGACGCTTCCGCATGCTAGCCCGCATCACCCCGTCCCCGCTCAAGGGCAACGTTCCCGCCATCGCGTCCAAGTCGATGGCGCATCGCCTCATCATCTGCGCCGCGCTTGCCAACGGCGAGACGCACGTTACCTGCAACACTACCTGCGCCGATATCGAGGCCACGGTGCGTTGCCTCACGGCGCTCGGCGCCCGCATCGAGACTGTCGAGGACGGCTTCCAAGTCCACCCCACCATGAAGAGTGTTGAGTTTGGCCTGCTCAAGGCCCTTGCCGGCGGCACGCTCGACTGCGGCGAAAGCGGCTCCACGCTCCGCTTTATGTTGCCCGTCGCCTGCGCGCTGGGCGCAGAAGCAACTTTTGTGGGTCAGGGACGCTTGGGCGCCCGTCCGCTGTCCCCGCTCTCGGACGAGATTATCGCCGCCGGCTGCGACCTACAGGGTCTGGGCGGTTTTCCGCTCAAGACGAGCGGACGCATGCGCCCGGGCACCTTTATGCTGCCGGGCAATGTGAGCTCGCAGTACATCTCGGGCCTGCTGCTGGCAGCCCCGTTGCTCGCCCAGCCCTCCTGCGTGCAGGTGACCGGCCTCATTGAGAGCCGCCCCTACATCAACCTGACGATCCAGGCAATGAAGGCCTTTGGCGTCGAGGTCAACGTCGAGCGTATTCCCGCCCGGGACGGCCAGCCCGAGGTCACGAACTTCCGCGTGAGCAGTGGCTCGTATCGCACGCCCGGCAGCGTGGCCGTCGAGGGTGACTGGTCCAACGCTGCCTTTTGGCTGTGTGCCGGCGCCATCGGCACCGACCCCATCACCGTCGAGGGTGTATCCCTGAGCTCCGCACAGGGCGACCGCAACGTACTTGCCGCGCTTTCGCGCTTTGGCGCCCGCATCGTGCGTTCCACCAACGCCGCCACCGTGCAGTCCGACAAGCTCGCCGGCTTTGAGATGAGTGCCCACGACATTCCCGACCTCGTGCCCGTTATCTCGGCCGTGGCCTCACTGGCACAGGGCCGCACCTTTATCCGCGATTGCGCCCGTCTGCGCATCAAGGAATCCGACCGTCTGGCCACCACCACCCGCGAGCTCACCGCGCTGGGCGCGCAGGTGCGCATTGCCGGCGATGACCTCATCATCAAGGGCGTCGATGCCTTCACCGGCGGTGAGGTCGATTCGCACAACGACCACCGCATCGCCATGATGGCCGCCATCGCCGCGAGCCGCGCCACCGGCGAGGTCGTGATCCACGGCGCCGAGGCCGTCAACAAGTCCTATCCCGATTTCTTCGACCACTACCGCCTGCTGGGCGGCAAGGTCACACTCGAGGAGGAATAGCATGTCCTCGACCTTTGGCAACGTTTTGCATCTGAGCATTTTCGGCCAGTCGCACTCCCCTGCTATCGGCTGCTCACTCGACGGCATCCCGGCGGGCATCGCCGTGGACCAGGAGAAGCTGCAAGCCTTCCTCGACCGTCGCGCCCCCGGTCGCGACGAGACCGCAACCAAGCGCCGCGAGGCCGACGCCGCCCACATCATCGCCGGTGTTGTCGATGGACATACCACCGGCGCGCCCATCGCCGCGATTATCGAGAACACCAACACGCGCTCCAAGGATTACTCCGAGCTGCGCCGCAAGCCCCGTCCCGGACATGCGGACTTCCCTGCGCGCGTGAAGTATCACAACATGCACGATGTCGCTGGTGGCGGGCATTTTTCCGGCCGCCTAACGGCCCCCTTATGCATCGCCGGCGGCATTGCGCTGCAGGCACTCGAGGCCCGCGGTATTCGGGTGATGGCTCACGTGGCGCAAATCGGCGGCATCTCCGACCTGCCGATGGACGATATGGTCTATCGCGAGGCCGACCGCAAGGCGATCCTTACGAACGATCTGCCGTGCATTGACGCCGCCGCAGCCGGCCGTATGCGCGAGGAGATCCTAGCCGCGCGCGACGAACTCGACAGCATCGGCGGCATCGTGGAGTGTGGCATCTACGGCCTGCCTGCAGGCATCGGCGACCCCATGTTCGACGGCATCGAGAACCGCATCGCGCAAATCGCGTTTGGCATTCCCGCCGTAAAGGGTGTGGAGTTTGGCATGGGCTTTGCCGTGGCCGCCATGCGCGGCAGCGAGAACAACGATCCGTATCGCATCGATGCCGAGACCGGCGAGATCGAGGTCGAGTCCAATAACGCCGGCGGCATCCTGGGCGGCATTTCGACCGGCGCGCCCGTCATGTGGCGCATGGCCGTAAAGCCGACGCCCTCCATTGGCCGCGAGCAGCAGACCGTGGACATGGACGCCATGGAAAATGTCGAACTCTCGGTGCACGGCCGTCACGATCCCTGCATCGTCCCCCGAGCTGTCCCCGTAGCCGAAGCAGCCGCAGCGCTGGCCATCTGGGACGCCCTCCTCGAGGACGCCGCCCAGCTTTAGTCCACCCACCCCAAGGGTAGTTAATTTGGGACGGGGCTATTTTAGCTACCCCCATATGCCAGTTGATATTTGCCCTGGCTCTCATCGATTCGTCGACAATCAAAGGGTAGCTAAAAAAGCCCCGTCCCAAATTAACTACCCCAGGCAACCATTCACGAAAGGGGCCTCCATGGACCTTGCTGACATCCGCCAGGCCATCGATGGCATCGATACCACGCTCCTCAACAGCTTTGTCGAGCGCATGGACATTGCCACCGAAGTCGCCAAGTCAAAAATCGAGATGGGCAAGGCCGTCTTCGACCCCGCCCGCGAGCGCTCCAAGCTCAACAACCTCGCCAGCCGCGCGCCCGAGCGCTACGAGGCACAGACCATCGCCCTGTTCCGCCTCCTCATGAGCATGAGCAAGGCCGAGCAGCAGCGCTACATCAACGAGCTCAAGGGCATCACCGTCTCGCAAAAGGCACACGCCACGGCTGCAGCCTCCGACACGCCCTTCCCTCAAACGGCCACCGTCGCCTGCCAGGGCGTGGAAGGTGCCTATAGCCAGATCGCCGCGTGCAAACTCTTCGACGTGCCCGACATCGCGTTTTTCGAGACCTTCGAAGGCGTCATGCGCGCTGTGCGCGACGGCTTCTGCGAGTTTGGCGTGCTGCCCATCGAGAACTCCACCGCCGGATCGGTCAACGCCGTCTACGACCTGCTCGCCCAGTTCGATTTCCACATCGTGCGTTCGCTGCGACTCAAGATCGACCACAACCTGCTCGTCAAGCCCGGCACCAAGCTCGCCGACGTGCGCGAGGTCTACAGCCACGGCCAAGCCATTGCCCAGTGTGCCGGCTTTATCGAGTCCCACGACCTGCACGCCACCAAGTACCCAAACACGGCCATGTCGGCCGAGATGGTCGCCAACTCCGGGCGCACCGATGTTGCCGCCATCGCATCGCGCAGCTGCGCGACACTCTATGGCCTGGAGGTGCTGGAGTCCAACATCCAGGACTCGGACAACAACTACACGCGCTTTGTCGTCATCAGCCGCGAGCCACGCGTCTATCCCGGTGCCAACCGCACCTCGCTCATGATCACCACGGCCAACGAGCCGGGCGCCCTCTATCGCGTGCTCGAGCGCTTCTACGCACTCAATATCAACCTCATCAAGCTCGAGAGCCGCCCCATCCCCGGTCGCGACTTTGAGTTTATGTTCTACTTTGACCTGGACTGTCCCTTTGGCAGCAAGGCCCTCGACGACCTGCTCGATTCGATCGACGACGTGTGCGAGAGCTTCACCTACTTTGGCAGCTACACGGAGGTGCTCTAGATGACCGATACTGCCGCAACCCGCCCCTACGGCGTGCTAGGCCGCGTACTGGGCCACAGCTACACCCCGACCATCTACAAAGAACTCGCGGGGCTCGACTACGTGCGATTTGAGCGCGAGCCCGAGGACCTCGCGGCCTTTATGACCGGCGACGAGTGGGAGGGCACCAACGTGACCATCCCCTACAAGCGCGCCGTCATGGACTACCTGGACGAACTGAGCCCGCTCGCCGAGCGCATGGGCAACATCAACACCATCACGCGCCTGCCCGACGGCCGCCTGCGCGGCGACAATACTGACTATTTCGGTTTTCAGTGCCTGGTCGAGGAGCTGGGGGTTGAGGTTACCGGCAAGAAGGTTCTCGTGCTCGGAGCCACCGGCGGCGCCGGCACCACGGCAAGTGTGGTGCTGGGAGATCTGGGCGCCATCGTTGTGCCCGTGGGCCGCACGAGCGAGGTCAACTACGGCAACATCGCGCAGCAATCCGACGCCGCCCTGCTCGTCAACTGCACGCCCGCCGGCATGTTCCCTCACTGCCCCGACGCCCCCTGCGCGCTCGAAGGCCTCGATGCGCTCGAGGGCGTCATCGACATTGTCTACAACCCTGCCCGCACGGGCCTGATGCTCGAGGCTGAGCGCCGCGGCATCCCCTGCATCGGTGGCCTGCTCATGCTTGTGGCCCAAGCGGCACAAGCTGTCGAGCGCTACACCGGCCAGATTACCCCGCGCAAGCGCATCCTGGATGTGACGGAGCGCTTGTCACGCCGCGAGCAGAACATCGCCCTGATTGGCATGCCGGGCTCGGGCAAGACCCGCGTGGGTGAGCAGATCGCCCAGCTCACGGGCCGCGAGCACATCGACCTCGATCGCGCCCTCGAGGAGCGCCTCGGCATGCCCTGCGCCGACTTTATCGTCGAGCGCGGCGAGGCGGCCTTCCGCGAGCAGGAGACGGCGGCGCTGGCCGACATCTCCAAGCGCAGTGGCCTGGTGCTCTCCACCGGCGGCGGCGTGGTCACGCGCGACGAGAACTACCCGCTGCTGCACCAAAACAGCCAGATCGTGATGCTCAACCGCAAGCTCGACGAACTCGCCCACAAGGGACGCCCTATCACCGCCCGCGACGGCATCGACAAGCTGGCCGAGCAGCGCATGCCGCGCTACCGCGCCTGGGCCGACTACATCATCGACTCACGCGACTGCGCCGCCAACACCGCCCGCGCCGTCCTCGAGACCCTCCCACCCGCTCTCTAACCAAAACCACCACAAAGGGGACAGGCATCTTTGTGGTGGTTTTTCAACCGCAAAGGAAGCAACCATGAAAGCACTCGTCATCAACGGCCCCAACCTCAACATGCTCGGCATTCGCGAGCCGGGCATCTATGGCAACGACAACTACGACCGCTTAGTGCAGATCTGCCAGGAAGCGGGCGCCGCACAGGGCTTCGACGAGGTCGAGGTTTTCCAGTCTAACCACGAGGGCAGCATCGTCGACAAGATCCAGGAGGCCTACGGCAAGGTCGACGGCATCGTCATCAACCCGGCTGCCTATACGCACACGAGCGTGGCCATCCTGGACGCCCTCAAGGCCGTCGCCATCCCGGCTGTGGAGGTCCACATCAGCGCCGTCGAAACACGCGAGGACTTCCGCCAGGTGAGCTATGCGCACCTGGCCTGCTTCACCACCATCACCGGCGAGGGCCTGCAGGGCTACGCACACGCGATGGAGCTGCTGAGGGAACGTCTCGAAAAGTAGCCTCGCGAGCAAATCCATCAACGCGATTCACACGCTAATAATGCCAGTGCCGCCAGCAGCAACCTCGCTACTGGCGGCACTTTATTACTGGCATATAATCATTGCAGTCACACAACGTCTGGAGACGCGCATGTTAAGCATCCATCTGGGGGATTACCCCGGTTCCATCTACGATACCGAAACCTATTTTAGGAACTCATACTTGGACTCATGGTTCGAAGACCCTATGGCCGCACAGATTATTAAA
This sequence comes from uncultured Collinsella sp., assembly GCA_902469055.1. Taxonomy (GTDB): domain Bacteria; phylum Actinomycetota; class Coriobacteriia; order Coriobacteriales; family Coriobacteriaceae; genus Collinsella. Next base: position 120,348 of record CABRBC010000022.1, read on the forward strand.
AGCGTGGACGGATCAGAGCTCATCGGTCCCCACAACATCGTAAGCAAACAGCTGGGCTCGATCACCCCACTCGAACTGTCCGGCGGCGTTAAGACGCTGCTGCTGGTGCGCAATCTCCCAAATATGGTGTTCAACGCATCTACCTGCGGAGACAACTGTGCCCGCTGGCTACTCAAAATCGGCAAAGAGCAGGATGTACTGGTGACCCTTTACCACATCATGAAATTCCCCTGGAAGAACTTTGAAATCCGCATTGAAAACGATGGCCGTATCGTCAAAAACATGCAGGAGTTTGTTGGCGCCACGAATGACTTTTTGGATGTTGATGAGTAATGAAGGGAACGCATACCGTTGTCGTAGAGCGTGCAAAGGTCAAATACACACTCACGTTTAAACGCAATATTTCCTTTATACGCGGCAACAGCGGCACGGGCAAAACGACGCTCATCTCGATGATTCGCGACTACAACGACCGAGGACCGGAAAGCGGCGTTATACTCAGCTGCGACGTGCCTTGCGAAACGCTTTCCGGCAGACGCTGGGAGCGCGAGCTGTCGATTATCGAAGATTCAATCGTCTTTCTAGATGAGGGCAACGAGTTTATCTACTCAAAAGACTTCGCCAAAGCCGTCAACGGCTCGTCCAACTATTTTGTTCTGATATCTCGTCGCGACGCCAACGAGCTCCCCTACAGCGTCGATGAGATCCTGAAGCTAGTCAACACGACGAGCAAAACAATCAATGGCCGTAAGAGCGACAGGCGCTTCTACTCGGTGACCAAACCGCTATATGACCACACGGCAAGCATGTTGTATCAGGATCTAAATGTTGGATTCGAGATACCCGACGCCGTAGTTGTCGAGGACAGCAAGTCTGGCTATCAATTCTACAGCGCCCTTTGCAACCGACTGGGAATCCCCTGCTATACCGCTACCGGCGTAGCGAATCTAAAACGAACGATTCATGAATGTCCCGAGCAAAACATCCTTGCCATAGGAGACGGCGCAGCGTTTGGCCCCTACATCGAAAAGGTACTGGGGCAGCGCGTTTACAAGAATGTTCGCTTGTCCTCCCGGAATCATTTGAGTGGACACTCCTGCGCTCCGGGCTCATACCCAGCAGCGACATTCCCAAGATCCTCGAGAATCCCTCAAGCTATGTCGAAAGTCGCGATTATTTAAGCTGGGAACGATTCTTCACCGATGTGCTGGTCAAATACTCAGCAGAAACCCGCTACGCCTACAAAAAGGCACGACTCAACGAGCAGTACCTAAAGCCGCAGGCGATGGATGCGGTTGCAAGCGTCTTGCCCGAGTGTCTGAAGGCAGACTAAATACGGTGGGGAGGGCCAAGTTGGTCCTCCCCACTGTTATTACGCCTTCTTGATCACGTATGCCAATCCAATATCGCAGGTGCAACGCACGAGTTATGCAAAGAGCCACGATGCTGGCAGCGTCATAAGCAGAGGCTTGCTCACGCTCGGCTCCAGCCCCCTTTGGCGCGCCGTATAACCAATCCACATCAGCAGCACAATAGCAGCTCACGCCACGGCTTCGGCCTAAACGTATACCCGGCAAGAACAAAGAACACCGGCATGTGAAAAAGCCCAGACCACCAAGCGGTCCGGGCTTAATAAACGATGGTGCTCCATGGCGGATTCGAACCGTCGACCTTGGGATTAGAAGTCCCCTGCTCTATCCAACTGAGCTAATGGAGCAAATAACCACACGCCCAAGCAAGCGCAAGCCTGTCAGGCGCAAGTAATTATAACCTAGTTGAACTGCTCGCGATACGCCTTGCAGACCTCATCGACCGGGCCGTCCATGCGAAGGTCACCCTTCTCAATCCAAACGGCACGCTGACAGATGCGCTCAACCTGCTCCATGGAGTGCGAAACGAACAGAACCGTCACGTCACCGCTCTGGATAAAGTGCTGGATGCGGGCCTCACACTTCTGCTGGAAGAACACATCACCGACGGACAGCGTCTCGTCAACGATCAGAATATCGGGCTCGGTAATCGTCGCGATTGCAAAGGCGATACGCGCCACCATGCCCGAGGAGAAGTTCTTAAGCGGCATATCGACAAAGTTCTGAAGCTCAGCGAACTCGATAATGCCGTCAAAGTTGGCGTCGATGAACTCCTTGGTATAGCCAAGCAGGGCGCCGTTCAGATAGATGTTCTCGCGGGCGGTCAGCTCGGGGTCAAAGCCGGCACCAAGCTCAATCAACGGCGCGATGTTACCGTGCACCTTAACGCTGCCCTCACTGGGCTCAAGCACGCCAGCGATGATCTTGAGCATCGTAGACTTGCCGGAGCCATTGGTGCCGACTAGACCCACAACCTCGCCACGGTGAATATCGAACGAGATGTGCTTAAGCGCTCTAAACTCCTCAAAGAACAGCTCGTGCTTGGCAAGCTTGATGAAGTACTCCTTGAGGTTGGTCAGCGACTCGGACGCCATGTTAAAGATCATGGTGACGTCGTCGACCTCGACAGCCAGAGGCTGCTCGCTGTAATCAACAACAGATTCAGTCATCACAGCACTCCTTAGATGTAGAGGATGAACTTGCGCTCGGACTTATGGAACACGGTGTAGCCAATAACAAGCGCAAGAACCGCCCAAGCGACGCACATGCCAAACGTCAAAAGCGAAGGCGTGGTCTGGAACAGGAAAATATCGCGCATAAACTGCAGGTAGTTATACATGGGGTTCGCATAGACCAGAATGCGCACGAGATGCGGCATTTGCGCAACGAAGTCGGTCGTCCAGAAAATAGGTGTGATGTAAGTCCAAGCTGTGATGACAACGCTCCACAGATGCATAACGTCGCGGAAGAAGACCGTAAGGGCCGAGAGCATCATGCCCAGGCCCATGCAGAAGCACATAAGCAGCAGTAGGCAGACCGGCAGCAGAATCAGGTGCCAAGAAGGCATAACGCGGAACCACAGCATGACGATGGCAACGGCAACCAGCGAGAAGGCAAAGTTAACCAGCGAGAATAGCACCTTCTGTACTGGGAAGACCCAGCGGTGCACCTTAACCTTCTTGAGCAGCGGGGCAGCACCCACGATCGACGTCAGGGCCTGGTTCGTAGACTCGGACATGACGGCAAAGGTGACGTTACCCACGATCAAATACAGCGGGTACATCTCGGGCGTAATCGAGCCATTGCGGCCCTGGGCGAAAATCGTCGAGAACACGATGGCCATGACGATCATCATCAGAAGCGGGTTGAGCACCGACCATGCGACGCCCAGAACGCTACGGCGATACTTGATCTTAAAATCCTTGGTAACCAGCTGACGAAGGATAAACACGTCCTTCTCAAATTCGTTCTTAGCAAACGTCGCAGGCAGACTGCGAGTTTCTTGTTGCTTTGTCTGATCCGACACGGATGCAACTCCTTTACTCGTAATCGTTGACAAACGAACAGTATAGACCCGACGGCCCTGCAAACGATTCGCGCAACAAAACTGGAGAACTAACGCACATCTAAGGATGACAAGCCCAAACGGCTATACTTTCAAGGATTGAATGTGTAAGGAGCATTGAGTGAATTCTGAATCCATCGCCGTCATCATCCCCTGCTACAACGAAGCGCTCACAATCGGTAAGGTCGTCGACGACTTTCACCGCGAGCTTCCGCAGGCTACGGTCTATGTCTATGACAATAACTCGTCAGACGATACTTCACGCATCGCCACCGAGCACGGCGCCACGGTCCGCTTTGAGCCCCGTCAGGGAAAGGGCAACGTGTGCCGCCAGATGTTTCGCGATATCGACGCCGATTGCTACCTGATGGTCGACGGAGACGACACCTACCCCGCCGAGGCGGCCAAGGCCCTCTGCGAGCCCATCCTTAACGGCACGGCCGACATGACCGTAGGCGATCGCCTTTCCAACGGCACCTACGCCGAGGAGAACAAGCGTGCCTTCCACGGCTTTGGCAATAATCTGGTCCGCGCCATGATCAAGTGGATCTATGGCTACAGCTTCGATGACGTCATGACAGGCTACCGCGCCATGAGCCGCCCGTTCGTTAAAACCTTCCCAGTGCTTTCCGAGGGCTTTCAGATCGAAACCGAGCTCTCGATCCACGCCGTCGACCACCGCTGGCGCATCAAAGATGTGCCCATCGAGTACCGCGACCGTCCCGAGGGTTCCGAGTCCAAACTCAACACCGTGAGCGACGGCATTAAAGTCGTTGCGATGATCGGCACGCTGTTCAAGGACTACCGCCCGCTGAAGTTCTTCAGCCTCGTTGCGCTTCTGTTCGCGGTATTCGGCCTCGCCCTGGGCATGCCCATCGTTGTCGAATATTTCCAGACCGGCCTCGTCCCGCGCTTCCCCACCGCTATGCTCGCCGCCTCGTTTATGTTCCTGTGCGGCCTGAGCCTTGCGACCGGCTTCATCCTAGATTCTGTAGCAAAGGTCGAAAAAAAGCAGTGGGAGGTCAACGTGTACAGCAAATACGCCTACGACGACCAGCCCGGCCACCCTACTTCCATGCCAAGCGAGAGGTAGATCTTCCGCAAAATACTATTGGCACCACTGCGCAGATAGTCACCAATCAGAACCACCCTTAAAAAGGGTGGTTTGCTCTTAGGGTATAACCCACGGGCCCCGGGCTCGCGTCTAAAGGCGCGGGCCCGGACTTCGTCCAGGCC
>CABRBC010000023.1:0-63783 GCA_902469055.1 uncultured Collinsella sp.
GATGGACCTGTAGCTCAGTTGGTTAGAGCGTCCGGCTGATAACCGGGAGGTCACAAGTTCGAATCTTGTCAGGTCCACCATCAAAACTGTGAAGAGCCCTGGGGCGTTGCCTCGGGGCTTTTTTCTTACCTACTGAAAGTAGTCAAAAAAGCCCCGTCCCAAATTAACTACTTTGATTTTGTGTGCTGTGCGAAAGATTGGGTAGTATAGCTATTCAATGCGGCGGGCTGCCGCGTGTTAACCGCTACGTACCGGAGGTGTTCCATGGTTCGCGTCGACATAGAGACCATCGTCATGGCCGCCGGTCCCGTGCCATCGCTTATCGTACTTCGTGAGCGCAGCAGCAAATCGGACTCGCCCGCGCCGCTGCGTTCCCTTTCCATTCAGACTGGTTCGTTTGAAGCTGCTGCCATCAGCCGCGGCATCGATAGCGGCCGCGCCGAGCGCCCGATTACCCATGACCTGCTGCTCGATACCGTTGACGCCCTGGGCGCCAAGCTCGAGCGCATCGAGATCGTTCGCGCCGAGCCGCCGGTGTTCTACGCGACGATCGTCGTACTGGCCGATGGCGAGGAGCGCAAGATCGACGCCCGCCCCAGTGATGCCATTGCCCTTGCCGTGCGCAGCAATGCCCCCATGTTTGTGGAGGACGACATCATGAATCGCCTGGGCACTGTTTCCACCCACGCCGAGGATGTCGACGACGAGCAGGAGTTCGAGAAGTTCGACGAGTTCGTCCATACGCTCTCCCCCGATGATTTCTAAATGTCTGGCACGCGAGCGGAGAGGTCGCTGATGGGTACCCGCGTATCGGCTGAGGCGGCGGCCATTGCGCGCGAGGCCCAGATGCGCTCGGAGGCTTCTGAGGCGGCTCGCATTGCCTATGTGACGCAGGCCCGCACGCTTCGCGAGCGCCGCGGCTCGTTTATCAAGATGGTTGTCGTCTCCGCCCTTGTCGCGGCAATCTGCTCGCGCCTTCGTGGTACAGTTGGTGCGCTTGGGTTTTCGATTTCAACAGGCTTGGTAATCTGGGGTGTGGTCGATGCGGTCATGCTGACCAACCAGATCAAGGTACTCGACAAGCGCGCGATGGATATGATGCGCGCCCGCGACGCTGCCGCCAAGATCGCTGCCGAGGCACAGGAACTGTAACGACGCCAGACTCGATGGGAAGGTCTAAAGATGGCACAGGATATGCAGGACGCCGGTAACGTCTCCGCCGAGCTCGACGCCATGGTGTGCGATCTGATCGGCGCGTTCTTGGACGACCTTGCCGCCGGCGAGAATCCGGGCGTAGTTGTGGCGATCGAGGACGCTGCTTCCAACCGATATCTGGCGGCGCTCGACGAAGATGGCGAGGAGGCATGCCTCGAGGCTGCCACCAACTTTATCTCCGAGCACAAGATGGGTCTTAAGGACGAGGGGCTGGGCCGCATCGCCCGCTATGCCATCGGCTACACCGGTTGTGTCGAAATTGACGGCGGCTATCACGACGCCCTGCTCGTGAGCTTCTTCGAAACCACGCTCGAGAGCGGTTTTTCGGCATATGTGCTGTATGAGGGCATGGGCGCCGGCGATGGTTTTATGTGGAGCGACCCTGAACCTGCAGGTGAGGAAACCCCTCTCATCTAAAATCGCTAAAATAAACGAGTTTTCGGTAAAAGGCTCAATATTCTCGCCGAGCGTTGCATTGCTGGGTGGGTCGCATACGCGTGCCGGTTGTATATAGATAGAAGATAGGGGAACTACATGCGCGTAGACAATCTGAGGAACATCGCCATCATCGCTCACGTCGACCACGGCAAGACGACGATGGTCGACAAGCTCCTGCGTGCCACGGACGCCTTCCGTGCCAACCAGCAGGTCGAGGACCGCGTCCTGGATTCCAACGACCAGGAGCGCGAGCGCGGCATTACGATTCTCGCCAAGAACATCTCTATCGAGTACAAGGACGTCAAGATCAACGTCATCGACACCCCGGGCCACGCCGACTTTGGCGGCGAGGTCGAGCGCGTGCTGCGTATGGCCGACGGCGCCCTGCTGCTGGTCGACGCTTTTGAGGGCCCCATGCCCCAGACCCGTTTCGTGCTGCGTCACGCTATCGACACCGGCCTCAAGATCATGATCGTCATCAACAAGATCGATCGTCCGGGCGCCAACCCCGAGAAGGCCTACAACGACTGCCTGGACCTCATGGCCGACTTGGGTGCCACCGACGACCAGCTCGAGTTCGCCATGGAGCACGTGGTCTACGCCAGCGCCATGAATGGCTTTGCCCGCCTTGACCCCAACGACGGCAACATGGACATGTACCCGCTGCTCGACATGATCATCGACGACATGCCCGCACCCGAGGTTGACGAGAACGCCCCGCTCGCCATGCAGTGCGTGACCATCGACCACTCCAACTTCGTCGGCCGTATCGGCATCGGCCGCGTGTACTCCGGCACCATCCACCAGGGCGACCAGATCCTGGTTGTCAAGAACGACGGCTCCAGCGCCACCGCTACCGTCAAACAGCTCTTTACCTTCGACTACCTGGGCCGCACCGAGTGCCAGGAAGTCGGCGCCGGCGACATCGCTGCCGTCGTGGGCATCGACCGCACCGATATCGGCGATGTCTACACCGATCCCGAGAACCCCGTTGAGCTCGAGCCCATCGAGATCGACCCGCCGACCCTGTCCATCGTCTTTGAGGCTTCGACCTCCCCGCTCGTCGGTCGCGACGGCGACATCGTTGGTGCCCGTCAGCTCAAGGAGCGCCTGTTCAACGAGGCCGAGAACAACGTGACCATGAAGATCGAGGAGCTCGAGGACAAGAGCGGCGTCGAGGTCTCGGGCCGCGGCATCCTGCACCTGTCCGTTCTGATGGAGTCCATGCGTCGCGAGGGCTTTGAGTTCCAGGTTGGCCGTCCTCGCGTTCTGTTTAAGAAGGACGAGAACGGCAACAAGATGGAGCCCGTCGAGCAGGCCGTCGTCGAGTGCCCGGACGAGTACTCGGGCAAGGTCGTTGAGGTCTTCGGTACCTCCGGCGGCATCATGACGAGCATGGATACCTCGGGCATCGTGACGCACCTCGAGTTTAAGATCCCGACCCGCGGCATCATGGGTCTTAAGAACCGCATCATGAACGTCACCCACGGCGAGGGCGTGTTCTACCACACCTTCCTGGAGTATGGTCCCTACGCCGGCGAGATCGGCAACCGTCAGAACGGCGCCATGATCTCCATGACCACCGAGAAGGCCGTTGCCTACGCTCTGGGTACGCTGCAGGAGCGCGGCCAGCTGTTTGTTGAGCCGGGCACCGAGTGCTATGAGGGCATGATCGTGGGCGAGCGCAGCAAGGCTGGCGACATGGTCGTCAACATCGCCCGTACCAAGAACCTGGGTAACCAGCGTTCCTCGACCTCCGATATCTCCGTCCAGCTGGTGCCGCCTCGCACCTTCTCGCTGGAGGAGGCGCTGGAGTACATCGCCGACGACGAGCTGGTCGAGATCACCCCCAAGAACATTCGCCTGCGCAAGCGTTTGCTCAACGCCACCGACCGCAAGAAGGCTGCCGTCCGCGCCGGCCAGGTCAACAAATAAGCGCTGGGCTTTATAGCGTCTAACAAGAAAGGGCGTCGACCGCGATGGTCGGCGCCCTTTTTGGTGCAAGGGGGACGGGTTAGTTTGCATCACAGCTGGGGCGACTATCCCTCCGATTGGCTTCCCAGCCAAAGTAAAGTTGTTTAAACATATACATAATTCCACTGAATATAGCCGGTATGATGCAAAACTGTTAACAGATAAATATCAACTGGTATTAAATTAAAAGACCTATTGACCTGCGGTTTACATGATTGGTATCTACATATTATTTTATGCATTGTGGCATAGACGAACCGTCTTAGAAGGTGCTCCCCAATGGGTTCTTGCAATGCGCTAGGTAGGTTCTCGTTGATGTTGGGGCTTGTGTTCGATCCGACGATTCGCCGTATTCCACACTGTGTTGTAGGAATTAGGGGACAACTATGGACGCACACCGCTCACGGTCGCTGGGTATGGCGGCTCTGATTTTCATTTTGATTTGCCTCACCGCCGCAGTGTTTTACGGTGCGGCCCTCGTGCGCGCCGAGGATGCGACGCCGCCGACGCCGATTGCGATTGATGAGAAGACAGCGAGCGTTACGGTTAAGCTCTATACCGACGAGTATCGTACTCAGGAGCTAAAAGGTGCCGTGACCTCTGTATCAACCCTTTACGGGGCTTTTTCGGCAAATTTCAAAACTGGCGAGGCTCCTACGCCTGGGAACAATGTTGCCGTTTACAAGTTTCCTGACACCATAGCCGTCGACGATAACGCCGCTGTGGACCTTATGGCGGGAACGGGCACCGATGCCGTAAGAGCTGGCACATGGGAGATTAAAAACAACAAGGCCATCTTTACGTTCGACAAGGCGTGGCTCGCGAAAAACCCTGCGAACATCCATGTCGCGGCCAGCTTCTCGTTCCAGCTTAAAAACAAGGACGTTGGTTCTGGTGGCGTGACATCTGTCGTGTTCCCCGGCGTGGGGAAGGTCGATATTTCCACCAAGGACGGTAGCGTTAAGGGAGAGAAGTCGGGGGTTTTCTCTCAGGGCTCCAACGGCGTGGCCAAGGTCACCTGGACCGTTAAGCTCACCGTCGAGCCGTATGCCACAAGCGTTAAGTTCACCGATACGCTAGGCGAGAACTTCAGCTTTGTGGAGGGCAGCTTTAAGCTTGACGGCAAGACGATTGAATCGCAGCCAACAATCGAAGGTCAGACCGCGACCATCGAGAACTTGGGCAGCCTTCCCCGGGGTGTCCATACGATTACGTATGAAACCAAGCTGAAGAGTGACGTCTCCGTGAACAACGGCGAGTATATCAACGAACAGGGAGGCTCCAAAAACACGGCAGCGTGGGAATGGGGCGGCCCTAACGATCGCCAGAACGGCACGGCCACGGCTGCTCCTAGTCAATTTCGTTATGACATGATCAACAAGTCCAACGGCTCGGGCACGTCGTCGGACATCAAATGGACGGTCAGGCTCAACCAAGGCGAGCTTAAGGCTGACATGAGTGGCTACAAGTTCACCGATAAGTTGGACGCTAAACAAACGTATACGGGGAGTTACACGGTTTACAAAGGTACGTCGGAATCGGATGGAGCCAAGATCTACGAGCGTGCTCTTGATTCGTCGAAAGATACCTTTTCCTATACGTTCCCGGACAACCTTAACGATAAGTACGCCACCTACTGCATCGTTTATCACACCAGGATGAACGATACGAATTCCTATGACACCGTGCACAACAATGCGACTATCGAGCATGAAGGCCGCGTCTCGGGAGCAGCCGAAGGCAAGTTTACGCCGCAGCTGATGGGTACGCCGATCACCAAGAGGCGCGTGAGCTCCGACGAGGCCGGGACGACGGGCAGGGCGACGTGGGAGACGAAGGTCGCGCTGAAAGCGATCGTTAATGCGGTCCATCCGGACAAGGTGACGGTGAAGGATACGTTTCAGTCGGCGTGGTCGCAAAATCTCGGCATCGACGTAGATTCCATTTCCATCACAATCGGCGAAACTGTGCTGAAACGGGGCCAGAACGCTGACTGGGACCTGACGGCCAACTGGACGGTCGGTGGAACAAAAAGAAATTTCAACCTTGATATAAATGTGAACGACAAGGTAAAGGCCGCCCTCGAGAACGAGGACTACGCCGTCATCACCTACACCACCACGTCCGATGCGTTGCCGGGCTGGTACTCGAACTTCGCGTCGGTCAGTGCGTCGGGCCTGAACCTTCAGCGGCAGTACACCGACCTCGTTATGTACGTTGTCAACAAAGAAACGACGCCTGCGGTCGAGAAGCCGGAAGCGGAGTCGAAGGTGTCTTGGAGCGAGAGCTTCGACTGGAGCTCCGTCGACGGCTCGGCAGAGAAGGGTGCTTGGCTCGTCGACTGGACAGTGTACGCGAACCGCCAGCAGGGCAACAAGGGCGCAAATGGTGAGTACGAATACTACGGAGCCGGAAAACTCGGCAACAAACCTCTGAATATTGTCGACACCCTTCCGGACGGTATGAGCTACGTTGTGAATTCCGCCAAATACACGCTCGTGCAGAATCCCTACGATCAGCATGCCGGCTACGGTAGCGGAAGCGAGGCGGAGACGATCATTTCGGGCAAACAGCTCGATGCCGGCAACGTGAAAAGCAACGGTAGCACGGTCACCTTCTCCATTCCTACAACAGAGCTTGGTGAATTTGCCGGTTACGCCAAGCTTACGTATCGGACGGCGGTCAAGCGAGGCAAGCTCGACACCTCTACGAACGAGGTGAAGTTCACTAATTCTGCCAGCGCTAAGTCGGGTGAGAAGGAGTTCAGCTCTGGCAGCGGAACCGTCACCATCAAGAACAACGTTATCAACAAGACCGGCGAGCGGGTCACTGACAGCAATCGCATCAAGTACACCATTCTGGTCAACAAGTCTGCGGTTGCCCTTAAGAGCGACACTGACATCCTCGAGCTCGTCGACACCATGGATGCCAAATGCACGTTGGCGCCGTCTACGCTTAAGGTCTATGAGCGGATGAATGGTGCCTGGTCACTGCTGGCTGATGAGGACTATTCATCGGAGATGGAGCAAGTCAAGGATGAATCTGGCTCGCGTACGAAGCTGACACTCAACGTGCCCGATAAGAAGTATCTCAAAGTCGAGTATGAGGTGATCCCGAGCGGAAATCCTGGCGATGAAGTTTCTCTTTCCAACACCGCCACGCTCACGGGGGTGACTGATGGCTCCGCGATCGATGATCAAAAATGGATTGTCAAGAGCGCTTCTGCTACCGCAGGTGGCAACGGCTACGGCATCACGATGACCAAATACGACGCCCAGCAGGTCGGCGCGACGCTCGAGGGTGCGGAGTTTACGCTCTACAGTGTGGCCATGGATGGCGCCGGTGAGACTGATGAGGAATTCCAGACTGCCAAGACCGATGGCAGCGGAAAAATCTCGTTCGGCACGAGCACCAAAAAGATGACTAATTGCGTGCTCTACAAGCTTGTGGAGTCGAAGGCGCCTGAGGGGTACGACACAACAAGCCCCACATGGATCATGCTCAAGGGCGATGCGACTACGGAGGAATATCAGGCCGCGCTTGAAAAGGCGAGGGACGTTGTCGGGAACGCAGAGATCATCGGCGATGCCGAGAAGGACAAGATTTGGATCTACGATAATCGCCTGACGGTATCCACGGAAATCAAAGCAAAGAAAGTGCTTGAAGGTGGAACCTTCAAGGAAGGACAGTTCTCGTTCGAGCTCAAGGACGGCGAGGGCAAGGTACTCCAGACGGTGACTAATGACGCCGAGAGGAACGTCTCTTTTCCCGTCGAGTACAACAAGGCGGGAACCTATACCTACAAGATCTCCGAGGTCGTTCCCAAGGACGCCGAGGGCAACGTCAAGGATCACATTACCTATGACACGACCGAGCACAAGGTTAAGGTTGTCGTGGCTAATGGCGACGGAAAGCTCGATGTCACCGTCACCTACGATAACGACTCTCCGACTCCACCGACCTTTACCAACAAGTATTCGACCACGCTTCCCGAGGCGGGCGGGGCTGGCTTGACTATGACGTATCTGGCCGGCGCTTCGATGCTGTGTTTTGCCGCGACGTGGATGCATGCTCGTCGTCATCGCGATCTGGATCGAGGTGGCCGTCGTGAGTAGGTTTTGCCGCCGCTTGCTGGCTGTCGCGACGATAGCCACGGTTGCCATCCTCTCTTTTGTGGTGTTGCCCGGGACGGCTCATGCTGTCGGTACCGGAGCTATTACGGTGGACGGTAAAGTTGCGACGCGGTATGACGCGTATCAGCTCTTTTCGGCGATCGTTGCCGACGATGCTGATGCCGACCAAAAAGTCGCAACTGACGTAACGTGGGCGAATGACGCCGTTCGTCAAGCTGTTCTCCCCGTGATTCATGATGCGGGGCTCGATAGCTCGGCATCGGGGGCACAAGAGGCTGCCGAATGGATGGATGTCGACGGACACATAACGACCGCGCTGACGGCAAAGCTTGCTCGTGCGATTTGCAATGCCGGCGCAACTTCCGTGGCCCTTAACGCGGACACGGCGGCCGAGCTGCCCTGCGGCTACTGGCTCATCGTCGCCGACGACGACGCCATCGCCCAGGGCGAGGCCGGCACCGCGCCGACCATGGCCCTGGTCGGTGGCAGCGCCGTCACCGTCAAGCCCAAGGCGGCGACCCCCAAGGTGTCCAAGCATGTGCTGGAGGACGGCACCGCCTCCTGGCAGAAGGCCGCCGACGCCACGGTCGCCGACGACCTGTACTGGCGCCTCTCGGCCACGGTCCCGGCCGGGCTCACGGCCTACGACACCTATACGGTGCGGTTCGTCGACACCATGGGCGCGGGGCTCGACCCCTCCAAGGTCGCCGCGAGCATGCATGTTTACGTGGCGGCGGGCGCGGACGGCGGCTTCGACGCCGTCTCGACCGGTAAGGACGGGCGCACCGGCACCGAGCCCGCGAAGGGTTGGACCGACATCACGGCCCAGTGCGGGGTCTCGGTCGACGGTAAGACCTTCACCGTGCGCACCGGCGACCTCATCGCCGCGCTCGGCGGGGCCGACGCCTTTACCGCGGGCGCCCGCGTGGTCGCCGTCTACAATGCGCCGTTGGGGGCCAACTGCAATCGAGGCGCCACCAAGGGCAACCCCAACGAGGTCTACCTGCGTTATCCGCGCTCTCCCCTCGCCGACCAGTCCGGCGACGCCGGATTCACCCGCACGCCGAGCGATGACGCGTGCGCCTACACCTGGGGACTCAGCCTCATCAAGCGCTCAAGCTCGGACGATAAACCGCTCGCGGGCGCCAAATTGCGCATCATCGATGACCGCGGGCGCATCCTAACGACCGACGGCTCGTGGTCGACGGATGCCGACGCGTGCGTCACCACGGGCGCGGATGGCCATGTGGAATTGAGCGGTGTTGACGCGGGTGCCTACACCGTCGAGGAGGTCGCGGCTCCCAAGGGCTACACCGCCTTTGAAGCCAAACGTACGGTGACGGTTACGGCCGAGGGATTGGACGTTAAACAGGTTGCAGTCGCGAAGCCCAAGGTGACCGTGTCGACCGAAAGCCCTCTGCGGGTTGATACCGCCGATGCCGGGACGGGTTCGATTGGGCTGTCGGTGCTCAACACCCCAAGCAAAGAAGCAAGTCGAGGCTTTATGCCCTCGACGGGAGATAGAACGTTGGTGCTAGTGGCGGTTTTGGCTGCCATCGGAGTGGCGGCTATTGTTGTCGCGCTCGTCATCAAGCGGGGAGGAGGTCGCCGTGAAAAATAATTATCCCCTCTGCTCAATGGCGAACTGCCTCCGTAGCGAGTGATGCGTAGGCCTACCGACCTGATGATCATTGGTTTTGAAAAAGTTACTAGAGAACCCTCCATGAAAAGCGGGGCACCCGGTCGATATGACCGAGTGCCCCGCCTCGTTTGTTGGTGCAAAGTAACCTGACCCCTTTGCACCGCCACAAAGGTGCCTGTCCCCTTTGTGGCGGTTGGTGGCTAAGCGGTGGGGAGTCCTGGCGTGTTAACCGGCTGCTGCGGCTTGAGGCGGGCGTTTCGCCAGATGATCTGGATAACGTAGCCGAGCATAAAGACAAAGGCCACGCCGCTGATGAAGCCGCCTACGAGGGGAAGCCCCGTGAGGGCGCCTACGATTATGCCGCCCACGGCTGCCATGGCGTAGCGGTTCTGGTTGTGTCCGACCATGCGGGCGAGTGCGCACCCCGCAAAGGCACTCGACACCAACGCAATGCCGATAACGCCGCACAAGAGTGTTCCGGCAAGCGACAGACCAGCGATAGAGATAATCAGCAGTAGGACGGCGGGGGCGATAGCAATCGTACCCAGAAGACCGCTCACCCACAGGGGTGTGGGGTGCTGGCGGAGCATGCCGGCGGCGCTGGCGGTCGCACGCGGGAAGACGAGCTCGAGTAGCAGGGCGACAAAGCAGGTGGAAAGCGCCGCGGCGACGATACCGCCGATGACATCGTTAACGGTGGAAGTATCTTCGTTCTCGGTACGGTCGATCTTGAGCGCACCGACCTCGGTTCCCGCGGCACGCTCGGGGTCCTCGGAGACGTGAGCGTTCACGGTGCCGGTGATGCGGGCGTTCTTGCCCAGGATGAGCTTGTCGGCCCAAACCTCGACATCGCCCTCGACGGTGCCATCGATGGTCACCGTATCGCCCGCGAGCGCTGCCGACTTGGTGGAGCCTCGCAGGGCAACCGTCTCGCCTATCGCGTAGAAACAGTTGGCGGTGCTGTCGGAATTGAGCACGACATGCTGGCCAGCGACGGTCACGCTGCCATCAACCGTGGTCTTGTCAATGTCGATGGTGCGTGCCGCCAGACGGACGGCGCCGCCCACTGTGCAGTCACGGATCGAGAGGGTATCGCCCGCGGCGATGATATCGCGGTCGATGGACACATCATCCAAGTTGAGGGCCTGACCTGCCCAGTACAGGTCACCTTCGACGCCGGACGGATTGGCGTCATTGTCGGTCGCAAGTACGTTTCCTGCGGTGTCCGTGCCGGCGAACGACGCCGTGGGAAGCACGGTGATCGCCAGCGCGATGAGCGCGAATAGGATGGTGATGCGGCCCCATGCTTTACGGCGCTGGGTCAACGGGAGTTGATTGCAGGGCATAGTGAATCCTTCGTTAGATACTCGGCATATACCTAACAGGGTACCAAACGCGTGGGCGCTCTAAAAGAACCTCTCGGTTGCATTTCGAAGGATGAGCCCGCGCTACCTACTTTTTGCGATGCAAAAAGCGCGCGATGTCTTCTTCGGTGGGGCTTTTGATGTCAAAGCGCAGCGAGAGCCAGCGCAGACCCATGGTCACGACAACGCATACGATCAGCGCGGCGACATTGCTCATGATGCCGCTCATAACGAGACACACGTAACTTGTCGATCCGGCGATGGCCGCGATGGCATAAAAGTTAGTGCGTTGGAAAATGCCCGGAACCACGCCCATAAAGCCGTCGCGCAGCATGCCGCCACCTACTGCGGTGAAGAAGCCCATCATGATGCAAACGACGGGCGCAAAACCGTAGACCAGTGCCTTGTCTGCGCCGGTTGCCGCATAGATGCCGACCGAGATGATGTCGAGCAAGGGGATGAGTTTTTCGGGCTTGTCGACGATTGCCGGGAAAATGTAGATGATGGCTGCCGTGGCGATGGAGAGCGGCAGCGCCATTGGCTGGTTGAGGATGTAGACGTTGCCCACCTGCAGCGTCATGTCGCGCAAGAGACCGCCGCCCAGACCGCAGACCACCGCGAGCGCGACCGCGCCCACCAGGTCGAGCTTGTGCTCGCGCGCAACCAACACACCCGAGATCGATGCAGCGACAACAGCGAACATCTCGAGCCAAAACGGAATAGCGACCATGGCATCCGAGGCATGTGAGGTAATGGTTATGGCGGCGACGACGGGCAAGATGGGGTCCTTTGGGTTGTGGGTTTAGACAATGCCCGTACATAGTACATGGTTGGCGGGCGTGGCGACCCTATTGCTCGGTAAACGGTCGGGACCGGGTATGGTCATAGGTTCCAAACATGTACATCAGCCTCCAAAGATGTCAAAAAATGTCGGTTTTGGATGGTGATGTACATGTTTTGGTGTGGCGCGCTGGGATGACGCTACTCGGAAGGCGTGTCTTCGCCTTGCGCGCTCTTCCAGTTGCGGATAAGTGCCTTGCGCAGTTCGTTTTGCTTTCGCTGGTACTCGGCGTCCGTGCAGCGGGGCATACCGAGTGCTTCGCGAATGCTGTTCATGGCGCGATGAAAGGCAAGTTGACTTGCGAACTGTGCCGAGGTGAGCGTAACGATTCGATATCCCATTTGGGAGAGTACGGCCTCTCGTTCCGCATCTGCGCCCTTGCGCTCGGTCTCGTCGTGAAAACCGCCCTTATATTCGATGCCGAGTTCTCTGCGCTGATAAGTAACAAGAGCGTCGATTTTGAGCGATCGGGCTTTTGTGCAATGCCAGAGACGTTGAGGGATTTCGAGCGGTTTGTTGAGTTCGATACCTCTGATACCAATGCCGCCTTCGCTTGTTGGGAGCGAGAGGGTGATGGACGATGCGGTCTCCATGGGCGAGGCTGAGTGGTCGTAGATGTGTCTGAGCGCGAGTCTGGCGCGTGTGGCACCGGGTTTGCCAGGGTGCCGATCGAGTAGCTCGACAATTTCGTCCTTGGAGGTGGTGGCTGGTTGCTCAGTGTAAGGGTCAGAGGAATTGAGCCCCATGCGATAGTCGCCGCAAACTTCGTAACCATACTCGAGGTATTCGATCCTATCCATCCACTCGGCAGCGAGCACGAAGGTGAAGGCTTCGTCGGTGATAAAGATGCCGGGCGTAAGCTCGTCAATATGGTCGTAGGGTAGGTTTTGGCCGAGAACGTGGCAGGTGACACCGTTGGTGCGAATTCGCTCGAAAGCAAATACTACGGAGATGTCGATAGTCTTGAGCATGGTGGACGGAATGCCGCAGTCGGTAAGTGCCTGCCGAATGCGCGCGACGCGTTGCTGGGTAGAGAGGCCCCGCACACCTATCTGGTAGTCGCGTTGTTCGACGGCTTGAACCAGGTTCCGCGGTGCATGATGGACGAGCCACGCCGTTTTATGCGAAATGAGAACAGGAGTATCCATTGGGGGCCTCTCGCTTCGAGCTGACACCAAACTCTTATGTCCGTTGAGGTGGGGAAATATACCGGATGCAAGCAAATCGACTCATGCTCGGTGCGCGTCGTATGCAAACGTGTACATCACACTCCAAAAACGACATTTTTTGACATCTTTGGAGGGCGGTGTACATGTTTGAGATATGGGCTGGGATCGACCACGATGGGGGCGTGGCTGAATAGGAGGGATGTTCAAATTTTGAGCTTTGCTCAAAATTTATCCGGTCGGCTTACGCCGACCGCGCTGCGCTAAAAACGCGCCACAGGCGCGTTTTCTTTACGCGTCGCGCCCTGGCGGGTTCGAATCCCTCCTCCTCCGCCGTATTTGCTTGTTAGAGACTCAAAACAAAAAAAGCTCCCATTCTTGGGAGCTTTCTCAACCAAAATGGCGGAGGAGGAGGGATTCGAACCCTCGTGACCTTATACAGGCCAAACGGTTTTCGAGACCGCCGCATTCAACCACTCTGCCACCCCTCCGCGTGGGGTAAAAACAAAGCAGGCTCGAAGGCCTGCTTTGGAATTAACTGGCGGAGAGTCAGGGATTTGAACCCTGGAGACGCTTTTGACGCCTACACGATTTCCAATCGTGCTCCTTCGGCCACTCGGACAACTCTCCGTTAAATGCGAAAGTCAGTATACACGAGGAATCGCAAAGTGCAAACAGAAAAGTTGGCATTTTTTAAAACGCTTGGCCGCGCTTGGCGTTGCAGTGGGGTTTGAGGTGCCAAAAAACGGCTTCCGACCAGCGTGGTTGATCAACTCAATTGTTTAAAAGGGGTATTCATAAGCGACTTGGCAATGAATTTAAAAATCTTTGGGTGGTGCTGTGGACCACTGGTATGTATTTCGCGACCACAACCATGTGCCCGTTGACCTGCGGCCTGGCTCAGCTTGTCCCCGCAGCGTCGTATCTTGTCCACAAATCCGTCAAGCATTTGGTCGGCATTTGGTTGGAATGCGCATGAAACGTCGTGCGAGTATGGACATATGTGGAGGTCATGAGGTTGTAGCTGCATATTCTTGCGGCATGGGAGGTTGAAAGATATTATTACCAAGTCTTTTCCTGCTTCAGGCGCACCTTCACGACCTGAAGCCACATTTGCCCAGAGGAGGTGACAATATGAAGGCTTATGAACTGCTGTTCTTTGTTGACCCGTCGCTCGACCCCGAGACTCGTCTCGCTGTTATGAAGCGTATCGATACCACGATCGCTGAGGGCGCTGGCAAGGTCGACTCCGTTGACGAGTGGGGCAAGCGCAAGCTCGCCTACGAGATCAACGACCTCACCGATGGTGACTACACCCTCATCAACTTCCACGCAGATCCTACCCAGATCGCCGAGCTTGATCGCGTCCTGCGCATCACCGACGCTGTGGTCCGCCACATGATCGTCCGTCGCGACGACCAGGAGTAAGACTGTCGTTTTGGACTGGGCTTGTGCCCCAAGAGGAAGTAGTGAGTTATGAGCATCAATCGAGTGAACATCACCGGTAACCTCACGCGTGATCCCGAGCTGCGCGCCACCGCCGGGGGAACCCAGGTTCTGTCCTTTGGCGTCGCCGTGAACGATCGTCGCCGCAACCCGCAGACTGGCGAGTGGGAGGACTATCCCAACTTTGTCGACTGCACCATGTTCGGCACGCGTGCCGAGGCCGTGAGCCGTTTCCTGGCAAAGGGAAACAAGGTCGCGATCGAGGGCAAGCTGCGCTACAGCTCTTGGGAGCGCGACGGCCAGCGCCGGAGCAAGCTTGAGGTCATCGTCGATGAGATCGAGTTTATGAGCTCCCGTGGTGGCCAGGGTGGCTACGATCAGGGCGGTTACGCCCCCGCAGCCCCCGCGCCCGCAGCACGTCCTGCCGCACCGGTGGCTACGCCGCCCGCGGTCGACGTCTACGATGAGGACATCCCGTTTTAAGGGCTGTTCACCTATTTTTGAGTGAGAGGCGGCTTCGGTTCGCCGAAGTTGCCAAACGAAAGGTATTTTGACATGGCTAATGATTTTTCTGCACGTCAGCCGCGTCGTAAGTACTGCCAGTTCTGCAAGGAGAACACTGAGTTCATCGACTATAAGGACACTCAGCTTCTCCGTAAGTACATGACCGACCGTGGCAAGATCAAGCCCCGTCGCGTCACTGGCGCTTGCACGCAGCATCAGCATGACATCGCCAACGCCATCAAGCGCGCCCGCGAGATGGCTCTCCTGCCGTACACCGTCCCCGTGGTTTCCTCTCGTGGCAACCGCGACCGCGGCTAAGAAGGGAGACGCATCATGAAGGTTATTCTTCTCGATGAGATCAAGGGCAAGGGCGGCGAGGGTGACGTCGTAGAGGTCGCTCAGGGTTACGCTGAGAACTTCCTGTTCCCCAAGAAGCTCGCTGTTGCCGCCACCAAGGGCAACCTCAAGCAGCTTGACGAGCGTCGCAACAACATCGCCAAGCGCGAGGCCGTCCGTCTGGCTACCGCCAACGAGACCAAGGCTGCCTTCGAGGGCAAGATGGTCACCGTTGACGTCAAGGTCGGCGACGAGGGCATCCTCTTTGGCTCCGTTACCGCCGCTATGATCGCTGACGCCATCAAGGCTCAGCTCGGTATGGACATCGACCGCAAGCGCGTCGAGCTCGGTAAGCCCATCAAGGTTGCCGGTGCCCACACCGTTGCTATCTCGCTGTACCGCGAGATCAAGGCCGAGGTTGTCGTTCTCGTTGGCGTTACCGCCGAGGAGCTCGCTGCCGAGGCTGAGGCTGAGGAGACCGCTGAGGTCGCCGAGGCCGAGACCGCCGAGGTCGAGACTGAGGCTGCTGCCGAGTAGCATTTGCTGCAACGCAACAATCTTGTTCTAAGAAGGGCGCTCTGGGAGACCAGGGCGCCCTTTTGTTTTCTACGCTTGGCGAGCGTCATGGCAGGCGTTGCGGTGAAGTCCCACATGTGGGACCGTTCATCCGTTTCGTTCGGTGATGATTGCCGGGGCGCGGCCCGTTTTGGGGCTGTGGCTGATACTATGGATGCTCGCAAGCGATATGAATGAGGATGCTCATGGCATACGACGATAGGGAGACGGGGCTGACGGTCGAGGACCGTGGCTCCAAGTTGGGTCTCCCTCAAAACCAAGATGCAGAGGCCAATGTACTGGCCGCCATGCTGCTGTCGCCCGAGGTGGTCGAGGAGGCCCAGGTCGAGCTGCAGCCCGATGACTTCTACCGGCCCATTCATAAGACCATCTATACCGCGATGGTCGATATGTACAACAGCCGCATTCCCATCGACTCCATCTCGCTGATCGATTACCTGAGAAGCATCAACAAGCTCGATGCCGTGGGCGGCGAAGCGTACATTTTGGAGTTGATGGGTCAGACCTTGTCGCTCGTCAACTGGCAGCACCATGCCGCCATCGTCCGTCGCGACTCGATGCTGCGCGAGCTGATCGGCGCCACCAACGAGATCAACGCGCTGGCATATAATGCCCCCACCGACACCAAAGAGGTCGTGGAGCTAGCCGAGAGCAAGCTGCTCAAGGTTACGGCGCGCGAGGTCAAGTCGAGCTACAAGACGCTGACCGAGTTTATGGTTGAGGCCTATAACGAGGCCGAGGAAGTGTGTCAGGCCGGTGGCCAGGCTGCGGGCGTGCCCACGGGCTTCCCGTCACTCGACCGCATGCTCATGGGCTTCCGCGAGGGCCAGCTCATCATTATCGGCGCCCGCCCTGCTGTGGGTAAGACGTCGTTCGCCCTGAATCTGGCGCTCAACGCTGCCGCTGCCGGTTATACC
The DNA here is from genome assembly GCA_902469055.1 of uncultured Collinsella sp. GTDB lineage: Bacteria > Actinomycetota > Coriobacteriia > Coriobacteriales > Coriobacteriaceae > Collinsella. The sequence goes on from CABRBC010000023.1 coordinate 16,553, forward strand.
GTCGGCTTCTTCTCGCTGGAGATGTCGGGCAAGGAAATTGCCCAGCGTCTGATTTGCGCCTACGCCATGATCTCGATCAGTGACTTCCGCATGGGCCGCATTAGCCCCGAGCAGTGGGCCAATATCAACGAGGCCACGCAGACCTTGTCCAAGCTCGATATTCTGATTGACGATACGCCCGGCACCACAGTGACCGAGATTCGCGCCAAGAGCCGCCGCATGCTCCATAACAAGGAGAAGGCAATCGTCATCCTGGACTACCTGCAGCTGGTGAGTCCTCCGCCGGGACGCCGCTCCGAGAGCCGTACCGTCGAGGTTTCGGAGATGTCGCGTGGTCTGAAGATCATGGCCAAGGAGCTCAAGATCCCGCTCATCGCGCTGTCGCAGCTCTCGCGTCAGGTCGAATCCCGTACCGGCAAGCGCCCGCAGCTTTCCGACCTTCGTGAATCGGGCTCCATCGAGCAGGACGCCGATATCGTCATGTTCTTGGACCGCTCCGCCGACGAGGCCGAGGCCTCGCGCGACGATCGACCCGACGAGGGCGTTACGCGTATCGTCGTGGCCAAGAACCGTTCGGGCCCGATCGGCGACGTCGATCTGATGTTCCTGCCGGCATCCACCAAGTTCTATGAGCTTGATGGGGCACATGCCGAGGAGTAGGACAGGCGCCCGTTGCACGGGTATACTGGGAATGTTTTGTGCTTCTGCGTGCCGGCGTGGCGCGTAGACAGTCCATGAATGTAAGGAGTAAACATGCCGTCAACCGTTTTGGTCGGTGCCCAGTGGGGCGATGAGGGCAAAGGTAAGATTTGCGACCTGGTCGCCGGCGACTTCGATGCCGTCGTGCGCTACTCGGGAGGCAACAACGCCGGCCACACCATCGTCGTCAACGGCAAGAAGTACGGCCTGCACCAGGTGCCCTCCGGCATCATGTATTCCGATCACGTGTCGGTGATCGGTAACGGCTGCGTCGTCAACCCCAAGGTTGTCCTTGAGGAGATTGACATGTTCGAGGCCGACGGCATTACCACCAAGAACCTCAAGATCAGTGGCAACGCGCACGTCATCATGCCGTACCACATCGATCTGGATGGTGCTTTTGAACAGAAGCTCGGCAAGAAGAACATCGGTACCACCAAGCGCGGCATCGGTCCGTGCTACCAGGACAAGATGGCCCGCATCGGCCTGCGCATGCAAGACATGCTGGACGAGGCGCTATTCCGCGACAAGCTGGAGACCGCTCTTGCCCGCGTGAATCCCGAGCTCGAGCTCATCTACCACCTGCCCACCTACACCGTGGACCAGATCTGCGATGAGTACCTGCCCATGGCCGAGCGCCTGCGCCCCTACATCACCGAGACGAGCCTGCTGCTCAACAACATGATCGACGAGGGTAAGGACCTGCTGTTCGAGGGCGCCCAGGCAACGCTACTCGACATTGACCACGGCACCTATCCGTACGTGACGTCTTCCAACTGCACCGCCGGCGGCGCCATCACCGGCTCCGGCGTCGGTATGAAGAATGTCGACCGCGTGCTGGGCGTCATGAAGGCCTATATCACCCGCGTCGGTTCGGGCCCCATGCCCACCGAGCTTTCTTATGAGTCCGAGGCCGGCCATACGCTGACCGAGGAAGGCTATGAGTACGGCGTGACCACCGGCCGCCGCCGTCGCTGCGGTTGGTTCGATGGCCCCATCGCCAACTACGCCTCGCGTGTCAACGGTCTCACCGATATCGCCCTGACCAAGCTCGACGTGCTTTCGGCCTTCGACACCATCAAGGTGTGCGTTGCCTATGACGTCGATGGCGAGCGCTACACGAGCGTGCCCGAGCACCAGGTGCGCTTTGAGCATGCCAAGCCCATCTACGAGGAGCTCCCGGGCTGGAAGTGCGACATCACCGGCTGCCGTAGCTTTGAGGAGCTGCCGCAGGAGGCTCAGGACTACGTGGCGTTTATTGAGGATCTGGCACACACCCGCGTGACGTTTATCGGCGTCGGCGCCGGTCGCGAGCAGATCATCAACCGATTCTGGAAGTAATCGGCGTTATTTGGTTATTGCGATATACCCCTTCGCAGCCCGGATGGGCGGCTGAGGGGTATATTTGCTTGTAATGGGCCCGCTTGGTTGGCGGGCCGTTCATCCATAGAGGAGGCACCCTTGAAGGCGGACACTCAAACCATCGACATCCTGTTGTTGGGCAGCGGCGGCCGCGAGCATGCTCTGGCAGCCAAGCTCGCAGCATCACCGCGCGCCGGCAAGCTCTACATCGCGCCGGGTAACGGCGGCACCGCGAGCTGCGGCGAGAACGTGGTTCTCGACGACTGCGATCCTGCGGCCGTGGCGGCGTTTGCCCAGAGCCACGGATGCGGACTCGTGGTGATTGGCCCCGAGGCTCCGCTCGTGGCGGGCGCGGCCGATGCCGTCCGCGCGGCGGGTATCCCGTGCTTTGGCCCAGGTGCCGAGGGTGCCCAGATGGAGGGCTCCAAGCTGTTCTCCAAGCAGCTCATGGAGCGCGCCGGCATCCCGACGGCCGCCTACGGCTCGTTTACTGACGAGGCTTCGGCTCTTGCCTATGTGCGCGAGCAGGGCGCTCCGCTGGTCGTGAAGGCTGACGGCCTGGCCGCTGGCAAGGGTGTTATCGTGGCGACTGAGCTTTCGCAGGCCGAGGAGGCCGTGCGCGAGTGCTTCGGTGGCACCTTTGGCGATGCCGGCAACACCGTTGTCATTGAGGAGATGCTGGTTGGCCCCGAGTGCTCGCTGCTGGCCTTTACCGACGGCAAGACCGTTCGCCCCATGGCTACCTCGCAGGACCACAAGCGCGCGCTTGAGGGCGATCTTGGCCCCAATACGGGTGGCATGGGCGTCTACAGCCCGGTGCCTATCGTGACCGACGAGGAGCACGCCACCATGGTGGCGGTCATGGAGCAGACCGTGACGGAGCTCGCTGCCGAGGGCATCGACTACCGCGGCTGCCTGTACGGCGGCTTTATGCTCACCCCCACCGGCCCCAAGGTGCTGGAGTTTAACGCCCGCTTTGGCGACCCCGAGACGCAGGTCGTGCTGCCGCGCCTCAAGAACGACCTGGTCGAGGTTATGCTCGCCTGCGCCAACTGCGAGCTTGATCAGATTGAGCTCGACTGGCGCGACGAGTGGGCTGTGGCTGTTGTCCTGACGAGCGCGGGCTACCCCGGCAGCTACGAGAAGGGCAAAGTCATCACCGGTATTGCCGACGCCGAGGCCATGGAGAACGTGACCGTGTACCATGCCGGCACCGCCGTGGTGGACGGTCAGCTCGTGACCAACGGTGGCCGCGTGCTTGCCGTGACCGCGCTGGGCGACACGTTTGAGAACGCTCGCAACCTTGCCTACGAGGCCTGCGAGAAGATTGATTTTGAGGGCAAGACCCTGCGTCATGACATCGGTCTGCGCGCGCTGCGTGGCCGCGACGCCTGGGATGCCTAAAGTCCGAGAGGGATGAGACGGATGGACGAAAAGAACGAAGAGCTCGTGGACGCGCAGATCGTCGAGGAAGATAGCCGCGCGTACGGACACGCCGAGGACGAGCCGGGTGGTGAGGTTGTCGACGAGCCGATGCTGGTGCTGGGCGATGACGACCCGCACGATGCCGAGCTGCACGAGAAGATTCTTTCGGAGGAGTGTGCCTGGAAGGGCAAGATCCTCGACGTCCACCGTCTTGAGGTTGAGCTGCCCAACGGTCACCGCAGCGCCCGCGATATCGTTCGCCATCCGGGTGCGGCGGCCGTTGTGGCACTGACCGAGAGCGGCAAGATCGTACTGGTGCGTCAGTACCGCACCGCCATCGACCGCGTGACGGTCGAGATTCCCGCCGGCAAGCTCGATCCGGGCGAGGACCCGCTCGATTGCGCCAAGCGCGAACTGCACGAGGAGACGGGCTTTAGGGCTGGTCGTATTCGCTTTTTGACATCGATTGTCACGTCCTGCGGTTTTTGCGATGAGATTATCCACATCTACCTGGCTACCAAGCTCGAGTTTGATGCGCCCAACCCCGATGATGACGAGTTTGTCAACGTGGACCTGGTGCCGCTGCACGAGCTGATCGACGCCGTACTCGACGGCAAGATCGAAGACGCCAAGACCGTCGTAGGCGCCTTGGCCTGCGATAGCATCGCGCACCGCCTGGGTGGGGCCGATCTTTAACGAGCGGGGATGATCCCGCAGGTTTGTGTAAGTCAGCGAAAGTGCTCCATTTGAGACAAGGTGGCCTAAAAGAGGAGGGAAGCGTATGGATATACGCGACCGACGATTGAAGGCCAGATTGTTCAAATGGAGCACTTGCAGCGTCGAGACGAAACGCGGTTTGGTAAAACCGCGTAAGGTGATTATGCTGAAGAGGTTTCTTTCGTATTACAAGCCCCAGATGGGGCTTTTTGTTGCTGATACTGTTTGTGCTTTGGTGCTTGCCGCCATTGACCTGGCGTTCCCCATTATCCTGCGCAATTTGACCGGCGGGCTATTTACTCAGGGTCAGGCTGCCATTATGCAGGCGCTCGGCATGATCGCGGTGGGCTTGGTGCTGATGTATGCCGTCCGCTGCGCCTGCCGCTATTTTGTGAGCTATTGGGGTCACGTGATGGGCGCGCGTATGGAGTCCAAAATGCGCGAGGACCTGTTCGACCAGTATGAGCGCTTTAGCTTTGCATACTTCGACCGCAACAGCTCGGGCGACATGATGAGCCGCGTGGTCAACGACCTGTTCGATATCTGCGAGGCGGCGCATCACGTGCCCGAGTGGATCATCATCTGCGGCATCGAGATTATCGGCTCGTTTGTGATCCTCTTTACCATCGCCCCGGTGCTGGCGCTCGCCATGGCCGTGGTGACGGCGGCGTTTGCGGTCATCATGTTTTGGCAAAACATGCGTATGCGCGAGGTCTTTAGCGACAACCGCAAAAAGATCAGCGGCATCAATGCGCAGCTGCAGGATTCGCTGGCGGGCATGCGCGTGGTCAAGAGCTTTGCCAACGAGGAGACCGAACGCTTCAAGTTCCGCGCCTCCAACAATCGCTATCTTTCGTCCAAGGAGAACATGTATCACGCCATGGGCGTCTATACCGCGACGTATGGCCTGCTCTCGGGTGTGCTCTATGTGATCGTGGTGCTGCTGGGCGGCTGGCTGGTCGCGCAGGGACAGCTGCAGGCGGTCGATATGGCGACCTTTGCACTCTATATTTCGCTGTTCTGCACGCCGCTCGAGACACTCGTCAATTCGGCCGAAACGTATCAGAAGGCTATCGCCGGCTTTAAACGTATGGACGAGGTGCTCTCGACCGCGCCGGATATCCAGGACAGGCCGGGCGCTACGGATCTGCAGGTGACTGCCGGCGCCGTGGAGTATCACGACGTGTGCTTTAACTACGAGGATGTCGAGCTGGGCGAGGGCTATGCCGACGAGCGTCCCGTTATCGACCATATGGACCTGTCCATCAAGCCCGGGCAGACCATCGCTTTGGTTGGCCCTTCGGGCGGCGGCAAGTCCACGACCTGTTCGCTGCTGCCGCGCTTTTATGACGTGGCTACCGGATCCATTAGCATCGACGGTCAGGACGTGCGCGATGTGACGCAGCAGAGCCTGCGCCGCGCCATCGGCCTGGTGCAGCAGGATGTCTACCTGTTTGACGGTACGATTGGCGAGAACATCGCCTACGGCAAGCCGGGCGCTACGGCAGAAGAGATCGCCGAGGCCGCCCGTCGCGCCAACATCGATGCCTTTATCGAGTCGCTTCCGCAGGGCTACGACACCGTGGTGGGCGAGCGCGGCAGCCGTCTTTCGGGCGGGCAGAAGCAGCGCGTTGCCATCGCGCGCGTGTTTCTCAAGAACCCCAAGATCCTGATTTTGGACGAGGCGACGAGTGCTTTGGATAACGAGAGCGAGGAGGCGGTGCAGGAGTCACTCGAAGAGCTGGCACGCGGCCGCACCACGATTATCATCGCCCACCGTCTTTCGACCATTAAGCATGCCGATGAGATTGCGACCGTTGAGCATGGTCGCGTTGTGGAGCGTGGCACGCACGAGGAGCTTCTCGCCCGTGGCGGCACCTATGCCCGTTACTATCGAATGCAGTTCGAAGGTACGCGTGCGCACGAGCTCGACTGATTGATATGACAGGAAGTTTATGGCTGACAAGAACCCTTTGACTCCGGAAGAAGTGACGGAGCTATTCTCCGAAATCGATGCATCCGGCGTCTTGGATCCCACGCTCGCCAAAAAGCGTACCGAGCGCATGCGTGAGAAGGAGGCTGCGGCCAAGCGCGGTGACAAAGCGGCGCTAGCGCAGCTGCGCAGCGAGGACCGCGCGAGCCAGGCAAAACATATCGACCCGCTGTCCGAGGACGATCCTTCGGGCTCGCAGGTGAGCCATACCATTACGAAGACCGCGATGGCCGTGGTCATCGGTATTTTGGTGCTGATCGTGGGCATGCAGATTGGCTACGGCGTGATGCGTCGTCTGAACACCGCCAACCTGTCCGAGAGCGTTTCGGTCGATACCGTTTCGACCGCGCTCAAGGGTGGACTTGAATGGGGCAACGGCTTTACGCAGTTCCCGCTCGACTTTACCGTCGATGAAGCCGATGAACGCACGGGCACGGTCGAGGTGACGGTGTTGGACACGTCTTCTGCCAACGAGCTCGAGCTGCTGTCCAACGGGCAGATTCAGGCCGCGGCGCTTGCGACCAACGCGTTGCTCAACGATAAGATCGACCGCGTGGTGTATAACGTTCACGACTATATCGACGAGGATAGCAACATTCAGCACGATTCCTTCTTTGGCATGTTCCCCGCGCGCGGCCACCAGAGCGCCATTTTGACGTTCGTGTGGACCAAGAGCTCATCCAACGCCACGAGTATCGACTGGAAGATGCGCATCGTGAGTATGGATGACACCATCGCCGAGCGCATTCAGAAGCAGGTGAACTCGGTGTCGTCGTTGATTGAGGACCCGGTGGTGAGCCAGACCAAGATTGACGAGGAAAAAGCCGAGCGCGATCTGGAGCATCGTCTGCATGGCCGCGAGATTTTCCGTGGCGGCAAGCCCGATCGCACACCGTCCGAACTGCTGGAGCAGGACAAGAAAAAATAAGACGCCATCATCCCGCGTGAGCCACAAGCCCCGCGGGATGATTTTTCTGGGACGGGGGTTAAAAAACATTATGCATAGAAAGTCATAATTATCATTTCGTAAACATTTCGATGAAATTAACGCCATGAGGCATGCTTGCGGTTACAATACCGCGAGGCCTAACTACACACCTTTAAGCCGGTTCTGTGAGACCGGGAAGGAGAATTATGGCGAACAACCATACCGCGGGCGCTGCCGCCCGCACCTTCGCGCCCAGCGAGCTTTGCCAGCGTATGCTGGCCAAAACCAGCAAGGGCACCTGCGGTCCCTGCATCCTGTATCTTGAGGATGGGACCATTTTTTATGGACGTGCATGCGGCGCCGAGGGCACCGCGACCGGCGAAGTTTGCTTCAACACCTCGCTCGAGGGCTACTTTGAGGTCATGACCGACCCGAGTTATGCCGGCCAAATCGTAACCATGACCTATCCGCAGATCGGCAACTACGGTATCGACGAGACCGACGTCCAGTCGGCCTTCCCCGGCGACGCCGTGCGCCCTGCGAGCGCTCCGGCCATGCGCGGCATGATCGTTCGCGACATGTGCGCCACGCCTTCTAACTGGCGCTCGGCCGTCAGCGTGCCGGAGTACCTGCGCGCTCACGGCATCGTCGCTATCGAGGGTGTCGACACTCGCGCCCTGGTGCGCCACCTGCGCGACAATGGTTCCAAGATGGGCATTATTTCGACCGAGATCTTCGACGTCGACGAGCTTGCCGAGCGTCTGGCCGCAGCGCCCACGCTGGTAGGCGAGAACCTGGTCAAGACCGTAAGTTGCCCCGTACCTCACGAGTTTGTGGCTGCCGACCTGCCTGCCACGCATGACTTTGCGCTTACGGCTGCCGCTCCTGCCCGTCACAAAGTGGTCGCCTACGACTGCGGTGTGAAGCGCGGCATTCTGGAGGGTCTGGTCCGCGCCGGCTGCGACCTTACCGTCGTGCCGTGGGATACGCCCGCGAGTGAGGTGCTCGACATGAATCCCGATGGCGTCTTTTTGTCCAATGGTCCCGGCGACCCCGACGCCGTGGTGGAGACCTACGAGCAGGTGCAGCAGCTGATCGGCAAGGTGCCGGTCTTTGGTATTTGTCTTGGTCACCAGATGATCAGCCTGGCCTGCGGCGCTCAGATGGAAAAGCTTAAGTTCGGTCACCGCGGTGGCAACCAGCCGGTCATGAACCTGGTAAGCCGTCGCGTGGAGATTACCGCGCAAAACCATGGCTTTGGTCTGCTGTTCCCCAGCTTGGGCAAGCTTGTCCCCGAGTTTTCCGGCGGCGAGACCGAGCATGCGGCCGATGGGGATCTGCGCGTCTGGGTGCGCCGCGGCATCGCGCCAGTCGTGATGAACGAGCGCTTCGGCCGCATTCGCCTGACGCATGTGAACCTCAACGACGGCACCGCCGAGGGCATCCAGCTGCTCGACGCGCCGTGCTTCTCGGTGCAGTACCACCCCGAGGCCTCGCCCGGACCCACCGATGCCCACTATCTCTTTACCGCCTTTACGCGACTCATGGACGGCGAGGAGAACTACCTGGACATCGACACCGCGAAGGACCGCCTGCAGGGCTGGAACTTTGCCGACAATGGTTCCGCTGCGACCGAGACCGAGGAGAACTAACATGCCGAAACGTACTGACATCAAGCGTATCCTCGTCATTGGTTCGGGCCCCATCGTTATTGGCCAGGCCTGTGAGTTCGACTACTCCGGCGCCCAGGCCTGCAAGGTGCTCAAGGAGGATGGCTTTGAGGTCATCCTGGTCAACTCCAACCCGGCGACCATCATGACCGACCCAGGTCTTGCCGACCGCACCTATGTCGAGCCCATCACCGCCGAATTTATCGAGCGCGTAATCAAGAAAGAGCGCCCGGACGCGCTGCTGCCCACGCTGGGCGGCCAGACCGGTCTGAACGCCGCTGTCGAGCTGGCGAAAGACGGTACGCTCGACAAATACGGCGTCGAGATGATCGGCTGCGACCTGGCCGCTATCGAGCGCGGCGAGGACCGCAAGCTCTTTAACGAGGCCATGGCCGAGATTGGCCTGGAGGTCGCGCGCTCGGGCTATGCCTACAGCGTGGCCGACGCCGAGGCTATCGCCGAGCGCGTGGGCTATCCCTGCGTACTGCGCCCGAGCTTTACCCTCGGCGGCGCCGGTGGCGGCATCGCTCACACCCACGAGGAGCTCGTCTCCATCGTGAGCCAGGGCCTGGAGCTCTCGCCTGCCCACGAGGTGCTGGTCGAGGAGTCCATCGAGGGCTGGAAAGAGTATGAGATGGAGGTCATGCGTGATCACGCCGGCAACGGCATCATCGTGTGCTCCATCGAGAATCTCGACCCCATGGGCGTGCATACCGGCGACTCCATCACCGTGGCGCCGGCGCAGACACTTTCCGACCTTGAGTATCAGCGTATGCGTGTCGCCTCGCTCGCCATCTTGGAGAAGATCGGCGTCGAGACCGGTGGCTCCAACGTGCAGTTTGCCGTGAACCCCAACACCGGCCGCCTGATCGTCATCGAGATGAACCCGCGCGTGAGCCGTTCGTCCGCGCTGGCCTCCAAGGCCACGGGTTTTCCCATCGCCAAGGCCGCCGCGCGCCTGGCCGTGGGCTACACGCTCGACGAGATCGTCAACGACATCACCAAGGCCACGCCCGCCTGCTTTGAACCCACGATCGACTACTGCGTCGTTAAGGTGCCGCGCTTTGCCTTCGAGAAGTTCAAGGGTACCGACCCCACGCTCACCACGCGCATGAAGGCAGTGGGCGAGATCATGGCGATTGGCCGCACCTTTGAGGAAGCCTTCGGCAAGGCCATGCGTTCGCTGGAGGACGGGCATCAGGGCATTTGTGCCGGTGGCAAGGAAGGTGCCGACAAGCTGAGCGACGATGAGCTCGCTCAGGCCGTGGCAACGCCGACCGAGCACCGCATCTTCTTTGTGGTCGAGGCTCTGCGCCGTGGCTGGGATGTTGCGCGCATCCACGCCATCTGCGGCATCGACCCGTGGTACCTCAACCGCATCAACGATATGGTTCAGGTCCAGGAGAGCATCCGCGGCCTGCGTGTGGAGGATATCGATGCCGATGCGATGCGCTTGCTCAAGCAGTACGGCACGAGCGACGCCGAGATCGCCGCGCTGACCGGCTCGGACGAGCGCTTTGTGCGCGCCTATCGCAAGGGTCTGGGCGTGGTCCCCAGCATGAAGACGGTCGATACCTGCGCTGCGGAGTTCTCGAGCGCCACGGAGTACCACTACAAGACGTACGAGAACATCTACCGCACAAGCCCGGATGCCAAGAAGTGCGTGGCTCCCGACGAGACCACGCCGGCGGACAAGCCCAAGGCGATGATCCTGGGCGCCGGCCCCAACCGCATTGGCCAGGGTATCGAGTTCGATTACTGCTGCGTGCACGCGAGCTACGCGCTGGCGGCCCGCGGCTTCGAGACCATCATGGTCAACTGCAACCCCGAGACCGTCTCGACTGACTACGACACCTCGGACCGCCTGTACTTTGAGCCGCTCACCTACGAGGACGTCATGGATGTCATCGATGTTGAGCGACCCGACGGCGTCGTGGTGACGCTCGGCGGCCAGACTCCGCTTAAGCTGGCGCGCATGCTCGAGGAGAGCGGCGTGAACATTATGGGCACCAAGCCCGATGCCATCGACTTTGCCGAGGACCGCGAGCGCTTCGCCGCTCTGCTCGACAAGCTAGGCATCATGTATCCGCCGGCGGGCCAGGCCACCTCGTTTGAGGAGGCCGAGGCCGTGGCCGCGCACATCGGCTACCCGCTGCTGGTGCGTCCGAGCTACGTGCTGGGCGGCCGCGGCATGATGATCGCCTACGATGCCGAGCATCTGCGCGATTACATGGCAGAGGCTGCGCGCATTAGCCCCGACTACCCGGTGTATCTGGACCGCTTCCTGGAGGGTGCGATCGAGTCCGACGTCGACGCCCTGTGCGACGGCGAAGAGGTCTACATCGGCGGTATCTTGGAGCATATCGAGGAGGCCGGTATTCACTCCGGCGACTCTGCGACCTGCATCCCGCCGTTCAGCTTTAGCGAGAGCCTGCAGGCGAAGCTCCGCGAGACCACGCGCCGCATCGCGATGGCGCTGGGAGTCCGCGGCCCGGTCAACGTGCAGTATGCCATCAAGGGCGAGACCGTCTACGTGATTGAGGCAAACCCGCGCGCGAGCCGCACCGTGCCGTTTATCTCCAAGGCCACCGGCGTGCCGCTGGCCAAGTGCGCGGCGCGTATCATGGCGGGCGATTCCATCGCGAGCCTGGGCCTGCCGAGCGACGAGCGTCAGCTGGACTGGTTCTGCATGAAGGAAGCCGTTATGCCCTGGGGCCGTTTCCCGGGAGCCGACGTTATCCTGGGGCCCGAGATGAAGTCGACGGGCGAGGTCATGGGTATCGCCAAGAGCTATCCCGAGGCATATGCCAAGACGCAGCTGGGGATTGACTACAAGCTACCCGACCCCAGCGCCGGCAAGGTGTTCATCAGCGTGTGCGATCGCGACAAGCGTCATATCCTTTCAGTCGCGCGTATCCTGCGCTACCTGGGCTTTGATATCTGCTCCACCGAGGGCACGGCGCGCGTGCTGCGCGGCGGCAACGTGACGTGCGAAGTCGTGGAGAAGATCAGCGGCCCGCACGACGGCGAGCGTCCCAACATCGGCGACCTCATCGCCGATGGCAAGATTGCGGTAATCATCAACACGCCGTACGGCCCGGGCTCGCGTGGCGATGGCTACCTGCTACGTACCGAGGCCGTGCGTCGCGGTGTGACCTGCGTGACGGCGATGTCTGCCGCCAACACCTACGTGAGTGCCATCGAGGCCGTGCGCGAGGACCAGCAGGGTCACGGCAGCGCCAACGACATGGGCATGGACGTCATCGCCCTGCAGGACCTGCCGCAGCACACGGTGTAGTTGACCTGTCCGGCCGGGGCGGGAGGGGCCGAGATTTCCCCCTTTCGCTCCGGCTGCAAGCAGAGTCGTTCAGGAGGAAACTCGGCCCCTCCCGCCCCGGCCTACGGTGACTCGGTTGCATCGTGTGCTGCCGAAGGGGCTTTGCGCGATGACTGGGGATGAATAAAAAGTGAGTGTGGGCTCTGTCGTTCATTCGGACGACAGAGCCCACATTTTGTATGGGGCCTTCAGGTGAATTGCAATCATATGAAGGCCTTTTACCAAGGGAGAGATATGTCTTTGGACAGTTAGTTCAGATTTGTATTTCTCAAAGAGCAGAAGTCGGTTAATTTAGGCTCAATTGAACTGTTTTCGCTTTCCTAATGAGGCAGATATGCTTACTCAAGGGCGGAAAAGGCTTATCGCTGGGTCCCAGTGACTCAAAAACCGAGATGATTAAGCAAAAGCCACTGCCAAAAAAATACAAATCTGAACTAACTGCCCACCACCCTCTGTCAACCTTTCTATTCAAACTAAATCAGCCAACGTATGTCATAGCAATCCCCGGTAGGTCGCAGGGTGGCGGCTGAGCCTTTTCTTCGGGAAACTTCGCGAAGTCCAGTTCCCGAGGGAAAGGTATGGTCTGTGTAATACCAGATAAACAGTACATTTTTGCTTAATTGGTATTTGGGAGAAGAACCAATTGGTGTGGCTTATTAAGCCCACTTTGCCATTGATGCTCATTCTAATACCACTGGGAGAATTCCGAACTTGGTTGCGCAACTGCTCCTGTATGCTGACTAAACCTAATAGGTGGATATCTGGTTACTACCAGTTGACCACTTGGTAACGGGTGGGCCCACTGCACGGAATGTACCGAACACCCCTCCCGTTTGATGCGTGCGCCATGCTGCAGGGCGTGCGTCCGCGACACTTCCGCATGTCGGAGGAAAGGAGTCCAGGTGTGTAGGAATTCCATTTTTACGAAACGGTGGGTGAAGGGAAGCGCGGTCCTCGTTGCCACTGCAGCGACGCTTGTGTTTGCCAATCCCCAGCAGGCGATTGCCACGCCACTCAAGGGTGTCGACTCAGCGACCGTGTCTCAGTCTGCCTCGAACGTCGTCGACATCGATTTCGCTGACGGCATCAAGGGCCGTATTACGTTCCTCGAGGACGGTATTTTCCGTTATAACGTCGACCCCAAGGGTGAGTTTTCCGAGTACGCCACGCCGCGCAGTAAGTCCCACACGGCTAAGATCCAGGCTCAGCCCGATACCTCGGACACCTACAGCAAGCCGAGTGCGACGGTTGCCGACAAGGGCGACACTATCGAGATCACCGGCGGAAAGGCGACCGTGATCCTGGACAAGGCGACTGGCAAGATGAGTATCAAGTCAGGCGACCGTGGCGTGGTTTCTGAGTCTGCGCCCCTCGACCTTGATAAGAAGGGTACCGTCCAGACGCTCGCCAAGGAGAAGTCCGAGAACTTCTTTGGCGGCGGCACCCAGAACGGCCGCTTCCTGCACACCAACCAGACCATCGCCATCTCCAACACTAACAACTGGACCGATGGCGGCGTTGCCTCGCCCAACCCGTTCTATTGGACGAGCGACGGCTACGGCGTGCTCCGAAACACGTTTGCAGAGGGTTCCTACGACTTCGGTTCCACGGACTCATCGACGGTCACGACTTTGCACAGCGAGAATGAGTTTGATGCCTATTACTTCGTGGCGACCAACGAGGGCGCCTCGAACGTGGCAACCGAGATGCTGCAGGACTACTACAAGGTGACCGGCAATCCGGTGCTGCTGCCCGAGTACGGTTTCTACCTGGGTCATCTTAATGCCTATAACCGTGATGGCTGGTCAACGACCTCGGGTCAAAAGAAGTGGGAGACCAAGGGCAGCAAGTCCTCGAGTGAGAAGGGCGACGTTAAATACGAGTCCGGCATGTCGACGGGCTACAAGCTCGACGGCACGCTTGCGGCCGAGACGCTCAACGGTGAGGGCCCTACGGTTGATACCGAGAACATGAAGGCGACCGATTTCGACCGCCAGTTCTCCGCCCGGCAGGTTATCGATGACTACGAGGACAACGACATGCCGCTCGGCTGGTTCCTGCCGAACGACGGTTACGGTGCTGGCTACGGCCAGAACGGTTACTACAAGACCGGCGGCGTCAACTCCGACGGAACGAGTTCTGCCGAGCGCCTCAACGCCGTGCGCGCCAACGTCGACAATCTTAAGAAGTTCACCGAGTATGCCAACTCCAAGGGCGTGAGCACCGGTCTCTGGACCCAGTCGAACCTCGAGCCCGATAGCAACTCCGAGACCCCGTGGCATCTGCTGCGCGATTTCGATTCTGAGGTTAAGACTGGTGGCATCACCACGCTCAAGACCGACGTCGCTTGGGTCGGCTCCGGCTACTCCTTTGGCCTCAACGGCATCAAGACGGCCTATGACACAGTGACCACCGGCGCCAACAAGCGCCCCAACATCATCACGCTTGACGGCTGGGCCGGCACGCAGCGCTTTGGCGGCATCTGGACCGGCGACCAGTACGGCGGTAACTGGGAGTACATTCGCTTCCATATCCCCACGTATATCGGCCAGAGCCTCTCGGGCAACCCCAACATCGGCTCCGATATGGACGGCATCTTTGGTGGCGATCCCATCATCTCCGCTCGCGACTACCAGTGGAAGACATTCACGCCCTCTATGCTTGACATGGACGGTTGGGGCACCTACCGCAAGTCGCCCATGACGCACGGCGATCCATACACGGGCATCTCGCGCTTCTATCTCAAGCTCAAAGCACAACTCATGCCCTATATCTACACGAGCGCGGCCTCGGCGGCCAACATCGACACGGGCAACGGCGATACCGGCCTTCCCATGATCCGCGCCATGCTGCTTTCCGACAACTCCGAGTACGCCGCAAGCACCTCGACGCAGTACCAGTACATGTTCGGTGAGAACTTCCTGGTGGCACCGGTGTATCAGGATACCCAGGCAGATGAGAACGGCAACGATGTCCGCAACGGTATCTACCTGCCCAACTACGGTACCGACGAGAATCCCACCATCTGGATTGACTACTTCTCGGGCAAGCAGTACCGCGGCGGTCAGGTCCTCAACAACTACGAGGCTCCGCTTTGGAAGCTGCCACTCTTTGTTAAGGCCAACGCCATCGTGCCGATGTACGCCGAGAACAACAACCCCGAGGCTGTGACCGAGACCAACACCAAGGGCACCAATCGCAGCCAGCGTATCGTCGAGTTCTTCGCCACCGAGGGTGAGGGCAGCTTTACGCAGTACGAGGATGACGGCTCCTCCATCGAGAACAACACGACCGAGGACGATTCCTACGGCACAATCGACAATATTTCCTACGGTGAGCATGTGAGCACCGTCTATAAGTCGAGCGTGGTGGGCGGCACGGCGACCTTTACCGCCGAGGCATCGCAGGGCGGCTACAGCGGCTACGACTCCAACCGCACCACGACCTTTGTGGCCAACGTCTCCGCCAAGCCCACGAGCGTCTCCGCCAAGAACGGCGGATCCGCGCTCAACGTGGTTGAGGTCGACTCGCAGGAGGCCTTTGACGCCGCGACCCCCGAGGCCGGCCAGGCGGTCTACTTCTACAACGAGACCCCCAACCTCAACCACTACGGTAGCGACGCAGGCAGCACCGAGGCCGAGCAGGGCGAGAGCTTCAACAACACCAAGATCACCACGAATCCCAAGGTCTACGTCAAGTTCGCGAAGACCGATGTCGCCACGGCAGCGCAGACGCTCGAACTGGGCGATTTCGTGAACGCCGATGCCACGCTCGCGGCCGACCGCTTCAACGAGAACCTCTCCGCACCCGCGAACCTTGCTGCCCCCGAGGACGCCACGACCCCCACGAGCATTAAGCTCACCTGGGGGAAGGTCGATGGTGCTACCTCCTACGACCTTAAGGTAGACGGCACTGTGTTCGCCGTGGGCGATGCGGCAGAATTCACGCATACCGATCTTGCCTACAACAGCAAGCATACCTACCAGATTCGTTCGCGCAACGCCGATGGCTACTCCGCATGGAGCGACGTGCTTGAGGCGAACTCTGCGCTCGACCCGTGGCGGAACGTGCCTGAGGCCGAGGAAATCACTTGGGAGGGCTCGCTCTACGGTAGCCATAAGGCCGAACTCGCCTTCGACCATGAGTTCCAGTCGGGCGACGGCGGTTTCCACTCCGGTGGCAACGATCTGGGCAAGGCGCTTACCGTTGACTACGGTCGCGCTTACAAGCTCGACAAGCTCGAGTACTATCCGCGCGATGATGCCGGTAACGGCACTGTGACCAAGATGCGCATCGAGACGAGCCTCGACGGCGTGCATTGGACGACGCAGGAGGTCGACTGGGAGCGCTCCGCCGCTTGCAAGACGGTGGCGTTCGACGGCGCCGTGGCCGCGCGCTACGTGCGTATGACGCCGCTCGCGTCCGTGGGCAACTTCTTCTCCGCCTCCGAGATCGCCATCTACAAGACCGACGGCACGGACGGCTTCGCTGTGGGCTCCAACCTCAACAAGGCCACGGTCTCCGACGGCGACTACTCCAACATGAAGAATTACCTGGGTCTTGAGAACCGCGAGCCCGACACCTCGACGTTCGACTCCCAGATCCGCGCCCACTTCGCCGACCTCAACGGCAACGGCGTCTACGACGTGTACGACTACTCCTTCACCATGGCGGCGCTCGACGGCGGCACCAAGCAAAAGGGCAAGGCTGCTGGCACCCTCGCGGTGATCCCGAGCAAGATGGAGGTCGAGGCCGGCGACGAGATCACGGTCGACGTCTACGCCACCGACGCCGAGAATATCAACGCGCTCGGTGCGCTCGTCAACTTCAACAGCGACCAGTTCGAGTATGTCTCCGAGAGCATCGCGCAGGATGCGTCGACGGCGGGCATGGAGAACCTCTCGCGCGAGAAAGTGCAGTTCACGGATGGCCACCAGACCATCAACCTGGCCTTCGCCAACCGCGGCGACGCCAAGCTCTTCAACAGTACTGGTGTGGTCGCGAGCTTTAAACTCAAGGCTAAGACGGCCGGCAAGGTCGAGCTGCCCTCGACGTCTTGGCTCGTCGGCCCGGCGTGCGACGCGCTCGAGTTCGTGAGTGATGGCACCGTGACGATGCCCGGTGTCCCGCAGCCCACCAAGTCCGAGTACGGCCGCGACGCCTTTGACATCACGATGACCAACGACGAGCTCCCCACCGACGACGGCACCAACGTCGAGAAGCTCATCCAGCAGAAGAGCTATGACGGACTGTTCGACAACAATGAGGGCGACAACGACTTCGAGTTCCTGTGGAACTATGGGCCCAACTGGATCGACGGCAAGATGCCGACCTACGTCAAGCTGCCCGCCACGATGACGTTCGCCTTCAAGACGCCGTCGAAACTCGATAGCGTCGAGGTCGTTAACCGCAACGGTGGCAACGGCACCGTGCAGAAGATTAAGTCCGTCGTGACGTTCGAGGACGGCTCGACCCAGGAGTTCTCGGGCGGAAGCTTTGATTCCTATCAGGCTCGCTACGCCTTTGGCCTCTCTGCCGAGAACAAGGGCAAGAAGGCGACCAAGGTCGAGATCACGCCGCTTGAGGCATCGGGTGACCAGATGCTCACGCTGCGCGAGATCAACTTCAACTACACACAGGGTGTCGAGGCCATCGAGGGTGTCGAACTGGGCAAGAACCAGACCGAGTTCTTCGAGGGCGATGTGACGCTCGTCGACGCCAAGGCCACGCCCGAGAGCGCCGGCTACCCCTATGTGACGGTCGAGAGCTCCGATCCTTCTGTGGTGAGCGTCTCCGCTGTCCAGGCCGGCGATAGCGTGAGCTACTACCTGCGCGCCAACAAGGCCGGCAAGGCAACGATCACGGTGGCGTCGGTGCTCGATCCCTCCAAGACCGCATCCTATGAGGTCGAGGTCAAGGCTGGTGTCGACACCTCTGCGCTCATGGCAGCGCTTTCCAAGGCCGCGGGCTACAGCGAGTCCGTCTACACCAAGGATTCCTATGCAGCCCTCACCGCTGCGGTCGAGGCGGCTCAGAAGCTCCTCGATGGCGGCCAGGGCAGCTATAGCAAGAAGGATGTCGCAGACGCCACGGCCAAGATCGAGAAGGCAATCGACGGCCTCAAGATGCGCCCCGTCGATGAGAAGAGCCTCATCAACACGCCCGAGAACCGCGAGAACGTCAAGGTGACCGGCTTCTCGAGCGAGGCCGACTATGAGGGCAGCAACGCCGTCAACGCTCTTGACGGCGATGAGCAGACGCTCTGGCACAGCGACTGGGCCTATAAGGCCGGTATGCCCCAGTACCTGACCGTCGACCTGGGCCGCGACTACGATCTCACCGACGTCACGTTCCTGCCGCGCCAGGACGGCGGCACGAACGGCGATATCTTTGAGGCCGAGGTGCTGGTTTCCGACACCGCCGACGGTTATGAGATGGGCACCGCCACGTCGATGGGTACGTTTACCTTCGACAACGACGGCCGCGTGCTCACCGACCGTGGCGACTGGAAGCAGATGAGCTTTGGTGCCGCGCGCGGTCGCTACGTGACCGTCAAGGTGCTCCACGCCGGCGGTGGCAGCGTTGACGCCTACTGCAGCATGGCGGAGCTCAAGTTCTACGGTACGGCCGTTCCCAATCCGGTGGCGAAGGACGACCTCACTGCCGCGATTGAAAAGGTTGATGCCGAGGTTGCAGCCGGCGACCTTAAGGCCAGCGACTACACCGAGGCTTCCTGGACCGCGTTCCAGAACGCCTTGGCGAGCGCCCGCGCCATCCTGAACGACGAGAACGCCACGCAGGACGAGGTCGACCAGGCACTCAAGGCACTCGAGAGTGCTCGCGACGCGCTTGAGAAGACTCCGGTGACCCCGGTCGAGAACCCGACCAAGAAGCAGCTCAAGGCCTTGGTCAAGCAGGCGAAGGAGACTGACACCAGGGGCAAGACGGACGAGTCTGTCAAGGCCCTGACGGATGCCATTACCTACGCCGAGGACGTCTTGGGTGATGAGAATGCTTCCGACATCCAGCTCCAGGCGGCCTATGACCAGCTCAAGCTGGCCATTGAGAGCCTCAAGGATGCCGATTCCGGCAACCAGGGCGGCTCGGGCAACCAGGGTTCCGGCAATGGCTCAAACGGCGGCAACCAGGCGGGCAAGCCCGCAGGCGACAAGGCCCAGGGCAGCAAGAAGAGCGGTTCGGCGATCCCCAATACCGGCGACCAGACGGCGGCGACCGTCGCGGCCGTCGGTGGTCTTGGCGCCATCATCGCCGCGATCGGCGCTTTCTTCCATCGTCGCAGCAAGGCTAAGTAGTCCCAGCGACAACTAAGCAAACGTGCCCGCCGCTCCGTCAAGGACGGCGGGCATTGCTTTATTATTTCAGCCAACGCACGTCATGGCAATATCCGGTAGGTCGCAGGGCGCTTCGCGGGCGGGCCAGGCTCTATCTGAACGACTTTGCGAAGCAACCGGAGTGAAGATAAAGCCTGGCCCGCCCGCGAAGCGCCACAGAGACCGCAGGGACGGGAGCAGCTATACTACTCTCAGTAGTTAAGGGTCGCGGATCCGCCGCGTCACCGCTCTCAACAGGAGGTCTTTGTTTATGGCAGATCAGAAGCCGGTTGTCGGGATCATCATGGGCTCCAAGTCCGATCTGGGCGTTATGGAAGGTTGCACCGCCGAGCTCGAGGCACTGGGCGTGCCCTATGAGCTCGTGATTGCAAGCGCACACCGCACGCCGGCGAAGGTCCATGAGTGGGCCTCGACCGCTGCCGACCGCGGCATCAAGGTGATTATCGCTGCTGCCGGCAAGGCTGCTCACCTGGGCGGTGTCGTTGCTGCGTTTACGCCGCTGCCGGTCATCGGTGTGCCTATGAAGACGAGCGATCTGGGTGGTATGGACTCGCTGCTGTCGATGGTGCAGATGCCTTCGGGCGTGCCCGTTGCCTGTGTGGCCATCAACGGTGCCAAGAACGCTGCCATTTACGCCACGCAGATTCTGGGCGCCTGCGACCCCGAGTACCGCAAGGTTATCGAGAAGATGAAGCAGGAGATGGCTGACGCCTAAGCGCTCTGCCAGTCCATTTGCAGCATAAGGAGAGCCATGTCCGACTATCAGGGAAAGCGTTTTTCGGCTTCTCGGATTTCCGATCCAGCCAAGTCGGGAGCAGCCCGCGCGCCGCAGCAGGGTCGGACATCCTCTCCTCAACAGCCGCGCGCGCCGCGCCCCGTGACGCCGGCGAAGCATCGCCGTCAGGATACGCCTGCTGCATATCGCCCTTCGTCATACAGTACGGCCAAGAAGTCACCTCGCTCTTCGGCGCATACCGCGCCATCGAGCTATACCGAGCCGCCGCGCAAAAAGCGCCGCTCCGTCATTCCCATTCTGCTCATCATCATCGGCATTGGCCTGATCGTTGCTGCGGCCGCCATCTTTATCAACGCGCAGATTGGCTACAAGCAGGCGAGCGAGTCGTATCAAAAAATCGAAAAGCAATATGTGAGCGACAAGGACGCCAGTGGCGTGCCAATTGTCGACTTCAATGCGCTGGCCCAGACAAATCCCGAGGTTGTGGGTTGGATTTACGCGCCCGGTACTAACATCAACTACCCCGTGGTGCAGACCAACAACAACTCCAAGTACCTCAACACGCTGTTCGACGGTACGGCCAATGCCTCGGGAGCCATCTTCCTGGATAGCGACGACACCGCGCCGGGCATGGTGGATCAGCAGACCACGATTTACGGTCATCATATGAACGACGGTTCGATGTTCAACGTGATTTCGGATACGACCGATCAAGCGACGTTCGACAGCATGGAATACGTGTACTACATCACGCGTGATGCGACGTATAAGTTGCGCCCGCTGGCGACCAAGGTGGTCGAGGACACGTATGCCAAGGCGCGCACGCCCAACTTTGAGGGCGATGACGGACTGAAGAATTACCTGTCCGAGATGCTCGACGGCGCCTCGGCGGTGGCGAGCGATGCAGGCGACCGCGCCGCCTCGGCAACGAAGGTCGTGACGCTCGTGACCTGTCGCTCGCTGTCATTTAGCAATACGCGCGCTGTCATGGTGCTCACGCCGGTCGAGGAATAAAGTGTCCGGGAGCCCCGTCCCAAAAAGACTACCCTGGAAATCAAAAGGAGAAATGATGCTTGAGAACGGCAAATCGATGCCTTCGGTTGATGCTTGGCTGCGCGAAGCCAAGGCCGATGTTTCGGCGGCTGATTGTGGGATGTACCTGACACACAACGGCGTGGTGCGCGCGACGCCCAAGGCCGAAGTGCGCGGAGTCGAGACCGATGGCGTGGCGCCAGGCCACAAGGTGGGCGGCATGGTGTTTGGCTTCGATGCCGAAAAGGTGCAGGCCGCTATCGAGGCGACGCGCGCGATGCCGGGTATCGGCTATGTGCGCGTGTGGCTGGCGAGTGGCGAGCTTACCGTGGGCGACGACATCATGCTCGTGCTCATTGGCGGAGACATTCGCCCGCATGTGGTCGATGCGCTACAGGCGCTCGTCGGTACCATCAAAAATGAGTGTGTGAGCGAGGTCGAGCGCGAGGCATAAGGCCGGCAGCGGCACTCGCCAACAAAAAGCCCACTGGCAGTTCATCAGTCTGCCAGCGGGCTTTTCTGTGCGTTGGATAATCTCGGCATTGCGTGACGCTACACGCGCGTCGCATCCTTGGGGCTCATGGTCATGCTCTGGAAGCGGTTCTCCATGTAATCGTTATCGAAATACTTGCCGTAGAACTGCGCGACGGGAATATCCGGCTCCGTGCCGTTGACGCGCTGGTACCAGTAGTCGAGCGACTGTAGCGTCATGACGCCGTCGACCAGCATAATGACGGTAAAGATGACGGTAGCCGAGTAGCGGCTTTTCCACGGAATCATGTTGATGAGTTTGAGCAATCTGGGCAGCAGCAGCTTGATCCAGATGAGTCCGCCCAGGCCCCACAGGCAGGCAAAGCCCGTGCAGGTGCGTCCGCCCGTAAGGACGGCGAGTGGGTCGGGCATGCCGAACAGCTTCATGTGCGAGTAGCTCCACGAGACCACACCGAACGAGGTCTGCATAAACCAGCCCACGAACACCTCAAAGCTCGCGCCGAGCACAGCGCTTACCAGGAAAATGATGATGGGGTTCTTTTTATAGAAGCGGTTGAGCACCATGGTCATGAGTACGGCACCAAAGCCATAGATGGGGCTGAAGGGACCAAACAGCATGCCGGCGCGGTCCTGGTAGACGCCTGGGTCGTCGACCGTCATGTGCCAGATGTCCTCGGCGATCAGGCCGAGCACGCAGCAGACGAGGAATACCCAGAACAGGTTGAAGTAGTTGAGCTTGATGTAGCCCTCGCCGGTTTCATCGCGGCCGAGCATGCCCTCGGCGGCGGCGTCGCGGTCGAGCATCTCCTGCAGGCGGCGCTGCAGTTCGCACTCCTGGCGAAGCGTAGGATCGACGGTGGCTGAAAGCGCGATGAGGATACCGAGCTGAATAGCGGGACGAAGCAAGAAGAGCCCGATACCTTGGAGCATCACGTCGACCAAAAGCTCGACGACGGTGAATGCAATAAGGATGTAGGACAGGCGGGCGGCGTTGCGGCGCTGGTTTTTGATAAGGTCCAGGCCAAAGATGATTAGGATGACGGCACTTGCCGCAGAGAGCATGATGCCGGCGACGATGAGTCCAACCGAGACCAGCATATTGTCGCCGAGCTTTTCGGCGGCGTTGCCGTTGATGAGCGCGGTGATGACCTGCCACATAAAGGCGGCGACCGACGGGAGCGTGCCCACGCCGGACAGGATGCACAGGACGGCGTACACCTTAATGATGAGGGGAATCTTCTTGACCTCCGTGGCGCTGGGGACGCTGGGGTCGAGTTCGTTTCGATCCATACAGAACCTTTCTCGCTTTGTCCTAGGTTACTAGGATACGCCGCCGACCTGCCAAAAGACAGGACGAACGTCCCAATTGCAGCTTTGTAATCCCCAACGGTGGGCGCGGCGGCCATATGGGGGCGTGGGCGCTGGCACTGGACAGACCGATAAAATGTTTGGCCGCAAAACGGATTATTAGCTCGGTGGGCTTTTAAAAAGCGCTGCTCATGCGCTGGGGAGCGCGTCGCGCCGTGCGTATAATAAGGCGGGTAACGCCAAAATACGAGGCTCTGAGGGGATGCCATGTCTCAAGAAACCATCCGCGCGGCCGAGCGTGCCGCGGGACAGGTGAACGCCATGTCGACGTATGATCCGGACTCTGACCAGCTGCATGAGGAATGCGGCGTTTTTGGTGTCTGGGCGCCCGATCGAGACGTGGCTCGACTGACGTACTTTGGCCTGCGTGCACTGCAGCACCGTGGCCAAGAATCGGCGGGAATCGCTGTTGGTGACGGCGGTACGGTTATGGTCCGCAAAGATCTGGGCCTGCTCGACCGCGTGTTCTCCAATGCTGACTTGTCGACGCTCTCCGGTCAGCTGGCCGTGGGTCATGTGCGCTACGGCACCGCCGGCGCCAAGAGCTGGGAAGCCTCTCAGCCGCACCTCTCTACCATCAATAGCGTCATTATCGCGCTCGCGCACAACGGCACCCTCGTCAACACCGACGAGCTGCGTCGCCAGCTGATCGAGCTGGGCGTACCGTTCCTCTCCAACTCGGATTCCGAGGTCGCGACCAAACTCATCGGCTACTTTACTCAGCGTACTGGCCATCTGCGCGAGGGCATTCGCAAGACCATGGAGCTCGTGCGCGGCGGCTACGCCATGACACTCATCAACGAGCAGGCGCTCTACGCATTCCGCGACCCGCACGGCATTCGCCCGCTCGTGCTGGGCAAGCTCGTGGACGAGGGCCTGGATCAGGCCGACGCCGCATCCGTTTCGCAGCTGCCGTCGCAGGACGGCGCCGCGACGGTCGACGCCACCACCCATGTCACCCGCGCCGGCGGCTGGGTCGTCGCCTCCGAGACTTGTGCGCTCGACATTGTGGGCGCTGAGTACGTCCGTGACGTCCGTCCCGGCGAGATTTTGCGCATCAGCGCCGAGGGTCTGGTATCCGAGCAGGGCGTGCCTGCAGCCGAAGAGCCCGCAAACTGCATCTTTGAGCAGGTCTACTTTGCCCGCCCCGACTCCATCATGAACGGCAAGAGCGTCTATGCCTGCCGTTACGACATGGGTCGTCAGCTGGCACACGAGGAGCCCGTCGAGGCCGATCTGGTCATCGGCGTGCCCGACTCCGGCCTGCCGCCCGCGGAGGGGTATTCGCACGAGAGCGGTATTCCCTTTGGCGAGGGCCTTATCAAGAACCGCTACGTGGGCCGTACGTTTATCGAGCCCACGCAGGAGCTGCGCGCCATGGGCGTGCGTATGAAACTCAACCCGCTGCGCGACAACATCGAGGGCAAGCGCTTGGTCGTCATCGACGACTCCATCGTGCGCGGCACCACCATGGTGCAGCTCGTCAAGATGCTACGCAACGCTGGCGCCAAGGAGATTCATATCCGCATCAACTCGCCCGAGGTCATCTGGCCGTGCTTCTACGGCATCGATACCGACGTGCAGTCGCAGCTTATCAGCGCCAACAAGACGGTCGATGAGATTTGTGAGTACATTGGCGCCGATTCGCTGGCCTTCCTTTCGGTCGAGGGCCTGCTTAAGGTCATGCCCAAGGGCGGTTACTGCGATGCGTGCTTTACCGGCCGCTACCCCGTGGCGATTCCCGAGAGTTTTGGCCGCGACAAGTTCATGGAGGGCTTTAAGCCCCGCAACCTGGACAAGCCGCTGCACTTTGACGACGACGCCGTGGTCGAGAAATACGACGACCGCAGCTGGGAAGAGGAACACGGCGAGGCCTAAAACCTGCCATGTAGGGACAGGTTTATTTTGGTAGGTTTTACCTGCTGTTTTGTTGATATGACGGCGCGCGTTGTTATGGCGCGCGCCGAAATGAACGCAACTATGAGCACCGTTTGACGCCCGGGCGGCGGACGGTAGTGGGAGAGGAAGGCTCAGATGAGCGACAGCAAGCATGTGACGTATGAGGATGCCGGCGTCGATACCGCCGAGGGCGGCCGCGCCGTTGACGCTATTAAGCAGATGGTTAAGGACACCAACCGTCCCGAGGTCATCGGCGGCATCGGTGGCTTTGGTGGCCTGTTCTCGGCTGCCGCGCTTAAGGATATGGAAGACCCGATTCTGATTAGCGGTACCGACGGCGTGGGCACCAAGCTCGTGCTCGCCCAGATCATGGACCGTCACGAGACGGTGGGCCAGGACCTGGTCGCTATGTGCGTCAACGACATTCTGGCTTCGGGCGCCGAGCCGCTGTTCTTCCTGGACTACGTTGCCATCGGCCACATCGAGGCCGAGCACATGGCAAAGATCATCAAGGGTGTGGCCGACGGCTGTAAGCTCGCGGGCTGCGCGCTCGTGGGCGGCGAGATGGCCGAGCACCCCGGCGTCATGGCTCCTGCCGACTACGACCTTGCCGGATTTACCGTGGGCGTCGTCGACCGTCCCAAGATGCTCGACCCCGCGAACGTCCGCCCCGGCGACGTGATCCTGGGCCTGCCTTCCACCGGCGTGCACTCCAACGGCTACTCGCTCGTGCGTAAGGTCATTGGCGTCGACGGTATTAAGCCGGGCACGCCCGAGGCCGCCGCTAAGGCCGAGGAGCTGAGCCGTCCGCTCGAGGAACTCGGCGGCGCATCGCTGGCAGACGCCCTGTTGGCCCCCACGCGCATCTATGTCAAGCCGATTCTGGAGCTGCTGCGCGGTGGCGCTCCGGTGCACGCCATCGCCCACATCACCGGCGGCGGCATCACCGAGAACCTCAACCGCGCGCTTGCCGATGGCGTTGACGCCGTGGTCACCCGTAACGGCGCCGAGATGGGTTGGGACGTTCCGCCCGTCATCACCTACGTCTCGCGCCAGGCCGAGCTCGCGCCCAACGAGGCATGCAAGACCTTCAACATGGGCGTTGGCCTGTGCCTGATCGTCGCCCCCGAGGACGAGGCTGCCGTGACCGAGGCCCTGGTCGCGCTGGGCGAGAAGCCGTTCCGCGTGGGCGAGTGCGTCGAGGGCTCCGGTAAGGTCGTGTACTCCGATGAGCGCTAACGAGCAGATGGCTGCTGCCGCGAGCCTGGGCTTTGTGCCCTACACCCGTCCGACCGGCACCGATACGGCCGAGCCGCTCAAGATCGGTGTGCTCATCAGCGGTTCGGGTACCAACCTGCAGGCGCTGATCGATCTGATCGCCGCCGGCAAGCTCAACGCTTCGATTGAGCTTGTGGTGTCGAGCCGTCCTTCGGCTAAGGGTTTGCAGCGCGCTGAGCGCGCGGGCATCCAGACGCTCACGCTGTCCAAGGATGTCTACGCCGACCCCATCGCCGCTGACGAGATCATCGCGCACGAGCTTCTCGAGCGCGGCTGCGAGTATGTGGTCATGGCCGGCTACATGCGCATGGTGCACACGCCTCTGCTGGCGGCGTTTCCCAACCGCGTGGTCAATCTGCATCCGGCGCTGCTGCCGAGCTTTACCGGTGCGCATGCGATTGACGATGCCTTTGCGCGCGGCGTCAAGGTGACCGGCGTGACCGTGCACTTTGCCAACGAGATTTACGACAACGGCCCCATCATCGCCCAGCGCGCGCTGGCTGTCGAGGAGGGCTGGGATGTCGACACGCTCGAGGAGCACATCCATGCGATTGAGCATGTGCTGTATCCCGAGGTCGTGCAGATGCTCGCCGACGGCCGCGTCCACGTGTTGGAGAGCGGCAAGGTCGCAATTGACGCGCCTCGCGGCTAGCGGCGCACAGTACAATTTAGCCGAGTAGTCAGGGTGGTCATTGGCGCCAAGGCGCGCGTGGCCACCTTTTGTTTTTGGGTAGTCATCGGGGACGGTCTTTAACGACTAGTCATTCAAGAACGTCGCAGGTGACTGGGTGAGAGAGGTGAGCACATGGCGGATAACGAAGCTCTGTTTACGCCTGAGCTGGTGTTTTTTGATTGGGAGTGTGCAACGCCGGATGAGGTGTTTGCGCGGCTCGAGGGCGAGCTTGCACCACGTGGCTACATTGCCGACGGTTGGCTCGACGCCGTTCGCACGCGAGAGGATGCCTATCCCACGGGTCTTGCCATGCCGGCGGCAAACATTGCCATTCCGCATACCGATCCGGGGTTTGTGGCCAAGCCCTATATCGCGGTGGTGAAGCCCGCCGCGCCCGTGACATTTAACGCTATGGCTGGCATGGGCGCTCCGGTGCCGGCGCAGATCGTCATCAATTTGGGTATTGCCGAGCCGGGCGGCCAGGTCGAGGCCCTGCAGGCGCTCATGAATATCTTTATGGACGCCGATGCCGCAGCCGACGTGCTCGGCCAGACCACGCCCCAGGGCATGGTCGACGCCATCCGCCGTCACTTCTAAGGTGGGGCTGAGCCGGCACTTGGGGACTGTCCCTAACTGCCGGCTGCCAGAGCTGTCCCCTTTGCACCAAAATGGTGCAGATTAACCTGTCCCCAATG
The DNA here is from genome assembly GCA_902469055.1 of uncultured Collinsella sp. GTDB lineage: Bacteria > Actinomycetota > Coriobacteriia > Coriobacteriales > Coriobacteriaceae > Collinsella. The sequence continues at coordinate 44,209 of CABRBC010000023.1, forward strand.
CACCAAGCGTGCCGTGGGGGCTGCGTTGTGACACAATGGCGTTTGTTCGATTCGTTATGCGAAAGGCCAACTATGGCAAATAAGAAAAAGAACTCCGAGGCCGCGCCGACGCCCGAGCAGCAGGCCCGCGCTGCCTCCAGCTCTCGCAAGAAGCAGCGCAAGACGTACGTGTCTAAGACCGTCAAGATCGTCCTGGTGGTCATCGGCGTGCTGGCGATGTTGCTTTCCGTCTCGGCGATGGCGTGCTCCGGCCTTATGTCGCAGGCCGAGGACACCTCGGGCTACAAGCTGACCGGCGGTGTTGCTGCAACTATCAACGGCACCAACCTCACCGAGGACACCGTGACCAAGCAGATCATGAGCATGCGCACGTCCTACGGCTACACCAAGGATAAGGATTGGGCGCAGTATCTGGTTGACAACGACCTCACGCCCAAGAAATACCGCAAGCAACTCATCGACTCCTACACGCAGCAGATTCTGCTTCAACAGGCACAGAAGGAGAACGGCGTGACGGTGTCGGACGAGGAGGTCGAGAAGGCTTGGAAGGACGCGTGCAAGAGCGCGGGCGGTGCCAAGGCCTTTAAGAAGACCCTCAAGACCTACGGCTATACCGAGGACACCTACAAGGACTCACTCAAGGAGAGTCTGGCGCAGCAGAAACTCAAGGATGCCGTCGCGCCCACGAGCAAGCCCAAGGACAGCGAGATTGTCGATTACATCAACGAAAACCTGTCCAGCTACAACGACGCCCGCCGCTCGTCGAACATCCTGATCAAGGTTGATTCCGACGCTTCCGACGAGGACAAGGCTGCCGCCAAGGCCAAGGCACAGGAGTGCCTGGACAAGATCAACTCCGGTGAGCTGAGCTTTGAGGACGCCGTTGAGCAGTACTCCGAGGACACCGGTTCCAAGGAGAAGAAGGGCGATGTGGGCTGGGATAAGCTCACCACTTTCGTCGACAGCTACCAGACGGCGCTCGAGGGACTCAACAAGGGCGACGTGAGCGAAGTCGTCGAGTCGACCTATGGCTACCACATCATCAAGTGCACCGACTACTTCCATGTCGATAATCAGGTTGATGACATTAAGCAGGTGCCCAAGGACATCAAGAAGTATGTTTCCAACGTGGTGAAGACGCAGGCGGCCAGTACTGCATACAGCGAGTGGCTGGAGGAGTACAAGAAGGACGCCGACATCACCGTTAACCCCATGCCCAAGGATGTGCCGTACAACGTCAGCCTGAAGGACGTCACCAAGAGTTCGACCGACGATTCGTCGACGACTGAGTAATCATGGGGCGGTACTCGTGCGAGTGCCGCCCACGCTATTAGAGAGGATTTGCAGATGACCAACGAAGAACTGCAGAAGGAAATGATCGCGGCCATGAAGGCCAAGGACAAGGTTCGCCTGTCCATCATTCGCCAGGTTAAGGCCGAGGTGAAGAATATCGAGGTCAACGAGCGCCGCGATGTGACCGAGGAAGACGTCAACAGCATGATCAAGCGTCTGATCAAGCAGACGAGCGAGACGCTGGAGATGTCCATCAAGGCCGGCACCGACCAAGAGCGTACCGACAACCTGACCGAGCAGGTCAAGATTCTGGAGAGCCTGCTGCCCGCGCAGGTTTCGGGCGAGGAGCTCGAGGCCCTGATCGAGCAGGTTATCGCCGAGCTGGGCGCCACGTCCAAGAAGCAGATGGGCCAGGTTATGGGTGCACTCGGCAAGGCCACCGGCGGCAACTTCGATAAGCCTGCGGCTGCCAAGATTGTTGGCGCAAAGCTTGCGTAAGGGCCGAGCGGTACATAGTTGATGTTGAGGGGGCGTGGCCGTCATGGTCGCGCCCCTTTTTGCTGGGCTGGGCACTCATTGGGGACAGGCTTAAATGAGTGCCCAATGAGCAGGTACTCACTTAAGTCTGTCCCCAATGAGTGGGTGGAAGGTTGCGGGTTCTTTACGGGAATATAGTGTGGGCTGCGGAAACGCGGTTCTTTCCGTACAATAGTTCAACTCGTGTAAACGCAGGGAAGGGACATTCATGGCAGACATGATCGAGATCAAGCATCTCAACAAGTACTTTGGCGACCTGCATGTGCTCAAAGATATCAACCTCACCGTCAAGCGCGGCGAGAAGCTCGTAATGATCGGGCCTTCCGGTTCGGGTAAGTCGACGCTCATCCGCTGTGTCGATTATCTTGAGGAGCCCACGTCGGGCGAAGTCGTCATCGACGGTACGCCGCTCACCAAAAAGAACCACTTGGAGATGGCTCGCAAGTATAGTTCCATGGTGTTTCAGCAGTTCAACCTGTATCCCAACATGACGGTGCTCGGCAACCTGACGCTCGCGCCCATCAAGCTGCAAAAGAAGAGCAAGGAGGAGGCGACCGAGGTCGCCATCGCCGCGCTCAAGCGCGTCGGCATGGCGCATAAGGCCGGCGAGTATCCGCAGAACCTCTCGGGCGGTCAGCAGCAGCGCATCGCCATCGCCCGTGCCCTGTGCACCAAGCAGCCCATCATCCTGTTTGACGAACCGACCTCGGCGCTCGACCCCGAGATGGTCCAAGAGGTTCTGGACGTTATGATTGAGCTCGCGCAGGAGGATATCACCATGATCTGCGTGACGCACGAGATGGGCTTTGCGCGCCAGGTGGCCGACCGCGTCATCTTTATGGAGGACGGCCGCATTCTGGAGGAGGGCACGCCCGAGCACTTCTTCGATAACCCCGAGAACCCGCGCTGCCGCGAGTTTCTGTCCAAGATTTTGCACTAGGCGCGGTGATGGACATGACGGATATGACGAGGGCGGCCGTGTCGCGCCGTCACTTTTTGCAGCTGGCGGGCGCCGGTATGCTTGCGCTGACGGGGACCGCGCTTACCGGTTGCGGCACCTCCACCAGCGGCGAGGGCTCCGACAAGGGGTCCAAGCTTGCGGCCATCAAGTCGCGTGGCCATCTGAATGCCGGCGTTAAGAAGGATGTTCCCGGCTATGGCTATTACGACACCGCCAAGGGCCGCTTTGAGGGTATGGAAGTCGATTTGTGCTACCAGATCGCCGCTGCCGTCTTTGGCGTGAGCTACAAGGAGGCCCGCGCCCAGGAGCTTGTCGAGTTTACCGACGTAACGCCCAAGACGCGCGGCCCGCTGATCGATAACGGCCAACTCGACGTGGTCGCGGCGACCTACACTATCACCGACGAGCGCAAGAAGAGCTGGGATTTCTCGACGCCGTACCGCACCGACTACGTGGGACTCATGGTCAAGAAGCGTTCGGGTTTTACCTCGATTGAGGACTTGGACGGCAAGATCATCGGCGTGAGCCAGGGTGCTACCACGCAGGGCCTGATCGAGCAGATGATCAAGGACAACGGCTTTAGCTGCAAGCCCGAGTTTAGGGCCTTTAGCGGCTACCCCATCATCAAGAGTTCGCTCGACGCCGGCAATATCGACGTCTTTGCCATGGACCGCTCCACGCTGGCCGGTTACATGAACGAGACCGTTGAGCTGCTGCAGCCCGAGGTCAAGTTTGGCGAGCAGGGCTACGGCGTGGCGACCAAGAAGGGCTGCGACCTTTCGGCCGTGGTCGATCAGGTGATTTGCGATCGCCTGGCCGACGGCTGGCTCGACCAAGAGGTCAAGACCTGGGGTCTTGTATAGGCGCATCGTCCAAGGAAGGAATCAAATGCTCGAAGGATTATTTGACGCCGACCGTTGGTCGACGACATTTCAAAACATGGGGCCCTTCTGGGAGGGCTTTGGCGTGACGCTACAGGTGGTCGTTGCCGGTCTGCTGCTGTCGCTGGTGCTGGGCACGCTACTGGGTGTGTTCTCTACCACTCGCTCGCGCGTGTTGCGCGCCATAAGCCGCGTGTACGTGGAGTTTTACCAGAACACCCCGTTGCCCGTGCAGGTGCTCTTTATGTACATGGCCGGACCGCAGTTTTTGCAGGCCATAACCGGTGCCGACCAGCCGGTGCGCATCGCGCCGTTCGTGCTGGGCTTCTTGGGCGTGGGTCTGTATCACGCGGCCTACATTTCGGAGGTCATCCGCACCGGTATCGAGGCGGTTCCGCGCGGTCAGATGGAGGCGGCCCAGAGCCAGGGCTTCACCCGTGCGCAGGCGTACTGGTACATCGTGCTGCCCCAGACATTCAAGATCATTTTGCCGCCGCTGTGTAACCAGGCGCTCAACCTGGTCAAGAATACGTCGGTGCTGGCGCTTGTGGCCGGCGGCGACCTTATGTACCGTTCCGACAACTTTGTGAGTCTGTACGGTTACCTGCAGGGATACATCGTCTGCTGCCTTATGTACTTCATCATCTGCTTTCCGCTCGCCATGCTGGTGCAGTGGCTCGAGCGCCGCTCAAAGGAGCGTCCGCGCGGTGTGAGCTTGGCCGAGCTGGGGCTCGACAACGTAGAGGAGGCCTAGCGCATGGAAATCTTCAACGCGACCAACCTGCTCTACATTTGGGGCGGCTTTGTTAAGACGATCGAGATCTCGGCGCTGTCGATCTTTTTCTCGCTCATCTTTGGCACGGTACTGGCGCTCGTTAAAAGCTATGCGCCCCGCCCGTTCCGTATTTTGGTGAGCGCCTATATCGAGCTGTTCCGCTGCACGCCAAACCTGCTGTGGATCCTGTTTATCTACTTTACGGTGCAGGGTTTGGACATTGTGATTTCGACCATCGCTTTTACGCTGTTCACCAGCGCTGTTATGGCCGAGATTGTGCGCGGCGGCCTCAACTCGATTCCGCGCGGCCAGTTTGAGGCGGCGCAGAGCCAGGGCTTTGGCTTCTTTGCCACCATGCGCTACATCATTCTGCCGCAGACGTTTAAGACGATCATTCCGGCGCTGTTTAGCCAGTGCACAACTGTCATTAAGGACAGCTCGTATCTTTCGGGCATTAACGTGGCCGAACTCATGTACACGGCCAACGTCGTGATGGCCCACGCGATCGACCTGTCGCAGGTGCTTATGCTCTACGGCCTGGTTTTCGCGATGTACTTTGTGCTCAACTTTGGTATCTCGCTGCTGGTCCGAGCGTATCAACGTCGTATTGTGGCAGCGTAGAATGTGACAAAGGGACTGTCCCTTTATCACATAGAGAAAGGAATCGCGATGAGCGATCTGGAGAATAAGAAGAATCCTGTGGTCATTACCATCGCGCGCGACTTTGGCGCCGAGGGCCACGAGATTGGTCGTATCCTCGCCGATGAGCTGGGGATTCCGCTGTACGATAACGAGCTGCTGGTGCGTGCTTCGCTGCGCGCGGGTGAGTCGCTCGACAAGATGGCCGCCTACGACGAGCGCCTGGCCGTGGAGAACATGGCGTTTCTGCCCGACCGCTACGATGCGCGTTCGTACTCGGACAAGTTGTTCCAAAAGATGAGCCAGGTGATTTTGGATCTGGGTGAGACCGAGAGCTGCATTATCGAAGGCCGTCTGTCCGATTATCTGCTGCGCAACAACCCCAACCACATCGCCGTGCTGGTGACTGCGCCCTTTGAGGACCGCGTCGAGATCGTGCGCAAGAAGCGCGGTCTCAACAAAAAGAAGGGCGCCAAGCTGGTCAAGCAGCAGCAGAAGGCGCGCGAGGCGTTCTATAAGCGCTACAGTGCCGGAAAGTGGAAGATGACGAGCGGTAAAGACATCGTCGTCAACCGCGCCAAGCTGGGCCGCGAGGGTTGCAAAGACGTTATTGCCGCAGCCTACCGCTACAAAGTAGCGCAGCTCGAAGACTAACCGACCAAAAACCACCACAAAGGGGACAGGCACCTTTGTGGTGGTCGGTCGACTGGCATAGAAAAAGTCCCCGCCGGGCGTGTGCTCGACGGGGACTTTGCCGTTTGATGGCTAACGCTGAGGGTGACTACTCGCCCAGCAGGCTCTTGGTGATGGAAGCGGCGGCCTTCTTGCCGGCGCCCATCGCCAGAATGACCGTAGCGGCACCGGTGACGATGTCGCCGCCAGCCCAGATGCGGGGATCGGTGGTCTGGCCGGTCTCCTCGTCGGCGACGATGTAGCCCCACTTGTTGAGCTCCATCTTGCCGCCGATCTTCTTTGCGAAGGGGTTGGCGTTGGTGCCGATAGCCGAGATTGCGACGTCGCAGGGGATCTCCTCGATGGCGCCCTCGATGGGCACCGGGCGACGACGGCCGGACTCGTCGGGCTCGCCGAGCTCCATCTTCTGGACCTTGACGGCGCACACGGAGCCGTCCTCGCCAGCGACAAACTCGAGCGGGGAGACGAGCGGCAGAACCTCGACGCCCTCGGCCTTGGCGTGGTGCAGCTCGGCACGACGGCAAGGCATCTCATCCTCGGTACGACGGTAGGCGATGATGGCGTGCTCGGCGCCCAGGCGCTTGGCGGTACGGACGGCGTCCATAGCCACGTTGCCGCCACCAAAGACAACGACGTTCTTGCCGTGCTTGGTGGGGGTGTCGTACTCGGGGAACTTGTTGGCCTTCATCAGGTTCACGCGGGTGAGGTACTCGTTCGCGAAGAAGACGTTGGGCAGGTTCTCGCCGGGGACGTTGAGGAACTTGGGCAGGCCAGCGCCGGTCGCCACGTAGATGGCGTCGAAGCCCTGCTCGAACAGCTCCTCGGCCGTGGCCATGTTGCCCACGACGGAGTTGTACTCAAACTTGACGCCCATGTCCTCCAGGCCGTCAATCTCGCGCTTGACGACCGCCTTGGGCAGACGGAACTCGGGGATGCCGTAGACCAGCACGCCGCCGCCGGTGAAGAAGGCCTCGAAGACGGTAACGTCAAAGCCGTTACGGGCGAGCTCGCCGGCGCAGGTGATGCCGGACGGGCCGGAGCCGACGACGGCGACCTTCTTGCCGTTCTTGGGGGCCATCTTGGGCGTGGAGGCGAGCTCGGGGCGATCACCCAGGAAGCGCTCGAGCTGGCCGATGGCCACGGGCTCGGACTTTTTACCACGGATGCACTTGCCCTCGCACTGGTTCTCCTGCGGGCAGACACGGCCGCAGATGGCGGGAAGCATGGAGTCCTCGCGGATGGTATCGAGGGCGCCGCCGAAGTCCTTCTCGCGGATCTGCTCGATAAAGCGGGGAATGTTGATGTTGACGGGGCAGCCCTCAACACAGAACGGCTTCTTGCAGTTGAGGCAGCGCTCGGCCTCGGCCAGCGCCATCTCCTCGGTGAAGCCCTTGTCGACGGGGCGGAAGTCGCAGGCGCGCTCGGCAGCCGGCTCCTCGTTATCGGGGGTGCGGGGCGACTTCATATCGGCAACGAAACGACCGTTAACTAGTGGCATGCGCAGCTCTTTTCCTCATAGGCCTTGAGGGACTCGCCCTCTTCGGAACGGTAAGCGGCCTGGCGGGCACGAAGGTCATCCCAGTCGACCAGGGTGGCATCGAAGTCGGGGCCGTCGACGCAAGCGAACTTGGTCACGCCGCCCACCTCGACGCGGCAGCAGCCGCACATACCGGTGCCGTCAACCATGATGGGGTTGAGCGACGCGGTGATGGGGGTGTCGTACTTCTGGGCGGTGAGGGTCGAGAACTTCATCATCGGAACGGGGCCGACGCAGAAGACCTGGCTCACGGCCTTGTCCTGCAGCAGGCGCTCCAGCGGAGCGGTGACAACGCCCTGCTCGCCGTAGGAGCCGTCGTCAGTGGTGATGTGGATGTGGTCCTCGTCGAGGAGCTCGCGGAACTGGTCCTCCATGAGCAGGAGGTCCTTGGTGCGGGCGCCCATGATGGCGTGCACCTCGTGGCCGGTCTCGACCAGGTGCTTGGCGACCGGGAAGGCAATTGCCAGGCCGACGCCGCCGCCAATGACAGCGCAGGGGCCCTCGGCCATCTCGGTGGGAACGCCCAGCGGGCCCACGACGTCGCGCAGCGACTCGCCGGCCTCGTAGGTGGAAAGCATCTCGGTGGTCTTGCCGATCACCATGAAGATGAACTCGACCCAGCCCTCGTCACCGTTCCAGCCGGCCAGGGTAAACGGGACGCGCTCGCCCGTCTCGTTGGCGCGAACCATGAGGAACTGTCCAGCGTGCGCATGCTTGGCGATTGCAGGCGCCTCGATGCGGAACTTGAACACCTTCTCCGAGAACTGCGTCTTCTCCAGGATCTTATACATAGAACCCCTCTCTTGTTAGGGCTGCCGAACCGTGCCTCCACGGAAATGGACGGTAGCCCGAATAAAACCGTACGCGCACAGGCGTTGTGCAGACATACGGTGCAAATTATACCCTCATGGACATGTCGCTTACGTGTGTCTTTGGCAGGTGGGAGCAGGGTTTATCCACTTTGGCCTACCAAATAGGGGCAGGTTTATTTTGGTCAGCCTTATCAGGCAAAACGGCAAAGGGGCCGGCCTCGGGTTGTGATGAGGCCGGCCCCCTTTGGGGCGCTGCATATGTATGGCGGCACAGGGTTTATTACGGCGCGGCTGTCATGGCGTTTCCGTAGATAAAACCTGCCAAAATAACCCTGTCCCTAAATAGTAGGTTTTAGTGCTTGCCGTTGGCGGAGGCGGCGCCGTTGACATGGTCGCGAGCATAGACTACGCCGTGCACAATCGCCAGGCCGGCGGCGTCGGCCGCGCGGGCGCAGGTGTCCTGGAAATCCTCGGCCTCGCGGGCGCGCAGCTGCTTAAGCACGTAGTCGGCGACGGCCATCTTGCCGGGAGGGTTGCCGATGCCGGTGCGGATGCGGCTGAAGTCGCGGCTGCCCATCTTATCGATGATGGAACGCAGGCCGTTGTGACCGGCATGGCCGCCGCCCACCTTAACACGCACGTCGCCGGCGGGAATATCGAGCTCGTCGTGGATGACGAGCAGCTCCTCGGCCTTGATCTTGTACTCGCGGCAGAGTTTGGAGATGGGCCCGCCCGAGGTGTTCATGTACGACTGCGGCTTGACCAGTACAATCTGGCGCTTGCCGCCCTCTTCCTCGGGATCGTTGATGTTGATGAGCGCGATCTCGGCGCCTGCTTGGCTTTTCCAGTACGTGACGCCGGCCTGACGGGCCAGCTCGTCGATTGCTTTGAAACCAGCGTTGTGACGGGTCTCGGCATATTCCTCGCCAGGGTTGCCAAGTCCGGCAACCATGCGAATCTTAAGCGGCTGTGCAGCTGCCATGTTCATCCTTTCGTTGATTTGTCGCCTGCTATGGTGAGCGACCCCGTTGCTGCTGTCAAATGGCGGGTGATTGAGGCTGTATGAGGGCGTTTGGGCAGTCGTCAGAAGCCGGGGTGGACAGTTAGTTCAGATTTGTATAAACCAAGAGGTCTTTGACTGTCAAAATTGGGACCGCGGAACTGCCACGGCGCTTTGGGGAGCACATTTTGCGCTATTTCAGATCTTTCGAGTCTTCAAATGAGGTGACTGGCGCCGGGATGGCGGCAAACTACCTCGATATTAGCCGTCTTTTTATACAAATCTGAACTAACTGTCCAGCCATGCTAGGTAACACTGGGTAAAAGTCTTTTAGACCGGCGCGAGGCCGATTCCGGCCCGCAGGGCGTTGAGCCAGGCAGCCTGACGCTTGCGATAACCCTTGATGCGGTAGCGGAATCGAACCCCCGCAAGTCGATGCATCGTCTGGGCGAAGGCTTCGAGTGCAACAAGGTCCTTCATTTGGTCACGATTGATAATCAGGACGTGGATACCCATGGCTTTAAGGCCATTGTTGCGACTGCCATCGTGGATGCGGGCGTTTTGAAGCTCATGTCCAATTCCGTTGTATTCGTTGTCGATTCCGGCGGCCGGGCAATATAAGTCGCAGATGGCGTAGGGGATGCCCGAGGACATGTTGACCGCAAGGGTGTCGAAATCGACACGATAGTTGAGCAGCAGGCCTCCCATGGGCAAACTGCAACACCCGAATCCGCCAAAGCGCATGGGCGCGCCCAGGACGGCGAACATCAATGATTCCGCTGGGGATGCGGATCCGGCCCGGGCGAGTTTGACAGCCGTACGAAACGAGGCGTAGGAACTACTTTTGGCAAACCGTGCGACTGCCTCGAGTTCTTCGATGGTTGTAGCGGGTTCGCATCTATAGTGTGCCTGTTCGTAGCGTGTTTCGGCTGGCTTTTCGGGTGTCGGTTGGTCGCCCTGGCAATCGAGGTCGTCCATCGCTTCGAAGCTGTTGGCCTTGGGCCACGTGTCGTCGTAGGCGATGGGGTAAGTTGCCTCGGGCGGAAGTGAGTAGGTTCCGAGCAGCTCCATAAGGAGCATCAAGGTTTTGGCGACTGATTCATTTTTGGAACAAAGCATGGCTGTCATGGCAGGAGACGTTGCGTAGATGTCGGCCTCGACGTGCATAATTGCACCTTCAGGAAGAGGAGTGGAGAGAATATGCTGAAGAAGTCGCTTGTCGGGGCGCCTGTTGTCTTCGTTTGAAACGAGAAGATCGAGCAGTTCGGAATCATCTTCATTCCAGGCGTCGAGTATCGAAAGTGCGCCAAAGTCTATCGCGTCATTGTTGGGAATGCAGCCAGCCAAGGCCTGTGCTTGCTGTTCGCTATCAACGGAGTCCCAGGGTAGGGCAGAGTACGCCCGTCGTGCGCGACGAATTGCGCGGAGGGCGGAGAGATGTGAAATCACGGTCGTCATAGCTATAACGTACTAAGTTGGCGGCAGAATGCGACCGCCATACCGTTCTTTTCGCTCAGCGGGGCGCTGCGCGCCATGAACGGCTGGGTGTTATGAAATCGGTGGAATCGGTTGAGGGGATTGCAGGAAATTGAGCTCTGCCGCGAAGGTTGACGATAGCTACTGGACAGTTAGTTCAGATACGTATAAGACGGCGGGCGTTCGAGGCGTTTCTAAGGGCTTTCTAGGGCGATTTGAGGGTAAATATGCGGCGGTCGTACTCGAAAGCGATGAGCTTTGGGCAGTATGGCGTTCGCCGGGGAGCTCAGAACGGCCTTTGGAGCTTTAAAAAAATACGTATCTGAACTAATTGTCCAGGGAAGGTTGTCGAGGGGTAGAAAAAGGGTCGGAAGCGAGCTTCCGACCCTTTAAAAACACCAAAGATGATGAGATGCACGCTGGATTACAGCGCGAAGTCGCCGCCGACGAGCGTGGAGACGGGCTCCTCGTGGTAAACGGCGGAGATGGCCTGAGCGAACTCCTCGGCGACCGAGATGGTCTTGATCTTGCCGCCGACCTCGACGGGAATGGCGTCGGTGACGAGGCACTCGACGATCGGGGCGTCGTTCAGACGCTCGATGGCCGGACCGGAGAAGATACCGTGGGTGGCGCAGACGTAGATATCGCCAGCGCCCATAGCCTTGAGCTCCTTGACGTTGGCGCACAGGGTGCCAGCGGTGTCGATCATGTCGTCATTGATGATGCAGGTCTTGCCCTTGATGTCACCGATGATGCCCATGACCTCGGCGGCGTTGTGGCGCGGACGGCCCTTGTGGGCGATGGCTAGGTCGCAGCCGAGCATGTCGGACAGCTTCTTGGCAGCCTTGGCGCGGCCCACGTCGGGGGAGACGACAACCAGGTTGTCGGTGTCGAAGTGCATGTCGTTGTAGTACTGGCCAAACAGCGGCAGTGCGGACAGGTGGTTAACCGGGATATCGAAGAAGCCCTGAATCTGGCCCTGGTGCAGGTCGAGGGTGATGATGCGGTTGACGCCGGCGCGCTCGAGCAGGTTGGCGACGAGGCGAGCGGTGATGGGCTCGCGCGGGCCGGCCTTGCGGTCCTGGCGGGCATAGCCGTAGTGGGTGATAACGGCGGTGATGGAGCGGGCGGATGCACGCTTGGCAGCGTCGGTGGCGATGAGCAGCTCCATGAGCATGTCGTTGACGTTGCCGCCGGCCACGGACTGAATCAGGAAGACGTCGGCGCCGCGGACGGTCTCGTCGTAGCGGGCGTAAATCTCACCATTGGCGAACTGCTTTAGCGTAAGGCCCGAAAGCTCGACCCCAAGGTACTCAGCAATCTTCTGAGCGAGGGGACGGTTGGAGGAACCGGAATACACGCGGATGGACTTGCGCATATTCTCCGACTTCTCGGGATCATTAATCGGCATTACCCTTCTCCTTTATATATCGAATGCCATATAGATGCCTTGTTGCATTGTAACCGCGCGGCGGGGTTTATCGGGTCTTGATAACGTCTTTACCGTCAACGGACACGAACCGACCACTCATTCGGCCGCGCAGGTCAACATAGAAAAAGGAGCCGTCCCCACGGAAGCGGCTCCTTTTGTGCTTGGTAAAACGTTATACCTCGTCGTCCTCGTGCAGACGGCGGCGATAATCGGCGGCCCAGCCCTCAATATTTACCTGACGGGCGCGGCCCAGACCGAGTGCGTCGGCCGGGACCGGCTCGGTGATGACGGAGCCGGCGGCCACGAGTGCGCCGTCGCCAATCTGGGCGGGCGCGACCATCATGGTGTCGGAACCGATGAAGGCATCCTTGCCGATGACGGTCTTGTGCTTGTGGACGCCGTCGTAGTTGCAGGTGATGGAGCCGGCGCCCACGTTGACGCCAGAGCCCATGGTGGTGTCGCCGATGTAGGACAGGTGCGGAACCTTGGAGCCCTCGCCGATCGTGGACTTCTTGATCTCCACGTGCGTGCCGGCCTTGGAGCCGTCGAGCATGTGGGTGCCCGGGCGCAGGTAGGCCCGCGGGCCGCAGTCGACGCCGTTCTCGATGACGGCCTCGATGGCGATGGTCTCGTCGATGACGCAGCCGCTGCCGACGGTGGTGTCGGTGAGGCGGCTGTTGGGGCCGAGCTGGCACTCCTCGCCCACGGTAACGTTGCCGATCAGGTGCGTCTGCGGCCACACGATAGTGTCGCGGCCGATGACGGCGTCGGGGCCGATCCAAGCCTGTGTGGGGTCGATGAAGGTGACGCCTTCGGCCATCCAGTGCTCGTTGATGCGGTCGCGCGCGATGGCGGTGAGCTGTGCGAGCTGGATGCGGCTGTTGACGCCCAGGCCGTCGCGGTAGTCATCGCAGTGGAAGATGGAGACCGCCTGACCGTGGCGTTTAAGGATCTCGAGCATGTCGGGCAGGTAGTACTCGGACTGCGCGTTGTCGTTACCGATCTCGTCAATGTGGGCGGCGAGCTGCGCGCCGTCGAAGGCGTAGCAGCCGGCGTTGCACTCCAGCAGCGTGGCGGCCTGCTCGGGCGTGCAGTCCTTCTGCTCGATGATGCGTTCGATCTGGCCGTCGGCGCCCAGCTTGATGCGGCCGTAGCCAAAGGGATCGGGCGGGGTCATGGTCATGACGGTGCAGGCGAGCTCGCCGGTGGCGACGGTCTGCGCGAACTTGGCGACGGTGTCGGCGGTGATGAGCGGCAGGTCGCCGTTGAGCACGACGACGGGGCCTTGCGTGATGCCGCAGGCCTCGAGCGCGACCTTCACGGCGTGACCGGTGCCCAGGCGCTCGGTCTGCTCGACGCACTCGACCTTGGTGGCGCTGTTGGCGTAGGCGCCGTCGATAAGGGCACGCATCTCGTCGGCGTGGCTGCCGATGACGACCACGACGCGGCTGCAGCCGGCCTTGATGGTGGCGTCGACGATCCACTGAACCATGGGCTTACCCAGGATCTTGTGCGAAACCTTGCAGTGGTTCGACTTCATGCGTGTGCCCTCGCCGGCGGCGAGGATAATTGCGGTTGCATCCATGTGATCTCCTGTTACGTTATAGAGACGTGTGTTTGGAAACGATACACGGCGCAATATGATACCGCAGGCATATGATGAGCGCGTAGCTATTGACGCGTAGCGGTCGAGGTCTGTGCCGCCATCGCGGTGTTTGCGATGCCTGCGCACGGCGTTGGCGGCGCCGTGGCGTTGGCGTTTGAGCGAGGGGACGGGGTGCCCGTGGACATCATGCGAGAGGAATCGGGCAACGAGCCCGTTGCGGCATTCTCGATGTCGCACCCGGCGGTGCCTGCGCTCTACACGGCGCTAACGCTGGGGCTCACTATGTTCTCGATGCAACCGGTGCTGATCGCGCTGTCGCTCACGGGCGGGCTGGCATACGGCTTTGCGACCCGCGGGACTGCTCGCACGCTGGGCGCGCTTCGCTGGCAGCTGCCGGTGATTTTGATTATCGCGCTGGTGAATCCGCTGTTTAGCGCCTCGGGCTCGACGGAGGTGTTCCGCATCGGCATGCGCGCAGTGTATTTGGAGAGCATGGTATACGGCCTGTGTATGGGCGGGCTGTTTGTGGCTAGCGTGCTGTGGTTTGAGGCTGCGGCGTCGATGCTCGGCTACGACAAAGTGCTCGCGCTTTTGGGTAATGCCGCGCCGGTGACTGCGCTCATGATTTCGATGTGCATGCGGCTTATCCCACAGTTTTTGCGTCGCGGTCGCACGGTGCTGGCGGCGCAGGATGCGATTGATGTGCCGGGGCGCGCACCGGCCGACCCCGTGCGCTCGCGTCTGCGGACGTCGAGCGTGCTGATGGGTTGGGGCATGGAAGATTCGCTGGAGCGCGCGGACGCCATGCGCTCTCGCGGGTGGGGCGCCGCGGCGCGCCGTACGACGTACGCGCGGTATCGGCTGGGGCGCGGCGACGTTGCCGCGCTGGTTGGGCTTGCGATGTTTGGCGCTGCCGCGGTGGCGGTGGCGTGGATTGCGACGACGCAGTATTCGTTTTACCCGCAGCTTTCGGTGCCGGCGCCGTGGCCGGGTTATGTCGTGTACGCTGCCTGGATGATGCTGCCTTGCGCATTGCACGCGATTGATGAGAGGAGGTTTGGCTGATGGCTCGGTTGGATAGGGGCCCGGTGTCGGGCGCGGCGTGCGGCCCGGATATGCCGGCGATTGAGGTGCGGAGCCTGAGCTTTGCCTACCCCGATGCTGATGCTGCGGTGCTCGAGGGGCTCGACTGGTCTGTTTCCCAAGGTGCGTTTGCGCTGCTTGTTGGCGGTACCGGTTCGGGCAAGTCGACGCTGCTGTCGCTGCTCAAGCCCGAGATCGCTCCAGCGGGCGAGCGCACTGGCGAACTGCGCGTGCTGGGCGAGCCCGTCGCCGACATGGATGTGCGGGCATCGGCGGAGCGCGTGGGTTATGTGTTTCAGGATCCCGAGAACCAGATTGTGTGCGAGACCGTGTGGCACGAGATGGCGTTTGGCCTAGAGAATCTGGGTGTGTCGCGCGACGAGATGCGCCGCCGTGTTGCCGAGACCAGCTATTTCTTTGGTCTGGAGGACTGGCTTCATCGTGATACCGATACGCTTTCGGGTGGCCGCAAGCAGCTGCTGTCGCTTGCCGCCGTCCTGGCGCTGCGTCCGCGTGTGCTGCTACTCGACGAGCCCACGTCTCAGCTTGATCCGGTTGCGGAGAAGAATTTCCTGCACGCGCTGTTTCGTGTGAATCGCGAGCTGGGCTGCACGGTTGTTGTGGCGACGCATCAGCCGCGCCCAATGCTCGAATACGCGACGTGCGCGTATCGGATTGAGGGCGGTCGCGTGCGCGAGGTGGCGGATATGGCTTCTTTGGGACGCCGAGAATCGCTGTTTTCCGACGACATGTTGGGGTGGGGTGCCATCCGATGTGCAAAAAACGGAGTATTCAGCAGGCGTGAGGACAATTTGGGCTCTCTGGAGCCGCCCGGGGACGTATCGAGCGCGAAAAAAAGTTCGGAATTGGACAAATCGTCCAATTTTGTGGCGCAAACGTCGCTCGAGAACGGCTCGGAAGCCTTTCCGCGCACGGATGGAAGCAGAATACTCCAAAAAATGCACGGCGGGTCGGCTACCACCCTGTCGGAAGGCTGGTTTCGCTACAATCGCGCGGGCGGTTGGGTGCTGCGTGGGCTCGACGTGGCGTTTTCGGCCGGTGCGGTGCATGCGGTTGTTGGCGGTAACGGCTGCGGCAAGTCGACAATGCTTTCGGTGCTGGCGAAGACCGCCAAGCTGCAGCGCGGCCGCATGGTGCGCGGAGCGGCCTCGGCGGCGCTGCTGCCTCAGAATCCCAAAGCATTGCTGGTTGCCGAGACGGTTCGCGATGAGCTGATGGAATGGGCCTCGACCTGCGGATATGACGAGAACTTGGCGCGGGAGCGCGCGGCGAGCTTGGGGTTGTCGGGTCTGGATGGACGCCATCCGTACGATCTCTCGGGCGGGCAGCGTCAACTGCTTGCATTGGCAAAACTGCTGCTAATCGGCCCCGAACTGCTATTGCTCGATGAGCCCACCAAGGGTCTAGACCTGTTCAGCCGCCGCATTATCGCCCGCGCCCTGCGTGACCATGCGAAGGCTGGCGGCACCGTCATCATGGCTACGCACGATTTGGACTTTGCCGAGCAGGTAGCCGACGACGTCGCCATGATGTTTGACGGCGAGATTGCCTGCATGGAGCCGCCGGCCGACTTCTTTGCCGACAACGTGTTCTATAGGGCGTGATGGAATGGCGGATTATCGCGGCTTGCGCCTGCTTGCAAAACTGGAGATCCCGCTGTTGTTGGCGGTGCCGGCGGTGATGGCTGCCGCGTTGCTGGCGGGTGTTGAGCAGGCAGCGTTGGCCATGCTGGTTGTGGTGGCGTTGGTGCTTGCGCTGTTCTTTGCGGGCTATGAGGCATCGCGTCCAGGCCTGCGCCAGATTATGCCCACGCTGGTGCTAGCGGCGCTGGCGGCGGCGGGGCGCATCCTGTTTGGGCCCATTCCCGACTTTAAACCGGTGAGCGCTATCGCCATTATCGCGGGGGCGACGCTTGGTCGCCGCAATGGTTTTATGGTTGGCGCGCTGGCGGCGCTGACCAGCAATTTCTTTTTTGGGCAGGGCATGTGGACGCCGTGGCAGATGTATGCCTGGGGGCTCGTGGGATACGTTGGCGGTGCGCTGGCGCATGCCGGCGCTTTTGATCGCGCCGATGGCACCGTGCGTATGCCGGCGCTGCTGACCTACGGCTTTGCGTCGGGTTTGCTGTACGGCGTTGTGATCAACGCCTACGACATTATCGGTTTTGTTCAACCGCTCACGTGGGCGGGTGCCATGGCGCGTCTTGCCACGGCAGTGCCGTTCGATATCACACACGGTCTCGCGACCTGCGTGTTCTTGGCCGCCTTGTACAAGCCTTGGTGCCGTCGCATTAACCGTGTCGTCGTGAAATACGGGCTGTAAGGCATTTCGCGTTCCCTCACGAACTTGCGGTGGAATGGTTCTCGTTTTTGGCTATTTGCTGCCCAAACAGGAACTATTCCACCGCACCTTATAGGGGGAGAGGGGTCACATGATCTGTTTTCCTCTGTCCCCTAGAGGAATTACTTGGGGCTAGAGCTCTAGCGTGAGGGTGACGGGGCAGTGGTCGCTGCCAAAGATGTCGCCGCGGATGCCGGTGTCGCGAACGTTGGCGGCGATCGAATCGCTTACCAGAAAGTAATCGATGCGCCAGCCGGCGTTGTTCTTGCGGGCATTAAAGCGATAGCTCCACCAGCTGTAGACGCCCTCGACGTCGGGGTTTGCCGCGCGCCAGGTATCGGTAAAGCCGGCGTTGAGCAGCTCGGTAAACTTGCCGCGTTCCTCGTCCGAAAAGCCTGCGTTGCCGCGGTTGGACTTGGGGTTCTTAAGGTCGATCTCCTCATGCGCCACGTTAAAGTCGCCGCAGGTTACGACGGGTTTGCCGGTCTCGCGCTCGAGCGCGTTCAAAAAGCCGCGGTAGGCATCGTCCCAGGCCATACGCACGTCGATGCGCGCGAGCTCATTTTGTGCGTTGGGCGTGTAGACATCCACAAACCAGAATTTGTCGAACTCGAGCGCGCAGACGCGGCCCTCGGTTGCGGCTTGGGCGACGAGCACGGCCGCCTCGCCTTCGCCGGCGTAGGGCAGCAGCGCATCGGCGCACAGTACGCGCAGCGGCTCCTGGCGGCTAAAGACCGCGGTGCCCGAATAGCCTTTACGCTCGGCGTAGCTCCAGGTTTGGTGATAGCCGGGCAGGTCAATATCGACCTGGCCTTCTTGCAACTTGGTCTCTTGCAGCGCCAGGATATCGACGTCGAGTTCTTGCGCGATCTGGATAAAGCTCGGGTCCTTTTTGAGCACGGCGCGCAGGCCGTTGACGTTCCACGAGGCGAAAGTGTAAGTCTGAGGCATGGTGTCCTTTCGACGGGGTTGGCAGGCTTAAGATTAGCGCAACAGGGGCGGTGGTGGGCACCGCGCGTGCTGACCCAAAGGCCGCATGCTGGGACATCGCCCGACGCTGCCCGACCAACAAGGACGGAGGACTCATATGACGCAGGCGATAACGGACTCCAAACAGGCCTCCGCCGCGCTGGCGGAGCTGTTCGGCACCCACAAGCGCGTGGTCTTCTTTGGCGGCGCGGGCGTTTCCACGGCGAGTGGCATCCCCGATTTCCGCAGCGTGGACGGCCTATATCACCAACAGTTTGCCTATCCGCCCGAGACCATGCTCTCGCATAGCTTTTACGAGGTGCACCCGGCCGAGTTCTTCGACTTCTACCGCACCAAGATGATCGCGCTTGGCGCCAAGCCCAACCGCTGCCACACCAAGCTGGCCGAGCTGGAGCGCGCCGGCAAGCTCGACGCCGTGGTGACGCAAAACATCGACGGCCTGCATCAGATGGCCGGCTCACAGCGCGTGTTTGAGTTGCACGGATCGGTCCATCGCAACATTTGCCAGTCGTGCGGCGCGGTCTATAGCGCCGAGTGGATTTGCTCGCGCGAGCACGAGGATGCCGCGGGCGTGCCCGCGTGCCCCGCGTGCGGCGGCCGCATCAAGCCCGATGTAGTGCTCTACGAAGAGCCGCTCGACGAGCATGTGTTGACCGGTGCCGTTGCCGCCATCGCCGCGGCCGATGCCCTCATTGTAGGCGGGACCTCGCTCGTGGTGTATCCGGCGGCGGGCCTTACGCGTTACTTTACCGGCGATACGCTGGCCATATGCAACCTTGCTCCCACCGATCAGGATGCAAATGCCGACCTGCTGATTTCTTGCGACATCGCGGCCGCGTTTGCGTTCTAGCCCGCGCGCGCGGATACAATAGAAAGACTGATTGCAAAGCGACCCCGCCGCCAGCTCCCCAAGCTCGGCGGCGTGGGCATTTTAGGAGGATGTTCATGGCGAACGACAGCAAGACATGGCGGTGCGGAAAGTACGAGCTCAGCTTTGACCGTCCGCGCATCATGGGCGTCCTCAACGTGACGCCCGATTCGTTTAGCGATGGCGGGGAGCACTTCGACCCGGATGCCGCCATCGAGTACGGCCTGGCGATGCTCGACGCCGGCGCCGACATCATCGACGTGGGCGGCGAGTCCACGCGCCCCGGCTTTACCCCGGTCAACCCCGACGAGGAGGCTCGCCGCGTGCTGCCCGTGGTGCGCGCGCTGGCCAAGGAGGGCGCCATCGTCTCGATCGACACGCGTCATGTGGCGGTTGCCAAGGCGGCCGTGCGCTGCGGCGCCTCGATCGTCAACGACGTGACCGGCTTCACCGATCCCAAGATGGTCGAGTTTGTTAAGACGAGCACCTGCGGCATCATCGTGATGCATGCCGGCGAGGTCGCCGCGCCCACCCGCACGCACGCAACGGTGCAGCTCGATACCTCGGCAGCGGCGTTTGTTGCCGAGAAGGCGCGCGAGGCGGCTGCCGAGGCCGCGCGTGAGGCCGAGAA
>CABRBC010000024.1:0-45817 GCA_902469055.1 uncultured Collinsella sp.
GGGCTCTTCACAGTTTTGATGGTGGACCTGACAAGATTCGAACTTGTGACCTCCCGGTTATCAGCCGGACGCTCTAACCAACTGAGCTACAGGTCCATCGCGCAAGGGATATATTAGACGAGTCGTTACGCGCGCGTCAACAACTTTTTTTGAAAATCTTTGAAGGGTGTTCGCCCCGGTCGCACGGCGGCATGTGAAGTCGCCTACTCGGACAGTCCTGACTCGCACAGAGAGCACATTAAGTGCTCTCTGGCTCGTGCGGAACTCGCGATCGACTTCACATGTCGCCGTGCGACCGGGGCGAACACGAGTCCCAAGGTTTTCAAAAAAGCGGTCGGCGCGCAGTGCGCCGACCGCCGATATATGGGGTCTGATATTTTCTACCAGCCAGGGCCTCTTACTCGTCGAGGAGATCTTCTGGCATGTCGTTGCCGTCGCCTAGATCGACAGGGGTTTCTTCGGAAGCAGAGCCGTTTTCTGTGGCTTCGCCTTCGGGCTTTTCCTTGGCTGCCGTCATGCGGGCGACAGCGCATACGCGGTCGTTGTCGTCGACGGTCATCATCTTGACGCCCTGGGTGGCGCGGCCGGTCTGGCTGATCTCGTCGGTCTTGACGCGAATGACCGTCGCGCCCTCCGTCACGATGAACAGCTCGTGCTGCGGGCCCACCGTCTTCATGGCCGCGAGGTTACCCTTACGCTCGGTCATTTGAATGGTGTAGACGCCCTGACCGCCGCGATTCTGCTCCGGGTAGTCCGCGACCGGCGTGCGCTTGCCGTAGCCGCGCTCGGTGATGACGAATAGATCGCCGTTGCCGTTAGTGACTTCCATGCCCAGAACGCTCACGCCGTCCTTCAGACCGATACCGCGAACGCCGCTGGTATCGCGGCCGGTGGCGCGCACCTGCTCCTCGGAGAACATGATCGCCTTGCCCGCGGTGGTGGCCAGGATAATCTTGTCGCCCTCGCGCACGCGGCGCACGTTCAGCAGCGCGTCGTCGTCACGCAGGTTGATAGCGATCAGGCCGTCGCGACGGCTGCGGTCATATGCGCTCATCACGGTCTTCTTGACCATGCCGCTCTTGGTGGCAAACATCAGGTACTCGTCGGCCGGGAACTCGCGGCAGCTGATGACGCTCGCGATCTTCTCGCCTTCCTCGAAGGGCAGCAGGTTGACGATCGCGGTACCGCGCGCCTGGCGCGTACCCACCGGCAGCTCGTGCACCTTCAGGCGATAGACCTTGCCCTTGCTCGAGAAGAACAGCACGTACTCGTGCGTGGACGCGATGAACATCTCGTCGATAACGTCGTCCTCTTTGAGGTTGACGCCCGATACGCCCTTGCCGCCGCGCTTCTGGGCGCGGTAGGCAGCCACCGGGATACGCTTAACGTAGCCGGTATGGGTGATGGTCACGACCATATCCTCGTCGGCGATGAGGTCCTCGACATCCAGGTCCTTCTCAACCTGGCTGATCTCGGTGCGGCGCTTGTCGCCAAACTTCTTGGAGATCTCGCGCATCTCTTCCTTGATGACGCCCAGGATCTTCTCCTCATGCGCCAGCAGGTCCTCGTAGTAGGCGATGGCGCGGCGCAGGCCGTCCAACTCTTCTTGGATCTTGTCGCGCTCCAGGCCGGTCAGGCGGCGCAACTTCATCTCGAGGATGGCCGTGGTCTGCTCGGGCGTAAAGCCAAAGCGCTCGATCAGGCGGCTGCTGGCCTCGGAGTCGGTCTGCGAGGAGCGGATGATGCTAATGACCTCGTCGATATGGTCGAGAGCCATCAGATAACCCTCGAGGATATGCGCGCGGGCTTGGGCCTTCTTAAGGTCGAAGCGGGTGCGGCGGGTGACGACGTCGACCTGGTGGTCGATGTAGTGCTGCAGCATCTCACGCAGGCTCAGGCATTTGGGAACGCCGTTGACGAGCGCCAGGTTGTTGGCGCCAAAGGTCGTCTGCAGCGAGGTGTACTTATACAGGTTGTTGAGCACGACCTGCGGAATGACGCCCTTCTTGAGCTCGATAACCAGACGGATGCCCTTCTGGTTGGACTCATCGCGCATATCCGAGATGCCCTCGATGCGCTTGTCGTTGACGAGCTGGGCAATCTTCTCCTGCAGGGTGCCCTTGTTGACCATGTAGGGAATCTCGGTGAAGACCAGGCGACTGCGACCGGTCTTGGTGGACTCAACGTGTGCCTTGGCGCGCACGGTAATGGAGCCGCGGCCGGTCTCGTAGCTCTGCTTAATGCCGGCGCTGCCCATGATGATGGCGCCGGTGGGGAAGTCCGGACCGGGCATGATCTGCATGAGCTCGTCGACGGTGGCGTCGGGGTTGTCGATCAGGTAGCAGGTGGCCTCGATCGCCTCGGTGAGGTTGTGCGGGGCGATGTTGGTGGCCATGCCGACGGCAATGCCCTGGCTGCCGTTGACCAGCAGGTTGGGGAAGCGCGCAGGCAGCGCCACGGGCTCGGCGAGCGATTCGTCGTAGTTGGGCTGCCAGTCGACGGTATCCTTCTGCAGGTCGCGCAGCAGTTCCATGGCGGGCTTTGCCAGGCGGCTCTCGGTGTAACGCATGGCTGCCGCGCCGTCGCCGTCGATGTTACCGAAGTTGCCATGACCGTCGATGAGCGGCGTGCGCATGGAGAACCACTGTGCCAGGCGGACCATGGCCTCGTAGACCGCAGAGTCACCGTGCGGGTGGTACTTACCGATAACTTCGCCGACCGTCCACGCCGACTTCTTGTGCGGGCGGTTGGGGTAGATGCCGCTCTCGTTCATCGCGTACAGGATGCGGCGGTGCACCGGCTTTAAGCCGTCGCGCACGTCCGGCAGGGCGCGCGCCGTGATGACCGACATCGAATACTCGATAAACGACTGCTTCATCTCGCGACCGAACTCCGAAATCTGGAGCTGGCCGCCGTTGATATCCTCGCCGGCCGAGGCGCCACGGTCGACTTCGCCAAAACTCTCCTCGAGCTCGCCGTCGTCATCCTCTTCCTCGTCATCATCGACATCGGGGTTATAGGCGTCCGGGTCGCCGTCCTCGCCCTGCTCAGCACGGGCAAGCAGGCGCTTCAGATCGTCGGGCATGCCGGCATCGCCGGCCTCGTCCATACCCCCGTTATTGTTGATATCGTCTGCCACGTTACCTCCTCTTAAGCGTCAAGGAAACGCGCGTCATGCGCATGTTTTTCAATGTACTCGCGGCGATAGCCGACCTCGGAACCCATGAGCTCGCGCACGGCGCGGTCCGCCACCACGGCGTCCTCGATCGACACGCGCTGCAGGATGCGGGTCTTGGGGTCCATCGTCGTCGAGGCAAGCTGCTTGGGGTCCATCTCGCCCAGGCCCTTGTAGCGCTGGACGGTATAGCCCTTGCGCTTCTTGGTGATCTTGCCGTCCTTGGCCTTGCCGTCCTCGTCGTTATCGTCGGGGTTCAGGCCCAGACTCTGGATGGTATCGCGCAGGATCTCGTCTTCGGGCTGGCGGCCGTTGGGATACACGTAGTGGATCTTGTTGCGCACCTTAATGCCAAAGATGGGCGGGCAGGCAACATAGACGTAGCCGGCATCGATCAGCGGACGCATGTACTTGTAGAAGAACGTCAGCAGCAGGATGCGGATATGCGCGCCGTCGACGTCTGCATCGGTCATGATGATGATCTTGTGGTAGCGCGCCTTGGTGATATCGAAGTCGCCGCCGTCGCCGGCACTCGTCGTGACGCCGCAGCCGATCGCGGTAATCAATGACTGGATGGTGTCACTCGAGAACGCGCGATGGTCACCAACGCGTTCGACGTTCAAAATCTTGCCGCGCAGGGGCAGAATCGCCTGGATGTCTCGGCGACGGCCGTCCTTGGCCGAACCGCCTGCCGAGTCACCCTCTACGATGAAGAGCTCGGTCAGCTCGGCATCGCGCACCGAGCAGTCGGCGAGCTTACCGGGCAGGGACGCCGTCTCGAGCAGGCTCTTGCGACGGGTCGCTTCGCGCGCCTTGCGGGCGGCGTTGCGGGCCTTGCATGCCTGCTGGGCCTTCTTGACGATCTCGCGAGCGGGCTTGGGATGCTCCTCGAGGTAATCGGCGAGGCCGTCGGTCACGATCTTGAGCGTCAGCGCGCGCATATAGGAGCTGCCGAGCTTGGCCTTGGTCTGGCCCTCAAATTGCGGGTCGGGCAGCTTGACCGAGATAACGGCCGAAAGGCCCTCGCGCACATCGTCGCCGGTCAGGTTGGCGTCTTTTTCCTTGAGCAGGTTCTGTTTGCGCGCGTAGTCGTTGATCACACGGGTGAGCGCGGTGCGGAAGCCCTCAAGGTGCATGCCGCCCTCGGGGGTGTAGATGTCGTTGGCAAACGACATGACGTTCTCGCCGTAACCGCTATTCCACTGCAGGGAAACCTCAACCTCGCCCATCTTGGCCACAGGCGCGTCCGGGTCCGATTTGCCCTCGATGTAGATGGGCTCCTTAAAGGCCTCGGGGACGTCCTTGCCCTCGTTGAGGAACTTGACGAAGTCGATGATGCCGCCCTCGTAGCAAAACTCCTCCACGTGGGGAGTCGCTTCGCGCTCGTCGGTCAGCACGATTTTGAGGTTCTTATTGAGGAACGCCGTCTCCTGCAGACGGTTGTGCAGCGTATCGAAATCGTAAATGCAGGTCTCGAAGATCTCGTCGTCGGGCCAGAAGGTGACGGTGGTGCCCGTCGAATCCGAGGTGCCCACGACCTCCATCTTCTTGACGGTCTTGCCGCGCGAGAACTCCATCTCGTAGGTGTTGCCGTCGCGACGAACCTGAACGACCACGCGCTTGGACAGTGCGTTGACGACGGAGATGCCAACGCCGTGCAGGCCGCCCGAGACCTTATAGGCCGAGTTATCGAACTTACCGCCGGCGTGCAAAATCGTCATGACGACCTCGAGCGTCGGGATCTTTTTAACAGGGTGCTCGTCGACGGGGATGCCGCGCCCGTTGTCGACGACCGTGATGGAGTTGTCGGCGTGGACCGTCACCTGGATCTCGGTGCAGAAACCGGCCATGGCCTCGTCGACGGAGTTGTCAACGATCTCCCACACCAGGTGATGTAGACCGCTGGCGCTCGTCGAGCCGATATACATGCCCGGGCGCTTACGAACGGCCTCGAGACCTTCGAGAATCTTAATCTCGCCGCCATCGTAATCGTTTTCGTTTGCCACACGTCCTCCTTCAGTCAAGAAAATGTGTACAGCCTTACTAGTTTATCGTAAAAAAATACCCTCGGGAACGAGGGTATTTGGCTCTACAAGGCCACCAGATGCGATTTAAGGCTCTTTTTTGCTTTGCACGCCCTTGGTCCACTCGGCGCTGGCTCTCATGGCATTCTCGAGGGCCTCGCGCAGTTTTTGGTCTTCGATGGGCGCCACTTGGCGCTCAATCTCGGTGCGCTCGGCCTCACTTAGGTCGGCGTGCGGGGCCGGCGGGCGCTCGGTCGTCGCCGGGCGCAGGCGCTGCTTGGCGGCGGGCGGCGTGTGACCGGGCGCGGTGGTTTTGAACACCAGGCCGTCCACATGTGCACCGGCGCGCTCCATACGTGCGCGGATGATCTCGCGCAACAGCGTCATTTCCTGCGTCCACGAGGGCGAGTCGAGATATACCAGCAGCTCATTGGACTCGGGCAGGTAGCGCAGGCCCGTCACATGCCGCCCCTCGCGCGTGCCCGAGCACACCGCGTTCCACGCGCGATAGATCGCGCGCGACTCCTCGGCAGCCTCCATCTGCGCACGGCGCTCAGGTGTTGCAGCCGCCAGGATGCGCTGGCGCTCTGCGTTCAAAAACCCACTGAAGGCGACTGTCTCGCTCTCGCGCTCGTAATTAGCACGTCTCACCCATGCTCACCACCTTGGCTCGATCAAGCAGGTCATCGGTAAAGTACCCCAGGTTGGTCGTGGTTATGACCGTCTGGATATCATCGCCGATCAGCCGCAGAAAAGCGCCGCGACGCTCGCCGTCGAGCTCGCTCATCACGTCGTCTAAAAGCAGCAGTGGGGCGGTGCCCAGGACATCGCGAGCCACGGCCACCTCCGCCACCTTCCAGGCCAGAACCAACGTTCGCTGTTGACCTTGGCTGGCAAATGAACGGGCGGAGCGACCCGCCACGGTAAACTCAATCTCATCGCGATGCGGTCCCACCAACGTCACGCCGCGGCGAATTTCCTCGTCGGCGTGCTCATCAAGGGCAGCCAGCATGCGCTCGTACGCCCAGCCCTTCAGCTCTTCGCGATCCTCGACCTGGGGCAAATCCCCCAGTGTGGACGTATAGGTCACGTTGGCAGCCTCGCCGGACGCCACTTGCCCGTAGGCAGTGTGTACATGGCCCGCCAGCCGGTCGAGCAGGGCCAACCGGTGCACGAGCAGAGCCGCGCCCGCGCGGGCAATCGAATCGTTCCACGCGCCGAGCATCTCACGGCAGCACCAGGTCTCCTTGAGCAAGGCGTTACGCTGGGTCACGCAGCGCCCATAGGTGCTCGCAAGATCGGCATAGCGTGCGCTCAGTTGCATGCCAAAGTCATCGAGGGCGGCGCGGCGCACACTGGCGCCTCGCTTAACCATGTCCAGATGGTCAGGGCAAAACAGCACGCTCGGCAGAACCCCGCGTACACCGGCGGCAGAGCATCTCTTGCCGTTGCGGCTAAACGAGCGCTTACCGTCCTCCGCGCTCAATCCCATATCAAGCACGCGGCCGTCGCCCTCGAGCCTCAGCTCGACCTTGCACGAGCCCACGCCGTCATGGACGAGCTCGGCTGCGGTCGGATGCCTAAACGAGGCGCCGCTCGTCAGCAGCTGCAGCGCCTCTATGAGATTGGTCTTTCCCGCCGCGTTGGGTCCCGCAAGTATCGTCACGCCCTCGTCTAGGGCAAGGCGATAACTATCGAAGCTGCGGTAGTGCGCGACGGAAAGATCGCGGGCGAACATGGTCATAGGGCGGTTGCTAGATGCGGACCGGCATGACCAGGTACAGGTAGTTGATCTTGTCGTAGGACTTGAAGATGCCCGCCTGCGAGTAGCTCTTGAGCTCCAGCGTGATTTCCTTCTCCTTGGACAGAGCATTGAGGCAGCCGAAGATGTAGTGGTAGTTGAAGGCGATGGTACCCGACTCGCCCTCGGCCTCGACATCGATCGTCTCCTGCGCAAGGTCCTGGTCATTGGAAATGGAGGACAGGCCCATCTGCCCGTTCTCGACATCGATCTCGAACTTGACAGCGGGGTTGGCGCTCGCGATAACGGCCACGCGCTTGAGGGCGGCGTTAAAGGCGGCGACGTCGATCTTGACGCTCGTCACGCACGAATCGGGGATGAGCTGCTTGTAGTTGGGGTACATGCCCTCGATACGGCGCGACACGTAGGTGGTGTTGCCGGCCTCGAAGACGACCTGGGTGTCGGTAGCCCCGATCATGATGGTCGCCTGGCTGGCCATGATGTTCAGCGCGTCGTTAAAGGCGTCGGCCGGAACGTTGAGCTCAAAGGAGCCCTCGAGGGTCGAGGTCTCGACCTGCGTATCGCACACGGCCAAGCGGAAGGAATCGGTCGCCACCAGGCGCACGGTGTTGTTCTCGACCTTCATGTGCACGCCACCCAGGATGGGGCGGGCCTTGTCGGTCGAGGTGACGCGCCACACGCGGCCGACCATCTCGGACAAGATATCGGTCGGCAGCTCCACGGCACTCTCGATGGCATAGGCCGGAAACTCGGGGAAGTCATTGGCATCGAGCGTGTTCAGGCGGAAAGAGCTCTTCTCGCAACCAATCAGCACCTGGCGCTCGGACAGCTCAAAGGTGACCGGGGCATCGGGGAGGGTCTTAGTGATATTGGAAAGCATCTTACAGGGGATAACCATCTCGCCCTCTTCTTCGACATGCGCCGCGATGCGATGACGGATCGAGATGGTGTAGTTAGAGGTCTGGAATTCCAAGATGCCGTCTTGCGCCTTGACGAGCACGCCCGACAGGATGGGAAGGGTGGATGCCGAAGCGACACCCTTCATAACGACGCCGATGGCTTGTGTAAGCGAGCTCTGGCTGACGGTGAACTTCATCTTTTAATACCTTTCTATAGATATAAATATCTTAATAATAGTAATAGCACTGACGAAACTGTTGATTACTCCCAAAGACGCAGGTCAGACCCAGAAAGAGAATCGACAGCAACCTGTGTGCAATGGGGGTGGTTTTCCACGTTCAAAACCTGCGCAAAACTTTTCATCACAGCGGGTTGGGTTTTAGACACCTTATGCCCGTG
Organism: uncultured Collinsella sp.; assembly: GCA_902469055.1. GTDB lineage: Bacteria > Actinomycetota > Coriobacteriia > Coriobacteriales > Coriobacteriaceae > Collinsella. The sequence continues at coordinate 8,261 of CABRBC010000024.1, forward strand.
GTTTCGACAAGTTTTCAACAGGTGTCTCTATTTCCCTACGAGCGCAGTGTAATTTTATCGCGCAGTGACTTGAGGTCTTCGGTGACGGTGCGGTCTTCCTGGATCATCTTCTGGACCTTTTTGTAGCTCGTGCTGACGGTCGAGTGGTTGCGGTTGCCAAATTCGGCGCCCACTGCCGTGGTCGTCATCTCGCACATCTCGATGGCCAGGTAGATAGCGATATGGCGTGCTTTGGCGATATTGGCGTTGCGACGCGGGCCGATGAGCTCCTCGTGCGTCACGCCGTACTGCTCTTCAATGACGGACTGAACCGTCTGGACGTTGATCTTTTTGGCCGATGTGTCGAAGTACTGGCTGGCGATGGCGTCGATATCGTCAAAGGTGAGCTCCCCGCCCTCGCGCTCGCGGTCACCCGCCTCGCCGGCGCAGCGCTCGCAAAAGCTCTCGAGTTCGCGGATGTTGGTGCCCGAGACCTCAGCCATGTGTTTAAAGTGTTCGTCGGTCAGGTGCCCGCCGTCGCCCCCATAGGCCGCCAGCAGCGAGTCGTCGCCTGCCTCGGGGGCGGCGACGATGGTGTTCTCGTAATAGCGCTGCAAGATCTTGTATTTCATCTCGTAGCTGGGCTCTGCAACCAGGCAGAGCATGCCGGCGTTGAAGCGGCTGGTCAGACGCTCGTCCATGCTTAGGTCCTTGGGGGCGCGGTCTGCCGCGATGACGACCTTCTTGTTGTTGCGGATGAACTCGTCCATGAGCTGGAAAAAGTAGTCCACGCTCGCGCGCTTGCCGATGATGTTTTGGATGTCATCGATGATGAGCACGTCCACGCCGTGGTACGCCTGCATGATGGGAGCGTTGCTCTTCTTTTGACGGTCGAACTCGGTCATCAGGTCGTCCAGATATGCCTGGGAGTTGGCATACTTGACCTTGATCTCGGGCGACTTCTCGGCGAGCTCGTTTTTGATGGCAAGCAGCAGGTGCGTCTTGCCCAGGCCCGATTTGCCGTAGATGAACAGTGATGTGCATGTGCCGCGCTCGTCCGCGAGGGCGGCAAACTTGAGTGCCGAGCGATAGGCATGGCTGTTTTCGGGGCCGTAGACAAAGTTCTCAAAGGTAAATTTTGAGTTCGCGGCGAGCGGGGCTCCATCCGTATTCTGCTCGGCCGGCACGGTCGGTGCTGGCATGGGTGAGGTGGGGGTCGCGGCTTGCGTGGATTTAGTCGGCGCTCCGCCCTTCATCTGGTTCATCATGCGACGAAAATCATCGGCCGAGAGCGTGTTCTTGATTGCAATGCCCGAATCCGCGCCCGCCGCTGCGTCGTGAGCGATGGGCATGTGCGTGACGGGTGCGTTCGTTGACGTCGCCGCCGCGGTCGGCAACGGTGCCATGGTTTCACGGGAAACATCGCTGTGCTGGTGCTCGATTGTCGGCACGTCGCCCGCGGAGGCCGGCACCGTCGGGGAAGCAGCGGGAGCCGCGGAGGGCGCCGTCGCGGCGGCGGATTCCGTCGCGACGCCTTGCGGTGCCACGATGTCGAGCGCAATCGGTGCAAAGGCGATTTCTTCCAGATAGGCCTCAATAGTCGGCTGATGCTTTTTGAGCTGCGCGATGGCAAAGCGCGAGGGGGCCTCGATCGTGAGCGTATCTTCGGTCAGGCTTATGGCGCGCGATTGCCCCAGCATGTTGATGAGGCGTGCATCTTGGCCGTCGCGCTGACAAAAGGCGATGGCATCCCCCAGGATGATGCTTGCTTCCTCGTCCACTGTCTCTCCCGTTCTTTAGCTCTGAGCTCGCACGCGAGCGGCGCCGAGTTCGGTCAGATGGTATTTCTGGCCATGCTTGATGACCAAGCCGGCCTGCGCCAAGTCATTGAGCGTGCGTGACCAAGTGGGGGCCGAGTTTCCAAACGCCCTCGCCAGATCGGTTGCACCGCACGCTTGATTTTGCGCCAGATAGCCTAGCGCGGCGTTGCCGCGATCGCTTACGAACACGTCCGGTTGTGGCTGCGCATACTGATTTGCCGCATTAGGATACATCATTTGAGCTGCTGGTTGTTGAGAACTCTGCATTGGCGGCATTTGCTGTTGAAAACTTTGAGGCCACTGTTGGTAAGACTGCGGAGGCATCTGCTGGGCCCAGGGGTTGTACTGCTGCTGCGGCATCTGCTGGTACGGCTGCTGATATCCCTGCTGGTACTGCTGCGGGAACGGTTGGCCGTACCCCAGTGGCGGCATCTGCTGATATGGATATCCCTGTTGGTACGGCTGATAGCCCATTTGCTGGCCACCCGGCGCCCCCGTCGCCTGCTGCATTGCTGCTGCATCCTGATCAGCCAGCGGCATGGCCTCTGGCATGTTTGGCGGCATCGACATAGATGCCGCCTGGGGTTCTTGTGTAGGAGGCATTCCGGGCTGCTGCATCTGTCCCACGGTGGGCTGCATCTGCTGCGCTGCCATGGGCTGCTGCGCAAAAGCTCCCGGCAGGGGATATGTGGGCTGCTCCGTCTCGGGCCGCACGGCAGCGCCGCGTCCGCCGGCACGCTCGATTTCCTGCACGCGTTTAGGGTTCAGACTTACCGTAACCACGGTGCCGTTGCCCATGTTGTCCTCGATGGATACGGCACCGCCGGCGTTTTCCAAATACTCCTGCACCATGGGAAACCCTGCTCCGGTTCCACGGATATAGCGCTTCATCTTGCTGTTTGCGCTGGTAACGCCAAAGTCGAAAGCACGTTCCTTGTCGTCGATGCCGGGTCCTTGGTCAGCAAAGCGGATGGTGTCTCCGCCGTCCAGAATCGAGATGATGGGCTCGGCAAAGTGTGCGTGGATAAAGTTTTCGACAATCTCGCGGATGACCATGAGCGAGATATGGCCACCTTGTTCTTTCATGCACTGGTAGACGGTGTTGGTCGTCTCTTCCAAATACGTGCGGACATCTTGCGGATCAATGACGATCACCCGCGGTGTCGACAGCATGTCGTCATAGACGGCGATGCGCGCGGCGTACATGGCTTTTGGCGCCTGCGCGGTCGTCTGCTCGCCTTCCGCACGCTCTTCGCGCACGCCGGTGATGTGCTCGTTGTCGGGTGCCGGGTCTCCGGAATCGACCATGGTGTAAAAGTCGTCAGACATGCCGCTCGCAATCTTTCAAAAGGTTTCGAACAAATAGTAGCTCACCGTGCAACGTTTCTCATCTTTCGACAACTTTTCAAAACTTGTTGAAAACTTTGGAAAATGGGCGAAAAGTTCTCAACATTGCCAACATGACCTGTTGAAAACTCGATGAAATATCGTGAAAGGTTGCCATGAGGCGCAAATTTCGGTTGTGCTTATGGGGGAACCGTGTGAACTGCGCAACCTTTTACCTTTGATTTCTTGACATTTGAACATTGATTTCCCTACAATCTTCAAGCTCACGTGTCTATATCTGCGTCCGCGTCCCCGCGGACACTCGAAATGCAGCAGGAGGAACTTAAGATGAAGCGTACGTATCAGCCTAATAAGCGTAAGCGTGCCAAGACCCATGGCTTCCGTGCCCGTATGGCTACTAAGGGTGGTCGTGCCGTGCTCGCCCGTCGTCGCGCCAAGGGCCGCAAGCGTCTCACTGTCTAGCAGCGATACACACATCTCGCATGAAGACTATTAAGTCTCGGCAAGATTTCGAGCATGTGTTCAGTCAGGGGCGTCGTTTCAATCACCCTCTGATTCGAATGACCATATGTGAATCGGTTGGCGAAGGCGACTCCGGAAGGGTCGCCTTCGTTGGTGCTAAGCGACTCGGTTGTGCCGTCGTGCGCAACCGATCTAAGCGTGTGATGCGCGAGGCCGCCCGCAGCTGCGGATTTCCCGTTGCGGGTTATGACATCATCTTGTTTGCAACTCCCAAGACGAGGGTTTCCTCGCCGCAGGAGATGGACAAGGCGTTGCGTTCGCTTATGAAGCGCGCCGGCGTTGACGGGGAGGAGCGATGAGCAATCACGTTTTGCGACGTGTTGCCATCGCTCCTATTCGCATATATCAACAGGTTATTTCGCCCTTATTGCCTGACGCCTGCATTTATTACCCAACGTGCTCGCAATACGCCATCCAGGCGATTGAGAAGCACGGTGTTTTGAGAGGCTGCTGGCTTGCCGTGAGGCGCATCGCTCGTTGCAATCCCCTGCACGTCGGCGGTTATGACCCTGTGCCCTAGCGGGCACTCGCTATCGGAGGAAAACTTACATGTGGGATTGGATCGTTAACATCCTTTTCGAGCTGCTCAAGCTCATCCAGACCTTTGCGGTCGACTGGGGCCTGTCCATCATCATCCTGGTGGTCATCATCCGTCTGCTGCTGACGCCGCTCATGCTCAAGTCGACCAAGTCGACGGCTCGCATGCAGGTGCTGCAGCCCAAGATGCTCGAGATCCAGGAGCGCTATGCCGACGATCCCCAGCGTCAGGCCGAGGAGATGCAGAAGTTCTACAGCGAGAACAAGTTCAACCCCATGGCTGGCTGTCTGCCGCTGCTGATTCAGATGCCTATCCTGTTCGCCCTGTTTACATTGCTGCGCAACCTGCCGCAGTACTTTAACGACGGCACGTTCTCGTTCTTCAACATCCTGCCCGACCTGACCACCACGCCGAGTGCTTCCTTTGCCGATGGCTTTATGGTTGCACTGCCTGCGCTGGTTTGCCTGATCCTGTTCGCCGTCCTGACCCTGATTCCGCAGCTCTATATGTCGCGCAACCAGACCGGCCAGCAGGCTCAGAGCATGCGTATGATGGCCGTTGTCATGACGGTCATGATGCTTTGGATGGGCTGGAGCCTTCCCGTTGGTGTTCTGCTGTACTACGACGTCTCGTCTGCTTGGCAGGTTATCCAGCAGATTTTTGTGACGCAGAAGGTCATCGACAAGGCGAAGGCCGATGAGGAGAAGCGTCTTAAGAACGCTCCGCTGCAGGTTGAGGTCACTCGTCGAGAGAAGAAGCCGCGTCCGCACAAGAAGAAGTAGTGGGATATCAATCTTATTTAGGTACCTAACTTTTGGAGTACGTTATGTCTGAAGAGATCATCGAGGATATGCTTGAGGAGGTTGCCCCGCAGGTCGCGGGCGATTATCCCGAGATTGCACAGCGCTACAAGGCTGGTGAAGAGCTGACCGATGAGGAGCTCGACACCATTGCCGATGTTGCGATTTCCATCCTGCGTTCCATCCTTTCGCACTTCGATGCCGCCAACTCTCCTATCGATGAGTATGAGGGCGACGAGGGTGAGCTGATTTTGGATGTAACGGCTCCCGACCTTGCTGTTCTCATTGGCCGTCATGGTCGCACTCTTGATGCTCTTCAGGTTATGTTCTCTTTGCTGGTGAGCCGCAAGCTTGGCTTTAGGTATCCGGTTGTAGTGGACGTCGAGGGATACAAGAGTCGCCGTCAGGATAAGGTCGCCTCCATGGCTCAGTCTGCTGCCGAGCGTGCCATCCGCACTCATAAGAGTGTTTCGCTTCCGCCCATGAATGCCTACGAGCGCCGACTGGTTCATATTGCACTTCGTGGCAACGATGCAGTCGATACTCATTCTGAGGGTTCTGACCCTGATCGCCATGTGGTGATTGTTGCTCGATAATCTACTCGAGCTTATGCTAAGGGGACGTGGTTTCCACGTCCCCTTTTTTTGTCAAAAGTTCTCGATACACTGATTTTTGTCAGAAAGGAGCTTTCGTTGTTAGTACTTACTGATCAGCAGGCTGACGAGATGTTGAGTCGTCTAACTTCCTATTGCAAAGAGTATTCCTTGAGCGTAACTGATGTTGAGCTGAGGAAATGTATTCAGCATTTGGATTTGGTTCTAGAAACAAATAAGACAACCAATCTCACCCGTATTCTTAACGTAGAAGATGCTGCAGTACTTCATATCCTCGACTCACTTGTTTTGCTCCCCTATATCAACAAGGCTCCTGAGGGAGCTTTGCTCGATATGGGAACAGGTGCGGGCTTCCCTGGTATTCCATTAACCATAACCACGCATCGTAAAGCTACTTATATTGACTCTGTTGGCAAGAAGGTTGATGCGGTTAATTCCTTTGTCCATGCTCTTGGATTGAAACATGCTCATGCGGTTCATGATCGTCTTGAAGAATATGCTCGAAGCCATAAGAAGCAGTTCTCTGTTGTAACCGCCCGCGCACTGGCCCCTCTACCGATTCTTGTTGAGTATGCGGCTCCGTATCTGAAGGATGGAGGGCTATTTGTTATAACCAAGGGCAATCCTTCGGATGAGGAGCTTGCTACCGGCATGTCAGCAGCTAAGATTTGCGGCTTCACTTTGCTTCTGAATGACGCAATTGATTTGCCTGAAGGCTTGGGTCATAGGGAGTTCATTGTTCTTAAGAAGAGTCATCCAGCATCTGTCTCATTGCCTCGTGCAAATGGCGTGGCAAAGAAGAATCCGCTTGCCTAGATGTTTCACGTGAAACATAATGGATACTAACAACTTGCAGTGTTTCACGTGAAACATGGCGGTTGATATCGAATCGGAATGTTTCACGTGAAACATCCTCCGTTTGACAGCTTTAATACACACCAGGAGGGACCGTGGGATTTCGCGACGTTAAGCGTTCTAAGAGCGCAAAAGACACGCGTATCATTGCAATCATCAATCAAAAAGGCGGCGTCGGTAAGTCAACGACAGCTGTAAATCTTGCAGCAGCACTTGGTGAGCAGGGTCGTAAGACACTGATTGTCGATTTTGATCCACAGGGAAACAGCACCAGTGGATTTGGAATTGAAAAAGAAGACCTTGATCACTGCATCTATGATGCATTGTTGAATGATGTGCCGGCAGAATCGCTTGTTCTTGATACAAATTGCAAAAAGGTATTTGTAATTCCGGCAACAATTCAGCTTGCAGGCGCAGAAATTGAGCTCGTAAGCGCAATTGCTCGTGAAACCCGTCTCAAAGATTTGCTTGACCCGATTCAGGACGAGTTCGACTTTATTTTCATTGACTGTCCTCCTTCGCTCGGCCTGCTTACTATCAACGCCTTGACCGCAGCAGACAGCGTTTTGATTCCGATCCAGTGCGAATATTATGCACTCGAGGGTGTTACAAAGCTGCTTGAGTCAATGAAGATGGTCAAATCACGTCTGAACAAGGGCTTAGACACCTATGGAGTGCTTATGACCATGTATGACTCGCGTACTTCACTATCGAATCAGGTTGTTGAGGAGGTTCAATCGTACTTTGGTGATAAGGCGTTTAAGACGCTAATCCCCCGTACGGTTAAAATCTCCGAAGCTCCGTCTTTTGGAGAACCGGTAATTACCTATGCACCTCAAAATAAGGGTGCAAAAGCATATATGAACCTTGCAAAAGAGGTGATCAAGCGTGCCTAGTGTAAAGAAACGTGGCGGATTGGGACGTGGACTCAATGCTTTGGTCTCAGAGGCCGAGTATGAGACCGGCGGTTCGGTTGCATCGGCTTCAAATGCCGCATCTGAAACAAAACTACCTATTGAGGATATCGTTCCCAACCCTAATCAGCCGCGAATTCACTTTAACGAAACTGAACTTCGCGAGTTGAGCGAGTCAATCCAAGAACATGGCGTTTTGCAGCCGCTTTTGGTTCGCAAGCATGGAAACGGCTATGAGATCATCGCTGGTGAGCGTCGTTACCAGGCGTCAAAGCTTGCTGGCCTTGAAGAATTGCCAGTCATCATTAAAGAGGTAAATGATGAAGAGATGCTGGCTCTAGCTCTTATCGAAAACCTTCAGCGTTCTGATCTGAATCCCGTCGAAGAGGCTAAGGGCTATCGCCAACTCATTGATGCCAGCGGGATGACCCAGGAGGCATTGTCGAAGGCAGTAAGCAAGTCACGCTCTGCAATTACAAACTCGCTGCGTCTTCTCGATCTCCCCGAAGTAGTTCAGCAGATGATTTTTGAGGGCAAACTTACTGCTGGTCATGCACGTGCGATTCTTGCAGTTCCCTATGAGGACGCGCGTATTCGACTTGCAGAGAAAGTTGTTACAGAGGGCCTTTCCGTAAGAGCGACAGAAAATCTTGCTCCGTTGTTTTCTGCCGGAGAGACACCTAAGACGCCGAGGCCTGCAACGCCTCAGTCTTTTAAAAAGGCTGCCCGCGTGCTTCGTCAGGTTTTTAATACCAACGTGCGTGTAAGGAGCTCGCGTGGAAAGAATAAGATTGAGATTGAGTTTAAAGACGAGGAAGAGCTCTCTCGTATTCTTGGCGAAATGATTCAGTTTGATCAAGGAGGCCAAGATGAGGAATAAGATTTTAACAGCGATTGCATTGGTGACGACTGTCGCGGCTGGTGCCTTTGCTGGCTATAGGATCGCGACAGACGATGAACTTCGAGGTCGTTTGCTTCGTAGCGCGCAAGATATTGTCGATACTTCCAAAAAGAAAATGGATGTTATGACAGAAGATGTTGCCATGCGTACTGCTCAGGTAACGAAGAATCCCAAGATTAATCAAGGTTGGGTCAGCAACCAATGGGAAAATGTAGGCTATTAGGTACCTAACAATTACTCAGCATATTTTGAGGGGTCCTTGTCTGATTCATGAGACAAGGACCCCTTATTTTGGCCGTAAAAATGGGACAGGTAGCAGCTGATTCAAAATTAAGGTCAATAAATGAAACGAACCCGGTTGCATATTCTGTAACCGGGGTCGTTCGATGTTTCACATGAAACGTTTTGGGATGCGACTCCCCTATGCGTTCTTCTGAACTTTGAAGCGCTGCTTCAGCTGTCCGCAAGCGGCGTCAATATCGTTACCACGGGAGTTACGAATCGTGGTCTCGATGCCACGGGACTCAAGACGACGCTGAAGATCCTCAACCTTATGAATCGGCGACGGCTTGAGCGGGCTACCCTCGATGTCGTTAAGCTGAATGAGGTTAACGTGGCACAGCGTTCCCTCGCAGAAGTCGCAGAGCGCCTGCATTTCGGGATTCGTATCGTTGACGCCTTCGATCATGGCATACTCATAGGTCGGGCGGCGGCTAGTCTTCTCGGTGTAGAGCTGAAGCGCTTCGTGAAGGCGAAGCAGCGTGTACTTCTTAACACCGGGCATGAGCTTATTGCGCGTCGACTGGATGGCGGAATGCAGGGAAACGGCAAGCGTGAACTGCTCGGGGATGTCGGCAAATTTGCGAATACCGGGAATAACGCCGCTGGTAGAGACGGTGAGGTGACGAGCGCCGATACCGATGCCATCGAGGTCGTTGAGGATTCGCAGCGCCTTGAGAACCTCGTCGTAGTTGGCAAACGGCTCGCCCTGGCCCATGAAGACAACGCTCGTGGCGCGCTCGCCAAAGTCGTTGGATACATGAAGTACCTGGTCGACGATCTCTTGAGCGGTCAGAGAGCGCTTGAGGCCGTTGAGACCGGTAGCGCAAAAGGCACAGCCCATGCCGCAGCCTGCCTGGGTGGAAACGCAGACGGAAAGCTTGTTACGACGGGGCATGCCGACAGTCTCGACGGAAACGCCGTCGTGGTATTCGAGCAGATACTTGCGCGAGCCATCTTTGGAAACCTGCTTGGTGAGTTCAGTGGGCGTGTCAAAGGCAAAAGCCTCTTTAAGCTGCTCGCGGAAAGCCTTGGGAATGTTGGTCATATCGTCAAACGAACAAACGTTCTTCTCGAAGACCCATTCAATGAGCTGCTTCGCGCGGAACGCGGGCTGGCCAAGTTCGGCCACGAGCTCGCGAATATCGTTTTGGCTCAAGTCGCGAATGTCCTGAGATTTAGTCCTGGGATTCATGGAAGCCTTTCGATTTTGGGGAAACGTAGAGGGTATCGCTACAATATGGTATCAGCTGCAGAAATTATAGAGGAGGAGTCTGCCCATGCCGGGTAAAAGCCTAGAGAACATGCACGTAGCGGTCTTGGCGGGCGGTCATTCCGCTGAGCGCGAGATCTCGCTCAATTCGGGAAAGAACGTTGTGGTGGCACTGAAGGAAGCCGGCTACACCTCGGTGGAGCTGCTCGATACGGCCGCTGATGACTTTATGGTAACCATGGCAACCGGCGGCTTTGACGTGGCGTTTATCGCCATGCACGGTGCCGGCGGCGAGGATGGTGCCATGCAGGGCGCCATGGAGACCCTGGGTATCCCCTACACGGCCTCGGGCGTGCTTGCTAGCGCCTGCGGTGCCGACAAAGAGGTCTCTAAGCTCCTGTACGCCAAGGCGGGCATTCCCATTGCCCCCGGCCTTGCGCTCGAGGTGGGCGATGAAGTCGATATCGATCATATCGTCGAGGTTTGTGGCGAGCGCAGCTTTGTGAAGCCGGCCGTCAACGGTTCCAGCTATGGCATTTCCCTGGTCCATGAGCCCTCCGAGCTGCCCGCGGCAATTGCCAAGGCGTTTGAGTACGGCGACAAAGTGCTGGTCGAGAAGTGCATCGAGGGTACCGAGATCACCGTCGGCGTGTACGGCGAGGACGACGTGCGCGCCCTGCCGATTGTCGAGATTCGCAAGCCCGAGGACTGTGAGTTCTACGATCTGGACGTGAAGTATGTCGACCCTACGGACATCCATCGTATTCCGGCGCAGATTTCACCCGAGAATTACGCTCGCGCTCAGGAGCTTGCCTGCGCCGCTCACAAGGCCCTCGGTTGCCTGGGCATCTCGCGCAGCGATTTTATCGTGAGCGAGGACGGCCCCGTCATTCTCGAGACCAACACCATTCCCGGCATGACCGATACGTCGCTGTATCCGGATGAGATTCGCCACACAGACGACATGACGTTCCCGCAGGTCTGTGACAGCCTGATCCGTATGGGCCTTCGTCGAGCGGGCATTGCATGCTAATCGAGGACGCGGTTTCGTCAGGAACGCCGCAGTTTGTCATCGACTCCTATGCCACGCTTGCCGAACGCGCCAAAACGCAGTCCTTCGGCCTTATCGAGGAAGATGTGATTGTCCTCGATACCGAGACCACAGGTCTTTCGGTGCAGGACAACGAGCTGATCGAGATCTCGGCGGCCCGTCTTTCGGGCCGCGAGATCGTCGACCGCTTCGATACCTTCGTGCATCCCAAGCAGCTAATTCCCGCCGAGATTACCGAGCTCACGAGCATTACAAATGCCGATGTGGCAGATGCCCCGTCGGCCGCTGAGGCCGTCGCCGCTCTCGCCGATTTTGTCGGTGGTTGCCCGGTGATCGCACATAACGCCACGTTCGATCGCTCGTTTATCGAGTCGGTCAAAGGCGGCGTCAACGTGAGCGATATCTGGATCGATTCGCTGGCGCTGTCGCGCATCGCGCTTCCGCGCCTGGCCTCGCACAAGCTGTCTTTTATGGCCGATCTGTTTGGCTGTGACTCGGTATCACACCGTGCCAATGCCGACGTCGACGCCCTGTGTGGCGTATGGCGTGTGTTGCTCGTGGCGCTCACCGACTTGCCCCAGGGCCTCATGGCGCGCCTAGCCGACATGCATCCGGATGTGCCTTGGTCCTATCGTCCTATCTTCTCATTCTTGGCAGGGCAGAACCCTGGTTCTATCTTCTCTCTCAGCGCCGCTCGTGCTGACGTTCTCAAGGCCGATCGCGCCGACGATCGGGTGGACGCCGACGAACTGCCGGTCCTCAAGATGCCGAGTCGTGAGGAGATTGAGGCAGACTATGCGCCGGGTGGCCTGGTCAATCGCATGTATCCCACTTACGAGCCGCGTGATGAGCAGATCGCGATGGCGCTCGAGGTCCGCGATGCGCTGGTCACGGGCACTCATCGTGTAATTGAGGCGGGCACGGGCGTCGGCAAATCGATGGCCTATCTGGTGCCTTTTGCCGAGGCAGCGCGCCGTAACAACATCACGGTTGGTATTGCGACCAAATCGAACAATCTTGCCGACCAGCTCATGTACCATGAGCTGCCAAAACTTGCCGAGCAACTGGACGGTGGTCTGTCATTTTGCGCTCTCAAGGGCTATGACCACTATCCGTGCCTGCGCAAGCTTGAGCGCATGAGCCGCAGCCAGGTCGAGATTACCACCAAGCGCGATCCGGCGGACACGCTCACGGCGGTCGCGGTCATTATGGCGTACGTCTGCCAATCAGCCGATGGCGACCTCGACTCGCTCGGCATTCGGTGGCGCAGCGTCAACCGCCCCGACTTTACGACGGCCTCGCGCGAGTGCGCTCGTCGCCTCTGCCCGTTTTTCCCTGATAAATGTTTGGTCCACGGCGCTCGGCGGCGTGCGGCGCATGCCGATGTGGTGGTCACCAACCATTCCCTGCTGTTCCGCAATGTCGCGGCCGAGGGCAGGATTTTGCCTCCGATTCGTCATTGGGTAATCGACGAGGCCCATTCCATCGAGCGCGAGGCGCGCCGCCAGTGGGCGCGCGTGGTGTCGGCGGACGAGTCACGCGTTCTGTTTGAGCGCCTGGGTGGCTCGAGCACCGGCGCGCTAAACCAGGTTTCCCGTGATTTGGCAACCTCCGAGGGCTCTACGCTCTATCTGGGCCTTGCTGCCAAGGCGACGTCGACAGTTGCGCGCGCGAGCCTGGCAATCGCCGACGTGTTCGATGGCGTTCGCGAGCTCGGCCGCCGTGCCCGTGGGGGTTATGACAATGCCAATCTATGGATTGGCCCCGAGTTGCGCGAATCTGACGACTGGCATGATTTCTTACAGTCGGCCTACGCTGCCATCGACGCATTGGAACAAGCTGACAAGAGCGTCGACGCGCTGGTGCAAGCCGTCGCCGCCGACAAGCCCGAGGTTGTTGTCGACCTAGGTGATATCTCGCGCCGTCTGCACGAGCTGGCCGAGAACCTCAAACTCATCATCGATGGCACCGATGAACACTACGTGTATTCGCTGCAGGTCAATCGCAGACTGCGCGCCGGCGGAGAGTCAATGACTGCAGAGCGCATCGACATTGGCGAGGCTTTGGCAACCGAGTGGCTGCCCGAGGTTCACACGGCTATCTTTGCCTCGGCGACCATGACGGTGTCCAGAAGCTTTGAACACTTTAACCACGCGGTCGGCCTCGATCGCATCGGCGCTTCAACATCCTCATCGTTGCACTTGGACTCGAGCTACGACTTCGATTCGAACATGGCTGTAGTCGTTGCGGGCGATATCCCCGATCCGCGCGATCGTGAGAGCTATCTTACGGCGCTCGAGCGCGTGCTGGTCGACGCCCATCTTGCCATGGGCGGATCGGTGCTCACACTGTTTACCAATCGGCGCGACATGGAAGACCTGTACGCCCGCGTTGAGCCCAAGATGGCCCGTGCGGGTCTGGAGCTCAACTGCCAGCAGCGCAACTCATCTCCTCGTCGCCTGCGCGACCGGTTTATCAACGAGCCGACTTCGTCGCTTTTTGCTCTTAAGGCCTTCTGGGAGGGATTCGACGCCAGCGGCGAGACGTTGCGCTGCGTCATCATTCCCAAGCTGCCGTTCTCGAGCCCCACGGACCCGCTCTCGTGCGAGCGCAACCTGCGCGAAGACCGCGCTTGGGCGCGCTATTCGCTGCCCGAGGCGGTGCTCGAGGTCAAGCAGGCGGCCGGCCGCCTTATCCGCTCGTCGACCGATTGCGGCGTGCTGATTCTGGCCGACCCGCGCCTAGTGACGAAGGGCTACGGAAAGAAGTTCTTAACGTCGCTGCCCACGAGCTCCTACCAGCGCATCGAATCGGCGCAGATCGGGCACTATCTGCAACTGTGGCGCGCACGCCACGAGCGGCGGCGCTAAAGCGGACAGACGAGGGTTTTTGCCATATCGCACAGACGCTTTGACAGGGCGGGGTCATCCAGGATGCGGATGGCTCCGCCCGCTGCGATTATCTGGCTCAGTAGCCAACGCTCGGAGCCGTAATGCACGGTTACCATTGCCGTGTCTGCCTCGCTGCGCTCGATTAGGGTGATGCCGGCCCAGTCCAGATGCTCCGCCATATCGAATGGCATCAAAAGCTTTGCGCTACGCTGCGTCCGGGCAAGGGAATCGTGGAGGGATACGACGTCCGGCGCGTGAGGCACGACGGAGTCTTCCGTCAAGATGAGGCCCTCGATTTTATCCATGCGATAGGTGCGCTGCTCATCGACTGCGATGTCCCAGGCAATCAGGTATGTTTGGTCGCCGTTTGCCGTAATGCGCAAGGGGTCGACCAGACGCTCGCGTGGCCGTGCATCGTCCATCGAACGATACGAGATGCGGCAGCGAACGCCGTCCTGAATGGCACAGCTCAGCTGCTGCCAGTGCGACCCGTGGTTGACGGTGTCAAAGACGCGCTGGTTATAGCCGAGCTCTTCGGGTAGAAGAGCATGTCGAATCCGAGCTGCCGCCTGGGGCTCGATCCCCAACGATTCAAGTTCATGGTTGAGCACGGCGCCCTCGGCGGCACTCAGACGCAGCGGTAGCACGCGCCCGGCGTCACCAGTGAGGGCCACACGCTCGCCGCGGCATTCGCAGATGATGCGCGCGCCCGATTCTCGGTCCGCGAGCGTCGAGACGATCTCAAGAATCTCGTCGAGCGACACCCCCGTGATGTCAAAGCGACTGCAAATCTCGGTTCGTGTCATGCCGCTCTCGCCGACGGCGTAGAGGGCCTCCATGATGTCGATGGCGCGCGAGAGCCTCTGCTCGCTGGTGAGTTTACGCACGGGCATGCTCGTGCACCGTCCTTTCAATGAGGTGGTTCCACGCCTGTTTGAGCGATTTTGGGGCCACGGGCCTCATGCCGTCCATGGCGTGGGCCATGCAAAATGAGGCGGCGGCTTCAAGGTCGCGCACGTCAACGGTCCAGGTCCATCCTGCATCGGTGTGTGCGAGCTCACCTCGCCCGCGCGTGAGGCCGTTGATCATATCGATCTGCGTCTGAGGGGCGAACGAGAACGTAGCTGCAACGGGCGGTCGGTCGGCAAAATCGAATTCAAAGAACAGATAGTCGTTGAGATTGAAGTTCGCGGGGATGGCGTAGGCCTTTGAGGGGCGCCAAGCGCGAACGATACGGGCGCAGCGGAATGTCCTGATGTCGTCGGTAACATTGTCGAGGCCGCAGAAGTACGCCACGCCCTCGCGCTCGAACATGCCGTAGACGCAGACGGTACGTTCTCTCTGCTCGCCGCGTCCGTTCTGATATAAAAATCGCAGCGCGCATCGCTCGGCAAAGGCGCTCCAAACCGCATCGACGGTGGGAGAGCGGCTGATCGGCGCCTCGTCTACCGTCGTCCTGCCGGTGAGATAGGCAATCTTGGAGCGAATATCGGCAAGCGGTGCGGCAAAAGTGGATGAGCCGGCCGCTAGTGTCTGGTCGATGGCGTTGAGCAGGATATCGGCGTCGTCTGCGGTAATGAGGCCGCCTGCCGCAAACGTGTGCTCGCGGTCGATTGTCCACGAGCTTTCCTCGGTCTCCTGCGCGCCGGTGGGGCGAACCTCCTTGATTAAGATGCCGCGTTCGAGCAGCTTGTCACGATCGCGTCGAAACTTGCGCTTATCCGAGTCGATATTGCCCGAGCCATATCCCAGGTCAGAATCCAAGACGATCTGCTCGGTCGTCAGCGGTTCGGGGGAGCTATTGAGCACAAAGAAAAGATTGAGGATGCGCTGAGCCGTTTTATCGAAACTGGGCTCCGAATTTCCCTTTTTAATTGTCTCGGTCGTGTCGCTTGCCGTCATAGAGTCCTCGCATGAGAAGGTGGTTTGCTGCCATGATTTTAGTCCGATATGGAGATTAGGCTATATCCTTGTCCGCTCGGGGCGTTAAGATGGCCCGAATTCGGTCGTTTGCGCTCGCTCGGGGTATACTTTCGACTATATACGGTTCTAATGTGCATGCATTGGGCCTATTTGTCGGATTATGGATGTGGAGCGCACATGGCGAACACCCAGAACTATATTAACCACCTGCTGCAGAACACCGGCATTACGCCGGCATGCAGCGAAGAAGAGCGCTTGGCTGCCGAAGATATCGCTCAGATCTTCCGCAACCACGGCTTTGACCCTGAGGTTCAGGAGTTCAATGCCCCGGCGCCCAGTAGGTTGGCATTTGCCGTTACCGGTATTCTTGCGTTTGCCGGCGCCCTGCTGATGGGCATCGGCAGCGGTATCGGCTTGGTCGGCACCTTGCTGGCCATTGTCGGCGCCGTTCTTTACGTGCTCGAGCGCACGGGCCACCCCGTGGTTTCGCGCCTGGGCAAGACGGGCGTGAGCCAAAATGTCATCGCCTACCACAAGGCCTCGGGCCCGCTCGCGTCCCCGCGTAACCGCCCGGTGGTCGTTGTCGCACACTACGACTCTCCCCGTGCTGAGCTGCTCGCCCGCGAGCCTTATGCTTCGTATCGTGCACTCATCGCCAAGCTGTTGCCCGTTGCCACGATTGCCCCTGCTGCCGTTGCCATCCTGCGTATCCTGCCGCTCCCCGGCGCGCTCAAGGTTCTGCTGTGGATTGTCGCGATCCTCGCTTCCCTCGTTGCACTTGCCAACGCGGCAAACATCATCTCTAACCGCCACGTTCTTCCCTATACGTCCGGCGCGGTGTGCAACAAGTCTTCTGTCGCCGCTATGCTCGGCGTTATGGACAACGTTGCTCCCTTCCAGGGCGAGAACGAGTTTCCCGACGATGTTCCGTTCGATACCTATTTTGGGGAGCAGAAACGTCGTGCCGAGGAAATGGCGCGCGCGGCGGCGGAGTATGCCGCGGCCCAGCAGCAAAACGACTACGGCAACACCATCGAGTACGAAGAGCCTACCTACGCCGAGGACGAGTTCGGTCAGCCGATTGCTCCCGACGCTCAAACCGAGCCCGAACAGGGCGAGGCTTTTGACGAGCAGATTGAGGGCTTTGAGGGTGCGTCTGCCGACGAGACGCTGATTGGCGCCATCGTGCCCGAGGATCAGAATCAGGCTGTCCAGGCCGAAGAGTTCAATGACGAGGTTCCCGCTGCTGAGCCGGCGGAGGAGCCTGCCGCGGCCGAGCCCGAGCCCAAGCTCTATCGCAACGCCGCCGGCAACATTCGCTTTGGTTCGGATGCCATCCGTGCACTCGGAATGCTTCCCGAGTCCTGCACGCTCGATTACGAGGAGGGCGAGGAGCCGACGTTTGAGCCCGAGCCTGCGCCCGTTGTCACTGCGGATGATGAGTCTGCCGCGGTTACCGCTGCCGTTGCCGAGCCCGAGGCGGTGTCCGCGATCGATCCCGCGGCAGGACTGGACATTTTGGCTCCCGCCGCGCCGGCGCAAGACGTTGCGGACGAGTCTGACGACGATTACGTTGAACAGCCGAGGCGCGTGTCTTACGAGAGCGATACTGATTTCTCTGCCGAGATTCCCGCGGCAACGCCCCATGCCGATATTGCATCCGCGTTCTCTTCGATTGGCGCCAGCGCTTCCAGCTTCTTTAAGGGTGCGCTTGCAAAGGGCAGGAAATTTGTCGACGATTTCGAGGAGAAGCGCGCTGCCGCACGCGAGGCTGCCGAGCAGGAGGCTATCGCTCAGCAGCAGGCAGCCGAGGCGGCACGTGAGCGCGCGGCGCAAGAGTTCGAGCAGAACGAGGCTATGCAGTCCGGGCCCGTCGACGCTGCCGAAGCTACGACGTCCTTTGAGTCCCAGCAACCGACGTCAGCGGATGTTGTTGAGGCAACAACGTCTTTCGAGGCTCAGCAGCACGTCGATAGCACCATGTCGTTTGATGCCGCGCAGTTCGATTCCACGATAACGTTTGAAAAGCAAGGCACCGCAATTGCCGAGCCCCTTCCTGTTTCCGATGAGCAGGGCGACGCGGCAGACGATGACGAGCCCATTGATGCTGCCGAAATCCAAGATGCCGCCGAGGACGAGTCCGTCGAGGCCAACTCTGACGAAGAGCAATACGCGGCAGCCGATCAAGGTGATTCGACCGAGGTCGAGCAGGAGGAAGTGCCTGCGGTTTCCGAGACTCCCGAGACGGATGAGTCGAGGCCTTACTCCACGCAGATTTTCACCATGCCGACCCCGAGTGGTTCCGGTGCCACGGTTGCCAATGTCGCTCCCACCCAGGACGAAACGGTCGATTCCCTTATGGCCCAGATTTCCTCCCAGGCATCGCCGCGTCCGCAGATGAATGTTCCCGATCCGGCGTCGGCACCGTCGCCTGCACCTTCCTCGTCTCCGCTGGCTTCGGTCCCCGATCCGTCGCTGCCGTCTATGAAGCAGGCAAACGTTGCGTCTCGCACGTCGCTGTTCGACCTTCCCGATCCCTCTGCCCAGGTCAACGACCCCTTTGCTACTGCCCAGGGTCCCGAACCCACATCGGCACCCGTTGCGCCTTCTATGCCCGTTGCGTCGGGCGCGCAGCCGATCGAGACCATTTCGGCTCCCGCCCCGGCGGCACCCAAGTCTCGCAAACGCGGCCTGGGTGGCCTGTTCGGTCGTAAAAGGAAAAACGAGCAGGACAGCATGAGTGATTGGCTGGGCGTCGAAGACGATTACGATGCCAAGAAGTCCGGTCGCGGTATCGGTTCGTGGGATAACTTCGAGGACGATAACGATGGCTGGAAGGGCGGCGCTACGTCTTCCGATGGCGCTTCTTCCGAAGATATGCTCTCGGCTGTCGCCTCTATGGGCGATGATGAGCTGCTCGGTCACGATATCTGGTTTGTGGCAACGGGCGCCTCGGATTGTGATGGCGCCGGCATGAAGGCCTTCTTGGCTTCGCATCGCGATAAACTCCGCGGCGTATTCTTCATCAATCTTGAATCCGTCGGCGCCGGTAGGCTTTCGGTGGTGACGGTCGAGGGCGAACAGCAGCTGCTCAAGGGCGATCGCCGCATCATGAACCTGGTCAGCAAGGTGTGCAAGTCGTTCCATGTCGATTGTGGCGCGCTCGAGATGCCCTATGCCAAGACCGATGCCTATGCCGCGCTCGAGGCGAGCCGCCGAGCCCTCACCATCGCCGGCGTGGACGGCACGCGTCTGGCTTGCGCTCGTACCGAGGACGACCTGCCCCACAATGTCAACCCGACGAACATTGCCACGGTATCCGAGGTCGTGACCGAGGTTATCCGCCGTTCGTAGACGGAGCTCTAAGGAGTCAACGTGTTTTCGTATATTAAGCGCCATTGGCCTGTCTACGTGATTTTGACCTTGATTGCCATTGCGTTAGGATTTGGGGCTGCCTACATCGTGGGTGCAAAGGGCTCGACCCCCGCCTCCGCAATCAGCGAAGAGGTGGAGCAAGAACAGAGTACGGGTGCCGATGGGATTCCTGAGTCCGAGCAGGCAATCGTTGATGGTGGATCTTCGTCTGCAGAGTAGATACGGCGATTTACATGATTGAAAGCGGGCGAGCCAGGGGACTGGCTCGCCCGCTTTTTCATCGCGCTAGCGCTTCTTTGGGGTCGACCTAAGGCGAGCGAACCATAGGGCTGCGGCACCCGAGGTCAGGAGCGCGGTGATGCAAGCGGCGATGGGAACTGATCCTGTTGCCGGTAGGTCCTGCAGTAGGGTACAGCGTTGAATGACACGGTCCTCGTCATGTGACTCAAGTTTATCGCCGCCGCCGTTGCGGCAAAGATCGACGCGTGCGCTGTTGGTGAGTGCGGTTTGGGGCGTATAAGCCGACGTCGCCTGCATGTGCACGATTGCGCCCCGAGCGTCTGTGCCAAGGATTGCTTTGGCATCGTCAAGGTCGTCGTGCTCATCTTTGAGATCATCGCGGGTCCAAGAATCCGCATCGCTTCGAGTCGTAAAGTCGGCGGCTACCGCACCGTATTCAATTCGAATGCCCGTTACGACGGTATTGGGTGTAAGGTCGAGCTCTTCCGCCTCGAGTGTGGTGGATTCCGTGGTCGAGACATCCGCCTTCCAGAGGCGCCAGCCGTCGTAATCGACGAGGCGACAGTCCTCACCAAGGCTCTCTTTTACTTCGTCGGACTCAAGCCAAGGATTTTCGTGTCCATCGTCAAGTGTCGCGTTCGCCGGTTCATCGACGTCTGTCGAGTCCAACGGCGTCGTGCGATACCACACGTTGCACAGACCGTTGAGGTCGCCGATGGCGACGGGGGTTTCGATTGAGATGAATCTCGCCGTGCCGTCTTTGGCGCACTCAAGATCATCGATAATCGTAAACTCATCAACCCAAGTAGCGGAATCGTTTCGAGCGTCAATGGTATAGGAGAAAAGCCCATCACTATTGGTTTGCATCGCGGCGCGATTTTTACCATCGCCGTTGGCCAGCAGACCCTTCCCGATAGGTTGGACAAGTTCCTGACGCTTGTCGACCTGCCCCTTGATCTCGATGGGCGCATCCTTCATCGCGATGGATTGGACTTCTCCCGTATCCTTTATTTCAAACGTTATCTCCTCGGCAAGGTCATAAGTCCGCGGAGACATCATTTCGCGCAACGAGTAGGTGCCGGGTGCAAGATGTTCGATGCGGTGCGGCTTGTCGGATGAGGTCCAGGAGTCTATTTCGGTTTTATCCGGACCATATAAGGTGAGCTGTGCGCCTTCCACTTCCTGCTCACCGCTTGCATCGATCTTGGAGATATCAACTTTGGTGTAATCGTCGGATACGTTAAGCCGTGCTTCTACAACGGGTGTTTTCTGGTCGGCATAAGTGAGGTCGACAATATGGGATGTCCGATCGAGTAAGAAGCCTGCCGGCGCTTGAGTCTCGACAACCTCGTAGCGTGCGGTGCCAGATCCCAGCGGGAGGTCGTCCGCGCGTGCTTCTCCAGTTTCATCCGTCGTGACGGCAGCGACAGTCTCACCGTCGAGCGCGGCAATGCTACCGTCGGGGCGCACGATATCACCCGAGGCACGGATCTCAAAGATGGCGCCCGCGAGGCTGCTGCCGTCTACGGCATCGGTTTTAACGATCCTGATGATTCCGGTTGCGGCGTGGTCATAATACGAGGCGATTGCAACGGGCGTTAGGTTCATGTCGGCGGGTATGTTTACCTCGATCTCGTCGCCGACAAGATAGGGCTCTTTGGCCGAGGTTTCGCGTACATAATAGGTGCCCGGCACGAGCGATTCGGGAAGTGTGACGGTCCCGGTCGCGTCAGTCGTAAAGGTGTCCATTACGTTATGTGCTGGATACCAGCAAGTTTGTGAGACAGGTTCGTGATTGCTGTCGAGGAGTTGGAAGGTGAATCCGGCTAGGGGAACAGAAGCACCTGTTTGTGCATCGCGTTTTACGATCTGGAGATGCGTCGACAGAGCGTGGTTGTCCACGATATATTGAAGCTCGGCGCCGTCGGAAATCTGATTGGCCTCGATGGTCCATTCCCCTGCACGTTTAAAACCCTCGGGGACGGTTTCCGGAACCTCGCGAACCGTGTAGCCGGCACGGTCGTATGGGACGGCTCCATGGACACCGGCGGGTCGCTTGCCTGTGCCGAACCATGCTTCGGGCTGATCTTTGGTGGAGGCAAAGCCATAGATGTTTGTGGTCAGTGTGCCAACAACCTGCTGAGAGCTGTTGCTGACAACCTCAAAGACAACACCTTCCGCCGGCTGCTCCAGGCCGGATTGGTCGCTATTGCCGTAATCCTTGAATTTGGAAATCTCAAGGTCAAACGCAATGGGGATATCGGAAACGCGAGATTCGATCTCGACCACGCCTGAATCGCCGAGCTGGTCGGCTCCAACGGTATAGGTCCAGCTGTCGTTGGATGGCAGGTAGCCCTCGGGAGCTTTTGATTCGTAGATGGTAAAGGTTCCTAAGGGGACATCGGCGAGGGTGGCCCGACCGCTTTCGTCGGTCGTGAGGATTTGCGCCCATCCAGGGGTTGATTGCGACACACACGTGAACTCTGCTCCTGCGAGTGAAGATCCCACCTGGGGACCGGCATTCGTCGCGGCATCGAGTTTTACGATACGCAGGGTGATGGTGCCGGGCTGTTCATCAATGGCGACCTGTCCACCGTCATTCCCCGTGGTAAAGGCGATGCGATCACGACGGGGGACATAGCCGGCCGGCGCCTTCGTTTCAACTAGGTAGTATGCCGTGTTGGGCAGAAGTGTTGCTTGCGCTCGACCGTTGCTGTCCATCTGCACGGTGCCGACACGCGCGCCGCTGGTGCTCTCAAAAACATCGAATGTTGCCCCGTCAAACTGATAAGTATTGTTTCCGCTGGTAATGGCAGCGTTTGCAGACTGCTTTTGGAAGGAAACAGAGACCGCCGGCAGTACATAGAGCATGTCTTGACGTTTACTGCCGCCCGATACGGCTCCTAGATAGCGCCGCGCGCGGTGCGGAGCGGCTTTGATGCTTCCTGATTTTGCGCTGTCGTAGAGCCACCGCGCAGCCGCCACGACTTCATTGTCGGCGGTAAAGTGCCCACTCTTGGTTTTGCCCTGAGCGGTCGTGTAGGAGTAGGTGCCGTCGACATGGGTAGTGCCGTTGAGCATCCATACGGCAAGCTGGGTGGCGGCGCGGGCGCGATCGGGTGAAAGATGGTAACCGCCAAACGACGTGGCGGTAGGATATCCGTGACAAACGATTGCCGCGAACTCGTCGTCGAGCCACACCCAGCCTTGATCAAAGTTGAGCCATGGGCCGCCCGGCTTGGTGGGGCCGGGGCGCTCCTGGTTCATACAGTAGGCAATCGAGGCGTCTTGAGCTTCATACTTGCCGATGAAGAAGGGCCCACAATCATCGCTAATAGTGCGGAAGCCGAGCTGCTCGTAGCCATCGACGGCAAATGCGGCTCCCGGTGCCAGGCAGCCGAAAAGCAGGAAGAGGAGCAGGAGCAGCGGACCTGTTGCGATTGCGCTGTGGACAGAGTGCGTGGGTGCGTTGGACATGGCTGCTCCTTATCCCTCGTGCGCCGCACGGGGAGGCCGCGGCGCTTGGGATGAGGCTACCGCCATGGTTCATGCGGGTAAGTACCAGAAGCTGACCAAAAGCTTGCCCGATTCCTGACAAATTGAGCTCAAATACAACAATCAAGCAAAAGTGCAGGTAGAAGATAGGGAGAACAGGAGGTCAAAGGTCCTCGTCTCCACAATTGACGCGATTTTCAAACGAATCTCCACAGCTAAAACAAGCATCGCCACCCTTGTATCGAACAAGACAACCGCGTTATACTATCCCCCACATATGCGGGCATCGCCAAGTGGTAAGGCATCAGCTTCCCAAGCTGACACTCGCGGGTTCGAGTCCCGTTGCCCGCTCCACGCAAAACAGCAGGTCAAGAGCTTAGAGCGCTTGGCCTGTTTTTCATTCGTGCCTCTTGCCGCAATGAAATGCCGCAAAATCGCCGCAAAACTCCGGCGAAACCGTATTCGCCTCGACGCCTCCCGCGCCTCCTCCGGCTCTTTTTTTGGGCTTAAGAAACTTAAGGTTGATCGGCCCGTGTGCCCCTCCCCGCCCTTTTTTAGTTGTTGACATAGTTGACGTTAAAGCAGCGGGGCCGTATCCCTGATACCGGGATACGGCCCCTTTTTAGGCTTGCGATTATTGAGATTGAACGGCCTTTTTAGGGGCTTCAGAAACTTCAGGTTGAACGGCCCCGCCCTCGGCGCGGTATCGGCTTGGAACGAGCGCGGTTTTGGTCTACGGAGGCCGCGCCCCGATACCGCCCCGGCGACGGGGCCGCCGCCTCGGGCGCTAGGCCCTGAGCCAATGCGCCCCGCTCCGGCCCCTCACGTAGACGGGGGCGTAGGCGGCAACTATCACGCCGTCAACGGTAAGCCCGTCCTCCGGCTTGGCATCCCGGGCCACCGTGGCGGCCTCTAGGGCCGTGTCCAACGGCTGCACCTCCAACATCACCGCCTCGGCGTCAACGCGCCGAATACGGGCAATCTGGGGCGCTGAGGGGCAATCGTCGGCGGTCGAGCACGCCACCAAATCGCCGCGCTCCGGCTCTAGCGCCGCGTCCACCTCCACGACAACCCCCCCGCAGCGGGTACCGCGCCCGCTATATCCGGCAGGCCCTCGGCGATCATGCCCCCGATAAATCGAGTCGCCATGTCTCCTCCTCGTCTCTCCGTTTCGTCCCGGCGCTCCCCATGTTGCACCGACGCCGTGCCCTCGGCGGCCTCGCTCCGCATGTCCCAGCGAAACGCCGAAACCCTGCACACGCCACGCCCCCGGCCCCGCCTCGCGGGTTCGCCCCGGCATGAAAAAGCCCCGCCGTGGCGGGGCTGAACTAGGCAAGCGGTTGGACCGATTAGCCGATTGATGGGCTAAAGGAAAATGCTAGAGTCATGCTCCATAAGCTTAGGCTCACCGGACGAGATGGACTCTTCCAGAAGGTCGGCATATTCGCAAACGTGCCCGTAGAACATAGGCTCATAGCCGAACATCTCAATAAAGACGGGTTTGGCCTTCTCGATACGGGCTTTTGCTAGATTCTCCTGCTTAACTTGGCTTTCCATCAAATCAGCTCCTCAAGCATCTCTTCGAATATTTTACTTGATTCAGGCAGGTATTTCCGCAGGACATCAAGCGATTCCTAGTTAGCGGTGCTTGCGCTTTCCCGTTGCCTCGGCCTCCGCTTCCTCGATCTCTTTGAGGGCGTGCGCAGCGCTCCACCGGGAACGGCTGAGGGCATCGGGCACCCATTCGGCATGGATAGCGGCCCTAGCCCTCCCCATGCCTATTCCCCTCTGCCGCGGCGGGGCCGTCCGTTAGGGGCGTCGAGCGTTCGAGTGTATAGCCCTCCGCGCCTCTCCTCGCCTCGTATCCGGGCGGCAACTCGATACCGTGCTCCCCGCAGGCGTCCGTAGTGTAGGCGGTCCCGTTGGCGTCGAGTCGGGCCACCGCCCGTTTTCCGCATACCGGGCACGGGGCGTGGAACAGCCCACCGCCCGTTTCGTAGGCGGGCGCACCCAATGCATCATCAACTAGTCTCATGGTTGATAGTCCAATAGTAGATGGTGTGTCCGGAGGTACGTCGGGAGGTATGTCCGGAGGTACGCCGGGCGTTTCCCCTGTTGGTTGCCTCTTTCCGCTTTGAGTGTTCGCCCGAGTACTGCCCCCTGTACTCGTCGAGTACTCGGCCTGTACTCGCTGAGTACTCCCATGAGTACTCGCCTCGTGCTCGCGGAGTACTGCCCGAGTTGCCGCCGCCGAATCTGCGGCAAGCTGTCGCCTCGATACAGCCCCCGCGCCCGCGCCCGGTCGTGTGTCCGGGCGCGACGGGTCGGCTTTAAGCGAGGCGTTGGCCCGTGCCTTGAGCACGTTGGGGCGGGCGCACATGTAGGCACTGCGGGCGGCTTTCGAGATATGCCCCGGTTCTTCGCCGTAGAGCGCTAGGCCGTATACCGCGTTGAGTGCCTCGCCCCTCGCCCTCGGCGTCAAATCGTCGAATATCGGGGCCAACGTATCGGCGTTGAACTTGAAGAAATGCATACAGCTGTTGGCGTATGCCCGGCGCTCCTCCTCATCCATCGGCTACCCCCACGAGGGCAAGGGCCGACTTGCGGGTTACGTAGACGCGCCGCCCTATGCGCACCTCGTCGAGTGCCCCATGTCTGATGAGGCGGCGAACGTCCCTCTCGCTGAGGTCGAGTACCGCGCCCGCCTGAGCCGACGTTATGAGCCTCCCCATGTTCACGGGCACGGGCCTAATGTCCTCGTTCCACACTGCCGCCGCCCCCTCTCTTTCGCCTCGCTATCTCGCGCCCGATGGCCTCGATACGGCCCCGCGCCCAAGCGCGGTAGGGCTGCCTGTACCCCTTAGCGGCTAGACGGGCCGTGAGGCGGTCTATCTCCTCGCCCATCTGCCGCCCGGTCATTCCCGGAACGTCGGCGTTCGCCGCGCGCCTCGCGGCCTCCAGCGCCGTCCTGATCGGCCTCATGCGCCGCGCCCTAGATGAGGCCCGCGTATGCGAGCAGGCTGTCACGGTTGATGTTCCACTTGTTGCCCGTCTGAACGGCCTTGAGCTTGCCCGAGATACAGGCCCTCGTGATGGTCGTGCGCGAACGTCGGGCGATAACCTCGGCCTCGGCCACCACTAGCGGGTTCGGTAGTTCCGAAAAGCGCCCATCCCTTGCAAGCCCGGCGACGCTTTCGAGGTGTTCTTTGCTGCACATTATGGGTTGCCCCCTCCTAATCGAGTTGCTACTTAGACGCGTCTCGCATCGTTTTTAACTCAACGGGCGTGCGATATAAAACGGACGTTCTACCTGCGATTATTCGGTAGAACGTCCGTGATGCTTGGTATTCAGTTTGGTTTGCCGAACTTTCGGTATGTCGGGCTGTCCGTTTTTCGGCTAATGCGCACCGGGCGACGCCGCCGAGCGAGAAAAACCGAACGGGTTTTCTATTCGCCCTCGGCCTCGTTCGCTATTGCCATGTCCGTAGCTATCTCGGCTATAACCTCGCGTTGATGCTCCGTGAGATCGGGCCATGCGTCGAGCAGAACGGAGTACGGGGAAACCCACGGTTCGGGCGTCTCGTAGAACCCCGGACTAGCCATGCGGTCCACATCCAAGAGGCCCCGGATAAACTCTGTGTACCCCTCGGGCGTACCGCTCCAGTAGCTCTCGCAGTAGTTGACTATCCGAACGAGTTCCGGCGCTCTCACGAGTTCCGGCTTGGCCGCCCACTCGCTTACCCTAGAGTTTGACCTATGGCATACGTTCGCCAAAACGCCCTGTTTGACCCCGCAGGCCTCTCGTATGCGGCGAATGGCGTCCGTCCCCACCCCGAACCGGGGCGGCCTTAGCGGAAAGACGCCGTACCGCCTCATCCATGCAATAGCCTCCTCGTCTGTCTCGAAAGTATCGTGGAAATTGTCCAACTCTTTTCTCTTCGCTTTGTGTGCGTCCATCACGCCTCACCGCCCGACAAAACGGTTTGCATGGTCTGGGCCGCGCGTTGCTTGCCCTCGGCTGTCGCGTCGGCGTAAATGTTGAGCGTCATGGCGGCGTTCGAGTGCCCCATAGATGCTGAGATGGCCTTAATGTCCACGTGAGCGGCTACGGCCATGGTTGCGAACGTGTGCCGCAGGTCGTGGAACGTCGGGCGGGTTCCCCTCGTGCCTTTCAGCTCCAGCGCCTCGGCAAGGTTGCGCCACCTCAGCCAAATCGTGTTGGGGCGCATGAAACCGCCTCGAATGTCCCCGAGCACGTAGAGCGCCCCGGTGAAAGGCACGCCCGCAGCGAGGCAGGCGGCCTCCATCTCATCGCGCCGGGCCACGAGGTCGGCGGCAAGCTCTGAGCCGAAATACACCGCGCGGGCGCTGCCGTCGTTCTTGGGGTCTTTGGCGTAGAACCTCGTTCCGTCGCGGCCTATGCTGTCCTCCACCTTGAGCACGCCGCTATCGGTATCGACGTTCGCCCACCGGAGGCCGCATATCTCGCCCTCCCTCATGCCCGTGTATAGGGCGATTTTCACCCCGAGCATAGCCGGGGTCATGCCCGCCACCCTGAGCACCTCGCGCACGGTTCGCACGCCCTCGGCGGTAAGCGAGTTGGGGCGCGGGCGTCCGGCCTTGGGCGGCTTTACGCCTCGGGTCGGGTCTTTGCCCAACAAATCGGTATCGACGGCCTGATTGCACGCAGACCGTAGCAGCGTGAGCGCCTTTTTCATCGTGCCGGGGGCGTACGTCTCGCCCATCTTGGCGATCCACGCTCTCGTCATGTCCGGGTTGAGGTCGGAAAGCGCCACCTCCCCGAGCAGTGGGGAAATGATGTTGTCGAGCAGACGCCCGTACTCGTTGAACGTTGACGGGTCGATGCTCGGGCGCTTGCCGTCGATATAGCGGCGAACGTAGGCGGCCACGGTAAGCACCGTCTCCGGCTCGAACCCCAGAACGGCCAACGCCGAACTCTCGCGCTCCTTGCGCTCCTCCTCGGCGTTCAAGTCGGCTAGCCACGCCTCAGCCTCTTTCTGGGCGGCCCTCTTGCCCGTCGCGTCGAGCGTCTTTGAGCGCTTGCGCCACTTGCCGCCCTCGTCCTTGTACGAGGCCTCGGCAATGAGGCCGCGCCCCTTGCGCTCCCTGACCCTGACCGTCGTATATCTCATGGCAGATGCTCCGTTCACCCCGTGCGCCGCAAAATACGCCGCAATACCGCCGCAAAATCGTATGTTCCTCTTTGCGGCACGTTGCACATTATGGCACATAACGAACGTTTTACCTGCAACGATAGCGGCTCTTTTTATCTCTTTGAATTATTTAGTTGGAGATTCCCAAGCTGACACTCGCGGGTTCGAGTCCCGTTGCCCGCTCCATTCGAATTTCAGGCACGGTAACGTTTCGTTACCGTGCCTTTTTCAATAAAGTGCCGGGACTCGAACCCGCCAGGGTGCGAGCGCTAAGCAAACGCGAAGCGTTTGTAGCGAGCAGGCGAAGGCGCCGACAGGCGCCTGAAGCCGGTGCGGATTTGCGAAGCAAATACGCGGACGTCCCGTTGCCCGCTCCATGGAGCACAGAAGACCTCGGGACGGCCAATTCAACAAAGTCTTCCCCATCGTCTCCGTGAATCCGAGGAGATCGACCGCAGCCGGTGCGGATTTGCGAAGCAAATGCGCGGACGTCCCCATGCTCGCTCCAATTCCAAAATGTTAGGTTAATGCCTGCTGCCCATACTTGCACCTGCGCACGGTACAATGGTTGGGTTACGACCAACGTGCCAATAACCAAAAAGGAGCCGCTATGATCGATCGCTATACCCGCCCGGAGATGGGACACATCTTCTCCCTCGAGAACAAGTACGCCATTTGGCAGGAGATCGAGGTTCTGGCCTGCGAGGCCCAGGCGGAGCTCGGCAAGATCGGTATTTCCAAAGACGAGGCCCAGTGGATCCGCGACCATGCCAACTTTGAGAAGGCGAAGGTCGATGAGATCGAGGAAGTCACGCGCCACGACGTCATTGCCTTCCTGACCAACATGAAGGAGTACATCGATGCCGATGTTCCCGAGGGCGACCCCAAGCCCAGCCGCTGGGTTCACTATGGCATGACCAGCTCCGATCTGGGCGACACGGCCCTGTGCTACCAGCTCACCCAGGCCTGCGACCTGATCATCGAGGACGTCAAAAAACTCGGCGAGATCTGCAAGCGTCGCGCCTTTGAGGAGCGCAACACGCTCTGCGCCGGCCGTACTCATGGCATCCATGCCGAGCCGATGACCTTCGGCATGAAGTTTGGCTCTTGGGCCTGGGAGCTCAAGCGCGATCTGGATCGTCTTGAGGACGCCCGCAAGAATGTTGCCTTCGGTGCTATCTCGGGCGCTGTCGGCACGTACAGCTCCATCGAGCCGTTCGTCGAGGAGTACGTCTGCGAGCACCTGGGCCTGGTCCACGATCCCCTGTCCACGCAGGTCATCAGCCGCGATCACCATGCCTACCTTGCCGGCGTGCTTGCCACTACAGCGGCCACCTGTGAGCGCATCGCTACCGAGGTTCGCAATCTACAGAAGACCGATACGCTCGAGGCCGAGGAGCCGTTCCGTAAGGGCCAAAAGGGCAGCTCAGCCATGCCGCACAAGCGCAACCCCATCACCATGGAGAAAGTCTGCGGTCTGTCGCGCGTCGTGAAGTCCAACGCCCAGGTTGCCTTCGATAACGTCGCCCTGTGGCACGAGCGTGACATTTCGCACTCCTCTGCCGAGCGCGTCGCCCAGGCCGATAGCTTCATCGCCCTCGACCACATGTTCCAGTGCCTCATCCGCGTTATCGACGGCCTGCAGCTGTATCCCGCCCGCATGATGGCCAACCTCAATAAGACCCGCGGCCTCATCTTCTCTTCCAAGGTACTGCTCGCCCTCGTCGACACGGGCATCACCCGCGAGGACGCGTACGCCATTGTGCAGGAGAACGCTATGGCAACCTGGCACGAGGTACAGGATTGTGTCTCCGGCCCCACCTTTAAGGAGCGTCTCGAGGCCGACCCGCGCTGCACCGTCAGTCAGGAGAAGCTCGACGAGATCTTTGATCCGTGGGACTTCCTCACCCGTATCGACACGGTCTTTGATCGTCTGGAGCAGCTGAGCTTCGAGTAGGTTCGGGCATAACGTTAGCTTTTTAGGGCGCTTTGCTGGTAATGTGTGTTGCCGGCAAAGCGCCTCGTTGCATTTAGGGAAAGACGGGGATAATAGTCGTCTCGAATAACATTCTGAGAGGGGATCGCATGATTTCGTTTGATTACAAGCCTCAGGGCGTGTGTGCTCGCAATATTCACCTTGACCTTTCCGATGACGGCAACAAGGTGGTGGGCGTTGAGTTTACCGGCGGCTGCGACGGCAATCTCAAGGCTATCTCCAAGCTGGTCGAGGGCGCTCCCGCCGATCGCGTAATCGAGGTTCTCGCCGGTAATACCTGCGGTATGAAAAAGACCTCCTGCGCCGACCAGCTTACGCGCGCTATCGAGGCCGCTCGCGCCGAGATCGCCTAATGGGTATCGCCGATCACATCAAGAACGGAATATCGCGTCGCGGCTTTGTACTCGGTGGGGCTGCCGCGGGCGCTGCCACGGTGCTTGCCGGATGCTCGAAAAAAACGGGTACCAGCGATGATGCCGCCGGCGAGCCGCAGGTTATCAAGGACGATTCCAAAATCATCTCGATTACGGATGAGTATGAGGCTGTCGACATCGATCTTGAGCCGGCGTCATCGTGGACGCTGCCTCTGGGTACGCTGCTGTACTACTGCGACGGCGATTACGCCGCGGCGATGATGGCGCCCGCATCGGCACTGCACGCCAACACACTCGGCGTGCTCAACCTGGGCGATGGCTCGCTTACCACATTAATCGAGGATCCTATCGAGGGCACGGGATACGCATTCTACGATGTCCGTGCCGGCGACGGCGTATTCGCGTGGGTTGAGATGAACTTTGCCAATTCATCGTGGAAGCTCTACGCTCAAAATCTGTCGGGCGCTTCGCTCTCTGGCGACGTGGTTGAGCTCGATCGAGGTGGCAAGGACTATGATCCGCCCCTGTTCACGGCGTTCGGGTCATCAGTCATCTGGTATAAAATGCCTTCGGCAGGCGGCAATAAAACGAGTAGTGATTCGTTTTGCTATCGTCGCTCGCTTGATGAATCCAAGGCCGAGGTAATTTGGAAATCGACGGGCCGCTTTGCATCGGCCCCGCGCGCGAGCGACGGCATTTTGACCATCTCGCCGCGTGTCCGCAACGACGAGGGCGTCTACTACGGCATAACGGCAATCGATCTGACCGACGGCAACAACACCAAACGTGCCCAGCTAGTTCTTCCCTCGTCAGTCTCGCCTTTCGAGGCCGTATATATGGGCGATACCTTCGTGTTTTCTATCGAGGCGACCTATAGTGGCGTGGGCAGCCTGGGCAACATGGGCACGTATATCGGTAATGAGGGAGGGCCGTATCTCTTCCTGTCCCGCGAGCCGCTTGCATGTGCGGCTGGCAAGAAGAATAAATACCTTGTTAAGGTACAGGCGTCGCATTTCCTGATCGACACCTCTGCCAAGACCTATGGCTCGCTGCTGTCGCCCGACCGCGCTTTGGAGTATGGCGATTATCCAGCTACGGCGGGAAAGTCGGACTCATTCCTTACGTACGCCACGGTGCGCAACAGCCAGGGTATACCAGAGACGGTCACTGCACGCCTATTCTCTCTTTAAGCTTAGAGGGGTTAAAAAGGCGCCAACAGGGGAATAAACGCGTTGTAATTGTGAGTACCGCCCGCCGAGCTGCCGCGTCATAGCGGCATCCGGCGGGCTCAGGTGCGTTAAAATGGGCTTGTTCTTAGCTAATTGAGACAGGGGGGCCGTGTTATGGCTTCAGATGCAAAAAAGATTCTGCTGGTCGAGGATGAGAAGGCAATCCGTGACGCCGTCGCTGCCTATCTCGAGCGCGAAGGCTACTGGGTTGTGGGCGTCGGCGACGGTCAGTCCGCGATCGAGGAGTTCGAGAAGCATCAGTTCGACCTGGTCGTGCTCGACCTTATGCTCCCCAAGATTCCCGGCGAGCGCGTTTGCCGCACCATTCGCGATACCTCGGATGTCCCCATCATCATGCTGACGGCTAAGGGCGAGATCGAGGACCGTATTATCGGTCTTGAGCTCGGCGCCGATGACTATCTGATTAAGCCGTTCTCGCCGCGCGAGCTCGTCGCCCGCGTTCGTGCTCTGTTCCGCCGTGCCCATCAGGCCGACGAGCCCGCCGTCGAGGTGCTCGACTTCGGCGATCTGGTCATCGATATCTCGGGCCACAAGATCTTGGTCGAGGGCAAGGAAGTCGATCTGACGGCTTCCGAGTTCAAGCTGCTCACCACGCTTGCCCGCCATCCCGGCCGTGTGTATAACCGCATGGAGCTGGTCGAGAAAGTGCTCGGGTATGACTTTGAGGGCTATGAGCGCACCATCGATAGCCACGTGAAGAATCTTCGCGCCAAGCTGGGCGATGATCCCAAGAAGCCCAAGTGGCTCTACACCGTCCATGGTGTCGGCTATCGCTTCGAGGCTCCGGCCAAGACCGATAAGTCGGACGAGAAATAGGGAAATCACATATGACACCTGCGCGCTTTGAAATCGGACAAAAGCACAAGCAGGAGAGCGAGGCGGGTTCCAAGGCTAGTTGGAACACGCCTCGTTCCGATTCACGGCCAACGATGAGCTATCCCTCGCGCATGGCACTTGCTTTTGCTCTGACATCGCTCATGACGGTATTGGTGCTGGTGGGCGTTGTCTCTGTTGTGTGGGGCACGGTCTTTTCGGATTACACACGCTCCAATATCGTCGAAATCGCAAATTCCGCTGCCGAGAAGTTGGCAACCTCATATGAGGAAAACGGCTCTTGGACCGCGGGAGAACTGCGCACGGTCGCAACGTCGAGTTTGGTTTCCGACGATCTGGGTATGCAGGTCGTCAATAAAAAGGGCGTGATCGTTTATGACGATTCCTGGCCCTCGGCAAGCGCCACCGCCGATGTACGCGAAAACCAGGCTACGACCGACGACACGAGTGGCAAGAGGGCATCGCATAGCCCGGTCTCGTCTGCTCCAACCGACTCCGATAGCGTTGCTAACGTCGAGATTGTAACGTCTTCCGGCGAGCATGTCGGACAGGTAAAGCTGTGGGCCATCGGCTCCGACGCTCTGCTCACCAAGGCGGACTCTGCGTTTAGGGAGAAGACCTTTAACGCCATGGCCCTCGCCGCGGTTGTTGCAATCTGCATTTCGGTCGTTATCGGATCGCTCGTGTCGCGCATGCTCACCAAGCCGATTCATCGCATCACCAGTACCGCAAAGCAAATCCGTGACGGCGACCTGTCGGCTCGCACGGGACTGCGCGGTGATGACGAGATCGATCAGCTGGGTGAGACCTTCGATGAGATGGCCACTTCGCTCGAGAAGGATATGAAACACGAGAAGCGCCTGACCTCAGACGTTGCACACGAGCTTCGCACGCCGCTTATGGCCATGCTCGCAACGGTCGAGGCCATGCAGGATGGCGTGTATCCCACCGACGATGAGCATTTGGAGACCGTTGCTTCCGAGACGCGTCGCCTGGCTCGTCTGGTGCAGCAGATGCTCGACCTGTCGCGCATGGAAAACAGCACGGCTCCGCTCAACCTTGAGCCGGTGGACATGGTTCCTTTCGTGCGTTCCATCGTTAATGCCCAGGAGCGCCTGTTTGTCGACCGTGATCTGCGCCTGCGTTTTGCGGACGAGACCCAGGGTCACGACGATGTCGTCGAGGCCGATCCCGACATGATCACGCAATGTGTTATCAACCTCATGAGCAACGCCATGCGCTACACCCCCGAGGGCGGTTGGGTCGTGGTGTCGGTGCTCAGTGACCGCAGGCACGTCAGCATTGCCGTTTCTGATACCGGCATCGGTATTGCCAAGGACGATCTGTCGCGTATTTTCGGGCGGTTTTGGCGCGCCGATGCCAGCCGCGCCCGCGAAGCTGGCGGCCTGGGCGTCGGCCTCGCCGTGACCAAGCAGATCGTCGAGCGTCACCATGGCTACATATCCGTGGAGTCGGAGCTTGGAAAGGGTACGACTTTTACAATTCATCTGCCCCGCGAGCACACGGCGGACGCGGCATCTACTACAATGGAGCACTAGCTTTTCGCTATTCGGTGAAGGAGGGGCCGCGTCCCTGCCGCTCCGAGTTTGCGAAAACATGCGGGAAAGAACCCGCATTTCTGTCGTATTTAGGTAAGGAGTGACTCACGTGACAACGATGGAGCGTCGTCCGGATTCCCGTGGCAAGGTTCGTGATATTTACGATGCCGGTGAAAACCTGCTGATGGTCGCCACCGACCGCATTTCTGCGTTCGACTTCATTCTTCCCGACGAGATTCCGTTTAAGGGAGAGGTGCTCAATCGCATCTCGGCATTCTGGTTCGATAAGTTTGCCGACATCGTCCCCAACCATCTCGTTTCCATCGACCCGGCGGATTTCCCCGAGGAGTTTGCTGAGTATCGTGACTACCTCGCTGGCCGCGCCATGCTGGTTAAGAAGGCCCAGACGATTCCTATCGAGTGCATCGTCCGCGGCTATCTGACCGGTTCGGGCAAGAAGACCTACGACGAGAACGGCACCGTCTGCGGCATCCAGCTGCCTGAGGGCCTGACCGAGGCTTCCAAGCTTCCTGAGCCGCTGTTCACGCCGTCCACGAAGGCCGAGATTGGTGACCACGACGAGAACATCTCGTTCGAGCGTTGCTGCGAGATCGTGGGCGAGGACATCGCCACGCAGATTCGTGACCTTTCCCTCAAGATCTACAAGGCTGCCGCCGAGTACGCCGCGACCCGTGGCATCATCATTGCCGACACCAAGTTCGAGTTTGGTGTTATTGATGGCAAGGTCACGCTGATTGACGAGTGTCTCACGCCCGACTCCAGCCGTTTCTGGCCTGCTGCCAGCTACGAGGAGGGCAAGATCCAGCCTAGCTACGACAAGCAATTCGTCCGCAATTGGCTCAAGGCCAACTGGGATATGACGGGGGAGACCCCGCACCTGCCCGCCGAGGTCATCGATGGCACGTCCGAGCGCTATCGCGAGGCCTTCCAGATCATCACGGGCTCCCAGTTCACAAGCATGAAGGAGAACGCATAAGTGAGTACCCGTAGCGCCACGAACAAGCGCACGCAATCCCACGAAGTTACCGGGGTTGCGCGCAAGTCTGCCGCATCTGCTAAGCCCGCCCGCCAAGCAGCGAGCTCCGTTCGCGTCGTGCCGGCTTCGTCTAAGGCACGCCGCAAAGAGCTCGAGAAGGGCGAGAACCTCGAGGGCCTCTCTAAAGAGGAGAAGCGCGCCCGCAAGGCTAAGCAGCGCGCCAAGGAGGACCGCATCTATACGGTGTCGAATATCCTCCTCAAGCAGGACGAGGACTACACCAAGCGCCGTCGCATCTGGTGGATTGTGCTCGCCATTGGCATGGTGCTCGTCGTGGCAATTTGGGCCTCGCTGTACTTCGCTCCCGCTGGCATGGTGTCCAGCCCTGTCCAGATGGTCGGCATCGTTTTGTCCTATGTCATCATTTTGGGCGACTTTATCTATGACTTCGCTCGTATTCGTCCCTTGCGCAACATGTACCGCGCGCAGGCCGAGGGCATGTCCGAGAACAAGCTCAACGCTCTTATTGAGCGCGCGGCTGCCGAGGAGGACAAGAAGGACTCCAAGAAGAAGTAGCGTTTGCATACATACTTATCGCTAAGATATAAGGCGCGTCGTTTTTGCGGCGCGCCTTTTTACTGTTCTATAGATAGATGGAGTGGCACATGATTCGAGCTGCCCTGACGGTCGAAGAGGCTCTGGAGGGCATGAAGGCCCTGGAGCCCAAGATTAAAAACTACGCGCGCCTGGTCGTCCGCAAGGGCGTAAACGTCAAGCCCGGCCAGGAGGTCGTCGTTCAGTCTCCGGTCGAGTGCGCGCCGTTTGCGCGCGTGGTGGTCGCGGAGGCCTATGCTGCCGGCGCCGGCCACGTGACGGTCATTTGGGCCGATGATGCCGTGACGAGGCTCACGTACGAGCATGTCGAGAAAAGCTATTTTGAGCAGACGCCCGAGTGGAAGCGCATGCAGCTGGATTCCTTGGCCCAGGATGGTGCCTGCTTTGTCTTTATCGAGGGTGCGGATCCTGCGGCCCTCAAGGGCATCGATCCAGCCAAGCCGGCCGCGGCATCAAAGGCGAGGAATACGCAGTGCAAAGTTTTCCGCCGTGGACTGGATTACAACATCAATCCGTGGTGCATCGCCGGCGCTCCGGTCGTGGCTTGGGCGCACGAGGTGTTCCCGGGAGACGCCGATGAGGTTGCAGTCTATAAGCTGTGGAATGCGATTCTGCACACCGCGCGCGCCGATGGCCAGGACCCAGAGAGCGACTGGGAACTCCATGACGCCGCATTCGAAAAGAACCTGCGTTTCCTGAACGACAATCGTTTCGACTACCTGCATTACAACGCGGCAAATGGAACCGATCTGACGATTGGCATGACGAAAGGTCACGAGTGGGCCGGCGGCAAGGGCAAGACGCCCGATGGGCACCCCTTCTTCCCCAACATTCCCACCGAGGAAGTCTTCACTTCGCCCGATCGCATGCGCGCCGACGGTATCGTGTACTCGGCCATGCCGCTCATCCATCACGGCAATAAGGTCGAAGATTTTTGGATTAAGTTCGAGGGCGGCCGCGTGGTGGACTACGACGCCCGCGTGGGCAAGGCAACGCTTGCGAGCATTATTGACACCGATGAAGGTGCCGCTCATCTGGGCGAGGTCGCGCTCATTTCCAAGAACACTCCGATCCGCGAAAGCGGCGTTCTGTTCTATGACACGCTCTATGACGAGAACGCTAGCTGCCATCTCGCGCTAGGTGTCGGTTTCCCCGAATGCATCGAGGGTGGGTATGACATGTCCAAGGAGGAGCTCCTGGAGCATGGCGTTAACGTCTCGAGCGCGCACGTCGATTTTATGATCGGCACGGACGACATCGATATTACGGGCATTACGCCTGATGGACGTGAAGTTGTGATTTTCCAGAACGGCCAATGGAGTTGGGAATAGTCCCAGACCGTGGTACAATGCCACCCGCGGGCCGTTAGCTCAGCTGGCAGAGCAGGGGACTTTTAATCCCAAGGTCCAGGGTTCGAACCCCTGACGGCCCACCCAAAGATTGTTGAGACGGTCAACTTCGGTTGGCCGTCTTTTTTGTCGCCCTTTCATGGGTTCGAACCCGTCGGGGCGCGGAGCTGAGTAAACGCGTGAGCGTTTGCCAGCGCAGCGCGCAAGGCGCGAAAGCGCCGCAGCGGCCGCCTGCGAAGCAGGCTGAACCCCTGACGGCCCACCCAAAGATTGTTGAGACGGTCAACTCCGGTTGATCGCTTTTTTGTTGCCGGTGCATGGGTTCGAACCCGAACTTCTCTATATATAAGAACGCTTGGCGAACAAAACCTGCCTTTTACCGACGGGAAACAAATAGCTGATGCTTTTGGAGTAAAGTGGCGCTCCAGAGATGACCGATGCCTTAACACCTATAAACCAGCTGGTCATCGCCAATATCAGAAGCCAATGCTTCAGTTATAACCTCAGGGACGCGACTGAGGGACATATTCATTTGTGAACAAAATATGGAGTGCCAGATTCCCGCCCCCGGTGCCCCTCCGGTCTGGCAATATATCTCCTTGCCGCGCGGCCCGGTCGAACCGGGAACCAGCGCAGGCGTGCACCTTGAGAA
>CABRBC010000025.1:0-18077 GCA_902469055.1 uncultured Collinsella sp.
CCCGCCGACCGATTGCAAGCGGTCGGCGGGGCCATTGTGGCTCTTGACAGCGGATTGGGTCATATGAGCGAGCGACGTCCAGAGCGAACAAGTTGGCATGAAAAAGGCAAGGCATAGACCTTCTGGTCATGCCTTGCCTTTTGAATGCCAAATTGTCGCTCTGGGTGGCGCGCAGCGTCGAGCAGTTACGGCGTTTGGTAAAACGCCGTAACTTAAACGGCCTGTGCCAGCTTCTCGGCTCGCTCGGCGGCGGCAAGTGCCTCGATGACGGTGCCGAGCTGATCGCCCAGAAGGACGCCGTTGTAGGTGGAGTTGAAACCGATACGGTGATCGGTCACGCGGTCCTGGGGCTGGTTGTAAGTACGAATCTTCTCGGAACGGTTGCCGTGGCCAATCTGGCTCTGGCGCTCGGCGCCGAGCTCGGCCTGCTGCTTCTCGAGTTCCATCTCGTACAGACGGGCACGCAGCATCTGCATGCAGACCTCGCGGTTCTGGATCTGGGAACGCTGCTCCTGCGACTGCACCACGGTGTTGGTGGGCAGGTGGGTGATGCGCACGGCGGAGTAGGTGGTGTTAACGCACTGACCGCCAGGGCCGGAGGCACAGTAGGTATCGATGCGCAGGTCGGACTGGTTGATCTGAACGTCGATCTCCTCGGCCTCGGGAAGCACGGCGACGGTTGCCGTGGAGGTCTGGATGCGACCCTGGGACTCGGTCTTGGGGACGCGCTGTACGCGATGCACGCCGGACTCGAACTTCATGACGGAGTAGACGCGGTCGCCCTCAACCTTGAACTCGATGGACTTAAAGCCGCCGGCCTCGCTGGGGCTGGAGTCGAGTACGGTGGTCTTCCAGCCGCGCGACTCGCAGAAGCGCTGGTACATCTTGTACAGATCGCCGGCAAAGATGGCCGCCTCGTCGCCACCGGCGGCGGAGCGGATCTCGACGATGGTGTTCTTGTCGTCGTTGGGGTCGCTCGGGATGAGCATGTACTTAATGTCTTCCTCGAGCTGGGGAAGCTTGGCCTCGTTTTCGGAGATGTCCATCTGGAGCATCTCTTTCTCATCGGCATCGGTGGTATCGTGGAGCATCTCCTTGGCGGCCTCGATGTCATCGAGCGCGCCGATGTACTCGCGCGAGGCCGCGATGAGGTCGGACTGGTGCGCGTACTCCTTGTTGAGACGCGTGAACTCCTTAATATCGGAGGCGACGGCCGGGTCGGAGAGCTTCTTCTCGAGCTCCTCGTAGGCCTTGATGATCTTTTCGAGCTTGTCGCGCATGGCGGGACTCCTTTATATGCGTGAAGGTGAAAATCGGCAGAGTTGATGGGGCGCGCGGCGCCACTGCGGGGGTAAGCCCGGCTAGAACATGTCGATCTTCAGATACATGCGCATCCCTTCGCGTATGGGGTACATAGTTGCGGTCTAACCCATACATGATAGCGTGCGCAGGCAAACCTGCATATAACCCGCACGGATTGAT
Source organism: uncultured Collinsella sp. (assembly GCA_902469055.1). Taxonomy (GTDB): domain Bacteria; phylum Actinomycetota; class Coriobacteriia; order Coriobacteriales; family Coriobacteriaceae; genus Collinsella. The sequence continues at coordinate 1,483 of CABRBC010000025.1, forward strand.
TGGACGTAGCCGTTGGGGACGTTCCTTAACGACTAGTCGTTTAAGAACGTCCCCAACGGCTAGCAAAGGGACTGTCGCTTTGTCACACTCTAGAGCGTCTGAAGCAGAGCGACGAGGAAGCGGATGCCCTGGAGGTAGGCGCGGCGGGTGATGCGCTCGTTGGTGCCGTGTACGCCGCGGTCACACTCGTCGTCATCAACCACAAAGGCCGAGAAGCGAATGCACTCAGGGCAAATGCGCTGGTAGTTGGCAGCATCGGTCGCACCGATCACGGTCGAGGGCACAATTGCCACTGGCTCGAATGATCCATTTTCCTCCGTCCCCTTTGGATCACGGAAATAGCGGGCGGCGATGGAGCGAACCGCCTCGAGGCCGGGGCCACCGATGCGCGGGGACGGCGAGGGTTCGGAGCTGCCGGGGCCTAGCTCCACTTCGACACGACCGGCAAGGTCCGCCCCGGCAACCGCCTCACGGCAGCGCGCCACAACGTCGGCCACGCTCGTGCCCTCGAGCATACGGAAGTTGATGTTGGCCCACATATCCTGCGGCATTACGTTGGCGCCGGTGCTGCCACCCTCGATCTGCGTGGGTGCGCAGGTGGTCGTCACCAGCGGATAGAGCTTCTTGCTGGCGAGGCAATCGCGGACAATGGCGCCCCCGTTGGCGGCAATTTCATCCGCCGTGTAGAGCCCCAGCTCGACGAGCTGGGCGGCAAGCAAGTCGGTCACGCGCGTCGGCCACTCGATATCGCAGATTGCGGTGATGGCACGGCTGAACACCTCAAGCGACGTGCCGCCGTAGGGGTTGGAAGAATGTCCACCCACACTCTTTGTCTTGAGCACAATGTCGGCATAGCCCTTCTCCGCGAGGTCGGCGTGCATGAGCCAACCCTCGCCCGCGCTGTACTCGGCATCCGAAACGATGCGGTAGTCGCCCTCGTCGATCAGGAACTCGAGCTCAACACCGCGCTCCTCGAGCGCGCGGCCGATGGCGCCTGCGCCGTACTGCGTCGTCTCCTCGTCCTGGCCAAAGGCCAGGAGCAGCGTGCGCTCATGCTCCCAACCGTGCGCCAGCGCATACTCGACAGCCTCGAGAATGCCTGCGACCTGGTCCTTCATGTCGATCGCTCCACGGCCCCAGATGTAGGTGTCGTCCACGTGCCCGCTAAAGGGGTCGTGCGTCCAGTCGGCCTCGGTACCCGGCACCACGGGAACCACATCCATGTGGCCCATGAGCATAATGGGCTTGAGGTCAGGGTCGGAACCGCTAAGCGTCACCAACAGCGAATGGTCGACAAACTCGACCTCGCCCGCCGCAAACACGCGCGGCCAGGCCTGCTGCATATAGGCGCGCAGGTCGTCGAAGGGCTGCCAGTCCACCGCCTCGGCATCCATGCTCGAGACGGTCGAAAACGACAGCACGCGGCCCAGGCGTTCGCACGCGCCAGCTTCGTCCAAATCGGCAAAATCATCCTCATGCGCAAAGAAGCGCCAAACCTCGGCCATGACATCCTTTCGATTGTGATGACGAGGGCCGCCCCACCGGAGCGGCCCTGCAACGTAAGCGTTTGCGGTCGGTTATTTGTCCTCGAGATAACGCGAGAGGAACTCGCGGGTGCGCTGGTGTTTGGGATTGCCGAAGAGCTCGGCCGGTGCCGCATCCTCGAGCACCACGCCCTTGTCCATAAAGACCACGCGGTCGGACACGGTTCGGGCAAAGGCCATCTCGTGCGTGACGACGACCATGGTCATGCCGTCGGCCGCAAGCTTGCGCATGACCTCGAGCACCTCTCCCACGATCTCGGGGTCGAGTGCGGAGGTCGGCTCGTCGAACAGCATGATCTGCGGATTCATGCACAGGGCGCGCGCGATGGCCACGCGCTGCTTTTGGCCACCGGATAGGCGGCCCACGGCGGCGTGCGCGAACTTTTCGAGCCCCACGCTCGTCAGATGCTCCATCGCGACCTTCTCGGCCTCGGCCTTGCTCATCTTTTTGAGCGTGACGGGCGCGAGCGTGCAGTTGTCGAGCACATCCATGTTGTTGAACAGGTTGAAGCCCTGGAACACCATGCCGATGTCCTCGCGCAGCTTGTTGATGTTGCAGCGCTCGGCCGTGAGATCCTGGCCGTGGAACCAGATGTGGCCCGCGTCCGGGGTCTCGAGCAGATTGAGGCAGCGCAGGAAGGTCGACTTGCCCGAGCCCGAGGCGCCGATAATGGTGACGACCTCGCCGGGGTTAACGGACAGGTCGATGCCCTTGAGTACCTCGAGCGAGCCGAAGCTCTTGCGCAGGCCCTCGACGCGGATGAGCGGCTCATTGGTCTGTGCGGCGGCCGCGGTGCCGGTAGTGGCGGTATCTGCCATGATGATTCTCCTCGTCTTAAGCCTAGTTAGAGCTGGGCAGCGTGGCCGGAGCCTCGGCACCGAGCTTTTTGCCAAAGGCTTCGAGCAGGCGGCTCGCCACGAGCGTCAGGATCAGGTAGACCACGAGCGCCACGCAGTAGACCTCCATCTGGCGGTAGTACACGCCGGCGACCGTGGTGGTGGCGTACATGAGGTCGAACACGCCGATGACCGAAAGCACCGACGAATCCTTGATGTTGATGATGAGCTCGTTGGTGAGTGCGGGGATCGCGTTTTTAATACCCTGGGGGAACACGACCTTGCGCATGGCCTGCCACTGCGACAGACCCAGCGAGCGCGCCGCCTCGGCCTGGCCGGGATCGATGGACTCGATGCCGCCGCGCAGGACCTCCATCATGTAGGCGGTGGAGTTGAGCGAGATGGTGACGAGACCGGCGGTGAAGGTACTCCAAATCTGGTTGGCCTGGGCGGTCTCGAAGCCCATGCCGCGCAAAACGGTGAAGCCCGCGTAATAGATGAGCAGGCCCTGGACCATCATGGGCGTGCCGCGCACGATGGTAGAGTAGACGGTCGCAAAGCCGCGGCCGATGCTCTTAAAGAAGCGCACCAGATCGTTATCCACGCGGTCGAACGTCTGAATACGCAGGAACACAAAGAGCAGCGCCAGGAAAAAGGCGATGACGGTACCGAAGGTCGCAAGTGCGATGGTGATCTCGATGCCGCGGATAAAGAAGTCGCCGCTCTTGTAGGTCATGTAGACCAGGCTCGACAAAAAGTCGCTGGGGTTGGAGTCCGAGACAATGCTCACCTGCACCAGGTCGATAAATGACATGACGCAGCGGTCCACGAAAAAGATCGCCGCGATGGCGACCACGACGTAGCTGCCTAAGCGTGCGCCACGACGGAAACGCTCGGATGCGAACGGCGACGCCTCGCGATAGTCGTTCCAGTGCATGAGCTTGGTGACCAGCGCCGCCGCCGACACGACGAGCCAGGCCCAAAGGATTGCCCAGAGGCAGTCTTGGAAGATACCGGTGGGGGCCAAGAAGCTCAGCGGCGTGGGGTTGCGTTGGCTAAACGCCAGGCCGAGCGCCGCGATAACACTCGTGCCCAGGTATACATAACGGTGGTCGGCCTTGATAAAGGAGGCCAGGCGATTAATGGTTTTCATGCTGCCTCCCTATGCCGGCTGACGGTCGAGGCACGCGTCCCACATTTGGTCGCGCTCCTCTTGGCTAATGCCCTTGAGTGTCTTGTCGATGAGCTTAAGCAGCTTGTCCGAGCCCTTGCGGCAACCGACATTTGCCGTGACCTCCTGCTTAAAGCCCTCGCCCTCGGCAAACTGGATGGGGACGATACCGGGATTTTGGGCCATATAGCCCTTCTCATTCTCGGTGTTGTAAGTCACGGCGTCGCAGGTGCCCTGCAGCAGATTCGAAAACACCGTGGGGACCGAGTCGACCGGGTTTTTGTGGACAACGCCCGGGATCTCGTCGATGACGGTATCGAGCATGGTGTCCTTTTGCCCGAGCACCGTAGCGCCGCTAAAGTCGCTGAGCTTGGTCGCGTTTTGGTAGGGGGAACCCTCTTTTACGAACAGGCCAAAGTAGCCAATGAAGTACGGATCGGAAAAGCCGACGGACTCCTCGCGCTCGGGCGTGGCGCTCATGCCGGCAATGATGAGGTCGATCTGGCCGTTGTTGAGCGAATCGATAAGACCCGAGAAGCTCTGTTTGACGGCAACGGGCTCGCCGCCGAGGGCCTTGCAGACGATCTTGGCGATCTGCACGTCGTAACCATCGGCATAGGCGCCCTGCACGTTGTCGATGGGGATGGTGTACTCGCTGGCTTCGGAGACCTGCCAGTTGTACGGGGCGTAGGCCGCCTCCATGCCAATGCGGATCTTGTCCTTGCCGATCACGGAATCGGACAGGTCGTCGCGACCGCCGCCCGTCGTGGGCCGAACCACCTTGAGCGTTGACGGGCGCTGACAGCCGGCAAGCGCGCCGGCGACGACGGAAGCGCTCGCAGCGAGAGCGCTACCCAAAAAGATGCGACGGCTGCATACCGGCTGTGGATGCGCGTCGCGTTGATGGGGAGAATGCATAATCTGCCTTCCCTGTTGAATCGTATGCTGACGACTTAACAGGATATACGCCAGCAACTAGCAGCGCAGCACAAGCTCGAAAAATTAATAGACACGCGGTAGTCATTGGGGACGCCGATGTTTTGGCAATGCCGGCGAGCGACGTCCAGAGCGAACAAGTGGCATGAAAAAGGCAAGGCATGACCAGAAGGTCTATGCCTTGCCTTTTGAATGACAACTTGTCGCTCTGGACGACGCGCAGCATCGACCGAGCGGCGGAACCTCTAGAGCAAGGTAACGCTAAAACTGCGCTTGTCCGTCTCGCCCGGGGCCAGGGTGATGGTGTTGACCTTGTGCTCAAAGACATCGTCCTCGGTGTCCATGGTGGTGTGACCGGTCCAGGGCTCGAGCGCCACAAACGGAGCGTCGTTGGCGGCAGACCACACGCCAATGTACTTAAAGCCCTCAAAGTCGATCTTGACGCCGTGACCCGACTTGCGGCCGCGCAGCGTGAGCGTGGAGCCCGGGGTATCGGTGAACATGATGGCGTCGTTATCGAAGCTGCGGTGCGTGATGGGCAGCACGTCCGAGTTATCGGGAGCCTTGTAGCTGCCCTCGAACGTCATAAGACCGTCGGGCGTGATGATGGGAGCCTCGTTAGTCCAAGCCTCGGTAAACGCCAGCTCGTAATCCTCGAATGCCTCGTCCTCGGCACCGGGAGCCGGTACGTTAAACGCAGGGTGGCCGCCCACCGAGAACGGCAGGTCCACGTCGCCGGTATTGGTGACGGCAAAGGTCTGCGTGAGGATGGCGTCGCCGGTCAGGGCATAGGTCATGTTGAGCTTAAAGTGGAACGGAAAGGCCTTGAGCGACTCGGACGTGTCGGTGATCTCGTACGTTACCGAGGAGCCGTCCTCCGAAACCTCGACCAGCTTGTGCTCGACGATGCGCGCGAGTCCGTGGCGCGGCATCTCGCAGGTGCCGGCCGCAGACGTTGCCGTGTTGTTGCGCAGCGAACCCACAATGGGGAACAGGATGGGCGCATGCTTGCCCCAAAAGGCGGGGTCGCCCTGCCACAGATACTCGTTGCCGTTGAGAGCAAGGCTCGTGAGCTGGGCGCCCATGGAATCGATGGCCGCGGTGAGGCCGCCGCGCTTGATGGTGGTGACGGTGGACATGCTACTTCCTCCAAAAGTAAACAACAGTGTTGAGGGCTATTGTGCCACTCTTGGCGGCACGGAGAGGCGGCAGGCGCAGTTATTGAGCGATTGCGTAAAGGTCGAACCCGCCCTGCGGTGTGCTGTCGACCGTATCGGGCGCCTGTGAGTTAAAGCTCACGGGGACCATGCGCTTTGAGGCGCGGAAGCGCGTGCCATCGGTGGCGACGGGCGGCTCGTCGACCGTGAGCTCGTAGTCGCCGGGCTTGAGTTCGATGCCGTCGCCAGCGGAGTTGACATATTGATACTCGTCAATCGCCTGCCCCCTGAGCGTGCGGCCCACGATGTGGATGAGCATCTGACTATCGCCGCGGGCGGTGTCCCATGTCGCACCGTCCTTGACCTCGACCGACACATGCACCGAGCGCGTGCGGCTGAGCGATTGCTCGACAGACATCTCGACCTTGGCGGCATCTTTGCGCTGTTGCTCCACATGGCTCCAGACATTTCCGATCGCCGAGCAAGCGATGACGCCGGCCATGAAGGCGATGAGGATGGGACCGAGCGGAGAGCGGCGGCCCACGTCTTCCTCGCGAGCCAGGTCGGGGCGATGCGTGGGCGCAGGCGCCTGAGCACCATGCGCGGGCACGTCGAGTATGCTGAAGGATGCCGTGCTGCCGGGGTCGATGTTATGGCGCGGCTGCGGGGTCTTGGCCGGCGAGATGGACATGTCCGCCGGCTCGCCGAGTGTGGCCGTGGCATCGGCCTTAGCCTCATCGGCCTCGGCTTGGGCCCAAGCCTGCTCAAAGGTCAGGGGCTCGGCGGCATCAGGCTCGACAGCGGCATCGTTGCCGGTCTCGTCCTCGTCGCTCGACACGCCACGCGGCGTAGGCTCGTCCCACCCCTCGTCCGGAGTCTCACCCTCGCTATACCACCATTCAAAGTTATCGATATCCATACGGGGCGCCCCTTAGGCCTCGCAAATAAACACTCGCTAGCCTTATACCCCCAGACGGCACCGAAGCTCACCCGCGCCGGACACGAAAACCGTCACAACATTCGACGTTTTTCCTCGTTTTCGAGATTTTCATCGAATGTTGTGATGGTTTGGATGCGACAAAGGGACTGTCCCTTTGTCACACCTGGAGGGTAACGGGGATTTGGATGCAGCAAAAGTCCTCTTGGTGGGACTCGTCGTAGCTCGTGGTATCGAGGTAGCAAAAGTCGAAAGCGTTGCCAACGGGCTGGAGCGCGTGCTCGTCCATGCAGGCAACGATGGCGCGGATGCCCTCGGGCTCGTACGGCATACCCCAGCGGCTCATGCACAGGTATGTGCCCTCGGGCAGCACTTCGATGCCGATCTCTGCCAGCTCGGCGGGATCGCTCGGCAGCAGTTCCTCGACACCGCGCGGCAGCACGGCAAAGGAGCCCGCGCCGGCGATAGGGTCGTCGGAATGCAGCGCCTCACGACGCAGCATGGCACCCCAGCCGCGCATAGGGCGCGTGCCCGTCAACGCACGCATGCGCAGGATGGCCCGCATGAGCGTGGGGTGAAGCATCGAGCGGCCGCGCTCGATATCGCCCGGGAACTCCTCAAAGACCACGTAGCGGCGCTCAAACTGTTTGAGCTCCGGCTTGCCCTCACGCTCGCGCCAGTAGACCGCTTCGTCGTAAAAGCTCAGGCGCTCCTGCACGCTGGCGCGCTCGGCTTTGAGCCCGGCAATCTGTTCGTCGAGCGCCTGCACCCGCGAGCGCAGGTGGTCGGTCATCTCTCCAATGTCGAACGTCGAGGTCAGGCGGTCAATCTCGTCGAGCTCCAGCCCCAAGTCGCGCAACATGCAAATCAGGCGCATAAGCGGAATCTGCGTGGGCGAATAGAAACGGTAGCCCTTTTCGTTGACCACGGCGGGTTTAAACAGACCGATCTTGTCGTAGTAGATGAGCGTTTGGCGTGAGACGTTAAACAAGCTCGCCATCTCGCTAATCGCATACATACCCGTCTGCATAGGTCCTCCCGACACACCCTTTGACACGAAAAGCCCGCCGCCCACAGGGGCAGCGGGCTCAAACACTACTCGTATCCTACCCTAAAGATGCCTATGACCAGCGCTTATAGTTGGCGCACGACACGCCGACGGCCTCGAGTGCCTTGGCGGCGATGTGATGCACCGCCTCATCGAGCGTGGCGGGGCCGTTGTAAAACGTGAGCATGGGCGGCATGAGCATGACACCCGGCACGCGCGCCAGGCGTGCCATGTTGTCGACATGGATCGCACTGAAGGGCGTCTCGCGCACCATAAGCACCAGGCGGCGCTGCTCTTTCATCTGCACATCGGCCGCACGCAGCAACAGGTTTTCGCTGTAGCCGCTCGCGATGCCGGCGAGCGTCTTCATGGAGCAGGGAGCCACGATCATGCCGTCGACCGGATAGGTGCCGCTTGCGATGGCAGCGCCAATGTTCTTGTTGTCGTAGACCACATCGGCATAGCACGCAAACTCGTCGAGCGTCATGCCGAGCTCCTGCTCGATGGTGATCTCTCCCCCGCGCGTGACGACAAGCGCCGACTCAGCGCCGGCCTGGCGCAGGCATTTGAGGCATTCAAGGCCCAGTGCCGCACCGCTGGCGCCAGACACGCCAACGACAATGCGACGGGGACGAACAGAAGACTCAGGCATGACAACTCCTTAACTACTTGGTAGGGCTACTTACTAGAAGGCGAGCTCGGCGGCCCACTTGTCCTTGTCGATCTCCATGAACTGCGAGCGGATGAAGTTCTTCTTGAGGTTAAACGGAACCGTGCAGTCGAAGATGGCCTTGCAGGCGATACCGTGCTCGCGGATCGAAGGATCGAACGCGGGGTCGTTGGACGGATCGAGCACGTGGCAGTGGCAACCGGGGATGGTGATGAGGTCCACGTCGGCCTGGAAGCGCGTGGTCATGGCCCACATCACGTCGCTCATATCGAAGATGTCGACATCCTCGTCGACAAGGATGACGTGCTTGAGCTCGGAGAACGCCGAGAAGGCAAGCATGGCGGCGTTGCGCTGACGGCCCTCGTCATTTTTGCTCGACTTCTTGAACTGCATGATGGCAACGAACTTGCCGCCGCCGCAGGGAGCGGCGTGGACGTTGAGCAGGCGGCCCGGGATGGCGGTCTCGACCATCTTGTAGATGGAAGCCTCGGTGGGGATGCCGGCCATGGACACGTGCTCGTGCGAAGGGCCGATGCAGCTCTCCATGATGGGGTTGACACGCGTGGTGACGGCGGTGATCTTGATCACCGGGCAGACCTTGGCGCCGCCGGTGTAACCGGGGAACTCGGGCATGGCGTAGCCGTGGCCGTTGACGTCCTCATTGATAGTCTCGTCGTGCATGAGGTAGCCCTCGAGCACGTACTCGGCATTGGCAATGCACTTCTGCGGAACGGTGACGCAGTCGGCAAGCTCGACGGCGTGGCCGCGCAGGGCACCGGCGATCTGCAGCTCGTTGAAGCCGAGCGGCGTGGTGGGAGCCTCGAAGCCGCAGCACATGTACACGGCGGGGTCCAGACCGATGGAGATGGAGATGGGCATGTCCTCGCCGCGCTGGCAGTACTCGTCAAAGAACGCGCCCAGGTGACGGCTGCCCGGGGTGATCCACATGGCGAGCTTGTCCTTGTCGACGCAGGAGAAGCGGTGGATGGTCACGTCGGACTGGGTGCCATCGGGGCTCGTGCCGTAGGCGAGGCCCATGGTGATGTAGGGGCCACCGTCGACGGGCGTGTTGGTGGGAGCGGGAACGATCTTGCGCAGGTCGAAGCCCTCGTCGGTCGCCTTGTACACGACCTCCTGGCAGTCGACGTGCTTGCCCTCGGCGATCTGCTCAGGGGCGATCAGGTTCTCGAAGCGCTTGCCGATCTCGAGGCCCAGATGCTCCTCGTCCAGATCGAGCAGGGCGGCAACGCGCTTGCGGCTGGCAAGCATGCCGATGCAGACCTTGGCGTCGTCAAAGCCCTTAACGTTGTTGAAGACCATCGCCGGGCCCTCTTTGGTCGGACGCATGACGGTGCCGCCGGCACCGACGTGACGGTAGACGCCCGAGACCTCGGCATCGGGATCGACCTGGGTGTCGGTCTCGAGCAGCTGGCCCGGCATCTCACGCAAAAAGTCGAGCGCGGAACGCAGGTCGTGGATCTGGGAAGCATCGGTAGTGGACATGGCGTACTCCTTTCGGGAGAGTGTCCGGCGACGGGGTGCCGCCGGACGGGGTAACGTAATGGGGCCGCGGCGCTCACAAATGGAGCGCTCGACCACTCGAAGTTCAAGCGCTTGGCTGCTTACAGCCGGGGCGCTCGACCGCTTACATCAGGCCAAAGAGGTGGAACCAGGCGGCCTCGACCAGCACGACGACAAAGACGACCGCGGTGAGGGGGATGCCCATGCGCATAGCCTCTTTGGAGGTGTAGCCGCCGGCGTCCTTGCCTTCGCCGATAAGGATCGGCAGGTTATGGAACGGCAGGATGTAGTGGATGTTGATGGACGTGAAGACGATGAGCGCCACGGCGAGTGGGCTCACGCTGGAGCCGGCGGCAAAGCTGATAAATGCCGGCACGCACACGCCGAGCACGGCCATGACCGAGCCCATGAACATGTGGATGATCATGGAAAGCGCGGCGACGAGCAGGGCGAACAGGAAGATGTTCTCAGGCACGGAGCTGGGGAGCACGACGTCGGCGATCCAGGCGTTCATGCCGGTGGCACCGCCCACGGAGCCCACGGCCATGGCGGCCGTCAGGAACATGAGGGACTTGATGTCGACAGCGTTCCAGCTGGCGGGAGTGAGGACTTCGCCGATGATGGGCATGGCGAGAGCAACGCCAATGGCCAGGGTGACCCAGCCGATATAGTCGCCCGAGACGGTGAGCCACAGCGCGATGGCGATGACAAGCCACACGATGGTGCGGATCTCCTTGACGGAGAGCTTGCCGAGCGCGGCCTGCTTGGCCACGATCTGCTCGCGATCGTAGACGAGCTCCTTGCTGGGCTTAAAGAGGAAAAGGCCCAGGAACAGGGTGCACAGCAGCGCAACCAGCATAGGCACGCTCATGTACAGGAACCAGTCGACGAAGGACGGGCTCATGCCGCCGGCCTCGGCACTGTACTGCGCAACGAGCGGGTTAAGCGTGGAGTCGCCCGTCAGGAAGAACATGGAACCCGGGGCGGCAGCGGCAAACACGAGGAAGCCGAGCTTGCCCTTGTCGTCGTCACCGTAGCCGGCGGACTCGGCGATGACCGAGACGACGGCGAGGATGAGGAAGGCGCGGGGGAACGGATGCGGGATCAGCAGCGACAGCACAAAGGTGAGCGCGAAGATCGAGATGATGAGCGACTTGGCGTCGCGCACGAACTTGAGCATGAACGCGTAGGCGATGCGCTCGCCCAGGCCCGACTCCTTGACCGCGCTGGCGATGAGGTAGGCGCCGATGACGAGCCACATGGTGGCCTTGGTCCACGAGCTAAACGTGGAGGCGACCGTCGCCGAGATGCTCGCGGCGCCCGTGTCGTCCACGCACACCTTGAACAGGACGAGCAGTGCGCAGTAGAGCAGGCCCACAAAGCCCGGCTGTGCCACGCCGCATGCCCAGAACACCACCGTGGCGAGCGTCAGTGCCAGACAGGTCTGACCGCCGACCGTGAGCTCGACCGTCGAGCTCAGCTCCGCCAAAGGAAGAAACTTCACCAGCAAAAAGACAACGATACCCAGCACAAAGCCAATTTCGCGCTTGGTGATCTTAAACGCCTTCTTTTCCGCTTCCATCTCCCCACCTTTCTTGTTGGGGGCGCTCCGAATTCGCAGCCATGTTGCCGCTTAAAAAGGGGCGCCCGTTATCGGACACCCCTTACGTTGCGCTGTGTTGCGGCAATACAGTCAAGCGGATTTTTTGGATGAGAAGCGATTCCCTAGACAAAAACCGTCACAACATTCGACGCTTTTCCTCGTTTTCGAGATTTTCGCCGAATGTTGTGACGGTTTGGATGTGACAAAGGGACTGTCCCTTTGTCACATAGCGAGGGCCGTACGGATGGATGGGTCGCTGAGAGCCTCGCGGAGCCAGGGGGCCAGCTGCTCGGGGTGACCCTGCAGGTAGCCTTTGAGCTCGGACGGAGCCACGCGACGCACTTCCGAGATCTCCTCTTGGTTGATATGCAGCTCGCCCGGCTCAACATGGGCAAGGTAGACCTCGCACCATTCGCACTCGCAGCGACCGTCGCCGTGGTCCTCGCGGTACACCACGTGTCCGAGGTGCTTGAGCTGATCGGGCTCGCGCGTAATGCCGAGCTCTTCGTTGATGCGGCGCGCCGTGGCGGCCGCGACGTCTTCCCCGGGGAGCGGATGGCCGGCGCAGCTATCGGCCAGCACCCCGCCCCACAGGCGCTTGAGCGGACTGCGGCGACAGAGCAGCAGGCGCGCGTCTTCGCCCCGGCCCTCGACCAAAAGCGTCAGAAATGCCTGATGCAGGATGCCCTCACCAGCATGGGCCTCGATGCGGTCGACGGGGCCAAGCGCCTCGCCGGTCGCAGCATCGACCGCCACGACCTCGGCGCCCGCACCGCCCTCATCCCAGCCGGCGCGCAGAATGCGGGCTGCGGCTTCCTCGAGCGCGGCGATGAGCTCCTTGGTGGTGTCGAGCACGCGCTGCAGGTCGTCACCGCTCGCTTGTTCAACATGAAAACCCGTGCTTGCAACTACCGGCACGCCAAAGCGCGTGGCCAGCGCCGCCGCGATATCGTGCGCCGGGATCTCGTCTCGATGGCACGGAACGGCCAGGATGCTCACCGTTGCCGTACGGCCGGGCTCGGGGCGCGGAATGGCCTGCGCCGTGGCGCCCAGGTGCGCAAACTCCGGCGAGCAGGCGTACACCGCCATGCCTCGCGGCGTCACCGTCAGCTGGGCCTCGAGCGCAAACTTGCCCTCGCCCACTGCAACCTTTGTCGTGTGCATACCCATGGGATCTCCTGCCGCCCGCGATGTACCTGAGACCATCTTCGCCTGTATTGCGACTATACAGGCAAGCCCTCCATGTGACAAAGGGACTGCCCCTTTGTCACATTCTGTTAGAGTTACAGGGATTGAATCCCGCTTATTCATGCGACATTGGAGTGACAACCTTGACCGCCGCAACCACGCCTAAAAGTAAGCCAACCGCCGCCGCGCTCTCCCCCGCGCGCACCAAGCTCTGTCTGGCGCTGCTCGTGCTGTTGGGATTCTCGCTCGGCTGCTCCGAGTTCGTGGTCATCGGCATCGAAAGCGACTTGGCAACGGAACTCGGCATATCACTTGCCACTGCGGGCCAGCTCATCAGCGTGTTTGCGCTCGTCTACGCTATCGCCACGCCGGTGCTTGCGCTCAGCACGGGGCGTTTTCGCCGCTACCAGCTGCTCGTGTGCTATAGCGTCGTCTTTGTGCTCGGCAACCTGGTCATGGCGTTGGCTCCCAACTTCCAGGTGCTGTTTATCTCACGCATTGTCCTGGGCTCTGTCTCGGGTGCGCTGCTCGCCGTGGGCGTGACGTACATCCCTGAGCTGCTATCCCCGCAGCAAACCTCACTTGCCATCTCGGTCGTGTACGGCGCGTTTTCCGTGGCGATGGTCTTTGTGACCTCGATTGGCAAGTTTGTGGCCGACACACTCGATTGGCACGTGGCCATGTACGGCACGCTGACCTTTGCCGTTTTGATCTGTAGCGCGCTCGTGGCGTTTATGCCTCGCGCCGGGCAGACCGATGAGCCCGCCACCTTCCGCGAGCAGGCGGGGCTACTACGCGAGCCGAGTATCATCACCGGCATGCTCATCTTCTTGTTTGGCGTGGGCTCGGTCTACGTATTCTACGGCTACGTGACGCCTTATCTGGAGCAGATGCTGGGCATGGATACCGTTCAGGCGAGCACCACACTTATGGCCTATGGCGTGTTCTGCCTGATCTCGAACATCCTGGGCGGATGGATCGATGCGCGTTTTGGCATGAAGGCGCTGCTGGTTACGTTTGTGCTGCAGGCGGCGGCACTGCTCGGGCTGTTTGCCGTGGGCGCCGCCATGCCGCTCGCGCTGGTCTTTGTCTTTAGCCTGGCGATGCTCATGTACCTGTTCTCGGTCTCATGCATCACGCACTTTATGGACGTGGCACGCAGCCGCCATCCCAAGTCGATGGTACTCGCAAGTTCGGTTGAGCCCATGGCGTTTAACGTCGGCATCTCGTTTGGCACCGCAGTGGGCGGCGCCGTGGTAAGCAGCATTGGCATTGCGTACGTGGGTGCAGTGGGCGCCGCGTTCTCGCTTGTGGCCTGGGCGCTCACGCTGGTGACGATTAAGTTGGCTCGCTGGGAGCGCAAGCGGGCGAGGGCGTAGGCGTAGGTGCGATACTCGAACTCGATGATGGCGGTCGAAAGGAAACCGCATATGCAACGCGTACTGTTTATCTGCTATGGGAACATCTGCCGCTCGACGATGGCCGAGTCGGTGTTTACCGAGCTGGTGCACCGCGCCGGGCGCGCGGGCGAGTTTGTCATTGATTCTGCCGCGACCTCGACCGAGGAGATCGGCAACCCGCCGCATCACGGTACTGTTGCCAAGCTACGCGAGGTTGGGATTCCCGTCGTCGCACATCGCGCACGTCAGGTACGTCGCGCGGAGTATGGCAACTGGGATCACATTGTCTATATGGATGCCGAGAACGCCCGTGGCCTGCGTCGCATCTTTGGCGACGACCCCGACGGCAAGATCTCGCGCCTGCTCGATTGGACCGAGCGCCCCGGCGACGTGGCCGACCCCTGGTACACCGGCAATTTCGATGCCACGTACCGCGACGTGCTCGCCGGCTGCACGGCCATGCTCGAGCAGCTGTAGGCAAGCGAGGTCGCGGGCCACGTCTTCGGCGCAAAATGAGCGTGGATAATCTCCCGCATACAAATTGAGTGTGGACAATCTCCCACTTTGAGCGCTCAAGTACGCTCTAAACGGGAGAAAATCCACGCTCGATTACTCGTCGACGATCTCGGCAAGCCAGACGTTCAGTGTATCGACCTCGGGGCAGCAGAACTTTGCCGTGCCGGGCTCGTTGCCAGGCACGGTCCCGCCATAGCGCAGGATATCTATATAGGGAAAGCCCACGTGGCAGGCCATGGCGCACATCTTGCCGCGATCGCGATCGAAGTCGAAGACATCGCCCGGCTTGTGCCCGTGGTGACAACGGCACGCACCCAGCTGGTCCACGCAGCTAATACGGATACGCGGACGCTTGCCACGCGGCGCGCCGAGCGGCCTGTTCTCGCCCGCTGCCTCGGTGCTGCTCTCGTCGGCGTTACTCATGGTCAACCACATCCAGGCAGGCCTCGATGGGAAGGCCGGCCGACTTGTCCTCTTGGTCGGCATTGCGCTCGATAAGCTCAGCCACCACACGCATGGCATCGGACGTCGCGCGCTGCAGACTCCAGCCTGCCATAACGCGGCCGACGAGCACCGCCGAGAACGTGTCGCCCGTGCCCGGGAAATAGACCGGAATGAGCTCAAAGGGAATCGTAAAGTACTCCCCCGCCACATGGTCGTAACCGATAACCGCGTTCGTGCCATTGACTACGGCGCTCGTAATGACCACCGACTTGGCACCCAGCTCGCGCACGGCGTCCACAAGGGCGCGGGCCTCATCGGGCGTAATTTGCTCGACGATAGGCGTGTCGGTGAGCAAACAGGCCTCGGTGTAGTTGGGAACCGCGTAGTCGGCGCACTCGAGCAGGTGCCTCATGAGACCGATCGTGGACTCGGGCACGCCCGCATAGAGCTTGCCGTTGTCGCCCATGATGGGGTCAACGAACACCTTGGTGCCCTTTTGCGCACGGCGGTGGCAAAAGTCCGAGATGATGCGCGTCTCTTCCTCGGTCACGATAAAGCCGGTCGAGATGGCGTCGAACTCAAAGCCGAGCTCCTCCCAGATAGCGAGGCTTTGGCGCACGTACTCGGTGGTGTCGTGGATGTAGAACTTGGGGTAGTTGAGCGTGTCGGAAACGAGCGCCGTCGGCAGGTTATGGATACGGTAGCCCATGTGCGACAGCACCGGCAGCATGGCGGAAAGCGCGACCTTGCCGTAGCCGCACATATCGTTAATCAGCAGCAGCTGAGTATTCTTCATGAGTGTCCCCCTTAGTTCGGGCGCGGCGCAACGGCGCCACAGTGCAACTAAGTGTAGCGCAGGGGACGTTGCGAGCGGAGTCGAGCAGTGCGAAGGGCAAATTGTTGCGGAAAGGTTTCGGGAAGGAGGAAGTTAGTCATTAGGGACGTTCTTAAATGACTAGGCAAACAAGAACGTCCATTACAGTCGAAATTGTCAGCCCGGGACCGTCTCGGGCTACGATTGAGGCGCGCCCAGAACGGGCCGCCGACCGGGCGCCCGCGCACGGCCGAACGTCCCTGCCCCCGAGAGGGCCCGTTGGGTGCTGCCGGCGCGGGGCGCGCCGCCCCCGACGGCTGATAGGAAAGTGCCGGGCAGGTGCCGCGGCTGGTAATGTGAGTGCCGAGGGGGAGGCCATCCGGTCGAACGACTACCGGAAGGATACCACCGTGAAAGCGCCATCCACCAGACCCGCGGCCGTGCTCGGCCTGGACGTCGGCAAGTCGTCGCACTGGGCCTGCCTGATCGACCGCGACGGGGAGGTGCTGGCCAGCGCCCCCGTCCGCAACAGGGAGGCCGAGCTCGACGCGCTGTTCGCCTCCGCGCCCGCCGGCACGCTCGTCGTCGTCGACCAGTTCCGCAACATAGGGTCCCTCGCCGTGAGGCGGGCCCGCGCCGCGGGGCTCGGGGTCGCCTACCTGCCCGGGCTCGCCGCCAGCCGCGCCGCGGGCCTGTTCGCCGGCGAGGCCAAGACCGACGAGCGCGACGCCGCGGTGATCGCGCGGACCGCCCTGGGCGTGCCGGACTCCCTGTCGGGGGTCCCGGGCCGCGGCGAGGCCCTCGAGGAG
>CABRBC010000026.1:0-5372 GCA_902469055.1 uncultured Collinsella sp.
CGGCGACATCGGAAAGCAAGGCACCGGCTGCCGCCGTGACGTGCGTGCCGTCAACGGTAATGTCGGAGAGGCCCTCGCCCAGCGCTACGACGACGCCACGGATGCCCTTGTCGCCGACGAGCAGGTCGGAGCCGTTGCCCACGATGGTGAGGGGCAGATCGCAGCGATAGCAGGTATCGAGCGTGGCGACGAGGCCCTGCTCGGTATCGGGCGTGACAAAGACGTCGGCCGGGCCGCCGATCTTAAACGTGGTGTGCTCGCGCATGGGCTCGCTCATCAGCACGTTGTCCTCGCCGGCAACGCCAGCAAGCGCGCACAGCAGGTCCTCGTTAAAAAAGTCGTTCTCGTGCATACGAATATCCGCCTTTTGGTGGTCGTTGTCATCAATCGATTGCAATATACCCCACCCGGACGGATTTGGTGCGCTGGCGGCGATAAAACAGCCGTCTACCGGATTGGTAAAGTGTTTATCACCGAGGTAGAGGGGTAGTCGCTATACTTTCAAGAGATTGCGCGTAAACCCGGAAGGAGCGAGATGGCCAACAAAGTCACCCTCAAGCAGATCGCCCAGGAGGTGGGGCTTTCCCCCTCGTCGGTCTCGCTTGTTCTCAATAATCGGCCCTGTCGCATCTCGGAAGAAAACCGCAAGCTCATCAAGGAGGTCGCGGCGCGCAACCACTATGTTCCCAACCAGATCGCGCGCAGCCTGGTCATGCGCGAGTCGCGCACCCTGGGCCTTATCGTCCCTAACATCGAGAGCCGCTTTTTTGCTTCGCTCGCCGGTAGCCTGGAAAAGCGCTGCCGCGAGGACGGCTATGCGCTCTTCATTACCAGCTCGGGCGGAAGCGCCGATGACGATCTGGAGCTGCTGCGCCAGCTGGTGACGCGCGGCGTTGATGGCGTCTTCCTGGTCGTGGGCGACGAGTTCTCCGACGACCGCGCCCTGCGCGAAGAAGTCAGCCATCTGCCTATCCCTGCCGTGATGGTCGACCGTGCCATTGAGGGGCTCGAGTGCGACAAGGTGATGTTCGATCACGAGATGGGCGGCTACATGGCCACCCGCTATCTGATCGAGCAGGGCCACCGTCGCATTGCCTGCTTGGTTAACGCGCGCCGTTCCAATACGGGGCGTAAGCGACTTGCCGGCTATGAGCGCGCGCTGCGCGAGGTTGGCCTGCCTATCGACGCACGTTTGGAGTTTGAGAGCGAGTACTACATTCCGAGTGCCTACGAGGCCTCGGAGGCGGTGCTCGCAACTGATGCCACCGCTGTGTTCGCAAGTTCGGATAACATCGCCCTCGGTCTGCTCAAGCGCTTGCACGAGATGGGGAAGAGCATCCCGGGCGATATCTCGGTGGTGAGCTATGACAACTCGGCGGCCGACGTTCTCTTTGAGCCGGCGCTGACCGCGATTGAGCAGGATCCTGGTGTCCTTGCGGAGCATGCTTTTGGCTGCATGTCCAAGCGTCTTGCCGGTAGGGGCGGTAGGCGTGCCGAAGAGGTCGTCCTGGAGCCGGCACTTATCGTTAAGGGCAGCGTGCTCGAACTTACCGAATGTAGCTAAACGTACTTGTTTGTTTGCATAGATTGCATGCGGAGTGTCTGCTATTTGCCGGCGGGGCCGGGGTGCCTGCCTTGTTTTGAGAAGTTCGCGGAGCCCACTTCTCAAAACAAGGCAGGCACCCCGGCCCTCGTCCGTTAACTCTTCCGCTGGGCGAGCCTTAGACGCCGCGCACCGATAGGGTAAGGCAGCGGCTTGAAATTGGTGCTATATTCAGCTTGAGTTGTTTAATGCTAGTACGGGAGGCTGATATGGGGCTGTTCAAGAAGAAAAACCCGCAGGATGCCTTTGATCCCGATGTGTTTACCATCACGGATACGATTTTGGACCCGCCGCGGTTTACATTTTTGCCGGCTATCTACCAGGATGCCACGCGCCGCAAGTGGGCTGTGCATCAACGCGGTGGCGAGCCGAAGATTTTTGACTATGCGGACGTGTTGCAGTGCGAAGTGGCCGAGGCGGGCGATCCGGAGGCCGAAGAAGCGGTCTCTAAACAGGAATTTGCCCAGCGTATCCTGGCAAATCCTGCCAAGGCGGCGAAAATAAACGCTGCCAAGCGTAATATGTGTCTTGGTATGGGCGTTGTTGTGGCGGTTCAGACGGGAAAAGACGAGGTTTCCAAATTAGAGATTCCCGTTATGACCGACGAAGTCAAACGCGATTCAAGTCTATATAAGTCGTATCGGAATGTCGCCGAGAAGATCAAGGCAGAATTTGATGCCATGGGAGGGCTGGCCTAATTTTGGCGGCATACGTTTCTGAATGAGGAGTCTGTGCAATGGCAGGCGAATCTTATGCAATTCCCCCCAAAGATCGTGCTGTTGAGGGAATTCTTTGGTATATCCAGCACCATCAGCTTGCCGGCGGCGATCGCCTGCCGGCCGAGCGCGTGCTGTGCGAAGAGATTGGCGTTTCGCGTACGGCGTTGCGTGCCGGTATCACGCGGCTTATCTCGTGTGGAACGCTCGAGAGCCGTCGCGGATCGGGCACGTATGTGTGTCCTCCCAAGCCGCTGAACATCTTCCAGGAAACGTATAACTTTTCCGATGCTGTGCGGACTGCCGGCCTGCACCCCTCTTCTCGTCTGGTTTCCACCGGGACCATCGAGGCGGATGAGGCGCTTGCCGACAAGCTTGGGGTGGCTGTAGGCGCTCCCTTGCTCCGCATGCAGCGCGTTCGACTTATTGAGGGCGAGCCGGCGTCAATCGAGACCGCTCACGTTAACCTGTCCCTGTGCCCATCGCTTCCCGAGCACGATTTTGAGTGTGAGAGCCTTTACGATGTCTTGCTCAAAGAAGGTGGCGTGCGTGTTGAGCATGGACGTGAGCATATCTCCATCTCGCGTTTGAACGCCGAAGAGGCCGAGCTGCTCCAGCAAAAAGAGGGGACGCCGGTGTTCTATGAGAGCACGATCGAATTTGATAAGGACATGCGTTTTGTGGAGCATTGCAAATCGGTGATTTTGCCCACAAAGTTCCGCTTTGCCGATAACGGTGAAAAGAACGGCATGAGGAGCGTGGCAGGTGAACAATGGCTGAAACAGTAGATGCCACCCCGGTTTATATGCGCATACGACGTCGCATTGAAGAGCGTATCGAACGCGGTATATATCCCACGGGTTCCATGATTCCGTCCGAAAAAGACCTCGCCGAGGAATTTGGTACGACACGCTTGACCATTCGAAGTGCTGTCGATGAGCTGGTTCGGCGCGGGCAGATTCGACGCGTCCGCGGAAAGGGCGCGTTTGTGGCGCAGAAAGTGCCTGCTTTTTTTGAACGCACGGTCGGTTTCCGTGAATCGGTCCGTGCTTCGGGCGACGAGCCGTCCGTCCGTATTCTCGCGCGTTCCAAGCGTTATGCGGGGCCATATTACGCCGACCTGTTTGGCATCGCCGAGGACGACCTGCTCTATTCCGTTCGACGCCTGAACTGCATAAACGGTAGCCCCGTATCGATTGAGACGGCGCTGATTCCCTGCCTGCTGTTCCCAACCATCGAAGATATTGACGTGTCGGTCTTCAGTTTGTACGAGACCTATGAGATGTTGGGCCGAAAGCCGGTCATGGCACAGGAAAAGCTCGATATCGAAGCACTGGGCGCGCGAGATGCCGGCCTGCTTGGACTGGAGCAGGGCGATCTTGCTTTGACGCTTGAGTGTGTGAGCTTCGATGCGAGCGGCCAGGCGATCGAGTACGTCAAGTCGTTTAACCGCGGTGATGCGGGTGGATATACCTATACGTACTAGCTGGTTTTTTGCATAACGGGCTGAAAAGTTGACGGAATTTTGATTCGTTGAGCAGACCGTATATACAACCTTACATGGCTCAAAATCGACCGTTCGCCGATGGGGATAAATTAATCGACAAAGAGGCATCAAAAAGCCGTAACCTGTAACTGTGATTGGTATCAAATACTAATGATTTGTTACGAGGTGAGACGATGAAGATGCTCGATTACGTTCAGCTTGCCCATGTGCGTATGGGAGAGAACCTCGAGCGTTCGTCTGAGCTGGTAGCGCAGCTCGTTGATATTTTCCAGTCCGGTTCTTTTGACGCGCTGCGCATCGTTGCTTCGGGTTCGTCGCGCCATGCTGCGGATTGCGCCCGCGATTACCTGCAAGATGCGCTGCAGATGCAGGTGTCCGTTGTGACGCCCGAGGCCTTCGTCGATTTTGAACACACCTATCCACAGCATGCGCTTAACATTGCCGTCTCGCAGAGCGGCTATTCAACCAATACGATTGCGGCGCTCGATTACATGCGCGCACACGATATGGCTGCAGTTGCGCTCACGGCAAACGTCGAGGCACCCATCAAGGAACACGCTGACATCGTTCTTGACTACGGTGTGGGCGTCGAGTCGGTGGACTTTGTGACTCTGGGCGTCGAGGTTCTCGTTGAGTACCTGGTGCTCTTTGGTATTTACGGCGGTCAGGCGCGCGGAACGATTGACGCCAAGGGCGTTGCCCAGCGTCTTGACGACCTGCGCGAGGCTATCCAGGCCAATGCCGTGATGTGCAAGACCGCCGAGGCATATGTCCAAGACCACATGCTCGAGCTTTCTGAGCACACGCCCGCTATGGTCGTCGGCAACGGCCCCAACTATGGTGTTGCCGAGGAGGCAGCGCTCAAGCTGAGCGAGACCATCAAGATTCCTGCCATGCATCACGAAGGCGAGGAGTTCGTCCACGGTCCCGAGATGCAGATCGTTCCGGGCTATCTGGTGTTTATTGTCGACGATCCGCAGGGGTCGGAGCGTCTTGCGAATATCGCCGATGCGCTATCGAACGTTACGACAAAAACGGTGCTGCTCACGGCCCATCCCAAGGGTGGGGCTCACGAGGTTGTGGTGCCTCAGGTGGCTCCGCTGCTCAGCGCAATTCCCAATCTCGTGTTCTTCCAGACGATTGCGGCAATAATCGCCGAGCGTCTGAAGTCATGGGACGTTCACCCGTATCTCGATGCTGTCTCCAAGCAAATGGAGGTCAAGGCAGAGGGCTACGAAGAGTCAGTCAATGCGCTTAAGGCCAAAGCGGCTGAGTGTTACGGAATGTAAGCGGGTTTTGATGCCCGTTGGCATGGGGGATGTGGAAACAACCCCAGAAAGGAGAGACAAATGAAGGAAACCGAGAAGATCGAGATCATGCATTTCGACCAGGAGGGCTATCTCGAGGACGGCAAGGCGCTCTACGAGACCGGCAAGAAGATGACCGCGCTCGCCGACAAGGTCGCCGACGAGGGCTACGACGCCGTGTTCCTGATGGGCGTCGGCGGCACCTGGGACGAGCTCATGCAGCTCGAGTACCTCATGAA
>CABRBC010000027.1:0-84883 GCA_902469055.1 uncultured Collinsella sp.
CTATGGCACTTCGACATCATTGTCGCAGCCCCGACCCGCGGTCACGAGCGGGGGCTCCTATCTTTTTAGTGCCCTCGGATTGGGTCATAGTGTCTGTCGTCGCCAAAACATCGGCGTTGCTGGGGTAGTCATTGGGGACGTTCTAAAATGACTAGTCAAACAAGAACGTCCCCAATGACTACTTTGCTCTGGTGTAAAAGGTGCGCCATGTTCGGCGCTGGATTGTTATCCGTTTGTAAAGGCTGGGCAGAGCTTGCGGTAAGGGTCTATCAAATGCCCGTAAGAAACCGCAGTTGGCGCGGGCGCTACCCGGTCGGGGTCGTATCTTTCCAAACAGCAAAGCGGGCAGGGTGCCCGCGAGTCGCATGTACGAAAGGAAGATCATGCTCGATCAGGCTTATTCTCGTCGTCAGTTCCTCGGCCTCGCTGGTGGCTTTGCCAGCATCGTCGGTCTCGGTCTCGTTGGTTGCGGCGGCTCCGGCGCATCCGACGCCGCCGACAAGGGTAGCGCCGCTGCTACTGCCGAGTCCGTCTCCGGCGAGGTGACCTACGACGGTGCCTCCTCGTTCCAGGCTCTCGTCGAGGCTGCTGCCGAGAAGTTCATGGATGCCAACCCGGACGTCTCCGTTTCCGGCTCGGGCAACGGTTCGGGCAAGGGTCTGACCGCTGTCGCCGCAGGCACCGTCACCATCGGTAACTCCGACGTCTTCGCCGAGACCAAGCTCGAGGCCGACCAGGTCAAGAACCTCGTCGACCACGAGGTTGCCGTCGTGGGCATGGGTCCCGTCGTCTCCAAGAACGTGACGGTCGACGACCTGTCCCTCGAGCAGCTCAAGGGCATCTTCTCTGGCCAGATCACCAACTGGAAGGAGGTCGGCGGCGACGACGCCACCATCGTCGTCCTCAACCGCAAGGCCGGCTCCGGCACCCGCGCCACCTTCGAGGCCGCCGTCTTTGGCGACGAGGCCGTCGACTTTAAGGGCGACGCCGAGCTCGACAAGTCCGGCGACGTCCAGACTCAGATGGGCAGCACCGATAACGCCATCTCCTACCTCGACTTCTCGCACTTCGATGACTCCAAGTTCAACGCCATCAAGGTCGAGGGCGTCGAGCCCAAGAGCAAGAATGTCACTGATGACTCCTTCAAGATCTGGGCTACCGAGCACATGTACTGCTCCAAGGACGCCGACGAGGCCACCAAGGCCTTCCTGGAGTTCATGCTTTCCGACGACGTCCAGGGCAAGCTCGTCGAGGAGCAGGGCTTCATCCCCGTCTCTGCCATGAAGGTCGTCAAGGACGCCAGCGGCAAGGTCTCTGCTAAATAAGTAATCGCCCCGGAAAGGTTTGCAATGGCAAAACAGCTGCCAAAGCGCGACCTTGAGAACGTGGGCCTGGGCGTCACGGGCGCGTGCGTAGCGCTCGTGACGCTTGTCGTTGCCGCGCTCATCTTTATGGTCGCCCAAAAGGGCCTCTCGGCTTTTGTCAAGGACGGCGTCTCGGTCGTCGAGTTTTTCACCGGCACCAAGTGGGACCTGGCCAACACAGCCGAAAACGGCCTGCCCTATACCGGCGCCCTGCCCCTGATCGTCACCTCGTTTGCGGTCATGGTGCTCTCCACGCTTATCGCGCTGCCCATCGCCATCGGCTCTGCCATCTTTGCGGTCGAGATTAGCCCTAAGTTTGGCTCTAAGATCTTTCAGCCGCTCATTGAGCTTTTGACCGGCATTCCCTCGGTCGTCTTTGGCCTGATCGGTTTTCACGTGGTCGTCGGTCTTATGAAGAGCGTTTTCCACGTGAGCACGGGCCTGGGCATCTTGCCCGGCGCCATCGTGCTGGCGGTCATGATTCTGCCGACGATGACCACGCTTTCGGTCGATGGTCTGCGCGCCGTGCCCGACGGCTACCGCCAGGGCTCGCTCGCGCTGGGCTACACCCGCTGGCAGACCATCTGGCACGTGGTGCTCAAGTCCGCCATGCCGTCGCTCATGACCGCGGTTATCTTGGGCATGACCCGCGCCTTTGGCGAGACGCTCGCCGTGCGCATGGTCATCGGCGGCATCGAGGCCATGCCGACGTCGCTGCTGTCGCCGGCTTCGACCATCACCACCACGCTCACCACGTCCATGGCAGTCTATGCCGAGGGCTCGGCCCAAGACGATGTTCTGTGGGCGCTCGGCCTGCTGCTGATGGGCATGAGTCTCATCTTCATCCTGATCATCCACCTTATCGGCCGCAAGGGGGCGAAGGCTCGTGGCTAGCACGCGTATCCACATCGACGAGGCGAGGCTCGGGCGTGTCCAAAAGCAGGACCGCTTCGCCACGGGCGTGTTGACGGCGATCGTCGCCATCGTCATGCTCATCGTCGTCTCCATGGTGGCCTATATCCTGTTCGAGGGCATCTCGACGCTGTTCCAGCCGGGCTTTCTCACGGAGCCGTCGCGCGCCAACGGAACGCAGGGCGGCGTGCTCTACCAGCTGTTCGACTCGTTCTACCTGCTGCTGATCACCCTGATCATCTCGGTGCCCATCAGCCTGGGCGGAGCGGTCTTTTTGGTTGAGTACGCGCCGGACGGACCCATCCGCGACATCGCCTCCACCGCCATCGAGACGTTGTCCTCGCTGCCTTCTATCGTCGTCGGCATGTTCGGTTTTCTGGTGTTCTCGGTGCAGCTGGGCTGGAAGTACTCCATCATCTCCGGCGCCGTCGCGCTCACCATGTTCAACATCCCCATCCTGGTGCGCGTGATCCAGCAGGCGCTCGAGGACGTGCCGCAGGCCCAGCGCGATGCGTGCCTGGCCATGGGCCTCACTCGCTGGGAGGCCACGCTGCACATCCTGATCCCCGAGGCCATGCCTGCCATCGTGACGGGCATCGTGCTTTCGGCCGGTCGCGTGTTTGGCGAGGCCGCAGCACTGCTTTTTACCTCGGGTATGAGCTCGCCGGTTCGCCTGAACTTCTTGAGCTTTAACCTGTCGAGCCCCACCTGCGCTTGGAACGTGTTCCGTCCCGGCGAGTCGCTCGCCGTGCACATCTACAAGATCTATGGCGAGGGCAGCCCCGAGGCCCAGCAGATTGTTTGGGGCACCGCGGCGCTGCTGATGATTTGCGTGCTGCTGTTTAACGTAGTCGCCCGTATCGTGGGCAAGCAACTGGCAAGAAGGATGACGGCCGAATGAGCGAGATGAATGCAACGCCCGCAACCGAAGCGGCATCGTCCGAGACCCAGGACTTCCTGTCGAGCGTGGGGGAGAGCGAGAAGCGCTTGCGCGTGAGCGGCAAGGCCGTGAGCGACGAGGTCGTGCTCTCCACCAAGGACGTCAACGTGTACTATGGCGACCACCATGCACTGCACAATACGTCGCTCGACTTCCACAAGGGCGAGATCACGGCGCTCATTGGGCCTTCGGGCTGCGGTAAGTCGACCTTCTTGCGTAGCCTCAACCTGATGAATCGCGAGATTCGCGGCTGCCGCGTGGAGGGCGAGATCAATTACCGCGGGCGCAACGTGAATACCAAGACCGAGAACACCTACGAGCTGCGCCGCTCCATTGGCATGGTGTTCCAGCAGCCCAACCCGTTCCGCAAGTCCATTCGAGACAACATCACGTTTGCGCCTAAGCGCCACGGTATCACCGACCGTGACGAGCTCGACCGCATGGTCGAGGAGAGTCTGCGCGGCGCGGCGCTGTGGGACGAGGTCAAGGACAAGCTCGACAAGAGTGCCTACGCGCTTTCGGGCGGCCAGCAGCAGCGTCTGTGCATCGCGCGCACGCTGGCGCTCAACCCCGACGTGATCCTGTTTGACGAGCCCTGCTCGGCGCTCGACCCCATCTCGACGCTGGCGATCGAGGACCTTATGTCGTCAATCGTTGCCGACCGTGCCATCGTCATCGTGACGCACAACATGGAGCAGGCGTCGCGTGTGTCCAACCGCACGGCGTTCTTCTACATGGGCGATATGGTCGAGTACGACGAGACCGACGAGATTTTCCAACGGCCCAAGGATAAGCGGCTGAATGATTACCTCACCGGCATGTTCTCCTAGTCCGGGACATGCTTGAGGCCCGTGGCGGCCACGGTCGCCACGGGACTGATTGGAGGGGCGGGTCATCTCTTGCGGGAGATGGCCCGCCTTTTTGTGTCGTGTGCGGCCTGCCTTTTCGCTGCTATCATGGACAACGTTGAATTTCTACGAAGGAGCAGGGCATATGGCGATTCTTTTGGGATGCGATTCCGTCAGCCTAGAGTTTCCCACCAAGCATATTTTCGATAGCGTGACGCTCGGCGTGGGCGAGGGCGACCGTATTGGTATTGTCGGTAAAAACGGCGACGGCAAGTCGACGCTGCTGAGCGTGCTTGCCGGCACGCTGGAGCCCGACGATGGCCGCGTGACGCATCGTCGCGGCACCACGATCGGTCTGCTCGGCCAAAAGGACCAGCTTGTCGACACCGATACCGTGCATCATGCCGTCGTGGGCGACACGCCCGAGTATGAGTGGGCGTCGAGTCCGCGTACGCGCCAGATTCTGGCCGGCCTTATTAGCGATGTGCCCTGGGAGGGCACGGTGGGCGAGCTTTCGGGCGGTCAGCGCCGTCGCGTGGACCTCGCGCGCCTGCTGATCGGCGACTATGACGTGCTCATGCTCGACGAGCCCACCAACCACCTGGACATGCGCACCATCAACTGGCTCGCGCGCCACTTAAAGGCCCGCTGGCAGCGCGGTCAGGGCGCCATGCTCGTGGTCACGCACGACCGCTGGTTCTTGGACGAGGTCTGCACCAGCATGTGGGAGGTCCACGACGGCCAGGTCGACCCCTTCGAGGGCGGCTACTCGGCATATATCCTTCAGCGCGTAGAGCGCGACCGCATGGCCGCCGTCACCGAGGAGCGCCGTCGCAACATGGCGCGCAAGGAGCTCGCGTGGCTGAGCCGTGGCGCCCAGGCGCGCTCCACCAAGCCCAAGTTTCGCGTGGATGCCGCTCGCGAACTCATCGCCGACGTGCCGCCCGTGCGCGACGAGCTGGAGCTCAAGCGCCTGGCGGTGAGCCGCCTGGGCAAGCAGGTCATCGACGTGATCGACGTGGACGCCGGCTATGCGGATACCGACGGCTCGCCCAAGCAGGTGCTCTCCGACGTGACCTGGCTTATCGGCGCGGGCGACCGCTATGGTCTTTTGGGCGAGAACGGTGCCGGCAAGTCCACGCTGCTCGACGTGATCCAGGGCAAGATCGCGCCCCTGCGCGGCCGCGTAAAGATCGGCCAGACGGTGCGTTTTGGCGTGCTATCGCAGCAGCTCGAGGAGCTCGAGCCCTACATGGGCGACACGATCCGCGAGGTGCTGAGCAACTATAAGAAGTACTACGTCATCGACGGCAAGGAGACCTCGCCCGAGAAGCTTTGCGAGCGCCTGGGCTTTACGACGCAGCAGCTCTGGAGCCGCATCGGCGATCTTTCGGGCGGCCAACGCCGTCGCTTGTCGCTGCTGCTGACGATCCTGGACGAGCCCAACGTGCTCATCCTGGACGAGCCCGGTAACGACCTGGATACCGATATGCTCGCGATTGTCGAGGATCTGCTGGACGGCTGGCCCGGCACGCTGATCCTGGTGACGCACGACCGTTTCCTCATGGAGCGCGTGACCGACCAACAGTGGGCACTGCTTGACGGCCACCTGACGCATATGCCCGGCGGCGTCGATCAGTACCTGCGCCTGTGCAACGCCACCGCCGAGGGCGAGCCCGTGGGCGCGCCGAGTGCCAAGACCGGCACGTTCGACACCGGTGCCGCGGCAGCTGCGGCCGAAAAGCCTAAGACGAGCGGGCAGCCCAACGGTCTTTCCAACGCCGAACGCCAGAAGCTCCGCCGCGAGGTGAGCTCGCTCGAGCGCAAGATGGAGACGCAGCGCGCTCGCGTGGAGGAGGCCGAGGCCGCCATGGCCCAGGTCGATCCCACCAACTACACGGCGCTGGGCGAGCAGCAGGCAAAGATCGACGAGGCCCACGCCGCCATGGACGAGCTGGAGATGGCGTGGCTCGAGGCGAGCGAAAAGCTCGAGGGCGAGGAGTAGACGAGGATGATCAAAGCCGCGTTTTTCGATATCGACGGCACGCTGCTGAGCTTTAAGACCCACCGGATTCCGGCGTCGGCTCAGCAGGTGCTCGACAGCTTTCGCGAGCAGGGGATTGCGTGCGTGATCGCCACGGGCCGTCCGACCTACCAGATGCCCGATTGGCTGTTCGACTTGGGCTGGGATGCGTACATTACGCTTTCGGGCCAACACTGCTTTGATGCCGAGGGCGTCTACCGTAGCTGCCCGATTGATCCGGACGACGTTGCGGTGATCGTGGGCCAGGTGGCACAGGGGCGCTACGACTCGCTGTGCATGCAGGGCGAGAACTCGTTTGTGAACCGCCTGTCCGAGCGTGTGGTGACGGCCGGTAGCAACGCGGGAATCGTCTACCACGAGGAGCCGTTTGAGCATGCCTTTGATGCGCCGGTCTACCAGTTCTGCGCCTTTGTGGACCCGGCCGACGAGCATATCGTGACCGACGCCGTGTCGCATTCGCTCACTACGCGCTGGTGCGATCTGTTCTGCGATATTATTCCGGCCAACGGCGGCAAGGACCTGGGCGTGGCGGCGACGCTCGAGCGCCTGGGTGTCGACGCGAGCGAGGCGATTGCCTTTGGCGACGGCGAGAACGACCTGTCGATGTTCTCGGCCGTGGGCACAAGTGTGGCCATGGGCAACGCGCAGGAGACCGTGAAGGCTGCGGCGACCTATGTGACGACCGCCGTGGACGACGACGGCATCTACAACGCCGCGAAGTACTTTGGACTGCTATAGCTGCGGCTCGGCACTTGGGGACACTCCTTGCGGGGCGTGTTCCCATTTTGTTTTCGTCCCGCTCGTTTTGTGAAACACGGCTAACTTTTAGGCAAAGTAGTAAGACATGGGCAACTTTTGCGGTAAAGTAAGCCGTGGAAAGTATCCAACGGCTAACTAGCAATCATCGCGAAAGGCGGCCCATGGCCCTGCGTGAATCCGGAGAAGACTATCTCGAATCGATCTACGTTCTGTCGGAACGTCAGGGCATCGTGCGCTCGATCGACGTTGCGGAGTACCTCGGTGTAACTAAGGCGAGCGTTTCCAAGGCCATGGCGACGTTGGAAAGCAACGGCTATGTCGAAATGGGCAAGCGAGATGTTCATCTGACGGAGCGTGGTCTGGAGGTCGCTCGTCAAATGTGGGAGCGTCACTGCTTTTTCGTGGGGCTGCTAGAGGATGCGGGTGTTTCGGCTGAGGTCGCGTCGCAAGAGGGCTGCCACATGGAGCACTGCCTAAGCGAGGAAAGCTTCGAGAAGCTGAGGGCGATGCTGGGACGGGACGGTGCTTCGGCGCCAATAATGACCGACTAGCACTCCCGCAGCGGCGCGCCTCCCGCGCCGGAACGGCGCGGGACAGCGACCGAGACGAGTGGTCCCACCAACTAAGTCCAACTCAGACAAGGAACCCCACCAGCAAGCGATGCCCAAGAACCGCCAGCAACGTTACCGCAGGCCGGGGCCGGGCTTGGTTTTGAAAACACTCCGCAGCGCGAGGCCCGTCTTTCCGTTGCTCCGCAGGAGCAGGAAAGGCGGGCCTCATGCGTGAGGACGTTTTCAAAACCAAGCCCGACCCCGGCCGGACAGCCCACGAACGCTACAGGTTCTTGACACCCATCGCGCGCATGGCGTTCAGGATGGCGATGATCGCCACGCCCACGTCGCCAAAGACGGCAAGCCACATATTGGCGATGCCGAGCGCTGCCAGCACCAGGATCAGCAACTTAATGCCCAGCGCAAAGATGATGTTCTGCCAGACAATCGCCATGGTCTTGCGCGCCACGCGGATCGCGCGGGAAATGTTGGACGGCTTGTCATCCATGAGCACGACGTCCGCCGCCTCAATTGCGGCGTCCGAGCCCATAGCGCCCATGGCGATGCCAACGTCTGCGCGGGTAAGCACGGGTGCGTCGTTGATACCGTCGCCGACAAAAGCGAGCTTGCCCTTGCCGCTTTCGCCCGCGAGCAACGCCTCAACACGCTCGACCTTATCGCCCGGCAGCAGCTGCGCGTGGAACTCGTCGAGACTGAGTTGCTTGGTCACAGACGCCGCAACCTCCTCGCGGTCGCCCGTGAGCATGACGGTGCGCTTGACGCCGGCGGCGTGTAGGTCGCGAATCGTTTGCTCAGCATCGGCCTTGACGGTGTCTGCAATCACGATGTGGCCGGCGTACACGCCGTCAACGAGCACATGCAGAATTGTTCCGACGACCTCGCAATCGGGCGTTTCGACTCCGGCCGCGGCGAGCATCTTTGCGTTGCCAACGACGACGTGCTTGCCGTCGATGGTTGCCGTCACGCCGTGGCCCGCGTCGTTGGCGGAGTTGCTAACGCGCTTGGGGTCGACCTCGCCCTGGTAGGCGACACGTACGGACTGCGCGATGGGGTGATCGGAGAACGACTCAGCAAGGGCTGCGACTTCTAGCAACGACTGCTCGGTATAGCCGGCCTCGGGGTGTACCGCGACCACCGAGAACGTGCCGTTGGTGAGGGTGCCCGTCTTGTCAAAGACGACGGTGTCCACGTCGGCGAGCGTCTCGAGGTAGTTAGAACCCTTGATGAGAACGCCCAGCTTGGACGCGCCGCCGATGCCGCCAAAGAAGCTGAGCGGGACGCTGATCACCAACGCGCACGGGCAGCTGACGACCAGGAAAGTCAGGCCGCGCAGGATCCAGTCGGACCAGGCGCCGGTGATTAGGCCGCCGCCGAGCGCGAGCACCGCGGCCGCGCCGGTGACGGCGGGCGTGTAGACGCGGGCAAAGCGCGTGATGAAGTTCTCGGTACGCGCCTTCTTTTCGCTGGCGTTTTCTACGAGCTCCAGGACGCGCGCGACAGTGGACTCGCCAAATGGCTTGGTGGTGCGCACGTGGATGAGCCCCGTCATGTTGATGCAGCCGCTGATGATATCGTCGCCGGACTTGGCGGGGCGGGGGACTGACTCGCCCGTGAGCGCGGCGGTGTCGAGTTGCGTCTCGCCCTCGACGATGACGCCGTCGATGGGCACGCGCTCACCGGGCTTGACCACGATCACGGTGCCGACCGCGATGTCATCGGGGAAGACCTGCTCGAGTGTGCCGTCGGGCTGCTCGACGTTAGCGTAGTCGGGCGCGATGTCCATCATGGCACTGATCGACTTGCGGCTCTTGCCCACGGCGTACGCCTGGAACAGCTCGCCGACCTGGTAGAACAGCATGACGGCGGCGCCTTCGGCCATGTGCGGGTCGGTATCGGGGAAGAGCACCATGGCAAACGCGCCGATGGTCGCGACTGCCATAAGGAAACTCTCGTCGAAGGCCTTGCCGCGGCGGATGTTATTGAATGCCTTTTGCAGCACGTCGTAGCCGGCAATCAAAAACGGTATGAGGAACAGCATAAAGCTGGCGTAGATGTCGCCCGGGGTACCGAATGCGGCGGTGAGGGTGCCGAACTCATCGAGGGCGTACACCACGGCAAAAATGCCCAGCGCTACCAGGATGCGGTTGCGCTTATGCTCGAGTGACTCTTTCTTCTTGCGCTTCTTCTTTTTCTTCTTGGGGTCGGCGGTGGCCATGACTCGTATCCTCCCATTTGAATGTATGAACACTCGCTCACATAATTTCGCGAGCAAAGGCCGCGGCAAGCGCGGCCTTGCGGGTTGGCGTAAACCTTGGCTAGAGAATGATCTCGCAGTCCGGCTCGGCGTCGGCGGTGAACTCCACAACGCGGTCGAGGACCTCGTCGAACTCGGCTTCATCGGCCTCGAGCGTCAGCTTCTGGGTCATAAAGTTGACCGAAACGGACTTGACGCCATCGAGCTTGGCCAGCTCGTCCTGAAGCTTACGCGCGCAGTTGGCGCAGTCGATCTCATCGAGCTTGAACTGCTTTTTCATGGTGGATTCCTTTCCCCGTATTTGCGGCTTGGGTGCAGGCCGCGCTGGTACCGTGGTTGGTCGCTATTCGCAGATGTGGCTCATGCCCTGGTTGAGCATGGTGTAGACGTGGTCGTCGGCGAGCGAGTATAGGATATTGCGCCCGTCGCGCCGGAATTTAACCAGGTGCGACTGCTTGAGTGTGCGCAGCTGGTGCGACACCGCGGACTGCGAGGTTTCGGTCGCTTCGGCGATGTCCGCCACGCAGAGCTCGCGGCCCATGAGGGCATAGAGGATCTTGATGCGCGTGGTGTCGCTGAAGACCTTGAACAGGTCGGCGAGGTCGTAGAGAAGCTCCTCGTCGGGAAGGTCCTCGGGCGAGCAGGTGGTGGGGATCACTGGCTCGGTGGCCTCGGTGTCGGGTTTCGTTTCATCAACGCGGATGCTCATTGCAATATCCTTTCATATGAACATACGCTCAAATAACTTACTTCCGATTATATGAGCGTATGTTCATATGTCAATAACGTTTAAGTAATTCATCGCACAAAATGATGGGGAATAGTGGACGAGATTCCGGATTGAGCGGTTTTGATAGTCGATGCCGAGGTGGGTGCCCCCGCGCCGTGCAAAAATTGGAGTATTCTGCAACTATAGGGGGTCTGTTTATCTATTTCGGGCCAAATAAAGCCGCTCAAGAGTTATCCAAGGGCGGTAAACAGATAAGATCTTCCTCAAGTGTTGCCTAACGTTCCCGTTCGATAGCGTCTTTGTTTCTCATTTGGATTAACTTGTGGGTGCTGGAGGGCCGACCCTGCTGAATACTCGCAATTTTGCACATCGCTAGGGTACCCACCTTGTTAGCCGGTCTAGCTTCCGGCCCCGAAGATCCTGCCCTCGGGCGCGAGGCTGCTTGTTTGGGCAAATGATGGGCTGTCGGATTCGACTGTCTGCATGTCATCGATTGCTGTAACTTCATTAATTGTCGGGTCATCCAGCGTGATGCCTTCGAGTGTTGCTTTTTCGAGGTCGATTCGTTGGCGCTCTTCGGAATCCTGGCGAAGCTGCTTCTGAATTCGCCTTTTCTCTTCTATAAACCTTCTGAGCACAAACTGTCTCAGGTCCTCTTGCATGATTTGAAAGTCTTTTGGTAGACGCGAGGGGCGTACGCCCTCTTTCCGCTGGATTGCTTCCATGACCCTAACGAAAGAGCTGGCATGCATAAAGGAATAACGGCTGACGGTGATGATTCCGTATCCCATGGACGCAAGCGCATTCTTGCGTTCCTCATCGATGGCGCGGTCTTCTTCCGCGTCATGATAAAAACCGTTGTATTCAATGTCTGTGCGAGATTTCTTTAGATACGCATCCATAAAGAACTTTTTGCGTCTCGTGAGATTCTTTGCGGCAGTGGTGACCTGCACCTCGTAATCGGTCTCAATTCCCTTAATACCAAGCCCTCCTTCGCTTTTGGGCAGCGTTAGCATCATGACAAATGCCGTTTCCATGGGAGACCGGCATCCGTCGCGCACACATTGGATCGCCTTTCGGGCAAGGGCCAGACCGTCGCATCTGGTAATGGAATTAAAGAACTGCTTTAACCTCTCGGTCGAGGTGAGCGCGAAACGCTCGGTATAGGAGGTGGAAGAGTCGGTTCCAAGGGAATAAGCGCCGCACAGTTCAAAGTAATACTCCACTAGTTCGCGAAAAGAAAGATAGGTGGCGGCCTGAAGTGCGCAAAGCTCAACGCCAACAATGAAGATGCCATCTTTGAGCTCTATAAAGCGTGAGTTTGAGAATCGTTTTGAAGAAACGTGGCATTGACAGTTCACTGCATAGCGCGCATTCCTGCGATCAAACACCATCACCTCGAGGGAATCATTTGCGCCGAGGGAAACATCATGTTTGGTGAGCCATTCTGCGGCTGCGTCAAGGAGCGTTCCGGTGGGACATGATCCGTAAATCGCGGCAGGGTTACAGGACTCGATGCCTTTCGCAGACACCGAATGCACGGCCTGGTAGACCGCTTTTGCAGTGGTATGTGACAATACGATACTCATGGTATATATCGTGTCAGCTAATGCCGTGTTGATGGCGCTGAGTGAAAAAGTCGTTTTAGAGGTCTAACCAAATGCTGTCCAAAAGCTTGACGCAATTATGAGTTGGTATGCCCTAAATAAAAGTTTTCGCAGCTTAGCTATAGCATATAACTACTCAATTGCTGCACATTTGATTGTGATGCATCACCATTCGACAACGAATTACGTGTCGGGAATTGGCCAAAATCGTTCAAAATGAGGGTTCAGAATTTGTGATGGCAGATCTATCTGTGGAACGTAGGGCGGCCCCGCTGCGGGGTTTCCCGCTGCGGGGCCGCTCGTGAGCGGGGCCATGCTTGTCGCAGGCGTTTCTACTTGGCAAACAGGTTCTTGAGGTTGAACTCGGCTTGGACGGTGCGGAGCATGAGGTCGGTGTCGTCGAGGCCCAGGTGCTGCTCGTTGGCGTCGGCGGCGAGGGTGCCACGGCGGCGCGCCCAGTTCTCGAGCGCGGCGGGCGCGGACTCGCGGGGGAGCGAGCGCACGTCGGCGTCCAAGCTGCGGCAGATCTGGCGCGAATCGATGACGATGATCTTGCCGGCGCGGCGTGCCTCGGCGTAGCCGTCCAGGTGGATCTTGAACCAGCTGTCCTCAAAGGCGGCGTTGTGTGCCATGTACGGGTACTTCTTCATAAGCTTGAGCAGCTGCTTTTGCAGCTCTTTGTTCTCGCGGAAGGGCGTTTTGCCGTCGATGTCGTCCCAGGTGATGTGGTGGATATTCGACAGCGGCACATCCTCGCCGCGGTAGATATCGGGCAGGCCGCAGTAGTGTGCCTCGGCGTCGTGCGGGACGGCGTCGCTGGTGAGCTCCATGATTTCCCAGCCCACGTTGATGATATAGCCGCGCTCGGGTGCACGGCCGGTGGTCTCGATGTCGATGCCGAGCACTGTGCCTTGGATAGGCTTGCGGGCGTACGCCACGCCGAGCGCGTCGCGGTCGCCGCGGATCTCGCGCATGACGGACGCGGCGGTGCGCTTTTGCATCTTGCCGATGGCGGCGCAGGTGTCGGCGTCGGACAGACCGCGCGAAAGCGTCGCGGGCGTCACGTTGCGCAGGCGCGCCTCGCCAATCTGGTCGCACAGGTCGCGGTTGCGGTCAGCCAGGTCGCGCACGGTGGCAAAGTCGAAGCTGGGGTCGCCCTCGGCGGTAAAGTACTCGGTTTCGAGCACCTTAAGGGCCTCTTCGCCCTTCTGGCGCTCGGACTCCATGGCGCCATGATCGCCATAGATAAACATGGGAATAAACGGCTGGTGCTCGTATTCGAGTGCTTGTGAAACGTTCATATAACTGCTCCTTGGATGGGCCGCGTCGTGCGGCTCAGGGTCATTAAGATGTGGCGAGATGATAGTTTACCATGGGCAACTGTTGGCATCGCGCCTAGGACAACTACAATACCCTAGTTGACCGCTAGGACTTTTACAATGCTGCCGAAAGACACGAAAGGTTCCATCCGTCATGGATTTGCTGATTGATATTCTGTTCGACGCCGGCAAGGACACGCTCTCGCTGGTACCGTTCTTATTGGTGACATATTTGGCCCTCGAGACGCTCGAGCATGTTGCGGGCAACCGCGTTAACGGCGCCATCAAGCGTGCTGGAGCCGCCGGCCCCGTCGTTGGCTCGTTGCTGGGCATGGTGCCGCAGTGCGGCTTTTCGGCAATGGCGGCCACGCTGTACGCCGGTCGCGTCGTGACGCTGGGCACCTTGGTGGCGGTGTTCCTTTCGACCTCCGATGAGATGCTGCCGCTGCTACTTGCCGAGCAGGTTCCCGTGCAGACTATGGCGATGCTTTTGGCTTCGAAAGCGCTGATCGCACTGGTCACGGGTTTTATCGTGGACGCTGCCATTCGCGGCCTGCGCCGTAACGCCCGCGCGCACGCGGCGATTCGCCGTACCGTGCTGGGGACCACTGTCAATCCGGCGCACGTTAACTGCGCGCATGACGACCACAGCGGCGGTGACATCATCGACGAGGTGGCCGAGGCGGGCGTGAGCGCCGATCACATCCATGAGCTGTGCGAGCGCGACCATTGCGGTTGCGATGAAGACGAGGACGAGCACGACCACGGACACGGACATGGCCACGATCACGGTCATGAGGGCGATCATGAACACCATCATGACCACGGTCACTCCCACTCCCATGAGGGCGCGCCCGTTCTGTCGATTATCCGCAGTGCGATCTCGCACACTGTGCAGGTATCGGTATTCATTTTTCTGGTGACGCTGATTCTGGTCGCCGTGCTCGAGACGTTCGGCGAATCGGCGATTGAGCAGTTCCTGCGCGGTAACGAGACGCTTGCGGTCCTGGGCTCGGCGCTTGTCGGCTTGATTCCCAACTGCTCGGCCAGCGTCGTCATCACGCAGCTGTATCTGGAAGGCGCGCTGCAGCTGGCACCGATGCTCGCCGGCACGCTTATTTCCGCCGGCGTGGGCTACCTGGTGCTGTTCCGCACCAACCGCAGCGCCCGCGAAAACGTCGTGTTCCTGATTATGATGTACGCTATCGGCGCGGGCTGGGGTCTCATCCTTTCCGCCGTTGGTCTCTAAGTAGATTATTGGGATATGCCGTAAAAACTGGGGTATGCCGTAAAATCTACCGCCATGACTTGGGCGTTGGATGCGCGTCAATCGCCAAAACAAAAAGGTAGATTTTTAGGCATGTCCCAAAAATCTACCTTGGTTAGCGCAGCAGCTCGGTGAGGTTGCGCTTAAAGCGGGCCCGGTCTTCGCTGGTAAATGCCGCCGGACCGCGAGTGCGACCGCCGGCGCGGCGCACCTTCTTTTCCTCGTGGCGAATAAACAGTTGCATGTCGATGGTCGCCTTATCGTAGACGCGCCCGCGTACGCCGATGGCGGCGGCATCGCGCCCGAGCACCATGCTCGCCAAGCCAATGTCCTGCGTCACGACTACGTCGCCCGCCTGCAGGCGTTCGACAATGGCAAAGTCGGCGCTGTCGGCGCCCACGCTCACATCGAGCGTCGTGACCCAAAATCCGCGTCGCGCATGCTCGACGTCGCGCGGATCGTCGCGGCGAATGTGGCGTTCCAGGTTCTGTGTGCTGTTGCCGGCGATAACGACGGCGACGCCCGCCCGCCGTGCGCAATCAATCGACTCGCGCGTGACCGGGCAGGCGTCGGCATCAATAAAGAGCGTTCGCGGCATCTAGTGCACCAGTTTGCCAAATTGAATAGCGCGAACAATCAGCGTAACGCCAAACACCAGCAGCGCGGCGCCGCTAAAGATAACGAGCATCTTGGCCGACCACAGCGGATAGATAAACACGAACATGCCGGCGATGATGGAGAGCGCGCCGCTCAGGATGGCGAGGGCACGGTTGGACGAAAGCTCGGACTCCAGAATGGACATGACACCTTCGACGATCCAGCCAAAGCCGGCCACGATAACCACCATCGTGGTGAGCGTCGCGGTCGAGAAGGCCTGGTTGCGCAGGATTATGACGCCGCCCAAGATAATGAGTAGGTTGGAGATGATGCTCGTCACGCGCCAGCCGGTGGGCAGCAGCGGCTCAAAAATGGCAGTGAACAGCCTGATGGCAGCGGTGATTACAAAGTAGAAGCCCAAGACGGTCGTCAGGAAGACGAGGGACTTGGCGGGCGCAAACAGCAGTGCGATGCCGGCGACGAGCGCCAAGACGCCCGTGATGGCGTAAATCCAGCGCACGGCTTTGACGGCCTTGCCAGCCATGCTTTTCTCGTCAAATCCGAACTGGCTCGATTTTTGGTCATCATTCTTAAAGATGCCCATAATGTCTCCTTTCCGTGCGGCGTAAGCCTTGATCATTACAGCCAGTATCGCCTAAAGGCGCTGGCGTATGGGTCGGGGAGGGTGAAACGTAACCCAAAGGCCCCGAATTGTTTCCGTTGTTCCCCACGTCGCGATTTTCTATTCAACAGGTGTAGAACATTGCGGCCCTGTTCGTTATTGCCTACGTTTTAGGTTAGATTTTCCTAAGAACAATTGCCCGAAATTGGGGGTCCCTATGAACGAAACAGTTCCCGCGGCGCCGGTAAGCGCTGAGTCGATGGCAAAGCAAGGTTGCGAAAAGCTCGGCTTGGACGCGTTTGATGCGTTGGTTCGACGCGCCCGCACGTGCCGTCGCTTTGACGAGTCTATGCGAGTGCCGCGCGAGTTTTTGCTCGAGCTGGCGGAACTTGCGCACCTGGCTCCCTGTGGTGCCAATGCTCAGCGTCTGCGTTTTCATGTGGTAAGCGGTGCAGAGGACTGCGCGCGTGTATTTGACGAGCTCGCATGGGCCGGCGCACTTAAGGACTGGCCGGGTCCTGCCGAGGGTGAGCGCCCGACCGGCTACATCGCGATTCTTGCTGAGCGCGCCGTTCCGGGCAAGCCCGCCGCTCCCATTACCGATGTCGACACGGGCATTGCCGCACAGACGATGATGCTCGCCGCCCGCAGCGCCACGCCCGAGGTGGCAGCCTGCATGTTCAAGGCCTTTACGCCCCACGCGATCGATGCCATGGGGCTCGATAACGACAAATATGAGCTCAAGCTGATCATGGCGTTTGGCGTTCCGGCCGAGACGCAGGTGATCGATGCGATCGATTCCAACCCCGACGGCTCCATCAATTATTGGCGCGACGAGGCGCGGGTGCACCACGTACCCAAGCGTCCGCTTGCCGACGTGCTGCTGTAGTTGTGCGTCGTTGCGGCGCAATCCGGCGGCAAAATCACCACAAAGACTCCTGTCCCCTTTGTGGTGGTACGAGGGGAGGGCATGTGGCCGATCTGTATTTGGTGCGGCATGGGCAGACTGAGCTCAATGTGCAGAGCATTTTGCAGGGCTGGCACGATTCGCCGCTTACGGCGCGCGGGCGCGAGCAGGCGCTGGCGACGCGCGCGGCGTTCGAGGACCGCGGCGTGACCTTTGACCATGTGTATTCCTCGCCGTTGGGCCGGGCGCGGCATACGGCCGAGCTTATCGTTGGCGAGGGCCGTTCCATTGAGCTGGTCGATGACCTGCGTGAGTGGCATTTTGGCTCGCTGGAGGGCACATCAAATCGCGAGATGCCGCCGCAGCCCTGGGGCGATTATCCGGTGGCCTTTGGCGGCGAGTCGGAAGTGCAGCTTCAGTCGCGCATGGTCGCGGCGCTGTCCCGCATCATGGCCAGGCCGCAGCACGACTGCGTGCTGGCGGTTTCCCACGGCTCAGCCTGCCAGGAGTTTCTTGAGTATGTGACTGGCAGGGGAGAGCTACCCGACAACGGTGCCGTGCTTCATTTTGGCTATTGCGACGGGGCGTTTTCGCTCTTGGGTTGGTAACAAACGAAAGGACCCCCTATGAATAAAGACCTGTATCTGGTTCGTCATGGACAGACGATATTCAACCTTAAGCGTATTATTCAGGGCTGGAGTGACTCGCCGCTTACGCAGTTGGGTTGCGACCAGGCGGCGCGCGCCGGCATGTTTTTACGTGCGCGCGGCATTGAGCCCGACCACGCCTACACCTCGACGCTTCATCGCACCGAGCAGACTATCGCCAACTTGTGGCCGGGCTTGGCGCACGAGCGCCTGGACGGTCTGCGCGAGTGGTTCTTTGGCGAGTTTGAGGCCGAGCGCGTGATGCTCATGCCCGAACGCCCATGGCGCGACTTCTATTGCCAGTTTGGCGGCGAGGGCCAGATGCAGGTGCGCGAGCGCATGGTGGCGACGTTGACCGATCTTATGCGACGCCCGGACCACGAGTGCGTTCTCGCGGTGAGCCACGGATCGGCCATCAAGGAGTTCATGGACCACGTGAAGGGTGCGGCGGCCGACGAGCACGATCGCGTGCCGGGCAACTGCTCGGTGCTGCATTTCGTGTTTGACGACGAGGCCGGTACGTTTGAGCTGATTGAGATTTTTACGCAGGAGGATTACGCGCGCGAGCTGGGGCTTGAACCGCTTGTGGCTACTGCGGGTCCGCAGCGCGGATAACGCGAGCGCGGCGGCACGGGTCGCCGACATAACTTCTCGACGCAAAAGGGGCGGAGATGCATGTACCTGCTGCATCTCCGCCCCCTGTTTGTTGAGCTGCCGATTTTTGCGCTGGGCGGTCTGGTTTTGCTAGAACCGCGCGACCTGGTGCGTGAGCAGACCTGTCGGAACCTGCGGCGCGGCGCCGCTGACCTGCGCGGCGGGGAAGAGCGCAGCTACGGCAAAGTTGAACGGCTCTTTGCCCGTGTAGGTGCCGGCAGCACGGGCATCGTCGGCCAGGAGCTGTGAGGCCCCAGCCAGCGCGGCGGCATAGGCGGAGTCGCCGGCGAACACCGGACCGGGCGCCTGATCGAGCATGGCACGGATGGCGGCAACAGCGTCCTCGCGCTTGATCTCCCACACGCGGTGCGTAATGCCCGCGGGATCGGTGACGGCGTAGAGCGAGGCGCCCTCTTTGGCAGCGCCCAGGATGATGTCCATGACGGGCGACGCCTCGTAGGCGAGCGACACGGGGCGCGGCTGCACCTTGAGCTCGGCGATCGCGCGCGCGGCGGCGGTCGTATCGGCGGCAACCGCGTCGCCGCCCGCTAGCGCACCAACCGGGCAGATCGCCACAACGCCCGTCACGCGCCCCGGCTCTCCGGAGCATTCATACACGTAATACGCTGCACCCGGGTCCTTGAGCATCAGACCATCGACAATGGCTCCGCGCAGAGCATCGTTGCCGCTCAGGATGCTGCCCATTGCAGGCAGCGCTTCGAGCACGCGGTCCTGAGCCGGGCGGATGCAGGGAAACGGAAGAGCTTTCATGGACGGTCCTAACGCGCGAGTCGGTTTGTTCGCGGCTTATTATGCCCCAACTTGGCCGCTCGCGTCCCAGAGCACGTTATCGGCGAGCGCGATTAGCACCTGCTGACAACGAACGATATCGGCGTGGGGCACATATTCGTTGGGCTTGTGCGCGAGCGCGAGCGACCCGGGACCGTAGCTCATGCAATTGCGGTTACCTGTCTTGCCGGCAATGACGGCGGTGTCGGTGTAGCCGGTAAAGAAGCCGACGGTCGTGTCCGCGTCCGTCACGTCATCGGCGGCACGCTTGAGCGCTGCTAGAAGGGGAGAGTTCGGGTCGCGCTCGATGGCGGGGCGGTCGCCCGTCACGGTGTAGCTGCCATGGCAACCGGGAACGGCGGCTTCGGCGACGGCGATGGCCTGCTCTACCATGCGCGTTGCGGCGGCCGTATCGGTCGGCGGGGTCAGGCGCATGTCGACCCAGACTTTGGCGCGGTCGGGTACGACGTAGGGGCGATATCCGCCCTCGATTTGGCCGAACGTGATGGTCGAAGGCCCCAGCTCATCGTGCACGGGCAGCGTCACAAACGCGCGACGGAGCGAACACACGACCTCGGCCATGGCGGCGACGGCATCCGCGCCCTTCCAGGGCTGGCTTGCATGCGCCGTCACGCCATCCATTTCAATCTCGAACCACGTACGCCCCTTGTGCGCCACTTGGATTTGTCCGTCGGTAGGCTCGGTGTCCAGCACCCATTCACGCGGGCCGACCCAGCCAGCATCGATCGCGGCCTCTGAGCCGCGCATAAAATCTTCTTCGTCGACCGAGCAGATGAGCGAAAAGCCGCGGCGGGGCAGCGCGCCATCCGCCACCACGCGCTCGAGCGTATGGACCAGTGCGGCAATGGCGCAGGCCAGGCCACCCTTCATGTCGCAGGCGCCACGGCCATAGAATTTGTCGTTACGCACAACCGTCCCGAGCGGCGGAATGTCCGCGTCCCAGCCATCGCCCAGCGTAACGGTATCCATATGGCAGATATAGACGAGCCGTGGCTCGTCGCTCAGTCCCGGCACGGTGACCATAAGGTTGCGGCGCCCGGGGAGTACTTCGAGCTCTGCAACCTGCACGGCATGGAGCACCGGATGGCTCAGCTGTGCCACCCGTTCCTCAACCAACGCTTTGATATAGCGCTCAATCTCGTCCTCATACGCACCCGGGTCTGAGCTGTCGATCCGCACGAGTCCTTGCGTAAGCCGCCAAGCAAAATCTGTATCAACCATAGGCACCTCATAGATAGTTAGGTCAACATACAGATTGTATGTCAAGAAGCGGCTCGGTGTATTTAAAGGAGTGCTCACAAAAACGGGGGCGCCTCTCGTGCGAAAGGCGTCCCCGCGGGCATTCAATGTCAGTGACGGGCAGGCCACATGGGGAACTGCCCGTCAGATCAGCCGGCGCTATTTGATTACGCGCACGCGATACATCGACGGAATCTGCTTGAGCGCCTCGATGGTGCTGCTGTCCAGGTGCTCGTCGGTGTCGAACATGGTGTAGGCGTTTTCGCCGGCGGACTCGTTGGTCATGCGCTGCACGTTGGCGTTGTCCTTGGCAAGGATTGCCGTTATCTGGCCGATCATGTTGGGCACGTTGGCGTGCAGGCAGGCGATACGGCTTGCGGCGCGTGCCTTACCCATGCTGCAGGCGGGGTAGTTGACGCTGTGGGCGATGTTGCCGTTCTCCAGGTAATCCTTGAGCTCGCTGATGGCCATGTCTGCGCAGTTGGCCTCGGCCTCGCCGGTGCCGGCGCCCGAGTGCGTGGTGATAAACGTATTGGGCATCTTGACCGTCTTGGGCGTGGCGAAGTCGCAGCTAAACCAGCTGAGCTTGCCCTCGCGCAGGGCAGCGTCGACGGCGTCCTCGTCAATGATGGTTTCGCGCGCGTAGTTGATGAGCACGGCGTCGGGTGCCAGCAGGTTGATCTGCTCGGTGCTGATCATGCCGATGGTGTCTGCCTTGCTGGGCACATGCACGGTGAGGTAGTCGCAGCCGCGGCACAGATCCTCGAGCGTGCCCACGCGCTGCACCTCGCGGCTCAGCACCCACGCGTGTTCGACGGAAATGAACGGATCGTAGCCGTAGACGTCCATACCCAGATCGACGCAGGCGTTGGCGACCTTGGAGCCCACGTTGCCCAGGCCGATGACGCCGATGCGCTTGCCCTTGAGCTCGCGGCCCACAAAGGCCTTCTTGGCCTTCTCAGCATCGACCTGGATCTCGGGGTCGTCGGCGTTGTCGCGCACCCAGTTCATCGACTGCACGACGCCGCGGCTCGAAAGCACCAGCATGCCCAGGACGAACTCCTTGACGGCGTTGCTGTTGGCGCCGGGGGAGTTAAAGACGACGACGCCCTTCTTGGCGTACTCCTCGACGGGGATGTTGTTGACGCCGGCGCCGCAGCGGGCGATGGCGCGGATGCCCTCGGGCAGCTCGTAGCCGTGCAGGTCGGTCGAGCGCATCAGGATCGCGTCGGCCTCCTCGGCGGTGCCCACAAACTCGTAGCCCTCGCCAAACTCGACTTTGCCGTCTTTAGTGATGTCGTCGATGGTCTTAATCTTGCGCATGGAAAAACTCCTTAGCAGGTTTTGATCTAAACAGGGTGGTCTGAGGTGGCTTGTCGGCCCGCGTGTTGCGGGCTAGTTAGATCGCGGACTCAAACTATGCTGCGCTTCGAAGTCCTTCATGTACGAGGCCAGTGCCTGCACGTCTTCCATGGTTACGGCGTTGTAGACGCTGGCGCGCATACCGCCCACCAGGCGATGGCCCTTGACGTTTTGAATCTGGTGCTTGGCCGCGCCTGCGACAAAGGCCGCGTCGAGTTCGGCGTCGCCGGTACGGAAGGTGACGTTGGCGATGGAGCGGCTTTCGGCTTGCGTGGTGCTATGGAACAGCTCGCTGTGTTCGAGCAGGTCGTAGAGCAGGTTGGCCTTGGCCCAGTTGCGCTCGGCCATGGCGGCAAGTCCGCCGGTCTGCACAACCCAACGGAACACCTTGCCGCACACGTAGATGCCAAAGGTGTTGGGCGTGTTGAGCATGGAGCCCTTGGCGGCCTGGGTCTTGAGGTCCATGTACTGCGGCGTCTGCGCAAAGGCGGGGCCATCTGCGATGAGGTCGTTGCGCACGATGACCACGGTCACACCCGCGGCGCCGGCGTTTTTCTGCGCGCCGGCGTAGATGAGTCCGTAGCGCTCGACGTCGAGCGGCTGCGACAGAAAGCAGCTCGAGACATCGGCGAACAGCGGCACATCGCCACAGTTAGGCAGCTCGTGGTACATGGTGCCAAAGATGGTGTTGTTCTGGCAGATGTAGACGTAGTCGAGCCCGTCGCCCGCGGCCTCGGCGGCAATGCGCGCGTTGATGTCGGCCATGGTGGGAATGCGGTCGAAATTGGTGCTCTCGGAGCTTGCGAGCAGCACGGCCTCGCCGTACTTGGCGGCTTCTTTGTATGCCTTGTTGGCAAAGTTGCCGGTCACGATGTAGCCGGCGCGCCCGCGGCGCATGAGGTTCATGGGGATGCCCGCAAACTGCAGTGTGGCGCCGCCCTGCAAAAACAGGACACGGTAGTTGTCGGGGATGTTCAGCAGACGGCGCAGGGTTGCCTCGGCGTCGTCGATGATCTGCTGGTACATGCTAGATCGATGGCTCATCTCGAGCACGGACATGCCGCAACCGCGGTAGTCCATCATCTCGTCGGCGATCTCGGCGAGCACGCTTGTAGGCAGCGCGGCCGGGCCAGCTGAGAAGTTGTGCACACGTGCCATCTTCTAGTTCCCCTCGTAGTCGTTTGAACGTTCGGGATACTTTAGCACAGTGGAGCGCCGGGCGCGACCGCATCGCGGTAAAACTCGACTACGCCGCTATGATTTACAGGATGGTTACATGGGGGAGGGGTGACCTTACTCCTCAGGCAAATCCAAATCTGCGAGCGAAGACATGAGGTTCTCTAGGCGCTTGATCTCTTCGTCCTAAATTAGCTACCTCCTAGTCACTACGATGCCAGTGTGGCGATGACGGCTTCGTCGCCGGCGTATATTAGGGTGTTGCCATCGGGGATGATCGTCTGGCCTTCGCGCTTGAGCATCACCACAATAAACGGATGCTTGCCTTGCGGCACATCGCGCAGGCGCTGGCCGGCCAG
The DNA here is from genome assembly GCA_902469055.1 of uncultured Collinsella sp. GTDB lineage: Bacteria > Actinomycetota > Coriobacteriia > Coriobacteriales > Coriobacteriaceae > Collinsella. The sequence goes on from CABRBC010000027.1 coordinate 22,990, forward strand.
GCGACCGTGGGGCGTCACGGTGACCTCGCGCAGCGTAACCTCGGCGCGCTCTTCAAACGTTGGGGCGGCCATCACCAGCAGGTCGCCTTCCTCGATGACGGTATCACCGTTGGGCAGCACCGGGTGCGCGCCATCGCGCAGCACCAGGACCACGAGCATGTCTGTGGCGCTGCCAATGTCGGCGAGCGAGCGACCGGCAAACGGATGTCCAGCGCCTACCTTGAGCTTGACGAACGACATGCCGTCCTCGTCGCGGTAGTCGTTAAAAGTGCGGCGCACATCGCCTTCCGCATCGATCATATCGAGCTTCTTGGCCACCGCCGGCAGCAGCGAGCCCTGCACCACAATGCTCGACACGGCAATCACAAACACCAGGTCAAACAGGTCGTGACCGCCGGGAACACCGGCTACCACGGCAAAGAGGCTAAACACGACCGAAGCGGCGCCGCGCAAACCCGCCCAGCTTACGAGCGCGATCTGGCGAGGGTTCGTCCTAAACGGCGCCAGCAGCATGCCTACGGCGATGGGGCGGCTCACAAAGAACATAAATGCCATGAGTGCCAGGCCCGGTAGCAGCATTTGCGGCAGGCGTGCGGGCGTTACGAGCAGGCCGAGCAAGAAGAAGATCGTCATCTCGGCCATCTCGGTGAGGGTGTCAAAAAAGTGCGCCATCTCGACCTTGCCGGTGATGTCGCTCGCACCCAGCACAATGCCGGCCAGGTACACGGCCAAAAATCCGTTGCCGCCCAGGTAGCTCGGCAGCGCGTAGGCGACGATGGCCACGGCGAACAAAAAGATGGTCTGCGCGCCCTCGGCCGTTGCGTGCGCGCGTTCAATCAGGCGGCCCGCCGCCCAGCCGATGGCGAGGCCCAGGCCCACGCCCAAGATAATCTGCTTGGCCAGCAGTGCGGGAATGTTGATGTCGCCGCCGGCCGCGAGTGTGGCGAGCACGGCGGTGAGCATATAGGCGACGGGATCGTTGGAGCCCGATTCGACCTCGAGCAGCGAGTCGGTGCCGCCCCTCAGCGACAGGCTGTGCTCGCGCAGAACGCTAAAGACGCTGGCCGCGTCGGTGGACGCCACGACCGATCCCAACAGCAGGCCGCCGATCCAGTCGAAGCCCAGCACAAAGTGGGCGAACACGCCGGTGATGCCTGCGGTGATGACGACGCCGAGCGTGCTCAGCAGCACCGCCGGCGCGGCGACGGGCTTGGCGCGGTCGATATTGGTGTTAAAGCCGCCGTAGAACATGATGAATAGCAGCGCCGTGCTGCAGACGGTTTCGGTGAGCGCGTAGTCGCTAAAGTCGATGTGTGCCGGGCCGTTGACGCCCAGCAGCATGCCGAGTGCGATAAAGATGAGCAGGGTGGGGAAGGGGAGTTTTTTGCCGACGGGTTTGATGGTCAGGCACAAAATGATGACGAGGCCGATAAAGAGAAGGATCTGGTTCATGGATGGTGTCCGCTCCTGGGTGGTTGGCGTGGCACGGTCAGTTGTCTGCGGTTATTTGTACCCAAAGATGGTGGGTTTATGGGGTTGGATTGCGGGCGTGCGCGATATCGTCATAGACGGCTGCCGTCTTTGCCTCTGCTCGGAAACCCTTTCCAGCTTTATTGCAACGGAGTACAATGAGTAACATTTAAGTTCAACTTGAAGTTTTAGTTGCGGCGCCGGGCTTCGGCCGCAATGCAAGGAGAGGCGTACCATGGCGATCTATGTGACATCTGATGCTCACGGGCACGTGCGTGCGCTTGACGAGGCCCTGTCTAAGATCTCGTTGACGTCCGACGACACGCTGTACGTGCTGGGCGACATGATCGATCGTGGGCCCGATCCGGTCGGCGTTATTAAGCTCGTACGCTCGCTGCCCAACGCCCGCGTGCTCAAGGGTAATCACGAGCAGATCATGCTCGATGCCATCATTGGTCAGGATCCGCTCGATGCCGAGACCTGGGATATCAACGGTGGCTGGACGACGCGCGAGCAGCTCAACGACATGGAATTTGAGGCATACGAGGAGCTCGTGCGATGGATGGCCACGCTGCCGCTCTACGCGGTGGTCGAGACCGAGGAGCGCCCGTATCTGCTGGTACATGCTGGAATCGAGATGAAGGCGGCGCGCGCGTTTTTGCTTGAGCATGGTGTCGATTGTGCCGATGGCGTCGGAGCGGTGGGTGCCGATCGCGAGCTGCTGCAGCAGATGCTCGCAGTGCAGTCGTCCGATGACCTGCTGTGGATTCGTCACGGCTATTGGGATGTGCCGACCGGGCTGCTTTCTGCCGAGGGCAAGGGTCCGGTCGTGGTGAGCGGTCACACGCCAACGGTGTCGCTCGGGCGTTATTGCGAGGTCGGTGGTCTTGCGGGGCTCGATGAGGAGTCGGGCCGCGGGCAGATCGTGCGCCTGGGCGGCGAGGATGCCGCCGGTGTGCCCGATCGCATCGACATCGACTGCGCTGCCGCCACCGGCTCCGAGTTCGGTCGCGTGGGCATCCTGCGCCTGGACGACGGGGCCGAGTTCTACGCGAACATCAACCCGGGCGAATAATCGGTGCAAGGGGTAGCTAATTTGGGACGGGGCTTTTTTGACTACTTTTGCCCTTCTGCCCGCTAATTGATTTCTCTCGGACGGGGATTAAATAATCATTTGGCTGCCCGCCGGCTAAGTGAGTAGACTTTTTTGGAAATGCCGAGCACCCAACATATTTGCCTCAATAAAACCGCTGGTCACGGACTTGTGCTTTGTCGGTGTGGTCCGGGATTCGGTAAAAATCTACTCACTTAGTTTTACGTGATGCATATTGTCTTCAACGAGACCCCAGCCGGGGCGATTCCATCGCAAATTCCGGTGACCGGGGCAGCTAATTAGGCGCCGTACGGATTCCGGTCCCTCTCTATGCGTTGGCGGATGCGGCGGTACTCGATAATCAGCAGCACCAGGAGTAGGGCCATGATGGCTAGGTAGCTCACCACAGCGCCCATCAGACCCAGCAGCTTAATCAGGATCACCGGCAGCACCACGCTTACGGCGAAGCAGATCAGGTAGATCTTGGTGACGTCGCCAGCGTGGCGCAATACCGTGATGATGGCGTAGATAAAATCGATGGCCGCGGTGACGCCGCCGGCGACGACCATCAGCAGCGCCAGCGTACGGTAGCGCTCAAAGCTGAGACCGTACATAAAGCTCATGAGGGGAATACCGGGACCTGCCATAAATGCGGCGCACACGCCGGTGATGACCACGATCAGCGCCATAACGGCAACAATAATCAGGTCAAAGCGACGACGCTTGCGAGGATTAGCCCAAATGCTCGACAAGCGCAGGAGCTGCGGTTTATAGACAAATCCAATGCTCAACAGAATAGCCTGAGCTGGAAAAAACAGGGCATTAAAGTACAGCTGATATTTGTATGCCAGCGTGCCTTCCATCACAAACTTGGGCATGCTCTCGATAAGGTTGAACAAGAACAGTGCACCAAAGAGTGGAGCGCACTGGACAAACAGGTGGCCGACCTCACGCGGCGCGATTTTTCGGTCTCGAGCAGGGCGAGCGGCGCGGTGACCAGCACGAGCGAGACGATCGCGGTGACACCCATGGCCATGGCCGCGATGGGCATGCTGCGTGTGAGGAACAGCGCCACGCTGAAGACCGCGATGACGCCGGCGGAACGCAGCGTTTGGCTCATGCCAGCCAAATAGAGCTTGTCGGCCTGCTGCAGGCGGCCCTCGTACACGTCGGCGACGCCGTCGATGACCTTATACAGGTAGACGCCCAGGCCGATCGTCGCCATATGCGCGTCATAGCCGCGGGCGCTGCTGTAGAGCAGGCCGCAGCCCAGGGCTAGGGCTCCGCAGAGCCAACGGTTGAGTTGGTAGGAGGCAAAGGACGTCTTTTCGTCGATGTCCGAGACCTGAAAATTGCGCACGCCGTAGTTGCACGCAATCATGATGAGCGTGCCGGTGACAAAGGCGATGGAGAACTTGCCGGCTTCCTCGGCGCCCACGAGCTGCGTCGATACAATGGTGAGCAGCGGAAACGCCATGCCCCATACGGCGGTGCCCAGGGTATTCCAAAGGTAGTCGCGACGGGTGGCGTGATCTTCGTACTCGGCTTCTTGCGTGGAGAAGCCGCCGCCGTAGACGGCGCCGAGCAGGCGGTTCCACCAAGCGTTGACCATGCGGCGGACGGGGCCGGGCTCCCGATCGCGTTCGCGCCGGCGACGTGTGGCTTGGCTGCTATCGGGCCCGCCGGCGTTGCGCTGACTCAGCTCTTGGATGCGTGCGAGTTCCTCGGCAGTGTGCGAGGCAGGGAAGAGGCCGTTCTCGATGCGGCCGCCTTGGGCCTTCGCGGCGCCGTCTCTCGATGCAGCGGGGTTGGAGACGCCGTTGCGGCGGGCGATGGCGCGGCGAATGCTATCGAGGGGCGTGATGCTCAAAGCGGAGTCCTTTCTATTGCTGCGCTTTAGTATAGACGCGACGGTGTTCGCTCGTGTTTTTGAACGGATTGTTCAATAATTTCGGCGGGCGGCTGTAATTTGTCGGTAAACGTGCGGTATCCTGTTAAAGTTTTGTGACACCCCCGATGCCGCCCACGCGGTACCAAGGAGCTTCTACCTATGGACGTCGCCGCATTCTTACTGGCTCTTGTGCCGATTATTTGGCTGGTCGTGATGCTGCTGTGCTTTAAATGGCCAGCTTGGAAGGCCGCTATCGGATCGTTTGTCCTTTCGTGCTTGCTTGCCTTCGCATGGTGGCACCTGCCGGCAGCGCAGATCGCGACCGCCTCGCTCGAAGGTTTTTTGATGGCTCTGTGGCCCATCGTCCTGGTGATCATCGCCGCGGTGTTCACGTATAACCTGTGCGTTCGTACGGGCGCCATGGACGTGATCGGCAGCATGATCACCTCCATCAGCAGCGACCGCCGTCTGCTGGCGCTGCTCGTGGCTTGGTGCTTCGGTGGCTTTATGGAGGGCATGGCCGGCTTCGGTACCGCTGTCGCCATTCCCGCCGGCATGCTCGCGGGCCTGGGCTTTGAGGCCGTGCCTGCCGTGCTCATCTGCCTGCTGGCCAACGGCGTGCCCACGCCCTACGGCTCCATCGGCATCCCCACGGTGTCCGTTGCCGACCTGGTGGGTTTGGATTCCCTTCACCTAGCGACCGTTCAGCTGGTGCAGCTCGCACCGTTCTTTGTGGTGATGCCGCTATTTATTGTGCTGGTTGCGGGCCGTGTTGCCGATGACCAGGGCAATGCCGCGAGTGTGGGCGAGCGTCTGCACGGTGTTGCCGGCGTGGCGTTGCTCTCCGGCGTGTCGTTTGTCGGCGCGGCTCTGGTCGTTGCCATGTTTGTGGGCCCCGAGCTGGCCGTGGTCGTAGGATCCATCGTTTCGCTCGCGCTGACAGCTGCGCTTGCCATGCGTGCCGAGAAGTCGGGGCATCTGGACGCACGCTTTCACATGAATATCGAGGCGGGGGAGAAGCTCACCGTTAAGTCGGCGCTTTCGGCCTGGTCGTGCTTCATCCTGATCTTTGTGTTGCTGCTGGGCACGTCTAACCTGGTACCCGCCGTGCATGCTGCGCTCGCGCCGTTTGCGAGCCACGTGCAGGTGTATTGCGGTGAGAATCCCGGTACGCTTACGTTTTCGTGGATCAACACGCCAGGCGTCTGGATTTTCCTGGCGGCGTTTGTCGGCGGTGCCATTCAGGGCGCTTCGCCGCGCATGATGGGCGAGGTGCTGGTCGCGACTGTGAAGCAGATGACGCCGACGGTGATCACGATGCTTTCGGTACTGGGCTGCGCCAAGGTGATGGGCTATGCCGGCATGATTTCGTCGATCAGTGCGTTTTGCATTGCGGTCGCCGGCGGTCTCTACCCGATTCTGGCTCCGTGGATCGGCGCAGTCGGTGCGTTCGTGACCGGCTCGGGCACGTCCTCGGGCATGCTGTTTGGTCCCATTCAGAGCCAGGCCGCCACTGCGCTGGGTGTGAGCGACTACTGGATGGTCGCATTGAACGCCCTGGGCGTCGCCGCTGGTAAGATGATCTCGCCGCAGACCCTCGCCATTGGTCTTGCCGCCGTGCACGTGCGCGGTAAGGATGCCGAACTCCTGGGCGCGGTGCTGCCCTACGCTGCCGGCATGCTGGTCCTGATGAGCGCCATAGCCATGCTCGGCCAAGGCCTGCCGCTGTAGTCGGCACTTAGGGACGTTCCTTATGTGCCGACACTTTGGGAACGTCCCTAAGTGCCGGCATCCGGGGACACTCCTTGAATGTTGTCTGTTCAAGAGTGTCCCCAATGACTAGTCGTTTAAAAGCGTCCCCAATGACTAGGCCGCTTGCCTGCGATTTTTGACCGTTGGGCGGGCTTGCCGCCCTTGCCGCAAAAACGTTTTTGCATATCGGGTACAACGGGCTTTACGTGAGTAAAGTGCGCGTCGCGTCAACGTGTCGCGTTTTTAAAGGAGGCCCCATGCCAGGTGTTACCCCTGCAGAAGTTCTGTCCAACTTTGGTATTACGCTCGTTGAAGATCCCGCCGAGAATCAACCCCGTCTGCTGGTGGACCTGCCGGCGGCAGAGCTTGTCGAGCACGCTATTCGTCGCAAAGAGGGCCGTATGGCTTCTAATGGCGCGCTCGTGATCGAGACGGGGGAGCGCACTGGTCGTTCGCCCAACGATCGTTTTATCGTTGACACCCCCGATGTTCACGACAAGATCGCCTGGGGTGCGGTCAACCGCCCACTGTCCGTCGAGAGCTATGAGGCCATCAAGGCCGGCATCGTCGACTATCTCAACGAGCGCGACGTGTTCGTCACGCGCGGCATGGCGGGCGCTGACCGCAACCACACGCGTCGCCTGCTTGTTGCCTGCGAGCGTGCCAGCCAGGCACTCTTCATTAAGCAAATGCTCGCCCGCCCGCTCGCCCGCGAAATCGCGCGCACCGGCGAGCCGGACTTCTGCGTGCTCGCCGCGCCGGGCTACCAATGCGACCCTGCCATCAAGGGCCTCAACTCCAGCGCCGCCGTGGTCATCAACTTCCAGGAGCGCGTGATTTTGGTCGCGGGTACCGGCTACTCCGGCGAGATCAAAAAGTCCATCTTCAGCGTTATGAATTACCTGCTGCCCGTCGAGGACGACGTGCTGCCCATGCACTGCTCGGCCAGCATGGATCCCGTCACGCACGAGACCGCCGTGTTCTTTGGCCTGTCCGGCACCGGCAAGACCACGCTTTCGGCCAATCCCACGCGCCTGCTGATCGGCGACGACGAGCACGGTTGGTCCGACATGGGTATCTTCAACATCGAGGGTGGCTGCTACGCAAAATGCGAGGGCCTGGACGCCTTCCACGAGCCCGAGATCTTCAACGCCGTCCGTTTTGGCGCCATCTGCGAAAACGTGGTGCTCGACGAGAACCGCAAGCCCAACTATGACGACATCTCGATCACGCACAACACGCGCGTGGCCTATCCCGTGGAGCACATTCCTAACGCGTGGACCAAGGGCATGGGCACCACTCCGAGTGTCGTGCTGTTCCTGACTTGCGACGCTTTTGGCGTGCTGCCGCCCATCTCACGCCTGACGGCCGATGCCGCCATGTACCACTTTGTGACGGGCTTTACGGCTAAGATTCCCGGCACCGAGGTCGGCGTCACCGAGCCCACGCCCACGTTCTCTTCGCTGTTCGGCGAGCCGTTTATGCCGCTCGACCCCATGGTTTACGCCAAGATGCTTGGCGAGCGCATTGCCGACGGCCGCACGCGCGTGTACCTGGTCAACACCGGCTGGATCGGCGGCGGCTACGGCGTGGGCCATCGCATCGAGCTTGCCTACACGCGCTCGCTGGTCGCGCGCGCCCTCGACGGCACCATCGAGGACAGCGAGTTCGTGCACGACGACATCTTTAACGTCGACATTCCCACGACGTGCCACGGCGTGCCCGATGGCATCCTGGTGCCGCGCCAATACTGGCAGAGCACCGCGCGCTATGACGAGGCCGCGCACAACCTGGCGGTGATGTTCGAGGAGAACTTCGAGAAGAAGTACTCGCACCTGCCCGAGTCCGTCAAAGCCGCCGGCCCGCACGTTCAAGTACACGCCGACGCCCGTCATCGCGGCCGCGGGCTGCTGGGACTTCGCCACTAGCTTCGCCGTGAGTCCATATCCACCACAAAGGGGACAGGCACCTTTGTGGTGGTTTTGCTCGCGTGGATGACTCGGGTTACAATACGCCTGACATATCGTCCCCTTCTCCGGATGGGGACAGCGCAAGCGTTCTTGTGACGGCACCGTAGGACTTTGAAGGTGGCCGTTGTAAGGGCGCTTTTTGTTTAGGCGCCCTCACTCGGGCGCGCACAATGAAGGGAGAGCGTATGAAGAGCTTTATTGCCGAGGATTCATTCTGGGAGCTGTTTCCGCAGGCAGCGGTCGGTGTTGTGGTCGTGGAGGGCATGAAGCCCACGGCTCAGATTCCTCAAGAGGACGTGGATGCGATTGCGGCGTTGCTCGACCGCGCCAATATCGATGCGGAGCGTCATCTGACCAGCGACACTATCAGCGAGAACGCACCGGTCAAGGCATGGCGCGAGGCCTATCGTCTGTTCAAGACCAAGAAAGGCGCGCGCTGCTCGATCGAGAACTTGCTCAAACGCGTGCTCAAAGGCAAGCCGGTGGGCCACATTACGCCCGCGGTGGATATCTACAACACGGTGTCGCTGACCTACGCGCTGCCCGTGGGAGGCGAGGATCTGCATGCGATCGAGGGAGACCTTCGCTTGAAGGTGACCGACGGTGGCGATGCATTCTTGCCGCTTGGCGAGGAGGCGGACGATCCGACGCTGCCCGGCGAGCTCGCCTACATCGATGATGCGGGCGCCGTGTGCCGCTGCTGGAACTGGCGCGACGGCGTTCGCACGGCGCTGTCCGACGATTCGGCCGATGCGTTCTTGGCGATTGAGTGCGTGGAGCCCGAGCGGATGGGGGATTGCCAGGCCGCGATCGATCGCCTAGCCGAGCTGCTCGAGCGCTATCTGGGAGCGACGGTTGTCGTTAAGACGCTTGTGACCCGCGACAATCCCTGTGTGGAGCTGTAGCGGCGTCTGCGGATCATGTTCGCCGGTCAAAACCACCACAAAGGTGCCTGTCCCCTTTGTGGTGGTTTTTATGTTGATGGGTTAACAAATGGGGTATTTGGGTACGGGTGTCGCCTTATGCGACTAAGATGTTTACCCGTAAGCATTATGCAAGCGAAAGGCGGTCGTCTCCCATGCAGCAGAACGACGAGACACGTTTCGAGGACTTTGTCGGACTGATCAGTGGGCTCTACAAGGAGATCCAGCGCATTAAGACATCCGAGGGCGCAAGGCTGGGCCTCAAGGGCTCCGACGTGATGTGCCTGTACTATCTTGAGCGCAGCAAGGACGGCCTGACTGGCGCTGACCTGGCTCGCATGGCAGGCGTGACCCGCGCCGCCGTCTCGCGTACGCTCGCGCATCTGGAGGAGGGCGGCTACGTCGAGGTCGATGATTCGGGCGATGCCGCCGTTAAGTATCGTGCTCCGGTGCGCCTGACCGCTCTGGGCGGCGAGAGCATGAGCGAGGCGGACCGCATCATTCGCGAGGTGCTCGATACCACCGGTAAGGCTATGGGTGTGGAGCAGCGCGAGCAGATGTATGCGTCGCTGCGTACGATTCTCAACACCCTGCGCGAGCTGTAGGGCCGCCAAGGCTTTTGCTTCCAATTAACAACTGCATAGTCCTGTTTGAGCGCGTATACCGTGCCGGGGCCTTGCTGTCAAAATTCCCTGCGCGGGACCTGCGCAAGAAAGGATTCGCTATGTCCGTCCGCATTATTACCGATTCCGCAAGCGATATGTCGCCGGCCGAGCACCCGGCACTGGCCGTTTTGCCGCTGTCCGTCACCTTTGGCACCGATGTGTACATGGATGGCATCGACATCGATCACCAGCGCTTTTACGAGATGCTCGTGGAGCGCGATGAGCTGCCCAAGACCGGCCAGGTCAACCCGTACGCGTTTTCGCAGGCCATCTCCGAGGTTCGTGAAGCCGGCGATGAGGCTGTGATTATTACCGTGGGCGCTAAGCTATCAGGCACCAATCAGAGTGCCCGTACCGCACTTGCCGAGGCGCCAGGTGGCGACGTGTTCGTGGTAGACAGCAACAACGTCACCCTGGGCGAGCGCGTCCTGGTCGAATATGCGCTGCGCTTGGTGGACGAGGGCCGCAGTGCATCTCAGATCGCGGCGGCTGTCGAGGCCGTGCGCGACCGTGTGGTGGTTATCGGCCTGCTCGAGACGCTGGAGTATCTGGTGCGCGGCGGTCGTCTGTCTGCTGCGGCCGGCGCCGTGGGCACGCTGCTCAACGTAAAGCCCGTGGTGGCTGTCGAGGACGGTCTGATCGTGCAGCTGGGCAAGGCGCGCGGTTCCAAGAACGGCCGCAACCTGCTGAACCAAAAGGTCGAAAAGGCGGGCGGCATCGACTTTTCCATGCCGCTGGCGCTCGGCTATACGGGTCTTTCGGATGCGGTGCTCAAGAAGTATATCGAGGACAGCGCGGCACTGTGGGCTGGTCATACCGAGGGCGAACTGCCCGTTCACACCATTGGCGCCACCATCGGCACCCACGTAGGCCCTGGCGCCGTAGCCGTAGCCTTCTTCCAGCCCGCCAACTAACCGACCTGCCATAAACCACCACAAAGGTGCCTGTCCCCTTTGCGGTGGTTTATGCTTTTCAGGGTGGAAGGGAGCGAGCAATGGCGTCTGAGGGCTTTTTTGAACGGGTGTACGAGGTGGTCGAGCAGATCCCCGAGGGGATGGTCGCCACGTATGGTCAGGTGGCGCTGCTTGCCGGTCGTCCACGAAGTGCGCGGTACGTGGGGTATGCCCTGCATAGTAATCCGCGTCCCGGCGAGATTCCCTGTCACCGCGTGGTGTTTGCCGACGGGCACATATGCGAGGGCTTCGCTTTTGGCGGTCCCGATGCTCAACGTGAGCTTTTGCTAGGGGAGGGTGTGGCGTTTAAGGACGACATGCACGTCGACTTGGCCGCCTGTCGCTGGCCTGCCGGACTCTAGCGGCTCTGCCGTGGTCAAAACCACCACAAAGGTGCCTGTCCCCTTTGTGGTGGTTTTCCGTTGCAGGTTTACCGGAGCTAACTTATGGAGAAGGTATGGCGGCGCATATTGACGCTAGAAAGTAAACCACGGTGAACTATATTGGTTTCAGCAACGGAGCAGGCAATAGGCGATGAAAAAGCCTGCCCTGTTGAGTTTGATTCGCATTCCTCCCCTCTGTGCGATTCAACGGTGTACTTCGGGAACAGGCCCGCTGGCAACTAACTGCCAGCGGGCCTGTTCCTGTTTGTCGGGGAGTGCGATGGACGGAGCCGAAGCGGTCCGGCTCCAAAAAAGGCGGACGCCGTAGCGCCCGCCCTATAGCAATCGAAAGCTCAAGCCAGCAGATCGGTCTAGTACACCATGCCCATGGCGTCCTGAACCTCGGCCAGGGTCTGCTCGGCGATCTCGTTGGCGCGACGGTTGCCCTCATGCAGGACGTCCTTCACATAGTCCAGATCGTTCTCGTAGCGCTGGCGACGCTCGCGGATCGGTGCGAAGTACTCGTTGACGGCCTCGGTCACGTACTTCTTGAGCTGGCCGGAGCCTCCCATGCCAATCTCCTCGGCAATTTCGACCTCGGAACGGCCGGTGCAGATGGCGGCCGTCGAAAGCAGGCCAGACACGCCGGGGCGGTTCTCGGGGTCGAACGTGATCATGCGCTCGGAGTCGGTCTGGCTCTTCTTGATGCGCTTGGCCGTCTCCTCGGCGGTCATCGAAATATTGATGGCGTTGCCGTAGCTCTTGCTCATCTTGCGACCGTCCAGGCCCGGCAGCAGCGGGGTCTCGGACAGCAGCGCGTCGACCTCGGGGAACACCTTGCCGTAGCGGTTGTTAAAGCGGCGAGCGATGGTGCGGGTAAGCTCGATGTGCGGCAGCTGGTCGCGACCGACGGGCACCACGTTGCCCTTGCAGAACAGGATGTCGCAGGCCTGATGTACCGGGTAGGTGAGCAGAAGACCGGTGAGCTCGTGGCCCGAGGCCTCCATCTCGGCCTTTACCGTGGGGTTGCGCGCCAGCTCGGCCTCGGACACCAGCGACAGGAACGGCAGCATGAGCTGGTTGGCGGCGGGCACGGCGGAGTGCGCGTAGATCATGGTCTTGTCGGGATCGATACCGCAGGCAAGGTAGTCCATGACCATGTTGTACACGTTGTCCTGGATGTGCTCGGTCGTGTCGCGGTCAGTGATGACCTGGTAGTCGGCGATGAGCACGTTGGTCTTGGCGCCCATGTTCTGCAGCTCAACACGGCCCTTGAGGGTGCCGAAGTAGTGGCCCAGGTGCAGACGGCCGGTGGGGCGGTCGCCGGTGAGCATGGTGAACTTCTCGGGCGTCTTGGTCAGGCCCTCGCGAATGGCGTTGCTCTTTTGCAGCGCGACTTCGTAGCTGTTCTCGTTTGGCATGATTGCTCCTAACGTATGTTCATGGGTCAAGATGATAACGCGTTTATTGGAGGGGTGGTGCGTAAGTAGGCGAGGGGCGGGAGAGGGACGCGCGTGGTGCGGCATGTGCGATGGGTGCGGCGCGGCCGCGCTTGGCTAACGGTGCCTTGGCACATCCTTGGCAGCTTGCCCTAGAGCTTGTGGTGGCGCTCTTCTTTGCGCTCCTCGGCTGCCTGCTCCTCCTGCTTAAAGGCGGGGTCGTCGGGGGTGACGAGCTCGTCCTCGTGCGTGCGCTTGTTGTAATGGTGGCGTAGCACGGGTTCAAACAGGTGCAGGTGCTTGGCGAAGGCCGCCGAGCCAATGGCGAGCACGGTAAAGATGAGCACACGCATGGGCACTTCGACCTGGTTAATCGCGGCGGCGCCGGCCGAAAGCATGATGCACCAGGCATAGATGAGCAGTACGGCCTGCTTTTGGTTGTAGCCCTCTTGAATGAGGCGGTGGTGGATGTGGCCCTTGTCGGCCTGCCCGATACTAATGTGGGCGCGCTTGCGGCGCACGATGGCGCTGAACGTGTCGATGATGGGCACGCCGGCAACGATGAGCGGAATGATAAGCGAGGTGAGTGCGGCGGTGCGGCTCACGTTGAGCAGTGAGATGGAGCCCAGTGCAAAGCCCAGAAGCAGCGACCCCGAGTCGCCCAAGAAGATGCTTGCGGGGTTGAAGTTGTAGCGCAAAAAGGCCAGACAGGCGCCAAAGAGCGCAATGGAGAGCGCGGCGGCGTCGATGCGGCCCGAGAGAACGGCCATCGAAAACATGGTGAACGACGCGATGCCGCAGATACCCGTGGCCAAGCCGTCGAGGCCGTCGATGAGGTTAATGATGTTGGTGAATGCCACCAGATAGATCACGGTAATGGGGTAGGCGAGCCATCCGAGCATGATCTCGCCGGGGGCAAACGGGTTGACGATGACGCCGATCCGCAGGCCGCCCATGCAGGCGATAAGCGCGGCGAGGACCTGTCCGGCCAGTTTTTGCTTGGGCGTGAGCTGGAAGACGTCGTCGATCGCGCCGGTCGCAAAGATGACGGTAAAGGAGAGCGCCAGCATGGGATAGCTAATGTGAAGGCGCGGGTGCGGCACCAGGACGGGTGGCCAGCCTAGGTGCCAGGTGCCTAGGATTTGCACAATGCAGGCAACGACTAGGCCCAAAAACACCGCCGTTCCGCCCAAACGCGGGATGGGCTTGGTGTTGATGCGGCGCTTAGAAGGATAGTCGACGGCATCGAGCTTAATTGCCAAGCGCTTGACCAGGGGCACCGCGAGGAAGGTCGTGATAAAGGCCGCCGCTGCCACGCATAGGTACGGTATGTAGCTCGGGGATGAAGCCATGAATCTAAAAACCGCCAAGCGTCGAAGGAAAAGGTCAGAAGAACGCCATGCGCAAAGGGCATAGCCGAACCATAATACTCGACCAAGGGGGGTGCATGGAATTGCACGCAGCGATAATCACGCGCTTACCAGATATTGGGATGTTGTCGATGGCTTGTCGGGATGCCGGCGGGGATCCATATGGACTGTAATGGTGATTTTCGGCAAAAGAAAACCACCCCCCACGTTACGAAAATGAACCCACCTAAAACAGGTGGGTGCCCTCATCGACTGTTCCAGCGTCCTTAACAACGAAGGATACCTGTACTAGGTACGACTGTGTGGGCTCCCTAAATAAACGCGACGGTTCACCCAGTTGCTCCGCGGGGGGCGGAATACCTACATCATAAAGCGGCACTTTATTGATTCCAGTCTTGACATTACAAAAATCGTGTCGGACGATTACGGCGCCTTGGGCTCGAGCCGTCTGTGGGGTTGATCCCTTTACGTTTGAGCTGCTGAATCGTTGTTTTGGAGCATGGTTTTATGCCGACGTCGTTGACCGAACTTTTTTCGCCCGCCTGCCATTTGTGTCCGCGCCGTTGCGGTGCGGCGCGCGATGAGGGCGCGCACGGCGTCTGCGGTGCTAACGACACGCTCAAGGTGGCCCGCGCCGCGCTTCATATGTGGGAGGAGCCGCCTATCTCGGGCGAGGCCGGTTCGGGCACGATCTTCTTTAGCGGCTGCTCGCTTAAATGTATCTACTGTCAGAACCACGAGATCTCGACCGGCAATTTTGGCCTTGAGATTTCGCCTGAGCGCCTGGTCGAGATTATGCTGGAACTGCAGGACCAGGGTGCCAACAACATCAATTTGGTGACGGCGACGCACTATGCGCACCTGTTGCCTGCCGCGATTGCCGCGGCACGGGCGCGCGGGCTGGTCATCCCAATCGTCTACAACACGAGCGGTTATGAGCGCGCGAGTGCCGTGGCGGCGCTGGGCGACCTGGTCGATGTGTGGCTCACTGACTTTAAATATGCCGATGCCGGGCTTGCGCAGTCGCTTTCTCATATTAAGGACTACCCGCGCGTGGCCGTGTCGGGCCTGGCACAGATGGCGTGCGAGATCGAGCGCCGCGGGGGAGAGCTGGTGGACGAGGGCGGGCTCATGAAGCGTGGCATCATCGTGCGCCACCTGGTGCTGCCGGGGCATGCGGATGACTCGTGCCGCGTGTTAGACCTGGTGTGGCAGACGGTGGGCGACGTGCCGATCTCGGTCATGAACCAGTACACGCCCAATGCGCTCATGCGCGAGCAGGGCGGCGACCTGGCACGCGCCGTGACGCGCGAGGAGTACGAGCAAGTGCTCGACCATGCCGACGACCTGGGCTTTACGACGATGTTCTGGCAAGAGGGCGGCGCGGTAGACGAGAGCTTCACCCCGGCCTTCGACACCACCGGTGTTCTTACCAGCGCAAAGTAGTGCGTTCGTCGATGATTTTTCTGGGACGGGGATTAAAAAATCATCGAGAGGATCGCCTGTTCGAAAAGTTGTCAAAATAGCCGCGCTCCAAAAAGACTGGTTATTGGGCGTTGACAGTTGGCGAGCCGTAGGTAAAATATCGACTTGTCCTGGGGACGTAGCTCAGTTGGGAGAGCGCTGCCGTCGCATGGCAGAGGCCGAGGGTTCGACTCCCTTCGTCTCCACCCTTGGATTTGATAAGCCGCTGACATTGTGTCGGCGGCTTTTTTTAAAAGAAAGGGCTGTACCATGGCCGAGCTTGAATCCCAACCATTGTCCGACGAGGAGCGCGCTGAGTTGGAAGAGCTCCGCGCCGAGAAGGCCCACCGCGAGGCTCGTGAAGAGGCCCGTCGCGAGCGTGAGGAGCTGGCTGTCCTGCGTGCCGAGCGTGCGAAGGCCGAGGAGATCGCCGCGAACGCCGCATCCGCATCGGCGCCCGCGCCCGCACCCAAGTCCGCTGCTGCGAAGCCTGCACCTGCCGCGCCCAAACCTCAGCCTAAAAAGGCCGCTCGTCCCAAGTCCGTCGAGCCTAAGCCGAGTCGTGACGAGATGACCTTTGCCCAGCGCATGGTTACCTCCAAGGAGCCTACGGGCGAGAACGAGATCCCTGGCATGGCGCCGGCTCAAAAAATCATCATTGTCCTTGCCCTCATCGCGTTTGTCATCTTTATGGGCTACACGATCCTGACCAGCATGGGCCTGCTCTAACCGATTTGCATCGGGCGTCATGTCCGCATGCTCTGCTCTCGTCCAACCCTCAAATTCTGCACCACACATCCGAAAGGTCGCCCCATGGCTTTGACCGACATCTCTCATCCCACCGACATCGCAATGCTCACCGATCTGTACGAGCTCACTATGGCCCAGGGCCTGTGGGAGAGCGGCAAGGCCAATGAGCAGGGTTGTTTTACCGCGTTTTACCGCGACCATCCCTTTGGCAGCGCCTATGCCGTCATGTGCGGCACCGCCGAACTGCCCGAGCTGGTCGAGAATCTGCGCTTTACGCCCGAGGACATCGACTACCTCGCCTCGCTCCAGGCCCCTGCCGGCGGCGCGATGTTCAAGCCTGGATTCCTCGACTACCTGCGTGATTTTCGTGCGCATGTAAACATCGACGCCGTTCCCGAAGGCGAGCTCGTCTTTCCGCGCGAGCCCATGGTGCGCGTCACCGGCCCCGCGCTGGAGTGCCAGCTGCTCGAGACGGCGCTGCTCAACATCGTCGGGTTCCAGACGCTTGTCGCCACCAAGACGGCGCGCGTGGTGCTCGCCGCCGACGGTCGCCCTGTGGCGGAGTTTGGCCTGCGCCGAGCCCAGGGTCCCGATGGCGGCCTGGCCGTCGCGCGCGCGAGCTACGTTGCCGGCTGCTCCTCTACGTCCAATGTACTCGCCGGCCGCCGTTACGGTATTCCCGTCTTTGGCACGCATGCGCACAGCTGGGTGATGAGCTTCGATTCCGAGCTCGAGGGCTTCCGCGCCTTTGCCAAGTCGAGCCCCAAGAATTGTACGCTGCTCATCGACACCTATGACGTGCGCGAGGGCTGTGAACATGCCATTACGGTTGCCAAGGAGATGGAAGCGGTGGGCGAGCGCCTGTCGGCCATTCGCATCGACTCCGGCGACCTCGCCAAGCTCTCCAAGTATGTGCGTGGCCGTTTTGATGCCGAGGGCCTGCCCTATGTGGGGATCTCGGTTTCTAACGATCTGGATGAGTACACGATTCAGTCGCTGCTCGACCAGGGCGCGCCCATCGACAGTTTTGGCGTGGGTACCAAGCTCGCGACCTGCTATGACCAGCCGGCGCTGGGTGGCGTGTACAAGCTTTCCGCCCGCCGTGCGAGCGAGACAGATCCATGGACGCCGGTGGTCAAGCTCTCCGAGCAGCCCTACAAGCGCACGATCCCGGGTGTGCAACGCGTGCGCCGTTATTACGACGGCTTTGGCGGCCCGGTCTGCGACATGATCTACGACGAGGACCATCTGGCGGGGGAGGGCGCCGCGCGCGGCAATACCCTCGTAGCCGTGAATGATGCCGCCCTGGTGACCGACGTGTCCGAACTTGAGTATCGCGAGCTGCTGGTGCCGATCGTGCGCGATGGCAGTGCGGTGGCTCCGCGTGAGAGCATCCAGGACGCGCGCGAGCGCTGTGCTTGGGCGCTCGATCATCTGGATGCGGCTTTCAAGCGCTTCCTGTACCCGCAGACCTATGTGGTGGGCATGGAGCAGGGCCTAGCTCAGGTGCGCGACGAGCTCGTGCGCAAGAACATGGCCGCGGCTTCTGCCTTTCCCTGGGCTCACTAATTTCTTGGGTGGTAGGGGCGAGTCACGCTCCCTTGGCCGCCAGCTCGGCCGTTCGCTGAACAGTTGATTGGTTTGACGTATGACGACTTCTTATAAAACGATGGTGGTAAAGATCGGTTCGTCCACGGTGGTGGGCGCCGACGGCAAGGTCAACCGCTCCTTTATCGGCGGGCTTGCCGATCAGGCTGCTGCCCTGCGCAAGCTCGGCTGGCGTCTGGTCGTGGTGAGTTCGGGTGCCATTGCCTGTGGCTATCCCGTGCTGGGCTTCGACCGCAAACCGGTCGGTGACCTGCCGAGCCTGCAGGCCTGCGCCTCGGCCGGCCAGTGCATCATCTCGTCGGCCTACGACGAGGAGTTCCATGCGCGTGACCTGCTCACCTCGCTCGTGCTGCTCACGCGCCATGACACGGCGCGCCGTACGTCCTACCTGCACGCGCGCGACGCCCTGCTGCGCCTGGTGGAGCTGGGCGTGGTGCCGGTCGTCAACGAGAACGATACCGTTACCGTCGACGAGATTAAGTTCGGCGACAACGACACGCTGGCGGCCCTCGTGAGCTGCCTGGTTTCCGCCGACCTGTGCGTGACGCTGTCCGACATCGACGGCCTCTACACCGCCAATCCGCACGAGGATCCGACGGCCGAGTTTGTCCCGGTCGTGCGCAAAATTGATGCCAAGATCATTGCCTCGGCGGGCGATTCTTCGACCTCGGTGGGTACGGGCGGCATGATCACCAAGATTCGCGCGAGCCGCATTTTGATGACGGCCGGCATTCAGAGCGTGATTTGTTCGGGCGAGGAGCCCGATGCGCTCGTGCGCCTGGCCCGTGGCGAGAGCGTGGGAACCCTGTTCGATCCGCCGGCGGAGCGCCTGGATATTGCGCCGCGCAAGCTGTGGATCGCACTGGGTGACAAGGCACATGGCTCGGTAACGGTTGACGACGGTGCCGCGAAGGCGCTGGTCAGCCGTGGCTCGTCCTTGCTCGCGGTGGGTATTCGCCAGGTCGATGGAGAGTTTGCCGAGGGCGATGTGCTCGATGTGTGCGATCCGAGCGGTATGGTCGTCGCCCGCGGTATCGCCGAGGCCGATTCGGACGTGCTGGAGCTTGCTGCCGGCCGCCGCCAGGACCAGATTGCCAGCAACCGCCTGCTCGCTAACCTGGCCGAGAAGCCCGCGATACACAGGGATAATTTGATCGTCTTCGCCTAACGGGTCGACGCTGCGCGCCGCCCAGAGCGACAATTTGTCATTCAAAAGGCGAGGCATGACCATCAGGTCTATGCCTCGCCTTTTTCATGCCAACTTGTTCGCTCTGGGCGGCGCTCGCTTCTTTTGTTCGACCTACGATTTAAAGCCACTCGCTTAGGGATGTTTTCGCTTTCCGCCCTCTACCTGCGACATTGTCGTTGCCGGCACTTATTCGGCACTTGGGGACGTTCCTATTGTGCCGGCAGGTGGGGACACTCCTTTGCTAGAAGATTCGGCGCAGGTCTCCGCGGTTGAGGGCCTCGTCGAAGAGGTGCTTGAATACCACGCTGCCGTGCAGGCCGTCGTGCTCGAACTCGTTGGTCACCCAGGCATGCGAGTTGCCCACGCGGCTGAGCGTATCAAGCTGCAGGCCCGAATCCACGTACATGTCGTCGAAATACACCGCGGCCTGCAGGGGCACCTCGTTGCACGCCAGTCGCTGCGGGTCGTAGATCTTGTCCCAGCTGGTGTCTTCCATCAGCAGGTCCATGGCGGGCTTGAAGGGCTTGAGCTCGGGCATCTGCTCGAACATCCACGGGAACATGGCCTCGCCGGTAAACATGAGCGGGCGCGCGAGTGTGTCGAACTCGGCACGATGGGCCTTCTCCTCTGCTGCGGCCCAGCGAATGGGCATGGTGTCGCCGTCGGCGTAGATAAACTCCTGCAGTGTCCAGTACAGCGGGTTCGTGCGTGTGTTGGTGCGCTCGAAGGCGCGCATCAAAAAGCTGTCGGATACCGAGGAGCCGCAGCTCAGCGTACCGTCGCCAGTAACAAAAGCGTGATCGATAGTCCAATGCATGAGCTCAAAGCTCGGCTTCATGCCAAAGTCGCTGCCCATGAGCTGTAGGCGCTCGACCGTCATCGGCGAGCCGTCGGGCAGCACGGGCTTCTGAGCCTCGAGCGCATCGGCCAGGGCTGCCACGCGCTCGACGTCAGCGGGATAGCGGTCATAATACTGCTGCGTCTTGGCGGCCATGCGCGGGAAGGTGTGCGCGTAGACCTCGCTTGCGCTCGCCGGTACGTGGGGGATGCCGCCGCAGGTAAAGCTCGCCGCCACGCCCTCGGGGAAGAGCGACAGGTAGCTCAGCGTCAAAAAACCGCCGTAGCTTTGGCCGAGCGTGACCCAAGGCTTGCCGCCAAAGCCCACTAGGCGCAGGTACTCAAAATCGCGCACGATGGAGCTGGCGAGGTGGCGCTTGAGGAAGTCCGCCTGCGAGCGTGCTGTATCGGCGCCGGCGGCCGTTGCGCGATCACCCAGTGCCTTGATCGTGCGTCCGTCCACGCAGCTACTGCGTCCGGTGCCGCGCTGGTCGGGAAGGACCACGCGGAAGTGCTTGACGGCCTCCTCGATCCAGCCGTCGCTTGCGGGCGACAGCGGACGTGGGCTCTCGCCGCCGGGGCCGCCCTGCAAAAACAGGAGCAGCGGCAGATCGTCGTTGATGCGGTCGGGCGCGCAAACCACGCGGTAGAAGAGCTTGATGCTCTCGGGCGCGCCGGCGATGGGTGCCGGCATAGCGCCGCGGCGCATGGTACTGCCGACGGCCAGGAGCATCGGCTCCAGGCCGCGCCAGTCAAGGGGGACGTCGATGCTGTGGTCCTCGACGTAAAGGCCGGGGACGTGGTACGAAGTGATGAGGGCCATGTGAGTCTTCCGTTCGTTGCGGTGTTTCGGGTTGACCAATTCTACCGCCGCGGGCGAGGCCATGCGCAAATCGGCTACCATGGTTGCAAACTTCTAGGAGAAAGGGCCGCCCATGTCGGTCGATATAGCCACGTATGTCCACGATCTTGCCGTTGCCGCCAAGGCAGCGTCGGCCTCGCTTGCCACGGCGAGCGATGAGCAGCGCCAGGAGGCCGTGCGCGCCATGGCCGCAGCACTGCGCAACGGTGTCGACTCCATCGTCGCCGCCAACGAGCTCGATATGTCCGCCGCGCGCGATGCGGGCACCTCGGCCGGACTGCTCGATCGCCTGCTGCTGACGCCCGAGCGCGTCGAGGGCATGGCCGCCGGCCTGGAAAAGCTCGCCGAGCTGCCCGATCCCGTGGGCCGCGTGCTCGACCACCGCGTGCTTGCAAGTGGCGTGGACCTGACCCGTGTGAGTGTGCCGCTGGGCCTGGTCGCTATGGTCTACGAGGCGCGCCCCAACGTGACGGCCGACGCCGCAGGCATCTGCATCCGTACCGGCAACGCCTGCATTCTGCGCGGCGGCTCGCTGGCCTATCACTCGTGTGCCATGATCGCCGAGCTGCTGGCCGATGCGCTCGAGGCCAAGGGCTTCCCGCGCGAGGCCGTGTCGATGATCGAGTCCACCGACCGCGAGGCTACTGGCGAGCTCATGAAGCTCCGCGAAATTGTCGACGTGCTCATTCCGCGCGGCGGTGCAGGCCTGATCCAGCGCTGCGTGCGCGAGTCGCTCGTGCCGGTGATCGAGACGGGTACGGGCAACTGCCACATCTACGTGCATGAATCCGCCGACTTTGATAAGGCACTCAACATTATCGTCAATGCCAAGACCCAGCGCGTAGGCGTGTGCAATGCCGCCGAGTCGCTGCTGGTCGACCGTGCTGTGGCCGACGCGTTTTTGCCTGCGGTCGTTGCCGTGCTGCACGACCACGGCGTGCTCATTCACGGCGACGAGGCCACGTGCGCCGCGTGCGCCGACGCCGGCTTTGTGGAGGGCGATGACTACGTCGCCGCGACTGAGGAGGACTGGGGTCGCGAGTACCTGGCGCTCGAGATGAGCGTGAAGGTCGTGGCAAACGAGGACGAGGCCATCGCACACATCAACCGCTACGGCACGATGCACTCCGAGGCCATCGTTGCCGAGGATACGGATGCTTGCGAGCGCTTCCTGGATGCGGTCGATGCCTCGGCCGTGTACGCCAACGCCAGCACTCGCTTCACTGACGGCGGCGAGTTTGGCCTGGGCGCCGAGATCGGCATCTCGACCCAAAAACTCCACGCCCGTGGCCCCTTTGCCGCCGAGGCCCTCACCACCTACAAATACAAGCTCCGCGGCACCGGCCAGGTCCGCCCCTAAACCCCTCGTAAACGAAAACCACCACAAAGGTGCCTGTCCCCTTCGTGGTGGTTTTAGGTGGCGTGGGCGGTTAGGCCTGGAAGGTATCGCGGTCGGGGGCGAAGGACTGCATGGCCGCGATGGTGCGGTCAAAGAGCTCGGGGAGCTCCCAGCCCAACATCTCGGCGCCCTGCGAAATCACGTCGCGCGAGCAGCCGGCGGCAAAGCGCTTGTCCTTGAACTTCTTCTTGAGCGACTTGGTCGTAAAGTCCATAACGCTCTTGCTCGGGCGCATGATGACTGCAGCGCCGATCAGGCCGGTGAGCTCATCGCAGGCAAACAGGATCTTTTCCATCTGCAGCTCGGGCTTGGGTAGTGAGGTGTTGAAGTCCGACGTGTGCGTCTGGATGGCGCGAATGAGCTCGGGAGACGCACCTTCGCCCTCAAGAATCTCGGCAGCATAGATGGTGTGGTTCATGGGGTCGTCCTCATGCTTCTCCCAATCCAGGTCGTGCAGCAGACCGACGATGCCCCAAAACTCCTCGTTCTCTGGGTCGAACTCGCGCGCAAAGTAGCGCATGGTGCCCTCGACCGTCTCGCCGTGGGTGATGTGGAACGGATCTTTGTTGTGCTCATTGAGCAGTTCGAACGCGCGGTCGCGGGTGATTCCGGCGGTAAGCGGCTCTGCCATAAGAGACTCCTTGTGCTCGTGGGTATCGATAAGAATGAATACTACTAGAACAAGAAAACCACCACAAAGGTGCCTGTTCCCTTTGTGGTGGTTTTTGGCGCGGATGGGTTAGTTGAGGGCGGCTTGGGCTAGGCGGGCTTCGGCGGCCTCCTCGGTGACGCCAAGGGCCACGGCGAACTCCTCGATGGAGCGGCGTTTGGCCTCCTTGAGTACGCGCATGTAGTAGGAGCTGGGTTTTTTATCAGCTTCCTCGGCCTGGCGAATGCGGTGCATCATGGTCTTTGCCACGCGGACCGTCTCGGGCGCGCCCAGCTTGAGCTGCTGCTTAAAGTGTGTCTCCTCAAGCGAGCTGTTGCGCTCGGTAAAGGTGTCGCACTCCAGCTCGTCATAGTGGCTCAGCAGGTGCTCGGCATCTTGCTGCGAGATGGCGGCGTGCAAACGGTCGGCCTGCGCCACGGGGTACATGAGGATCGTCTGCGCATGTCCCTGCTTGGTCTCGAGCAGTAGCATGGGCTGCGGTGTGTCGTCCCTAAAACCGACGACGGTGCAGACTCCCTGACCCGGATGAATGACGTGTTGACCGATTGAGAACATGCTACCTCCAACTTATACGAATTTACGTATGTCTAGAATAACACGCTGACGTGCGCAAACCCTTACTTTATGCAGAAAAAGCACACAACTCTGATAGGTAAGAGTATTCGATAACAGACGCAGCTCATTCACACCTTTATGCATTTTCAACGCCTGCATAATCTGCAGGCAGACTGGCATCTTTGAGTGACTCCATACAAGCTGTAGTCATTTTTGTGCATATGCAATATCTATTAGCTTTACCCTGCGACAGTGCCCGTCGCTTGTGATAGAGTGCTACAAACTCTGGCTTTTGCCCTACGAGTGACCAAGAGCTCGGGGGCTTTAACACAAGGAGGATCTATGCCCGAGAAGATTGAAGAGCTGGTACGCGCTGCGCTTGCTGCGGCCCAGGAGGCCGGCGACCTTTCCGCATTTGAACTTGACGATTGCGCTATCGAGCGACCGGCTGACACTTCTCATGGCGAGTGGACCTCTACCATGGCCCTGAAGTCCGCCAAGCTGGCCCACTGCGCCCCGCGCAAGATCGCCGAGGCCATCGTTGCCCATATGCCCGAGGACCCCGCGATCGAGAAGGTCGAGATCGCAGGCCCCGGCTTCATCAACTTCTACCTCTCCGTTGCCGTCAAGAATGCCATCTTTGGCGAGGCTCGCGAGAAGGGTATGGACTTCGCTAAGTCCAACGTCGGTGGTGGCCTGAAGACCCAGGTCGAGTTCGTTTCCGCCAACCCCGTCGGCCCCATGCACATCGGCCACGGCCGCTGGGCCGCGCTGGGCGACTCGCTCTGCCGCGTTATGGATCACGCCGGTTACGACATCCAGCGTGAGTTCTACATCAACGACCACGGCTCTCAGATGAACACCTTCGGCAACTCCATCAGCACGCGCTATATGCAGCTTGCCGACATCATCGCCAAGCAGGGCGTGGATATCGACGAGGCTCACAAGCTGCTGATCGCCGACCGCGACGCCTTTGTTGCCGACGAGAACGACGAGCATCCCGAGACCCATCCGTATCAGGACAACTTTGCCGAGACCCTGGGCAAGGACTCCTACGGCGGCGACTACATCATCGACGAGGCCGCCGAGTTCTGGCGCACCGACGGCGATAAGTGGGTCAACGCCGATCCGCAGGAGCGCATGGAGAGCTTCCGCGAGCGCGGCTATGTAAAGATGGTCGACAATATGCGCGACCTTTGCCATGCCGTTAACTGCGACTTCGATCGTTGGTTCTCCGAGCGCTCGCTGTATGTGAAGGACACCGAGGGCGAGACCGCCGGCACCTCCGCCGTCGACCGCGCTTTTGAGAAGCTCGACAAGATGGGCTATCTCTACACCAAGGACGGCGCCCTGTGGTTCCGCTCCACCGACCTGGGCGATGACAAGGACCGCGTTCTGATCAAGTCCGATGGCGAGTACACCTACTTCGCCTCCGACGTTGCCTATCACTGGGATAAGTTCCAGCGCGTCGACCACGTCATCGACATCTGGGGCGCCGACCACCACGGCTACATCGAGCGCGTCCGCTGCGTCTGCGATGCCTTGGGTTACCCCGGCAAGTTTGAGGTTCTGCTGGGCCAGCTCGTCAACCTGCTGCGCAACGGCAAGCCCGTCCGTATGTCCAAGCGTAAGGGCACCATGGTGACCCTGCAGGAGCTCGTCGACGAGGTCGGCTCCGACGCTGCCCGTTACACCCTCATCTCCAAGAGCTCCAACCAGATGGTCGACTTCGATATTGAGGCCGTCAAGAAGCGCGACAACTCCAACCCGGTGTACTACGTGCAGTACGCTCACGCCCGCGTGTGCTCCATCCTGCGCCGTGCCGCTGACGTTACGCCCGAGCAGGCTGACGAGATGGGCATGAAGGCCATCGCCGCCAAGGCCATCGGTGAGAACGTCGATTACTCGCTGCTGACCGACCCGACCGAGCTCGCCCTTTCGCGCAAGCTCAACGAGCTCACCGACCTCATCGCCAGCTGCGCTCGCGACCGCGCCCCGTTCCGTCTGACGCACTTTGCTGAGGAACTCGCCGGCGACTTCCACAGCTTCTACGCTGCCTGTCAGGTGCTGCCGAGCGAGGGCCGTCCCGTCGACCCCGAGCTTTCGCGTGCCCGTCTGGCCGCTTGCGATGCCGTCCGTGTGACGCTCGCCCTGGTGCTCACCCTCGTTGGCGTTTCCGCGCCCGAGCAGATGTAAGCTACGGGTCATTTGACCGTACAGACTTGGTTTAACTAAGCTTTGAAAGCCCGATCTCCCACGGAGGTCGGGCTTTTTGCAAACGCCGACGTATTGACGAATTTGGAACTGCTGGAAATACGAAACTATGCCGGTTTACTACGATGAAATGAGAAATTCCAACTACGCCGGCTTTTCGCAAAAAAGCGCAAGGCATCTACCTGCGGTTTTAGTTCAACAAGTTTCGGAGTGATCGCGGTTGAGCGATTCATCGTAGTAAACCGCCATAGTTTTGGCGGAGGCAGTCAGATTTGTGGGTGTTAAACCAAAGAGTGTCCCTTTTGACTAGTCGTTTAAGAACGTCCCCAATGACTAAGTTGCAGGTGGCGGCGGTTGTGTTACACTAACGCTGCGTATATGACGCAAATATCTCGATACAGATCAATGATGTCCGTCGGTTTTTGACGGAGCTAGACTGTTTAGCCGCCCTGAAGGTTTATGCAGGGAGCATGTGATCACAGGGCTTGAAAAGAAAGTTGAGCAAACACTGTGTCTGATCAACAGCAAGAAAACGAAATAACGACGACGCAAGCCGCTCCCGCTGCACCGGTTGCGTCGGACCAGGTCGCGGCGCCCGCGCAAGCCTCGGCTCCTGAGACGCCTAAGGCTGCTTCGACGCCTACGCCTGTAGCGGCTGAGAAGGCCGTGTCTGCAACTGGTGAGGAGGCTGCTCCGGCAAAGCCCAAGCGTACGCGCCGCGCGGCCAAGCCTGCCGATGACGGCGAGGAGGTCACCAAGCCCAAGCGCCGTACCACGTGCACGACGCGCGCCAAGCGCACCGTTGCAGCTGACTCCTCGGCGCCGATTTCCGATGAGGTCGCGCAGGCACGTGCGTTGGCGCAGATTAGCGAGGCTCAGGTGGTGCGCGCCCGCCGTCGTGCTGCCGAGCGCGAGGCTGCGGCTCTGACCGAGCTCGCAGCTCCGTCTGTGCCCGAGACGCCTGCCGCCGGCCAGCCGACCGAGAAGCCGGTACCGCGCACACGCCGTCGCACGGCTGCTAAGGCCGAGCAGGTTGCTGAACAGGTAATCCCCGAGCTCACTGAGGCTTCGGTCCGTTCCGCGGCAGGGGAGGGCACATCGCCTGTTGAGCCCGCTGCGCCTGTCGAGGCCAGCGAAGTCCCCGTTGTCGATCCGGCTTTGCGCCCGCACCGTCGCGGTCGCAAGCCCAAGGCCTTCGTCGAGGCCGAGAAGGCCGCAGCCGCAGCCGTCGCCGCTCGGGATGCTGCGGCGATCGCCGAGTCTGCAACCGCTGCCGATGCACCCGTCCAGGATGCTGCGACTTCCGAGGCCGTTTCTGCCGATGCCGAGCCTGCCGACGTCCGTCCCGGTCGCAGCCGTCGTACTGCTGCTAAGCGCACGTCCAAGGCCAAGGCTGCCAAGAAGGGTGCGTCCGAGGATTCCGCCGAGATGACCGCCGATGCATCGATTGATGCCGCCGAGCCCCAGGACGTCGAACAGTCTGCGTCCGAGAAGCCCAAGCGCGGTCGTAAGAAGTCCGCTAAGGCCAAGGCGTCCGAGCAGCAGGCCGAGGCCGAGCTGCAGGGCGATTCCAAGGCCGAGGCCAGCGATGATACTGCGGCTAACGCCGATGCCGCCGCAACCGATGGCGCCGCGCCCGCCGAGGCCGAAGACGGCACTCGCCCCAACCGTCGCCAGCACAAGCGCAACGACGAGCGCAATGAGCGCAAGGACGACCGCAACAACGACCGCCGCAACCGGCAGCGCGATCGCAAACAGCGCAACAAGGAGCGCAACGCCGCCCCCACCGAGCCCACGCTTTCGCGTGAGGAACTCGCGGCCATGAAGGTCGCCGAGCTGCGCGAGAAGGCCAAGGAGTTCGAGATCGAGACGACCGGCAAGAAGAAAGCCGAGCTCGTCGAGGAGATCTACGTCACCGCCGCGAAGGCCGAGGGCTTCCGCGACATCAAGGGCATCCTGCAGATTCGTCCGGACAGCTCCGGTATCATCCATGCCCATGGCTACATGAAGTCCAACGACGACGCCTTCGTGCCCGCCTACCTCATCCGCTCCGCGCGCCTGCGCACGGGCGACGTCATCGAGGGCTCGCTGCGTCCTTCGCGCGGCGGCGACAAGCGCGCCGGCCTCGCCAAAATCACGACCGTCAACGGTCTAGACCCCGAGCAGATTCGCAACCGCCCCAAGTTTGGTGACCTCACCCCGGTCTATCCCAACGAGCCGCTGCGCATGGAGCACGGCAAGGACTCCATTACCGGTCGCGCCATCGACATCGTGTCGCCGATCGGCAAGGGTCAGCGTGGCCTGATCGTGTCCCCGCCCAAGGCCGGCAAGACCACGATCCTCAAGAAGATCTGCCAGTCTATCTCGATTAACAACCCCGAGGTGCACCTCATCTGCCTGCTCGTCGACGAGCGCCCCGAAGAGGTCACCGATATGCAGCGTTCCATCAAGGGCGAGGTTGTGGCGTCGACCTTCGATATGCCCGCCGACAACCACACTCGCGTGGCAGAGCTCGTCATCGAGCGCGCCAAGCGCATCGTGGAGCTGGGCGGCGATGTTGTGGTGGTGCTCGACTCCATCACGCGTCTTGCCCGCGCCTACAACTTGGCGGCGCCCGCCTCAGGCCGCATCCTTTCGGGCGGCGTCGATTCGGCGGCACTGTATCCGCCCAAGCGCTTCCTGGGCGCAGCCCGCAATATCGAGAACGGTGGCTCGCTCACCATCCTGGCCTCTGCCCTCATCGACACCGGTTCCAAGATGGACGAGGTCATCTTTGAGGAGTTCAAGGGCACCGGCAACATGGAGCTCAAGCTCGACCGCGACCTGGCCGACCGCCGCATCTTCCCGGCTATCGACCCCGTTGCCTCCGGTACGCGTAACGAGGACCTGTTGGTCGACGAGCAGATGCGTCCGTTTGTCTTTGGCCTGCGTCGCATTCTTGCCGGCATGAACAACACCGAGCGCGCGGCCGCATCGTTTATCAAGGGTCTTAAGGGCACCAACACCAACCAGGAGTTCCTGGTGCGTTCGGCCAAAAAGCACAGCGACTACGAGCAGACGTTCTAGGTTGTCATCCACGCACAGCGATAGTCATCAATGCAATAAAGGGTCGGGGCTTTGAGCCTCGGCCCTTTTCTATATTGCCGCTCCGCGCTTTTTTGACCATAAGACTGGCAAGCAGCAGGTTTCCCGTTTCAATCCGACATCGTCGCTTGCAATCGACAGGGCGGTTTCGCATAATAGCTTTTAAGCTTCGCGACGGAAAACGCAGATGAAACGAACCATATACCGTTGCTTTGGGGCATAGCCCCGCTTCATCTTCTCTCGCGCAGCCAACTGAATGATGCGATTTGGGTGCTGGAAGATGGGGAGAGCTCATGGCTTCTTCTGATGCAACACAACGAGCAGTCCTTGCCGGACTTTCGTGCGGGATCGGCCTTGCCGCTCCCGTGGTTATGTATGCCGCGACGCTGCCGTTTTCGTCTGTGAACGAGACGGTCGTGGCGGGTGCGGTTCCCTTCGCCGTGGGCGCGGTGGCGGGCGTGGGTATCTATGCTGCCTCGCTGGGTATCTCCGAGTATCGTGCGCAGCGTGAAGAGCGTCTGTTCCAGCCTGATGCCATGGGCGGTGCCGCCAATCTCAATCAGCATCAAAGTGAGTTCAAGACCGCCTCGATTCCAGCTCAGCAGCAGGATGCGACTCCTTACGCTGTGACTTCTGCTTCTCAGGCTCAGGCGGAGCAGTCTACCTCGGCATTCCTTTCCGGCCTGACCGGTGCGTTCCAGCGCCGTCATGCCGATGATGGTATCCCTACCATCGCTCGAGCCGCAGATGCTATGGACGAGGACGAGGCTTGGTCCATGATCGACAGTATGCTCGACGACGATTCGCCGGTGAGCTGCGACCCTGCACACTCGCGCGACGTCTATCAAGTCGCCATCGACGAGCTCACCAACGGCGGGCAGACCGGCTCCTTCAATCGCGACGACATCGCCGCCGCGGCACGCGCCGTGTCTGGTTCCCAGGCCGCCCCTGCGGGCAGCACGGCGGCTTTCGTGGCACTCGTTGCCAACGCGGCAGCCAATAACGCCTACAACGCTACCTCGGGCGACGCGAACGCTTCTGCCGACAATTCGTACGTTGATGAAGCCATGACCGCTGACGAGGAGGCCGTTGCCGCCCGCCGTGCCGCCGAAAGCTCATTGTGGGGCGCTCCTGCCCAGCAGCAGGCGGCTGAGGCTGTGCCGTACAATGCAAACCTCGCCAGCATGCCTATCATCTCCGGTGCCGCGGACATCGATCTCGATGACCTCGATGAGCCTGCAGCCATCACCGCATCGATTGATGCCCAAGATCGCATCGACACCGGCGACCTTCCGGACGCCTCGCTCGAGGTTGATGTTCCCATGGCCGATTACTCGGGCCACGAGGGCATGTGGGCCGCCGCCACCGCGATTCTGGATGAGATTGACGAGCCTGCTCCTGTTGCAGCCCCCGCTCCCGTCGCTGCCCCTCAGCCTGCTGCCCCCGCCTATGTCGGCCGTCACAGTGCTGTGTTCCCCGAGGATACTGCCCGTATCTCGCGCGAGAGCATCGAGCGGGCCGAGGCTATTGCCGCCGGCATTATGGAAAACCGTCGTCACGAGCGCGTCAATCAGATCCTCGAGGAGGAGATCGAGCGCCTGCAGTCCTCTACCGCCAAGCGTACGGGCCGTGCCTACCTGAGCGTTATCGAGGGCGGTACCGCCAGCTTCGCGCCGCTCCGCGCGGAGGCATAACTTCTGCATGGTTAAGATCAATCGAAAATGGGCGGTCGTGACCTGCCTGATGGCGCTCTTGATCTGGGGCAATTCGCTGGTTCCCGGCTCGGGGTCGGGCTCGCTGAGCCTAACGGTCATGGAAGCTATTCGCGGTTTCCTGCACGGCGTGGGACTTCCATATGAATGGGTGACCAACTTTGTTGTTCGCAAGTGCGCGCATTTTACCGAGTATATGGTGCTCGGCATCCTGGCAACGCACGCCTTTGATTTTGAGGGACGGCGCACCTTTGACGTGCTGCTGCCCACGGCGGTGTTCCTGCTGCTGATTCCCTCGATCGACGAGACGATTCAGCTCTTTGTGCCGGGACGCGCCGGCATGATCACCGATGTGATGATCGACTGCTGTGGAGCGGCAACGGGCGTTGTGCTCCGATATCTCTTACGGTCGCTGATGTGCGCCAAAAAGGCCGCCTAGGACGTATTGTTTGGTCCTAGGCGGCCTTTTTTATTTGAGGGCTTATATGAGGCGTGGTGGCGTCGTTCCATTGGTCGGATTTGCTGGGCGCGCCACGCCCCGTGGGTGCGTCTGTTACTGAAGCGCCTGTGCGCCCAGGGCCAGGCAGCCCATAATGCCCTGCTTGCCCTCGAGGCTGTTGTTGACAATGTAGGTATCGATGTCGTTGACCTCGGGCGTGACGATATAGCCGTTGAGCATTTCGGCACACTTCTTGCGTGCGAGCGGCACGATGGGGGTGTGGTCGGCCACGCCGCCGCCGATGATGATCTTTTGCGGCGCGTAGCACAGCGTGTAGGTCATGAGCGCCTGTGCCAGATAGCCGGCGAGCAGGTCCATGGCCTCCGGGTCATCGGCCATGTCTCCGGCGCTCTTGCCATCCCAGCGCTTTTTAACGCCGGGGCCGGCGATGAGGCCCTCGAGACAGTTGTCGTGGAAGGGGCAGGCGCTGTGCTCGCCAATGGTGTCGCGCGGGTCGCGCGTGACCAGGATGTGGCCAGCCTCGGGATGCATCATGCCGTGTACGAGCTTGCCGCCCGATAGCACGCCGGCGCCCACGCCGGTGCCGATGGTCAGGTAGATCACGTCTGTGAGGCCCTGGGCGCAACCAAAGGTGACCTCGCCCAGGCAGGCGACGTTGACGTCGGTGTCGTAGCCGCAGGGGATATTGAGCTCGTTTTGGATAGTGCCCAGCAGATCGAAGTAGCGCCATGCCGTCTTGGGGGTCTCCAAGATCTTGCCGTACTGGGGTGAGGCGGGGTTGACCGCGGTGGGGCCAAAGGCGCCGATTCCGAGCGCGGCGATGCCCTTGTTCGCAAACCACGCGTTGACGGCCTCGACGGTCTCCTGCGGGGTCGTGGTCGCGATCTGCTCACGTTCCAGGACCGTGCCGTCTGCATAGCCCGTGGCGCAGACCATCTTGGTGCCGCCGGCCTCGAGCGCTCCGATAAGCTGCTGCTCTGCCATAGTATTCCTCTCTGGGACGAGTTGCTCCGTGACTAAAGTATAGTGCGCTAAACCATTTAAGAAAGCGCTATAGAAAGAAGCCCCGCAACTCGGCGGTGCGGGGCTTCTTTGGTTGCTTTAGTTGCCGGGCCGTCCTTACCCGCGCGGCTTGATTTTATCACGTAGCGATTTGAGGTTCTCCAGCGCCGCGTTGAGCGTCTCGTCACGCTTGGCAAAGTGGAAACGGATCAGATGGTTGACGGGCTCGCGGAAGAAGCTCGAGCCGGGCACGGCGCCCACGCCCACCTTTGAGGCCAGGTCCTCGCAGAACTCGAGGTCGCTGTCGTAGCCAAACTCCGAGATATCCATCATCACATAGTAGGCGCCCTGCGGCACGTTGTGCTCAAGACCGAGACTGTCGAGCCCCTGGCAGAACAGGTCGCGCTTGGCGGTATAGAGGTCAAGGACCTCATCGTAATAGCTGTCGTTGAAGTTTAGGGCGGTGACGACGGCTTCCTGCAGGGGAGCGGCGGCACCCACGGTGAGGAAGTCGTGGACCTTTTTGATGCGCTCGGTGATCTCGGCAGGGGCGATGGTGTAGCCCAGGCGCCAGCCGGTGATGGAGTACGTCTTGGACAGCGAGCTGCAACTGATGGTTCGTTCGAACATGCCGGGCAGCGTGGCCATATAGACGTGCTCGTGGGGCGCGTAGACGATGTGCTCGTATACCTCGTCGGTGATGCAGTAGGCGTCGTACTTTTTGCAGAGGTCGGCGATAAAGGTGAGCTCCTCGCGCGTAAAGACCTTGCCGCAGGGGTTGGAAGGGTTGCACAGGACGATGGCCTTGGGGTCGTTGTCGCGGAAGGCCGCCTCGAGCACCTCACGGTCAAAGTCGAATGTGGGCGGGTTGAGCGGCACGTAGATGGGCTCGGCGCCCGAAAGGATCGTGTCGGCGCCGTAGTTCTCGTAGAATGGCGAGAAGATGACGACCTTGTCGCCGGGGTTCGTGACCGTCATCATGGCGGCCATCATGGCCTCGGTGGAGCCGCAGGTGACTACGATATTCTCGTTGGGGTTCACCGGCATGCCCATAAAGTGCTCCTGTTTGGCGGCGAGCGCCTCGCGCATGGCCTGGGAGCCCCAGGTGATGGAGTACTGGTGATAGAGCGGCTTGGGGTCGCTGGCGATGGCGCTGAGGCTGTTGAGCAGCTGCGCCGGGGGATCGAAGTCGGGGAAGCCCTGCGACAGGTTGACGGCGCCGTACTTGTTGGAGATGCGCGTCATACGGCGGATGACGGAATCGGTAAACGTTGCCGTGCGGTTGGAGAGTTCTTTCATGACGGTCCTTTCGAGGATTTGCAGTGGGGCAAGTTTACTCCTATGAAACCGGTGGGATTTGCTCGAAATGGTCTCGAAAAACTCTTTTCAAAATTCTTGAAAATTGGGGCTTGCATCGCGTGGCGTTCCTTGCAATAATAGTCGAGCGCGAAGCGCACAGGACACGGTGGGTGTAGCTCAGTTGGCTAGAGCGACGGGTTGTGGTCCCGTAGGTCGAGGGTTCGAGTCCCTTTACCCACCCCAGTTCTTGCTTCGTGTTGATATCGGGTCGTTAGCTCAGTTGGTAGAGCAGGGGACTCTTAATCCCAAGGTCCAGGGTTCGACCCCCTGACGGCCCACCACACGATATCTCCTCTAAAGTCCGCCACAACGGACTTTAGCTTTGGGTCGTTAGCTCAGTTGGTAGAGCAGGGGACTCTTAATCCCAAGGTCCAGGGTTCGACCCCCTGACGGCCCACCCAAAGATTGTTAAAGCGACTGGCTCAGGCTGGTCGCTTTTTTGTTGACCTCGTATGGGGTCGAACCCGTAAGGGCGCGGAGCTGAGGAAATACGTAAGCATTTACCAGCGTAGCGCGCAAGGCGCCTTGGCGCCGCAGCGGCCGCCTGCGCAGCAGGCTGACCCCCTGACGGCCCACCAAAGCATGTTAAAGAGACTGGCTTCGGCTGGTCGCTTTTTTTGTTGACCTTTCATGGGGTCGAACCCGTCGGGGCGCGAAGTTGGGGAAACTGCACCGTGATTCCCTTAGGGAAACACGGCTAAAGCCCCATAAACGTGCTCTCCTTATGAGAATTATGCTCACGGGGCTCGATGCATGTTGAGAAGTTGTGATCAAACTCAAAGTGAGAATCGATTTAGTCTGCTCGATAGTGCGATCCGAGACTTTCGGTTCGCTTGCGCATGGCTTTGACCATCTCCGTCGACAGCTGAATCTGCGACTGTAGGCGGGCGAGGGCTGCGATCTCGCTGTCATCGGCATGCGGCTTGCTCAGCGCCATGGCCTTGTCTTGCAGGCTTTCAAGCTGTTGCAGGGCCTCGGATAGGCCTGTTTCGGTCCTGTTGATCATGCAATAGGTGCTCATCGTGTGCCTAAGGCTGTGTGTCAGGCGATCGGCATCTGTTGTGGCAATGCCGTACTGGGGGAGGGTGATATCCGTCTTCAGGGCCGCTTCAGGCTCTTTCTGCGCTGTGAGGGCTGCCGATGCGCCTGCGATGCGCCCGAACACGATGCCGTTGGCGCTTGACAAGCCACCAATGCGGTCGGCGCCGTGCATGCCGCCTGTCGCCTCGCCGCAAGCGTAGAGGCCCTCAACGCCCGTGTGCGCGGTCTTATCGATCTTGATGCCGCCATTAGCGGCGTGGGCATACATCGCAACGCGCATCTCGTCAGTCGGGGCGATGCCGTGCTCGTCTTGCAGCCAGGTGGCAAAGGTCTGCACAAACTCTGGGACATCCCCGCGGGGGAAGTCGTAGTGGAGTGCCAGGCCTTCGACACCTGCCTGATCGATGACGAGATCGATAGCGCGGGAGGCCAAGCGTGACGTGAAGGGACCATATCCAGAGCGCTGCTCGAGCAGGTCGTCCAGCTTGTCGTCGGCAATATCTACCGGCTGGTCTACATGTACGTAGCGCCAGGTTTTCTCGTTGAAGACCAGGTTGCGCTTGGGCTCGATGAAGCCGGGCATCATCTGCATGAACTCTATATTAGTAAGCGATGCGCCGTGCGCCAGTGCGATGGCCTGTGATGAGCTGAGCACGTCGGCGGAAGTGAGGCTTCGCTCGAACAGGCCACCCGTGCCACCGGTTGCGATGATCGTGGCTTTGGTAGCAAAGGGCACGATTCGATCTTCGGTGAGGTTGTAGAGCACGGTTCCGGTGATTCTGCCGTTCGTGTCCTCAACAAGGTCGATAAGCTCATGGCGGGGGAGCAGGCGAATGCCGAGCGACTCGATCCGGGCTGTCAGAGCGTCCTCAAGGGGCTTGCGGGTGAGGCCGCGCCACATGCGCGTTTTGTGGTCAAAGCAGGGGATAAACTGCTTTTGCTGAGCACTCTCGGCGCTTTGCGGACGCTGGAGCTCAACGCCCAGGTCTTGCTCGAGCCATTCAATTGCTTGGGGAATGCCGTGGACGAACGTTTGGACGAGTTCGGGGTCGGCAACGCCGCCGCCGACGGTCAGGATGGTGTCGATGAGGTCCTGCTCGTCGTCTTCGTCAACGGGACCGATGAGGCCGAGGCCCCAGGTACCCGGGAAGAAGCTCGATCCACTCATGGTCTTGCCGGCGCTTGCCACAGTGACGGTTGCACCCGTGCGTGCCGCTTCGATGGCGGCACAAAGGCCCGCAATGCCAGATCCAATTACCAGTACATCAGTCGATTCCATCGTATTCCTTTCTCGTCCGGCGCATTGTCGCACGGGTGATCGGCAAAGGGGCCGCAAAGACTCGGCAAATCGGTAAAGGGCAAATATGGCAGGTGGGCGTCATGGATACTCTGACGCTCCATCTCATCACATCTCGTATTTCGCCCCAGCTGATATATCGGCATTAGCTACCCTGCGCCAGCGCAAACAAAAAGAGCCGCTACCTTGAAAGGTAGCGGCTCCAAAGCTCAACTATATGAGCATCGCGCGGGCGCGATTAGGCCTTGAGGGCCTCCTCGACGGCGACAGCGCAGGCGACGGTGGCACCGACCATGGGGTTGTTGCCCATGCCGATGAGACCCATCATGTCAACGTGCGCAGGCACGGAGGAAGAACCGGCGAACTGGGCGTCGGAGTGCATGCGGCCCATGGTGTCGGTCATGCCGTAAGAGGCAGGGCCGGCGCCCATGTTGTCCGGGTGCAGGGTACGGCCAGTGCCGCCACCAGAAGCGACGGAGAAGTACTTCTTGCCAGCCTCGATGCGCTCCTTCTTGTAGGTGCCAGCGACGGGGTGCTGGAAGCGCGTGGGGTTGGTGGAGTTACCGGTGATCGAGATGTCGACGTTCTCGTGCCACATGATGGCAACGCCCTCGCGGACGTCGTCGGAGCCGTAGCAGTTAACGGCGGCGCGGGGACCATCGGAGTAGGGGATGGTCTCGACGACCTTGAGCTCGCCCGTGTAGTAGTCGAACTGGGTCTTCACGTAGGTGAAGCCGTTGATGCGGGCGATGATCTGGGCGGCGTCCTTGCCCAGACCGTTGAGGATAACGCGCAGCGGCTTCTTGCGAGCCTTGTTGGCGTTCAGAGCCAGACCGATAGCGCCCTCAGCGGCAGCGAAGGACTCGTGGCCAGCCAGGAAGGCGAAGCACTCGGTGTCGTCGGAGAGCAGCATAGCGCCCAGGTTGCCGTGGCCCAGACCGACCTTGCGGTCCTCGGCGACGGAGCCGGGAACGGTGAAGGCCTGGATGCCCTCGCCGATGATGGCGGCAGCCTCAGAAGCGGTCTTGGCCTCGCGCTTGACAGCGAGAGCGCAGCCGAGGGTGTAGGCCCACTCGGCGTTCTGGAAGGCGATGGACTGGGTGTTGTTGACGATCTCACGCGGGTTGAAGCCCTTGTCGGTGCAGATCTGCAGAGCTTCCTCGAGGGAGGCGATGCCGTTGTCGGCGAGGCACTTGTTGATCTTGTCAGCGCGGCGCTCGTAACCTTCGAACGTAACAGTCATAGTTATTTCCCTCCCTTTCTACTCGTGAACCGGGAACACGCTGGCGACGGAGTGAGTCTCCTCGTCGGTGCGCGGGTCGATGTACTTGGCAGCGTTCTCCCACTGACCATAGTGGCCCATAGCGCCAGCGATGGCCTCCTCGGGGGTCTTGCCGGCCTTGACGGCGTCGGTGAACTTGCCGAGGTTCAGGAACTCGAATGCGATAATCTCGTTCTTGTCGTTGAGAGCCATGCGGGTGACGTAGCCCTGAGCGAGCTCGAGGTAACGAGCGCCCTTGGCCTTGGTGCCGAACATGGTGCCGACCTGAGAGCGAAGGCCCTTGCCGAGGTCGTCGAGGGAGGCGCCCACGGGCAGGCCGCCCTCGGAGAACGCGGTCTGGCTGCGGCCGTAAACGATCTGCAGGAAGATCTCGCGCATAGCAACGTTGATGGCGTCGCAGACGAGGTCGGTGTTGAGGGCCTCGAGGA
This sequence comes from uncultured Collinsella sp., assembly GCA_902469055.1. Classification (GTDB taxonomy): domain Bacteria; phylum Actinomycetota; class Coriobacteriia; order Coriobacteriales; family Coriobacteriaceae; genus Collinsella. Next base: position 60,112 of record CABRBC010000027.1, read on the forward strand.
TGGTCTTACCGGGGAGGATCTCGGAAGCCATGGCGGCAGAGTGGGTCATACCCGAGCAGCCGATGGTCTCAACGAGGGCCTCCTCGATGATGCCGTCCTTGACGTTCAGCGTGAGCTTGCAGGCGCCCTGCTGAGGTGCGCACCAACCCACACCGTGCGTAAGACCGGAGATGTCGGAAATCTCCTTAGCCTGGACCCACTTGCCCTCCTCGGGGATGGGTGCGGGGCCGTGGTATGCACCCTTGGCAACGGGGCACATGTTCTCCACTTCCTGTGAGTACTGCATGCCTCTCCTCTCTATCGTGTTGGCGTCCCGTCTGGGGGCCGTGGCTGGCGATTGCCGGGCGACCCTTCGAAAGGGACATGACATGCAGCCCCTATAATACCGCGAAATGCACGGAATATTCGGCGAACGGCTCAGTTTTCGTAGCGAGATGCGCGGAACTTTCAATTGAAACGGTTTAACTCTATATTCTGTGGTCGTGCACTTCCGTAGAGGGGGTCCGTCTTGGGCAAGCTTTTGGTCAGCTTTTGTAAGCGTTGCAGGGGTGACCTGTTGCAACGGTGCCGTTCGCCGCCTGTTTACTGCCTTTGGCCGCGCGAGCGAATTGTTTTGCGTGAATGTTTTGATGGCACGCTTCAATCGTGCTGTATTGGATGGCAAGCAGATCCCGGCGAAGGGAGCGCCATGCAGCGCGTTTGGAGAACGGTTACCGGCTTTTACCATGTCTGTGCCCGCGGTACGGGCAAGCAGCTCATCTTTGAGGGCGATGAAGACCGGTGGGAGTTCTTGGAGCTGATGCGTGAGTGCTGCCGCAAGGCGGGCGTGACGGTTATCGCCTGGTGCCTTATGGGCAATCACGTGCGTCTGGTGCTTGCAGATTACGAGGACGCGATGAGCGCGGCGATGCACCGGCTGCTTTTGACGTACGCGCGGCGGTTCAATAAACGCACGGGGCGCACAGGGCATCTGTTCCAGAACCGTTTTGACCGGCGCTCGCTCGATACCGACTGGCAGGTGATGGAGGCTATTCGCTCCGTTCACGCCGATCCGCAGGAGGCGGGCATCAGTCTCATTGAGCGTTATCCCTGGAGCAGCTTTCCGGAGCATTTGTGCGCTTACGACGGTGACGCGGCCGATGTCGCGAGGGGATTTTCTGATCCTTCTTGCGTGCTTGAGCTTTTTGGTTCTGCCGAGGGCTTTATTGCCTATTCGCTTTCGACGCCCGACGGCGGCGAACCGGCGCTGCGCGATATGAAAGAGACAGAGTGGGAACGCCACGCCTTTGCCGACAAGTTGGCGAAGAGCCTCGGGGCTCCGCTCCATGGGGTTAAAGACGCACCGCCTGCGCAGCGCGATACCGTTATTTTTGGATTGCACGATGCCGGTTTTACGGTGCGCCAGATTGAGCGGTATACCGGGATTGGCAAAAGTACCGTCTCTCGTATCGTGCGCGCTTATGCGCGGGTGAAGGCACGGGCTGAGCTTTCGGAATAGAAAATGGCCGAACCACTCTTGTCAAGCGATTCGGCCAACAAAAATCTTAAGATTTGGGACAAGTACTACTGATTTTTTTGTCCCGTGAGCATGCCGTCGAGGGTGCGCCAGGCGAGCTCGGCGCATTTGACGCGGGCGGGCATGTGCGAGATGTCCTGGAGCTGGGCGGCTTCGTCCAGGTTTTCCAGGTCGTCCTCGGAGAGCTTCTCGCCGCGGATCATGGCGAGGAAGAGTCCCGCCAAGCGACGCGCCTCCTCGACGGTCTCGCCGGTGATGAGGTCGGCCATGATGTCGGCGCTGGCCTGGCTTATGGCGCAGCCGTGCCCGGTAAACGAGGCTTCCTCGATTACATCGTTCTCGACACGCAGCTGCAAGGTGAGCTCGTCTCCGCAGCTGGGGTTGATACCGTCGTGCTCGTGCGTGGGAGCATCCATCTCGTACTTATAGTCGGGGTGCGAGTTGTGCTCCATAAACGTGGTGGAGGTGTACAGATTACCCATTGAACGTGCTCCAAACGTGATGCAGGCCGGCGACGAACTTGTCGATGTCGGCCTTGTCGTTGTAGAAGGCCACGCTGGCGCGGCAGCAGGCAAGGTTCTCGACGCCCAGCCAGGTGAGCAGCGGCTGCGCGCAGTGGTGGCCGGCGCGGATGCAGACGCCGTCCATGTCCATGATGCTCGCGACGTCGTGCGGGTGAATTCCCTTGACGTTAAAGCTCACAACGCCGTGGTGGTTGTCCCAGTAGATGGAACCGATGATTTGGACAAAGTCGAGCTGCATGAGTTCGCCCATCAGATAGTGGACGAGTGCCCGCTCGCGGGCCTGGATGTTCTCGTAACCCACCGTGTTGACCAGGTAGTCGAGTGCTGCACCCGTGGCGAAGATGCCGGCGGCGTCCTGCGTGCCGGCCTCGAATTTCTCGGGAACGGGCGCCCAGATGGCGTCCTGCTCGGTGACCGAGTCGATCATCTCGCCGCCGGTGAGCATGGGCGGCATGGCGTTGAGCAGGTCCATTTTGCCCCACAGCACGCCGATGCCCATGGGGCCCATGGCCTTGTGCGCGCTAAAGGCAAAGAAGTCGGCGCCCAGGTCGGCCACATCGACCGGCATGTGCGGCAGCGACTGTGCACCGTCGACGACCAGGTAGCCGCCGTACTTGTGCACGAGCTTGCCGAGGTTCTTGACCGGGTTCTCGACGCCCAACACGTTGGAGACCTGACCCACGGCCAGAATCTTGGTCTTGGGACCAACCTTGGCAAGAACCTCCTCGGTGGTGAGCTGACCGGTCTTGGTGGGGTAGAGGTAGACGAGCTTGGCGCCGGTCTCGCGGCAGACCTGCTGCCACGGAATCAGGTTGGAGTGGTGCTCCATGATGGTGATGACGACCTCGTCGCCCGGCTCGAGGACTGTGGGTGCAAAGCTCTTGGCGACCAGGTTGAGCGACTCGCTCGTGTTGCGGGTGAAGACGACCTCGTTGGCCTGGGCAGCGCCGATGAGGTCGGCGATCTGCTGGCGCACCTTCGCGATAGCCTCAGTGGCCTCGACGGACAGCGAGTACAGGCCGCGCAGAGGGTTGGCGTTCATGCGCTGGTAGAAGTCGCGCTCGGCGTCGAGCACACAGGCAGGACGCTGCGCGGTGGCGGCACTATCGAGGAAGGCGATCTCGGGGTGCTGCTGGAACAGCGGGAACTGGCCCTTGTAGGGGTTAGTCTCGATGTCCACAGTGGGCCAGCCGCGCGAGGCCTCGTCGCTGGCGTCGAGCTCCATAGGCTCCGGTGCGGTACAGGTGTCGCATTTAACGTGCTCGGTGTCGATCATGCGAGCTCCTCTTCAAAGTTGTCGATCAGGTTGTTGCCCAGGCGGACGACGGCGGCGCGGGTGCGCTCGTCGGTGGCGGAAAGTGCGGCGTCCTCCAGCTTGGCGCGGACGAACAGGTCCTCGGCGGCGTTTTGGTCAAGGCCGCGGCAGGCGAGGTAGAACAGTTGCTCGTCGCGGACGTGGCCGATGGTGGCTCCGTGGTTGCCGGCGACGTCGTCCTCGTCGCAGAGAATGACGGGAACGGTCTTGTTGTCGACGCCCTTGTTGGCCAAAAGCACCGTCTCGCGCTCGGTGCCGGTTGCACCCTTGCAACCGTGCACGAGGTCGATGGTGCCGCGGTAGACCTTCTTGGACGTGCCGGTCAGCACGCCGTTGGCGTCGATCTCGCACTCGGTCTTGCGACCGCGGTGGCGCAGCTCGTAGTTAAAGTCGCGCACCTGCTCTCGGGCGCCCAGGTAGTCAGTATCGATGGTGACCTTGGCGGTATCGCCCAGCAGGTCGCCGGCAAGGCCGGTGGCGCTGGCGCCGGCACCCAGGACGGTGTGCTGCACGTTGACGCGCGCGCCCTCGTCCAGGAACAGGCCGGTGTCGTCGAGCGCGATCCAGCTATCGTCGAGCGTCTGCGTGCAGGTCACGTTGACGGTGGCGTACTCGTGGGCGCACACGCGTAGCACGGATCCCACGACGCCTTGGCCGGCAACGGGCGAGTCCAGGGCAATAAGCAGATCGAGCGTCGACTGGGGACGGGCGACGACGTCGATGACGGCGATGGTCGCGGCAGCATCGACACCGCTCACACGCACGGTAACCGTGGCGTGCTTGTATGCGGGCACATCGATGACGACGCGCTTGGTGGCGTGCTCGGCCAAGTAGGCGTAGACAGCCTCGCCCATGCCGGTCTCGAAGGCTTCAGCAGGGGAGAGCTCCTCCTCGAGCTTGATAGCACCGGCCTGGTAGACAGAGGTGGCGGGCACGTCGAGCTCGGTCTCGGGCGTGATGCGGGCGCGGTCGGCAGCATCGCCGGCGGCGGAGGCGCGGCGCTCGGGGAAGCGCTCGGCGATGGCGTCCATGGCGGCTTCGAACGCGTCTGCCACGCCAGTAAACTGCTCGTCCAAGCCCTCGACCTCAACGGCCTCGGTGGGAGCGGCGGCAAGCTCGTCAGAGAGCTCGAGCTTGGTCTGGTTCATCTTGAGCCAACCCCAAGTGGCCGCCGGCATCGCGTTGACCTGCTCAAGGGTGGTAGCAGCGGTGTTGGTGGTCTGTTTCATTATCCGATCGCTCCTTCCATCTCGAGCTTGATCAGGTTGTTCATCTCGACAGCGTACTCAAGCGGCAGCTCCTTGGAGACCGGGTTGGCAAAGCCGTTGACGATCATGGTGCGGGCCTCTTCCTCCGAGATACCGCGGCTCATCAGGTAGAACACCTTGTCGTCGCCGATGCGGCCGATAGTTGCCTCGTGGCCGATGTCGACGTTCTTGGCACGGATGTCCATGGCCGGAATAGTGTCGGAGCGGCTCTGGTCGTCGAGCATGAGCGACTGGCAGCTCACGGTTGCCTTGGAACCCTCGGCCTTGGGCGTGGCCACGATGGAGCTGCGGAAGGTCTGGATGCCGCCGCTCTTGGAGATGCCCTTGGTCTCGACAGTTGCCGAGGTCTCGGGCGCGTTGAGCACGACCTTGCAGCCGGTGTCGAGGTTTTGACCGGCGCCGGCAAAGGTGATGCCGGTAAAGCTCGAGCGGGCGCGGCGGCCGTTGAGCACGCTCATGGGGTAGAGGTAGCCCACGTGGCTGCCGAAGGAGCCGCTGATCCACTCGATGTCGCCGTCCTCGTCCACGCGCGCACGCTTGGTGTTGAGGTTGTACATGTTCTTGGACCAGTTCTCGATGGTCGAGTAGCGCAGGTGCGCACGCTTGCCCACAAAGAGCTCGACGGCGCCGGCGTGGAGGTTGGCCACGTTGTACTTGGGCGCGGAGCAACCCTCAATGAAGTGCAGGTCGGCATCGTCCTCGACGATGATGAGCGTGTGCTCAAACTGGCCGGCGCCCTTGGCGTTAAGGCGGAAGTAGCTCTGCAGCGGGAAGTCCAACTTGGTTCCCTTGGGCACGTAGACAAACGAGCCGCCCGACCACACGGCGCCGTGCAGGGCCGCAAACTTGTGGTCGGTGGGCGGGATGAGCGTCATAAACTTCTCGTGGATGAGCGGCTCCCACTGCGGGTCATGCAGGGCTTCCTCAATACCGGAGTAGACGATGCCCATCTTGGACGCCGTGTCCTGCATGTTGTGGTAGACCAGCTCGGAGTCGTACTGCGCGCCGACGCCTGCCAGGTAGCTGCGCTCGGCCTCGGGGATGCCCAGGCGCTCAAAGGTGTTCTTGATGTCGTCGGGCACCGACTCCCAGTCGTGCTTTTGGTCGGTGTTGGGCTTGACATAGGTGACGATGTTATCCATGTCCAGGCCCTCGATGGAGGGGCCCCACGTCGGGTCGGGAAAACGATTAAAGATCTCGAGGGACTTTAAGCGCAGGTCGAGCATCCACTGCGGCTCGTCCTTCTTGGCGCTGATCTCGCGCACGATGTCGGGCGTGATGCCGGCGTCGAGGCGCTCAAATCCCTCCTCGCCAAAGGTGAAGTCGTAGAGGCTGCGGTCGATGTCCGCGACCTCGGTGCGGTTCTTGGTCATTGCGTCGCCCCTTTACGCCTGCTGCTCGGCAGCGGCGGCCTCGGCCTGGGCGCGCTGCTCGGCGGCCTCGCGCTCGAAGGTTTCAAAGCCGTTCTTGTCGATCCAGGGGATCAGCGAGGCGTCGTCCTCGCGCACGATGTGGCCCTTGACCATAACGTGGACGCGGTCGACATCCAGGTGCTCCAGGATGCGCGTGTTGTGCGTGATGATGAGCATGGAGCCGTCGCAGCTCTTGCGGTAGGCGTCCATGCCATGACTGACGGTGGAAAGGGCGTCGACGTCCAGGCCGGAGTCAGTCTCGTCCAGGATGGCGAGCTTGGGCTGCAGCAGCAAAAGCTGGAGCATCTCGACCTTCTTCTTCTCGCCGCCCGAGAAGCCCACGCCCAGCTCACGGTTGAGGTAGGCGGTATCCATGTTGAGCTCGGCCGCGAGTTCCTTGACGCGACGGCGGAACTCCTTGCCCTTCATCTCCAGGCCGGGGCGGCCGGCGATGCTGGCGCGCAAAAAGCTCGACAGCGGCACGCCCGGAATCTCGACCGGGGCCTGGAAGCTCAGGAACAGGCCGGCGCGCGAGCGCTTGTCGGTGGTGAGCTCGGTGATGTCCTGGCCGTCAAAGACGATGCGGCCGTCGTTGACCGTGTAAACGGGGTCGCCCATGACCAGGTGGCCGAGGGTGGACTTGCCGGCGCCGTTGGGACCCATCAACACGTGGGTCTCGCCGGCGGCGACGTTGAGGTTGACGTTGTGGAGGATGGTCTTCTCGTCCACGGAGGCGGTCAGACCTTCGATGGAAAGCAGCGGATTTGCGCTCATGTTGTCCCTCTCTGTATATGGTGTACTCATAGGTGTACTAAACCCTAGGAATCTTCTCGGAATAAAGTTACTATGGGTTCGGCGTTAGTCAAGGGAAAACCCGACTAATCCACTCGACTTTTCAAATTCTGGGACAAAATAACCTGTTGTGTTTGTCCCACTTACTTTTAATTTGGGACAAACAAACCTGGTTATGTTGTCCCAGATGCGATGGGAGGGTAGGTATGCTCATTTCTTCCAAGGGCCGCTATGCCCTCCGGTTAATGATCTATATCGCGGCGCTGGGCGACGCCGAGGGCAAGATTGCCTTGCGCGAGGTTGCCGACCGCGAGCATATCTCGCAAAAGTATCTGGAGCAGCTGGTTCGTCCGCTTATGAAGGCGGGCCTGCTTAAGAGCGTGCGCGGCAAGGGCGGCGGCTACATGATGGCCAAGGACCCGGCCGAGGTGCGTGCCGGCGACATCCTGCGTGCCGTCGAGGGCAGCACGGCTCCGGTGGCGTGCGATGGCATCGACAACAGCTGCACCCGTAGCGATTTGTGCTCGACCGTCAAGTTCTGGCGCGGGCTGGACGACGTGATTGAAAAGTACGTTGACGGCGTGACGTTGGCCGACCTGGCCGCCGTCCCCGAGATCAACTTTGACATTAAGCTGTAGGTTGAGCTCAATTCCTTAAGATTTCGCGGAGGGTTGTTGCCGTTTACCGAGGGGTTGTTGTGCAACAACGGGCGAGCTGCAATACTTATTTCTATCTTTGCAAACTGCACTTTAACTATACCAATGCAGGGAGGATCTTATGCAGCCCAAGCATTCTGCTATTGTCGCGGGCCTGACGCTGGCGCTTTCGTTTGGCGCCGTTACCGCGCCCGCGCCCGCCGCTGCCGAGGAGCCCACGCCGGGCGTTGCCTCGGATGCCACCGATATCGATAAGGGCCTTTACACCCAGCAGTCCTTCTCGGGCGTGCTGAGGTCGGTCCAGGGCGTTTCGTTTGTCAACGTGACTCCCGAGATGAAGTACTTCACCAAATATGAGAGCCATGGCAACTATAACCAGGGCTTTTCGTATGGCGACGGTTATAACGCGCTGGGCTATTACCAGTTCGACCGCCGTTGGTCGCTCATCCCGTTTATGAAGCAGGCCTACAACTACAACCCTGAAAAATACAGCATGCTCAAGGATGCGATTGATCGCGGCAGCGAGATTTCCAACACGAGCAATGCCATGTACGAGAACGGCCAGCTCACCGAGTTGGGCCGTATCGCTCAGGATGCCTTCCAAGGCGCGTACAACACCGATCCTGTTGAGTTCTCAGCACTTCAAGATGCCTATGCGTACAACTCGTACTATGCGGTGACCGAGGCGTGGCTCAAGAGCGGCCTTGGTATTGATATTTCGGGCCGTGCCGATTGCGTCAAGGGCATGGTGTGGAGCATTACCAACATGTGCGGCACCGGTGGCTGCAGGGACTTCTTCCGCTGGGCGAATCTTTCTAATGATATGACTGACCGTGAGTTTGTGACGGCGCTCTCCAATAGCGTGGTCAACAATGTCGCCACCAAGTATTCGAGCCAGCCCCAGTATCATGAGGGCTGGAAGAACCGTTATAAGAATGAGCTGAAGGACTGCTTGGCTTATATCGCCGAGGACGAGGCCGCTGCCGCTGCGACGCCCGTGCAGCCCGAGCCTACACCGGCGCCCTCGCCGACACCTGATTCGAATGACGACTCGAGTGACGATGCCAACGATGACAGGATGGATGCGCCCTCGACCGATGCTGACGGTAATGGCTCTGCTGGTGGCACTACCAACGACGGCTCTACCTCGAACGGCTCCAATTCGAACGGCTCTGCTGCGGGCGATTCGTCTTCAAGCTCTGCCGGCAATACGGACAGCGACGCTTCTGGTTCGACCGACGCTGACACCTCTAACTCATCCACCGGCTCGAGCGATTCGTCCGTTGACACCGGCTCTAACAACGGCTCTGGCTCTGACGCAACCCCTGATTCCGATGCTTCCAAGGACGACTCGAATAAGGCACCGGACGCTCCCGTTGCTTCGCCGGACAAGAAGCCTTCTTTCTCCGAGCAGCTTGGTTCTACGCTGGGTTCTTCGCTGATGGCTGGCGTCAATAACGGCTCGGCCCAGAACAAGGACAACTCTGATCAGGCTTCCACGGAAAAGACCGAAGCCGCAAAGGGCGACTCCAAGGATAAGGCTTCCGAGAAGGTTGAATCCGATAAGGGTTCTAGCTCTGATGAGAAGGACGACAAGTCCGCTCAGAAGAAGGACGAGGACAAGAAGTCTGAATCTGAGGAGAAGGACAAGAACAAGGACAAGACCGAGGACGGAAAGCAGCAGGGCGAGGACAGCAGTAAAGGCAACACCGACAACCAGAACCAAGAGCAAAATGACTCCAAGACGGTGACCACTACAACCACCACTACAACGACTAAGACTTCGGGCGGTAACATGCCCAAGACGGGCGACCTTATCGTTATGGCGAGCCTTGCCAGCGCGAGCTTGGCCACGCTGGGCGCTACGTCTATCGTAAGTGGTAAGCATAAGCTCGATCAGCAGAAGAAGGCTTCTGGGGAGGACGACTCGGGGGAGTAGGCTCTCAGTTGCCAGATAACTAAATAGTCGGGACGGGGTCCGGTGCGAATGTATCGGGCCCCGTTTTGTTGTGCAACGATTAATTGTGCCCCCTCACACCTCTTGTTACTACCGTTGCCCGATATGTTTGCGCGGCGACATCGGTACATGCGATGCGGTCATTACAATTGGCATCGTGCTGCGATTTAGGGGGAACGTTTTGGTGTCTGAACAGGCAAATAATGGTTGTGCTGACGGCTTTGGCGTGCGTTTGATCGGCTGTGCCGACGATGCGGCTTTGCCCATTGGCATGCACGACTATGCGGAGGCTCTTGGTTGCTGCACGCTGGTCGACAAGACCATGTTTATTGCCGATGTGTTGGACTGCGACGCGTCCGTTGTGGTGTGCTGTCGACCCGAGGGTTTTGGCAAGAGCATGAACCTGTCGATGCTCAGGGCTTTTCTGGAGCGTCCAGCGGTCGGTCGCGCTGGTCAGCTTTTGTTTGCCGATGCTCAGATTTGGGATGCGGACGGCGGGCGCTATCGGGATGAGTACGCTTGCTATCCTGTGATATCGCTGGACTTTTCTGGCGCTGCGAGGCGTGGCACCGATGTTGCCGACGTCGTGCGCGATGCTCTTTCGGACGAGTGCGCTCGCCTGCTGGCGCTTTTGGAGGCTCCGGATTTAGCTCGAGACAAGGTACGTCACATCGAACGCGTTGCGCGTGGCGCGGCGAGCGAGGATGAGGTTGACTCGGTGCTCGGTGTGCTCATTGAGCTGCTGGAGATGGCCTGCGATGGGCAGGTTGTATTGCTCGTTGATGGGTACGATGCGGCGTGGTCTCGCCGTGCGAGCGCGAGGGACGTTTCCGTAGCCGGTCCGGCGGAGCTGCTCGATCGCGTGCTGTTCGACGCCATTGCCACTGCGCGCGATTCGTTGCGGCTGACGTGTCTGATGGGGGAGTATCCCGGCCCTGCCGTAGCGGCGCTTTCTTTGCACTGCTGCTCGTATTGTCTGACGACGCCGCTGTCGGCGTGGTGTGACCGATGGTTCGGTTTTTCGGATGCCGAGGTCGAGGCTCTTTTGAATCATGCTGGGCGCGAGGAATACCTGGATGATGCGCGTGAATGGCTCGAGGGGTATCGGTTTGGCAGGGCCTATTGCTCGAGTCCAGAGCGTGTGATCGGTTTTCTGGGCCGAGGCTGCACGGCGCCTGTGCGTGCCGATCTGTATGGATATGCCGATTGCCTGAGTAGGGTAGTTGCCGGGTGGAATCTCGACCGCCTTTCGGTCTTGTTTGATTTGCTCGAGGCCCATGGGTGCGCTGAGGTCCCGCTTTGTTTGGGCACTGCAGAGCCAGATGTCTCGCCTGACGATGGCATGTGGACAGCGCTGTATCTGTCCGGTTTTCTCACGACGGATATGACTGAGGAGCCAGAGCATGGCGATCGCCTCCGTGCTTTGCGATTGCCCAATAACGAGCTTCGCCAGGCCTTGCGTCTAGTGATTATTGAGTGGTTTGAGTGCGCTGCAGAAGACATTCGAGACGTCGATGTGTTTCGCGACGGGCTGTGCCATGGGAACGAGGATACCGTGAGGCGGGCGCTAAGCCGCATCTTGGGAGATGCGGGAATCGGCGAGACCGACCCAGATACGCCGCTGCCATATCATCTGCTCTTGCAGGGGCTCTGCTTTGGCTTGCCTGGCTATGCCAATCCTGCCTCGAGGCGAAAGTGTGGCGCGGATCGCTGGGACATCCAGGTTTTTCCCACGGGCGCCGTGTTCGACATAGCCGATACGATCGGTATGCTCGATGAACGTCCGCTGATAACGATCAACATGATGTATGACCCCGGTGTGGATGCGCTGGGCCTGGAATTGCTGGCCGTGCAGGCGCTGCTCGACATAGAGCGCGACGGCATCGACGAAATCCGTGTGCCACGCCCCGCCATTGGACGCATGCGCTGGGGCTTTGGCTTTGACGGGCAGCGTGTGTCCGTGGTGTGCCAGCGGTTATAGGGGATGACGAAAGCCCTTTACTACTCCGCGTCCTTCATGGGCGGCATGGGCTTCCAGTTGGGGTCCTTGACGATCTTGCGGGCGTCCTTCATGCCACGGCGCAGCGCCGGAATACCGGTCTTAAAGCACTTATCGACCGCAGCCAGGCGAATGAATTCCTTGCAGAAGGTCGCGGCGTTGCCCAGACGGAACAGCACGGGGTGGTAGTCGCCGTAGATCTGCATGTAGCGTGCCAGATAACCGCGGTTGCGCATGATGTAGTAGCGGTTGGTGTCGCTCGTGGAGTTGAGCTGGCGTTTGCCGGCGATGTCCCAGTTAGAGACGGCGCGGGCGCGCTTGAGCACCACGTCGGCAACAACGGCGGCGGGGAAGTGCTGGCTGGCCACGTAGCCATAGCAGGCATCGTCGCCGTAGATAAAGAAGCGCGCGTCGGGCAGGCCGATCTTGTCGACCACGCGGCGCGAGAACATGCCGCCCTCAAAGCACAGCTGGTTCATGGCGCGATAACCCTCTGGACCCAAGTCCCACTTGGCGACTGGGTTGGGAATGCCGAGCGAAAGGATGAGCTGGTACTGCCAAAAGAAGGCGCCGCCGTCAAAGTCTAGGCGCGAACCCTGGATGACATCGTAGCGGTCGGTCCACTTGGCAAGACGCTCGATGCCTTCGGGGATGACGAGCACGTCGTCGTCCATCACCCAGAACCACTGGGCGCCCAGGTCGTAGGCGCATTTGGTGCCAGCGGAGAAGCCACCTGCACCGCCGCCGTTTTCGAGCTGTGGTGCGTAGATGACGCGGTCGGTGCCGCCCTTCGCGTCGGGCTGTTCGATGTCGGTGCCCCACAGGTTGGCCAGGCGCTCGTTGAATGCGGTGCACATGGCCTCGGTCTCGCGCGAATTCTCGTTATCGACAATCACGATGCGCCAGGGCGTTGCCGTGAGCTCGGTCATGGAGTCGAACAAGTTGGCCAGGAGTTCCTGGCGCTTGTACGTAACGACGACAATGGCGAGCTTATCGATGGGAGCGGGAAGGGTTGAAGGCATGGGGCAATATATCCTTTCACGCGCGGCGGGCGAGTGCAGCGCGGAAGCTATCGAATACGTCCTTGGGACTGTCCTATTGTAAAGGCTCGGCGCACCTTGGCGGCAAGCTTTGAATAAAACGCAGGAACCTGCCACGGCTGTAGCGGCTTTAGCGTCTGACGGCAGCGTGTCTATTGCCTCTTGAGCTTGCGTTCGATAAGACTTCTAGCTGCATCGATGATGAGAAGTGCCAGAGCAAAGACGATGCTAATGACGATACCCGTGACGATACATATAGCTGCCGGGCTGTTTTGGCTGATCAGTATGTTTGCGAGCAACGTATTGAAGACGGGACGCCACAGGCTACTGGTGAGCGACTGCATCACATAGAAACCAAGCGTGGCGGTCGATAAGGTGACGATGACACCTGCGGTCCGTGGATTGCCTGAGGCCCTGCGCCGGGTCGCCGCAAAGAGCAGAGAGGCGGCAGCGAGGGCAAACGAGATCAACGAGGTTGATTTGTAGGAGAGGACTGCCATCGCCGTGAGGTTGCCGGTGAAGGAGAGTGCTCCTTCCAGGATGGTGGCGAGCACCAAAACCGCTGCGAGCGACCGCGTGCCTAAGGCGCCCGCCTTGTCCGAATCCATGGCGCCGGTTACGTCGCGGAGCAGTTCGCCGATCAAAAACGCGATAATGTACGTGACGGCGCTCATGAGCTTTTGGAGCCAAGAAAACTCGCCGGCGCTTGTCGCACTCATAGCGGCTAAATACCCGTTAACAACAAATGCGAGGATGCCAACGGCGATGACCGTCGTCTTGTAGGTTTTCTGGGGGAGTCGACTCTTAGCCAGTCCAAACCATGACGCCATGAAGACCGTGGCGGCATAGACCCAGATAAACTCAAGGCCTAGCGTGTACCAGTAGTGCGTATTGAGGGTAACATCGGGAATGGGTGAGACGACCGTGGACCACGCGAGCGCCACGAGGCAATAAAACGCAGTGGGCAAAATGACCTTGCCCAGGCGCTGCGCCGTCCGTTGCATTTGCGACTTCCATGTTGCTCCACCGTCCCAAGCACGCTCGGCCGAAGCGATGAGAAAATAGCCCGAAATCATAAAGAAGACCTCGTTGGCCCAGCAGCCCAGCAAGTTAATAAAACCGAGCACGCCGGAATAGGGGAACATCGCAAGTGGGGCATATTCCACGGCGCCGACGCAGACGGCTTGGAAGGTCCACTGAAAGGTGTGGAACACCGCGATGCCGGCGACCGCGACCAAACGCAGCGCTTCGATGGGTATGTTGCGTGCGGCTTTGGGCTGCATGACGTCCTTTCTTATCGGTTTGCCTCTGCGGGCTCCATAGATTATATAAACGCCCGCTGGCGCGCTGACCCTTTGATACCATGAAACGACAGGTATTTCCTAAGGAGCACATTTGTCTACTAACGCCTCTGGCAGCCCTGTTCTGTCGCTGCTTATTCCCATTTACAATGTTCAGCGCTACCTGCGCGAGTGCCTCGATTCCGCCCTGGCGCAGACGCTCAAGGATATTGAGATTATCTGCATTAACGACGGGTCGACCGACAACTCGCCGGCGATTATCCGCGAGTATATGGAGCGCGATGGGCGCGTCAAGATGATCGACAAAGCCAACAGCGGCTACGGCGACTCGATGAACCACGGTCTGGAGATGGCGCGTGGCAAGTACGTGGGCATCTTGGAGTCCGATGACTTTATGGCGTCCGACGCACTCGAAAAGCTTGTCTCGGCCGCCGATAGCAATAATGCCGACTTTGCGAAGGCGAACTTTGATTTCTACTGGTCTAAGCCCGAGGAGCGCCGTTCGCTGCACGAGATGTTTAAAGCCAAGGACTGTGGCAAGCCGGTGCACCCGAGCGATACGACGCAGTTCTTTAAGCAAAAGCCGTCGATTTGGTCGGCCGTGTACCGTCGCGATTTTCTTGAGCGCAACGGCATTACGTTCCTGCCGACTCCGGGGGCATCCTTTCAGGACACGTCATTCGCCTTTAAGGTGATCGCGTGCGCCGATAAGGCTGTTTACCTGCATGATGCCGTGTTGTCGTATCGCCAAGACAACGAGAATTCCTCGGTCAATTCTTCGGCTAAGGTCTTTTGCGTCAATACCGAGTATGCCGAGATTGAGCGTTGGATTCGAGAGGATTATGCCCGCGACCACGCAAGCGGCGATGTCGCGCGCATGCTCAAGTTCAATCAGCTCATTAAGTACGATTCGTACATGTGGAACTACGTGCGCCTGGCGCCTAAGTTCTATAAAGAGTTCCTGGTCCAGATGACCAAGGAGTTCCAGGCCTCCTTGGACGCAGGAGACTTTTCGCTGGACGACCTTAAGCCGTGGAAGCGCGCGAATCTTGCTGCGATCCTCAAAGACCCTGAAGCTTGGGTGGACGAGCACCCGCACTTTGCGACGGATGGTGCCTTGGGGCGCGCCAAGTATTACGCCTCGGTTGGAGGCCCAGGCGTGGTCGCCGCCTTCCTCATCGAATCGCTGAGGGGGTAGGTCGGCATGGGAGAGGCCTCGTGTCCTAAAGCTACCATTGTCGTCCCTGTTTACAACTCTGCGCGCTCCATTCAGCGATGCGTCGATTCGCTGTTGGCCCAGTCCGAGCGCTCGATTCAGGTTGTCTGCGTCAACGACGGTTCGACCGATGATTCGTTGAACGTGTTGCGCCAGATTGCGCAGGCCGACGATCGCGTACTGGTGATTGACCAGGAAAACGCGGGCGTCTCGTGTGCTCGGAATGCCGGTATCGATGCCGCCGAGGGCGAGACCGTCTTTTTTGTGGACGCCGACGATTACATCGATGCTCAGATGGTCGAGCGCGTGCTGCATGCCATGGAGTCTGCAGATGCCGAGGCCGCCGTTTTTGGCGGCGTCTGTGAACCTGCCGATGCTGCCCCCAAACGCGTCCAGCAACTCATGAGCCCCAAAGCTGGTACCTTCGGCGCCCGTGATCCCCAACTGCTGTTCCATTCGAATGCGCAGCCCTATGCCTGCCGCGCGGCTTTTTCGCGCGAGCTGCTCAATCGCGAAGGCATTCGCTTCGCCCCCGGTTTGGCTTTGGGCGAGGACGTCGTCTTCCAATTTGCGGCTTATGCGCTTGCCCACAAGACCGTCGTCATGCCGGACAAGTTCTACCACTACGTGATGGAGAGTGAATCGGCGACGCACGAGTTCAACAGTGTCGAGGCTCGCGCCAAAAAGCTCGATGCCCATATGAGGATGCTCGAGGAGGTCTTGGAGGACTGGGCGGCCTACGGTCTTTTGGACCTGTGTCCCGGCGAGCTGATAACTTGGTTTTTGGACCTAATTGTGTTCGACCTGGCGCGCTTGGATGCTGATGACTTCCAACGCGTGGCGTCTCGCGTCAACATGGACCTCACGACGTTTTTGGGAACGGCGTGGGCGGATATGCCTGCTAAGGGCGCCGTTTGCCGTGTTGCCCACAAGCTCGTTGCGGCGACCTCGGGCGTTTCGATGGCAGGCGCCACGCTGTTCTATCTTTCGACTCGTGGTCTCAAAGCCTGCCTGGAGCGCTTTATCTAATTCCAAGCGCTGCCGCTCGCCGTAACGCGGCTGCTAAAATAACCCTGTTACACGCTATTCAACAGGAGGTTCTCTTGCAGAACTCTGATACCCCTAAAGTTTCGCTGCTTGTCCCCATTTGCAATGTCGAACGCTACTTACGCGAGTGCCTCGATTCCGCCGTGGCGCAGACGCTTAAGGACATCGAGATTATCTGTATCAACGACGGCTCCACCGATAGCTCGCCGGATATCATTCGCGAGTACATGGAGCGCGACCCCCGTGTAAAGATGATCGACAAAGCCAACAGCGGCTACGGCGACTCGATGAACCGCGGCCTGGAGATGGCGCGCGGTGAGTACGTGGGCATCCTTGAGTCCGACGACTTTATGTTTGAGGATTCGCTCCAAAAGCTGGTCGCCAAGGCCGATGCTGAGCATGCCGATGTGGTAAAGGGCGACTTTTACCTGTATTGGTCCACGCCCAACGAACGCCGTGAGCTGTTTGGGATCATCGACGAGCATATGACGGGCGCCGCGTATCGCCCCGTCGATCGCCCGGGCATCTTCTACCGCAAACCTTCCATTTGGTCGGCTATCTATCGGCGCGAGTTTCTCAACGACAATCAGATTCGGTTCCTTCCCACGCCGGGCGCCTCGTATCAGGACGCAGGCTTTAACTTTAAGGTTTGGGCTTGCGCCGAACGTGCCGCGTTTATTGCGGACCCCATTTTGTGCTATCGCCAGGATAACGAGAAGAGCTCCGTTAATTCGCCCAACAAGGTGTTTTGCGTGTGCGACGAATATGCCGAGATGCAACGTTTTTTGGACGAGCGTCCCGAGCTCAAGGTTCAGCTCCAGGGCATTTTAATGCGCATGAAGGTCGATACGTATCGTTGGAATGATGAGCGTCTGGTCGATGAGCTGCGTGGGCAGTTTTGGGAGAAGGCTTCACCCGAGCTGAAGGCCGATAGGGATGCCGGTCGCTTTGACCTGTCGCTGTTTGATCCGCGTGGCGAGACCGATTTGCGCCTGATGGTCAAGTCGCCCCGCGCCTATATCGATTCGCGCTTTGACTTTAAGAAGCCGGGCAAGCTCAATACGTTTAAGCATTACTTTAAGATTGGCGGCCTGCCGCTGGTCTGGCGCGTGCTGACGTATCAGCGCACCTACGGCGACAACCCGCACCCCGATGACGTTCCGGTCGCACAGTAGGAGCGAGTGACTATGGCTACCCCCAAGATTTCCGTTGTCGTTCCCATCTATAAAGTGGAGGAGTGCCTGGCCTGGTGCCTGGACTCCCTGCTTGCGCAGGACATGCCCGATTGGGAAGGCGTGCTGGTCAACGATGGCTCGCCAGATGGTTCGCGCGATATTGCGGCTGCTTATTGCGAAAAGGACGCGCGCTTTACGCTGGTCGATAAGGAGAACGGCGGCCTGTCGAGCGCCCGTAATGCAGGCATTGCTGCGTCCACGGCGCCTATCGTCGCGTTTTTGGATTCCGATGATCGGTTCACGCCCGATGCATGCCGCGTGATCGTCGATGCCTTTGGGCGCGAGGACTGCGACGTGTTGACCTTTGGTGCGAATCCGTATCCGCTGGAGGCGGGATATCCGTGGCTTAACTATGTGCTGAGCCCGCGCGATGTGTCGTTTGAAGGCTATAGCTCCGACCTGCTGTTTAAGGAAGCTTCTCGCCCCTTTGCATGGCGCACTGCCTGCAAGCGTGAGTTTTTGCTGGGCAACGGGATCGTGTTCGACGAAACCGTTAAGTATGGCGAGGACCAGGTCTTCGATTTTGCCGTGTACGGTCGTTCGCACAAGACCGCGCTTATCTCGAGCAAGCTGTATGACTACCGCGTGGCGCGCAAGGGTTCGCTCATGGATACCATGCGCTATGACGACGAGACGCGTCTGCTGGAGCATGTGAAGATTTACTCCGCTGTGCTGGCTGACTGGCAGCGCGACGGTCTCGATGTCCAGTATGCCGATGACCTGGCGTACTTCCTATGCGACCTGGTGCTGTACGATGCGCTCAGGTTGCTGGGTTCGGATTGCGGCAAGGTGTTTGCTGCCGTTGCCACGGCACTTGCCGGTTCTGCCGTGGGCAGCGATGCTGCGCTCGCACAATGCGCTCCTTCTGTTGCTGCCATGGTGCGTGCGGCGCTTACCAGCAAGGCCCCCAATGCCCGTGCGTGCAAAAAGCTCATGTTCGATTACGACGTCTTGAGGTTTGGGCGCCTGGGTGCCTGTAAACGCATGGCAGCGAACGCCCTGGGAAAGCGAGAAGTGTAGATGAGTATCAAGCGTTTGGCACTTTGCCGCAGTCAGGGCCGTCTGTTTGTGCTGCTTCGTTTTGCCGGTCAGGATGTCGCCGCGCTTATTGAGCGGGAGGGTTCTCAAGCGTTTGCCCATGCGACGACGAGCGGTTCTTGTGTGCTGTCGCTGGTGCTCCCGGTCGATCATGGCCGTGTGCTGGCGCTTTGCCCTTCCGTTTCCGATTACGAGCGCGAGCTCGCCGTCTTGGTGCTTCCGTTTTTGGATGGCTCGTCGATGGATGTCGTTTTTGCATCCGGTGGCCAAAGGTTGGGCTCCATTCGCCTCGATAGCCGCGTGGCCAAGCTGGAATCCAAGATTAACTACAAAGCAAAGCCTGCGCTGTGCGCGCTTATCCGCGATGCGCAGCGTGGCGAATGCTGCGGTCGCTACGAGATCGATGCCATTCGCTATTTGCCGACAGACGCCGGCGCGGTGTGGCGCTATGAGGTTGCCTGGGCGGGAGACCCCCAGTGCTCCCCTGAGCTCCAGATCTTCGATACGCATATGAATGCGATTGATGCCACCGTGCATGTGTTTGAATCGCAGGTCGATGTGCCGCAGCAGAACGGATGCCGCGTCAATAAAACGTATCTGAGCGTTGAGATGCCTCAGGATATACGAGATTTTGTCGCGATTGTGAGCGATCCCACAGAGCAGATCCAGAGCGGGTTTTGCGCCATGGATGGTCGCCTGTACAACGGCATGTTCGATGACAGTTGGAACCGCATGAAGGACGCGCGTGCAGACGACGCAGCTTATCGACGTTGGTTTGAGCAACATCGCGCAAAGCCGGGCGATTTGGCGTGCCAACGTGTCGCTTCGGCGGCCTTTGCCTATAGGCCGCTCGTGAGCATTGTGGTGCCGTGCTACAAGACTGATCGGGTCTACCTGCGCGAGCTGCTGGACTCGGTGCTAGCCCAGAGCTATGACAACTGGGAATTGCTGCTTATGGACGCCTCGCCCGAATGGGACGCGGTGGCCGACCTTGCGGTGGACGCCAATGACGAGCGCGTTCGTCTCATTGGGCTTCCCGGCAACGGCGGCATTGTGGTCAACACCAACGCGGGTATTGAGCAAGCGACGGGCGACTACATCGCGTTCTTGGACCATGACGACATTCTGGAACCGGACGCGTTATTCCAGTATGTTTCCGCGCTGAATAAGGCGGCCGAGGGCGAGCGTCCCCAGGTCCTGTTCTGCGACGAGGACATGTTCCAGAAAACGGGGGAGTGGGGTCAGCCGGTCTTTAAGACGCAGCTCAACGTCGACCTGCTCTATAGCCATAACTGCGTGACGCATTTCCTGATGGTGGAGAAGGCGCTAATCGATCGTATTGGCACGTCCCCGGAAGACGTTGCGGGTGCCCAGGACTACGACTTGACGCTTCGCTGCCTTGCAGCCGGCGCGCGCTTTGAGCACGTTGCGCATGTGCTGTATCACTGGCGCGTTCATCCGGGATCGACCGCCGACGGCTCTGCCGATAGCAAGCCGTATGCTATCGAAGCCGGCCGTCTTGCGCTGCAGCGCCACTTTAACGCGCTGGGCATTTGCGGAACGGTCGAGGAGACCGAGACGCCGTTTGTCTATCGCATGCGTTATGCGCTGCCGGAGTCTGCGCCGCTGGTGAGTATTGTGATTCCCACCAAGGATCACATTGAGACGCTCGATGCCTGCGTGATGTCGATCGCTCAGAAGGCAACGTATGCCAATTACGAGATCGTCTTGGTGGAGAACAACAGCAAAGCCCCGGAGACGTTTGCGTATTACGAAACCCTGCCAGAGCGCGTGGCTGTAGTATCCGAAGGCAAGGGCATCGCGCGCGTTGTGTACTGGCCGGGTGAGTTCAATTACTCCCAGATCATTAACTTTGGCGTGGAGCACGCCAAAGGCGATTATCTGCTGCTGCTCAACAACGATACCGAGGTCATTAGTCCCGACTTTATTGAAGAGATGATGGGCTATCTGCAGCGTTCCGAAGCGGGCGTGGTGGGTGCCAAACTCTACTTTGCCGATCATCTGGTGCAGCACGCTGGCATTGTGGTTGGCGTGCGCGGCGCACTTGCCCATGCCAACCAGGACTTCTCGGCAAAGCGCGAGGGCTATCTTGCCCGTGCCGTGCGCCCGGGCAACTTTAGCGCCGTAACGGGTGCCAGCCAGATGGTCCGACGCGACGTATTTGAGCAGGTCGGCGGCTATAACGAGGAATTCGCCGTTGGCTTTAACGACGCAGACTTTTGCCTGCGCGCATGGGAGGCGGGCTACCGCACCATCTTTACGCCCTATGCCGAGCTGTACCACTACGAGTTCACCTCGCGCGGCAGAGAAGAGGCCAACGAGGAAAAGATGTGTCGCTGGAAGTGCGAGCAAGCACTGTTCATGCAGCGCTGGCCTGAGTTCTTCCTCGATGGCGACCCGTGGCTCGGACCAAACCTATCCTCCGACAGTGAGTACTTCTCGTTTTAGTGCGAAGTAATGCCAAGTTCCGGCAAAGTATCCTCAAGAGCTGCAAAGGCGGTGGGGTTCAAGTACTCCTCGTTCAAGCAGCTCTTGTCATATCGAAAACGTGTGTCTCGTGAGCATTCGATGAGTTCCGCAGTAAAGAAACTCTCCCAGCTAAAGAACTTTGAGCTTTCGATATGTTCGGCGGGGTTAAGCAGCATGTCCTTAATGTGTTTGCTGTTGAATAATCCCGACTTCAACACGAGCCATTCAAACGATTCCGGTAGGAATAGCTTGATGTTCTTTCGGCGCAATAGAGCAGCTGCTTCCGCAATTTCTGGTCCAAAGGCGGCGCCGTCGGCAATCACGAGGATGTCGTTTTCCGGTGCGTCCATAATGCAGTTGCAAATATTTGATTTTCCTCCCGCGCTGATGCACTTAATGCTGCTCTTTTTGCATAGCAAACTGAAGAATTCGTAGCCCGAATTTGTGTCCTCGACGATGACAAGCTCGGGCCTCTCGCCTCTAAATTCAGTATCATCGTAAATACGATATGTAGAGGTGTAGACACGAGAGTAAACGGGATACTTCGTTGTGGTTCGGTTGGTGTTCTTAAGACCGTAGATTTCATCAACGCTATAGGGCAGTTGGCGCAGTGACTCTCTGGCGACGATTACGTAGTAGTTTGAGCTACGTTTTGCTTCATGGGCAAATTCTCTTGATCGAACAAAAGTATTGCCCTCATCAATAAAAACAATACTGCTGGAAATCTCTTGGAGATCTCTGCGCCAATATTTTCCAGATATTGTTTTACAGGGCACTTTGCAACTTACTGTTACGCCGCTTTGTGCCCCAAGCTCTTCATGGGCTGCCACCATATCAAGCAGAGTTGTCTTCCCTGTAGCACTGTTTCCTTGGATGATGGTCAGATTTCTATTGATGGTCAGTTTAAACTGAACACGGTTATTTTGAATAATTACCTTGTATGATCCGCGCATCAGGAGTTCTCCCTAAGGCATTTTCCAGCTATGGGGACAAGGTCAAACATCGTGTGAACGACATCGCCTGTGTTCGCAATGACAGCCGTGAATTTGCCGTTTCCAAAATCCATTAAATGGTAGAGATTGATTGCTAAATCCTTTTGCGCGGCGATCCGCAGAATCCAGTAGGCGCAATTATCACCGCAATTTGAGGCGTTATATACGTTCTCCGGCATAAAGTACATAAGCAGCAGTGTTTTGGTGCCGCTGGATAGTTTTTCGGGAGGAATGATACCTAGAATCTTGGTATCGATTGCATTGGGGCCTACCACGGTGCCTTTGTCGATGGATTTTATGACCCTTTGAGCAAAGGCATCTTGAAACCACTGGGGCGAATAGACGTTATCGAAGTAAACCGACGTGTTGTAGATAACGTTTTCCATATCACCATAGTGAATTGTTAGCACGTTAGCTCCTTCGGCTTGCTGATTTGGCATTTAGTGAGATTGATTATATCTCAGCACATGAGGCGGGCGTTATCGGCCCGCGGTAGATGTGATTGATGACCAAGGTTTGAATTTAATTTGACCATGCCCGTGCGTAGCTTGCTTTAGTGGCTTGAGTTATAGATAATAATCTTGAGCTAAGCTCCGTGTGGCGGCACGTAAAAGCTGTACTGTGCTTGGGCAGGTAAAAAGTCCAAGACGATTAGATATCCGAGAGGATATCGAGCCCGCACCGGGGAGATAAGGTGAGTCCGCGCCGGGGACTATAATTCCGGCGACAACTAGGTTTCCGTGAGGATGCCGCGGCTGACAGCCAGCAGAAAACCGCCTCTTTGATTATCAGCCGGGGTTATCCCGGCTTTTTTGATTGGGGCAATATGGGTAGGGCTGAAGATCGGAAGGCGATAGTTGCGGAAATTAATCAGGCGCAAAACTTTATCGCGGTTTTCTTGTCGGAAAGTCATTCATGTACGTTTTCGATGACAGGTATATCGAAGTTATTTATAAGGCCGATAATTTCAAGCATTTAACTGGCGTAGATAGTCATTTGTCGGCTAAGCAGTTTTTCAAATTGGCATCCAGAGGAAAACTTGCTGCGTCGCAGATCGACTTTTCGAATCGCCATCCCTACGCTCTGTGTCGCAGAAAAGTCAACCATATTGTTCAGCTTGCCTCTTTTGCAACCTCCGCGTGCTTTATGCTCGAAGACATATCAACAAAATCGCAGTGCTATAAGTTTGGAACAACAGACTTGAACTTTTCCTTACTCATGAACTATAGGGGCGGTTGTTATATTGCTGAATCTTTAAGGGACGAAGATTGTTTTTCAAAGGCCCACGATGTGCATCTGGTCACTCATATCTTTTCGAGACAGAACGATAAGAAGCTATATGATTCCCTCTTGTTTAAAGATGGTGAGTTCGATGATTCCCAGCTTCCAAGAACTATTAGGTCTCTCCTAGATTCCTCTCTTCTTGTTCATTAGAAGATTCAAAGACGCGTGCGAGCGCCCATACACTCTCTCCGCTTGCCGCATACTTAAACGATTTACGTCGACTTTTCCCGCTGTTGCAGGGATTCGATTTGTTATGAGTCTGGGCTAGGATTTGATCTTAATACGCTGATGAGTACTGCCACCAGGCATTTCCCAACCCTGTTTATTGGCTTGCCGTGTAGATCGGCGCACTCATGCCTGTTGTCTTGTTGGGCCATCATCGCCGTTGCATCCTGCTTGTTGCTCTGGCCTACCTTTGTGTTTTGTTGCACGGGCCTTCTTATGCTGTGAGTGCGGAAAGCCTGTTTATAGACAAGGTCACGTACTACGAGTCGGGCGTCTCAGAGGCTTCCGAGTCTGGACCGATGCCGACCATCTTGAATTGGACAGCTTCGCGGTCGAGGCATTTGGCGCCAGGGGGAGGCGGGCTTCCGCACCATCTTTACGCCCTATGCCGAGCTGTACCACTACGAGTTCACCTCACGTGGCAGGGAAGAGGCCAACGAGGAAAAGCTGCGCCGCTGGAAACGTGAACAGGCACTGTTCATTCAGCGCTGGCCGGAGTTCTTCTTGACGGGCGATCCGTGGTTGGGGCCGAACTTATCCGCTGAGAGCGAGTACTTCTCGCTTTAGAAAATGGATTTTAGGAAGTCCTTAACTTTCTTTCGCTATGAGCTTGGAAGAAAGTAACGTTGGACTGTCCGTTAAGACAAATTACGAAAGCTCGATACTTCCGCGATACGTTTATACAGACTTATACAACTGGATATAATCGGATATAGTCTACGATAAACTTTTAAAGCTAAGATTGACCAATAATCGATTCCCTAGAAAGGCAAACAAGTGAGCGCCACAGCATTCCATAATCCGTTTCGTCCCACTGCCGGCGCTGAGCCTCCGCGCATAATTGGTCGTGATGATATTGCCCTTGAGTTTACCGAGAGCTTGAATGCGGGAATTGGTGCACCTGCGAGGCTCATGCGCATTGCTGGACCGAGGGGCTCCGGAAAAACTGTTTTGCTCTGCGATCTTAGGGATCGTGCTCGAGAGCTTGGATGGAAGACCGCTATTGTCTCTGCTGGCCCTAACTTATTGCTGGACTTGTGGGATCAGGTTGCTGATTCTTCCCTTGCGGCCAATGCTTCGGTCGGCGTAAACGCCGGCTTTGTTTCCGCGAAAGTTGACGTTGCGCCCAAAGAGCCGAGCCTTAGAAAGTTACTGAGTTCGGCAGCGAAGTCATCCAAGGGTCTTTTTATTGCCATCGATGAAGTTCAGGACGCTCCGATTGACGATATGCGTGCCATTGCGTCTACGGTTCAGCTTTTGATAGGGGAAAAAGTAGATATCGCACTTGCCTTTGCCGGGTTACCCGCCGGTGTTATGGATCTTATTAACGGCAAGGCGCTTACGTTCTTGCGTCGTGCCCTCCCCGTGTGTTTCGTCAAGAGGATTTGAGCAAAAAGAGCATCGGAAATTGAGCAGCTTGAGCATCGGAAGCGCGCACGCTTTTTGAGCGACTAGCCCTCCTGCA
>CABRBC010000028.1:0-19477 GCA_902469055.1 uncultured Collinsella sp.
GGATCGGCGGCCCCTCGGGGCTTGCCCGTATCGTAGGCAATGCGCCGAATGCTCGCCATCGAAATTTATCGATGGCCTATTTCAGACTGTAATGGGCGGGCACCGTAGTTGGTGTCCCCCCCCTGTATGGGTAGCTTTAGCCTGTGTGGTTCGCGAGCTAACGAGCCTGCTTTACCTTGGCCGCGGCCTCGACAAACGACTTCCACAGGTTAAAGTCGGTCTCGAGCGTCTGCCAGGTGTACTCGGGGTGCCATTGCACGCCCAGGCAGAAAGGCTGGCCTTCGACTTCGATGCACTCGGGAACGCCATCGGTTGCCTTGGCGACCAAGCGCGTGCTTTTACCCAGACGATCGACGCAGCAGTGGTGTGCCGAGTTGGTCTGGATCAGCCTGTGCCCGCCAACCGCGCGCTCCAGCAGCGAGCCCGGCACGACCTCGACAGGGTGCACGGGGTCGTTGAGCACGTGGGTGTGGCGCCACTGCGTGCGGCCCTCGCGAGCGCCCAGGCTCGGCACGTCCATGCATAGGGTGCCGCCAGTGGCGACATTGAGCAACTGCGTGCCGCGGCAGGTGGTAAAGAGCGGCTTTTTAGCACGGAGCACCTCGCCGACCAGCTTAAACTCAAAGCTATCGCGGATCTCGCAGCAGAGGGTGGGGTCGTAGGGTCGATCATCGCCCCAGCGCTTGGGGTTGACGTCCGGGCCGCCGGGAATGGCGATGCCGTCGGCGATGTCGACGTAATGACGGATAACCTCAATGTCCTCGGTGATGGACATCTGCAGCGGCAGGCCGCCAGCGGCAAGGATGGCATCGACAAAGACACTTGCGATTTCCTCGTTGGGGGAGAGCATCTCGGTTAAAAACGGCTCTGCCTCTTCCCAGCGCGGCGCGACGAGGATGAGCGGACGGTCGGCGGGGGCGACGTCGACATGCGGGGTATAGGACGAGGAAGTACGTGTTCCGATCATAGGTGTTGCTTTCGAATCCGGGTGGACATGGCACAGGGGTGCGCGGGGCAAACGCTGGTGATGAATTTGCCCCGCGCGGCAATTGGGTCAGTGGCCCTTGATGGAGTTGAGGAAGTCCTGGGCGCGCTTGGTCTGGGGGTGGTCGAAGAACTCGTCGGGCGTGCCGGTTTCCACGATCTGACCATCGGCCATAAAGACGACGCGGTCGGCCACGCGGCGGGCAAAGTTCATCTCATGCGTGATGACGATCATCGTCATGCCCTGCTGTGCCAGACGGACCATGACCTCGAGCACCTCGTTGATCATTTCGGGATCAAGAGCGCTCGTGGGCTCGTCAAAAAGCATGGCCTTGGGCTGCATGGCGAGTGAACGGGCGATGGCCACGCGCTGCTGCTGGCCGCCCGAAAGCTGTGCGGGCACCTTGTCGGCCTGCTCGGCCACGCCCACGCGGCTCAGCAGGTCCATGGCGCGCTCGCGGGCCTCGTCCTTGGAGACACCCAGCACATCGACCGGTCCCAGCATGACGTTCTGCAGTACGGTCATATGTGCGAACAGGTTGAACTGTTGGAACACCATGCCCAGTTCGGCGCGCATGCGGGCAAGATCCTTGCCTTCCTGCGGCAGGGGCTCGCCCTCGATGAGGATCTCGCCCGAGTCGATGGTTTCCAGGCGGTTGATGGTGCGGCACATGGTCGACTTGCCCGAGCCCGAGGGGCCAATCACAACGACGACCTCGCCGCGGTCGACCGAGAGATTGATGTCGTTGAGGACGTGTAGATCGCCGTAGTGCTTATCGACGTGTCTGAGCTCGATCAGCGGCTGATTGCCGGTGGAAGAGGTGCTCTGTGCCATGGTGCTCGGCTCCTTATGACTCGAAATGGTAAAGCGTTAGCGGATGATGGTCGCGCCGGTCTTGTGCGAAACATAGACAGCGGCCTTGTTGATCGCGACGTTGATGAGGATGTAGATGACCGCGATAACCAGGTAGACCGACACGAGGGCGTCGTAGTTGGTAATGAGCACGCGGGCGTTTTGCATGAGGTCGGGGTAGCTCACCACATAGGCGACGGTGGTGTCTTTGACTACGACTACAAGCTGCGAAATCAACGACGGAATGATAAATCGAATAGCCTGCGGCAACACGATTTTAAAGGTGATTTTGGCCTTGGAGAGACCGAGCGCCTGGGCCGCCTCGACCTGGCCGCGCGGCACGGCGTTGACGCCGGCACGGAAGATCTCGGCAAGTACGCCAGCTGCGGCGAGCGCGACGGGAAGCGTGAGCATCCAAAACGACGGTAGCGCGATCTTGTACTGGGGCAGCACCAAAAAGAAGAAGTAGATGAACAGCAGGCTCGGCACGCCGCGGAAGAAATCAGTGAGCACGCGGCAGACCAGCTGCAGCGGCTTGATGCCGCTGGTGCGGCCGAGCATAAGGGCTAAGCCCAGTACCAGCGCAATGACGCCGGCAGTGAGTGCGACTTTAACGGTGCCCTCAAAGCCGGCAAGCAGGAACTTCCAGGTGGTGAGGTGCGTAAAGAAATACCAATAGTGGACCGAAAGCTGGCCGGTCACATAAAAGCGCTGCAGTACCAGGGCGACGAGCGCGGCGACGGCGACGAGTGAGATGGCGGTGCCGATGCGAATCTTGGCGCGCATCTTGGGGCCGGGAGCCTCGTAGAGCGCATCGCGCATGGTAGGCGCAGGGGAGGAGTGCTTGCTCATCGGAGGATTCTCACCTTCTTATCGATGTAGTTGCCAATGTGGCTCACCACAAAGGCCGTGCCAAGGTAGCCGAGCGCCGAGATAAAGAACGCGGCGACGCCGCCGAGCGAGCGCGTGTTGATGTAGCTCACCACGCCGGTGAGCTCCTGCGGTTTAAGCGGCACCTGACTGCCGAGCGCGGTGGTAAGCATGACGGCGATAAAGAGGTTGGTCATGGGCAGCACGCTCGAGCGCAGCGCCTGCGGAATCACGATTTTGGCGAGGATACGGTTAAAGCTCATGCCGAGAGAACGTGCTGCTTCCACCTGGCCGACGCCGACGGTGTTGATGCCGCTCATAAAGTTCTCGGAACCAAAGGCAGAACCCAAGAGCACCGTAGCGACGATAACGCAGGTGCGGTAGGGCAGGACGACCTTGAGCGGTGGCAGCGCGTAGACGACGATAATGAGCAGCGCGATGCCGGGGATGTTACGAAAGACCTGGACATACAGGTCGCCAAAGACGCGCAGTGGCTTGAGTGGCGACACGCGCATCACGGTGACGGCGACGGCCAGCACCATGGCGATGGCAAACGACTCAAGCGTCATGCCCCAGGTTGCTAGCAGGGCGTCGATATAGTTCTGGCCATAGAGCGACCAGAGCTCGGAGAGACTCATGCGGACCTCCTGCCGATAAGGAAAGGGGCTCCCGTGTGTACGGAAGCCCCGACAACTCAGTGAGGAAACAGTTTACCGCAATAAAGCGCATCATGCGTTTCCGTATGGTTTCGTTGCGGCCGTTACCAGGCTCGCTGCCTAGGCCCCGATCTCGGGCAGCTCGGGAACATTGGTGTCGCCCGTACGGTCGCCGATGCAGATCTGCCACAGCTCGGTCCAGGTGCCGTCGTCCTCGATCTTCTTAAGGAAGTCGTTGACAAAGGCGACGCCGTCGGAATCGAGCGGCAGGCCGATGCCATAGGGCTCCTTGCTGCCGAAGGGCTTGCCGGCGATCTTGTACTTACCGGGCTCGCGAACCAGGGCGCTCTGCTGCATGTTGTTATCGATGACGTAGGCATCGACGCGGCCCTGCTGGAGTGCCTGGCGGGCCTCCTCGTCGGTCTTGAACTCCTGCTGGCTGGCCTTGGGGGCGAACTCCTCCAGGATGGCAGGGCCGTTGGAGCCGGACTGGACAGCGACGTTCTTGTCGGCCAGGTCGTCGACGCTCTTGATGTCGTCGTTATCGGCGAGCACCAGGATGGCCTGCTGGGTGTAGTAGTAGGGGCCGGCGAAGGAGACGAGCTTCTTGCGTTCGTCAGTGATGGTGTAGGTGGCAAAGACGGCGTCGACCTGGCCGTTCTGCAGGACGGACTCACGCGTGTCCGAGGTTACCTGGGTGATCTCGACCTTGTTCTCGCCCAGAATGTAGTTGGACAGGAGCTGTGCGATACCGGCATCGAAGCCGCGGGTCTGACCGTCTTTCTCGTTGAGGAGGGAGAAGAGCGTGGAGGTCTGAACGCCACCGATCTTAAAGACGCCGGCGTCCTTAACGGCCGTGGCCCAGGTGCTGGCGGCGATGGCATCGTCATCGGCCTTGGGGCCGTCGTTGACGAGCTTGTCGAATGCCTTGGCATCGAGCGTGGCGGAAACCTCGGTATCCTCGGAGCCATTGGAGGAGCCGGCGGCGGAACCCTTGTCGGCCTCGGCGCTGGTGTCGGAGCAGCCGGCAAGACCAAGGCCGGCGACGGTTGCGAAGGTGGCGGC
This sequence comes from uncultured Collinsella sp., assembly GCA_902469055.1. GTDB lineage: Bacteria > Actinomycetota > Coriobacteriia > Coriobacteriales > Coriobacteriaceae > Collinsella. The sequence goes on from CABRBC010000028.1 coordinate 4,429, forward strand.
AACGAAGCCGCGGCGGTCGAGAACGACCTGCTGGGAGAGGTTCTTGCTCATGGTAGAACACCTTTCTCAATAAAATCCCTAGCGGTTGAGTAGAGTTATACCCTATCGCGCTCAAATGGGTCAACACGAAATAACTCAGAAACATACTTACCTTATGGGTTATTCTACCTACCAAAAAGGGACAGGTTTATTTTAGCAGGTTTTATCTGGGTAAACGTCGCTTATTGCAGCTGAGATAGCGCTTTGCAGACGGCATGGTCGGTGCGGCGGCATGCCTTGCTGCTTTGTCTCAATCTGTAACAGTTAGACGAGGAAATGGGTTCTACCTGTTACAGATCGAGATTTTCACTTCAGGGGAATTCGAATGTCTCGATCTGTAACATCTGGATGGCTAAAAGGTCTCTATCTGTTACAGATTGAGACAAAGGTCAGGGACTAAGACGTCTTGTCTAGATCTGTAACAGTTAGACGGGAATTCGGGCCTTGGATGTTACAGATTGAGATAATCGCGTCGCGAAAACAAAAACCTCCGCAGGGATGCTTTCCTTGCGGAGGTTTTTTACTCGTTGAGTAGCCTTACGGCTTCGGCGGCCATGTTCTCGACCGTCATGCCGTTCTGAGCGAGCAGCTCGTTGGGGTCGTAGCGGTCGGGGAAGCCCTTGGCGATGCCGAAGGTGCGCGTGCGCAACGGCGTGCATGCCAGATAGCATGCCACGCGCTCGCCCCAGCCGCCGTCCAAGATGCCGTCCTCGAGGGTGACGACAACGCGATGCTCGGCGGCAAGACTGTCGAGGAACTCGCGGTCGAGCTCGGTTGCAAAGCGCGGGTTGACGAGCGTGGCCTCGATGCCGTACTCGGCAGTCAGACGGTTTGCCACGCGCTCACCCAGCTCAAAGAAATCGCCAAGCGCGAGCACGGCAACGTCGCGGCCCTGACGCACCACGTTGTAGCGAACGGCGCTGTAGTCGGTGTCTTCGGCGGGCGCAAGGTCGGGGCGGCTTACCAGGCCGATGCCCGGTACGCGGATTGCCACGGGATGCTCGCGGTGGTCGAGCGACCAGCTCAGCATGGACAGATATTCCTCCATGCAGGCCGGCGCCAAGTAGTGCATGTTGGGAAGACCGCCCAGCATGGAAATATCAAAGAACGAAAGATGCGTCTCGGACGTGGTGCCAAAGATTGACGCACCAAACACCAAAATGGTTGCGGGGGCGTCGTTGAGGCACAGGTCGTGCCACAGCTCGTCGTAGGCGCGCTGCAAAAACGTACCGTACACACCAAAGACTGGCTTGGCGCCCGAGCGCGCAAGCGCGGTGGCAAAGGTCACGGCGTGCTCCTCGGCAATGCCCACATCGACGAACTGTTTGCCGGCGGCAGCGCGAAGCTCGGGTGTAAAGCCCATAATGTAGGGCGTGGCGGCCGTGATGCCAACGACCTGTGGATCGCGCTCGATGGCGGCGCTGAGCGCCTCGCCCGTAATGTCAGCATAGGTGCGCGGCGCGGGCTCGCTCGGATGGCCCGGGCAAAGCTTGCGCCCAGTCGCCATGTCAAACGGACCCACGTGGTGCCAGCGTTCGGGGTCGCTCTGGGCCGGCTCAAAGCCCTTGCCCTTGGCGGTGGAGACGTGCAGCACGATGGGATGATCGATATTGCGCAGTTCCTGCAGCGCGTCGACCAGGGCCAACACGTCGTTGCCGGCGTCCAAATAACGGTAGTCGAGTCCCATCGCGCGGAAAACGTTGCGCTCACAGGTGCCGTTGCTGGCGCGCAGCTCGGCCAGATTGCGATACAGGCCGCCATGGTTCTCGGCAATGGACTGGTCGTTATCGTTGACGATGATGATCAGGTTGCTATCGAGTTCGGCGGCATTGTTAAAGCCCTCAAACGCCAGGCCGCCCGAAAGCGAGCCGTCGCCAATGATGGTGATGACGTTATACGTGTCGCCCGCCAGGTCGCGCGCGTGGGCAAGGCCACAGCCCAGGCTCACCGACGTGGAGGTGTGGCCCATGGCGAACAGGTCGTGCTCGGACTCGTTGGGATTGGCAAAGCCAGAAGCCTCACCATAACGTTCCGGATTGATATAGGTGTACGCGCGCCCGGTCAGCGCCTTGTGGGCGTAGGTCTGGTGCGACACGTCAAAGACAATTTTGTCGGTGGGGGAGTTAAACACGCGATGGAGCGCGACCGTGAGCTCAACGACGCCCAAGTTGGGGGCAACGTGCCCGCCGACGGCGGCAGAGCTTTCGAGGATGGCGTGGCGAATCTCGCCGCAGAGCAGCGGAAGCTCGGCGCGGTCGAGAGCCTTGACGTCCTCGGGCGTTGTCGTTTGCGTAAGCAGCATCGTTGTGGGTTACTCCATGCGAATCGTGCGCCGGCGCTCCCTCGGCCGGCACAATTGCACAAGACAGTCTCGCACATTTTGGCGTTTGATATGTGACGGCGGCGCGGTAATTCGCCAACTGGTGGGGCAAAACGTTTTGTCCGATGCCATACTGATGTGTTCCATGATGTTTTTATCGATTGTGCGCAGGCCGTGGCTTGTCGCCGCGGGCCGCTGGAAGGAGGCAGCATGTCCGATACCGTTCGTGCCGAGAAAATCGCGCGCGAGGTTGACTATGCCGCCCGTCAGCTCGCCCAGGCGGGCCGCTTGGACCTGACGCACGGGTTTATCCAGCATGGTGATGTGACGGTCTATGCACATGTGACCTCGGTGGCGCGGGCAAGTCTGTCCTTTGCCGAGCGCCTGGGCCGTGTCGGTGTCTCGGTCGACCGCGCCTCGTTGCTGCGCGGGGCCCTGCTGCACGATTACTTTCTCTATGACTGGCACGATCCCGACCCAAGCCATCGGCTGCATGGCTTTCGCCACCCGTTTTTTGCCCTGGCGCGAGCCGAAGAGGATTTTGAGCTGACGTCTCGTGAGCGGAATATTATCGTGCGCCATATGTTTCCGCTGGTGCCGGTGCCGCCGACGTGTCGTGAGGCATGGATTGTATGCCTGGCGGATAAATGGTGTGCTCTGCGCGAGACGATCGCCGGCCGTCTGCCGCGCAAGGACGAGGCAGACGATGGCGTGAGTGACGAATCGAGCGAAAAGAGGAGAGGGTAGACGGTGGGGACCGCGATCGACATGGCATTTGACGGCGCGACGCTTGCCGCCTGTCCGCTCTCGGCGCTGGTGCTCTCGTTTGCCTTCTACGGTTTTTGCGGTTGGGCATGGGAATCGACAGTCTGCGCCATGCTCAATCACGGGCGATTTGCCAACAGCGGCTTTTTGCTGGGGCCGTGCTGCCCCATCTATGGTGTGGGCGGCATAGCCTGCTGGCTTTTGCTGCGCGGGATTCCGGATGCCTCGAGCCAGTTTGTCGCCGCGGCGCTTGTATGCAGCGTGATTGAGTACAGCGTAGGCGTGCTGCTGGAAAAAACAACGGGCGCTCGCTTTTGGGACTATTCGCACCTGCCGTTTAACCTGCACGGACGCATCTGTCTGTACTGGGCATGCGCGTTTGGCTTGGGTGCGTTGTGCATTTGCCGTTTAGTGGAGCCGGCATTGCTGGGGCTGCTTGGCCATCTGCCGGTGCTGATTGTGCGGCTGTCCGCCTTTATCGTCGCGGTCGCGATGATGGTTGACGCAGTGTGCTCGTTGGCCAGCTGGCGGCGTCTGTCCGATCAGTTGGAGCGCGTCCGGGCCGACCTTGCCGACCGCATCAATGAGTCGCTTGCCGATGCGTCAGACTCCATGCTCGAACGTATTCCCGATTCGGCGATCGACTCGGTGACACAGACGCATATCCGCAGTCGTGCCGTTAACGCGTGGCTGGCCGAGCTGGGCGACGCAGCGCTCGATGCCCTGCGTGAGAAGGCTTCGATGCCGACGTTTATCTCGGACGGCGCTCATGGCCTGGCGCTTGCCGCCCGCCGCGTGGCCGATGCCGCGCCGAACATGCCGCGTCCGTCGCTCAGTCGTCGCCTTGCCGGCAAGCGCATGAGCCGTCCGGTGCCAAGCGTGTCGCTCAGCCGACGCGACCTGCGCTTCTTCAATGCCTTCCCGCGCTTGCGCATCAACCGCTACGAGGGCGTCATCCGAGCTACCGACCTCCGCGACCGAGCCCGCGAGCTGTTCCGCCGCTAGCCGGGACGGGCGCGCTCACGGCTTCCTTGCTCGCGTATTTCCCGTTCGTTTCGCGTCCGTTGCCGCGCCGTTTCCAAGATTGCGGCACCGTTGGAGATTGCACGATCTGGGTCGAGCCGGTCGAAGAGGTCATCCGCATGCGCACCGGCGAACACGGCCCCGCCGCGGTGTAGGACAATCTTTCGCCTGACGGGCGCGCCTCTCTTGGGGCGCGCCCGTTCTCGTCTACAATATCGTGCAGACGAAGGAGAGGCGTATCCATGATCAAGATGTTTGCGAGTGACTTAGACGGAACGCTGCTGAACGCCCTGCACGAGGCAGATGGGACCATCCGCCGTGCCATTCGCGAGCTGACCGAGGCTGGCCTGCATGTGGTTCCCGCGACCGGGCGCTCGACGCTGCCGATTGGCGAGCATGGCTTTACGGGCCTGGTACTCGACGCCTGCTGCTCCAATGGGTCCATCGTGCGCGACAGCCATGGCGAGGTGCTCAGGACCTGGACCATCGACTCGCAGATTACCGAGGAGCTGCTCAAGGAGTTTCCGGATATCTGTTTTGACTGCTCCACGCCCGATGGCATGTTCTCGAGTGGATCGTTCGAGATGCACCAGGCAGGCTTTAAAAAAGACAGTCCTATCAAGCGCATCGTGATGCGCGGTATGCGTGCACGTGGCGGGTACCACGAGGAACAGTATTTCGACCAGTCGATCGGTGACATCCTGCGCCACGATGTGTGCAAGATCAACTGTCGCGTGACCTCGCCCGAGCTGGAGCGCGACCTTAAGGCGTATTTGGCCGAGCGCTCGGACCGTGTGGTCAACGCGCCGTTTGATCCGGTGATGTTCGAGATCACGGACGTGGCGTGCAACAAGGGCGAGAGTGTGGCCTGGCTGGCGAGCTACTACGGCATTGCCGAGGACGAGGTCGCGGTTTACGGAGACGGCGGCAACGACATTGCCATGCTCAAACGCTTCCGCCATAGCTACGCGACCAAAAACGGCAGTGACGCGGCCAAGGCCGCCGCGAGCGCGACCATCGGCAGCTGCATGGTCCACGCCGTCCCCAAACACATGCTCGCCACCATGCGCAAGCAAAACTCCCGCACCGTCATCGAATAATGTGACAAAGGGACGGCCCCTCTGTCACATGGGAGATGCCGGCTTTTGGCGTATAGGACTGTCTCGCTTTCGCCACCAACAAATTTCGAGTTATTCGGCCTGTCGGAGGTCGTTAAATGGCTAAAGATGCCCTCTCGGGAACATTCATACCTCTAATGGTGTTTGATTCGGTGTCGTAAGTGCGCAAATGGGCATGTATGCGCTCAAATAAGGACAAAAAACCCTCAGATAATCCCGGCGGTGCATTTATACAGAACTAGCAGCGTGGCCGAATAACTCGAAAAATGTAGGTGGCAGTTCGGCGACAAGCTCGGGTACGGCAAAGGAACTGTTCCTTCGCCGTACCCGAGCTCCGATCTTCTGAAATACGAACAAACATTCGCATATCTAACTGCGCTTTGATAGAATTGATACTGTTGGCGGCAGTTCCATGTGCCGGGCAACGCCCTCCATCTGATGGGAGGTGATGCCCATGACCGATTTGATTGATTTCGTGAGACTTCTGACCGCTTTGGTCTCGTTCTTCACGGCGCTTGTCGGCCTTTCCGAGGCACTCAAGCAGCGTTCGAAGCGCAACAGAAGGGGTCGCCGCCGCTAAGGCGTTGACCCCCTAATGCAAACAACGGCGCTGCCCAGCTTTGCAGAACTTGGGCTGCCGTCGACATTATTCTACCCACGAATGACATTTTGGACAATCGGTAATGCCGCTCCAAAAGCCAGGTGGGTTGTGACAAAGGGACTGTCCCTTTGTCACATCCAAAATATTGCCTTTACGTGTTGATGCACACGGTGTGCAATAATACTCGCACTGTGCAATAGCGCACAGGTTGAGTAACAAGGAGGACGCTTGTCCCAGCTCGAGAAATGCGATCGCCGGTCCCTTCGCTCGCAGCGTGCCCTTCGCCAGGCACTTGCCAGCGAGCTTGCCGAAAGCGGCGACCTTTCGCGCATTAATGTCGCGTCGCTCACCGAGCGCGCTGGCCTTACGCGTCGCACGTTCTATTCGCATTACCGCGATATCCCCGACTTTATCAATCAAATCGAGGACGGCTTGCTGGCCGAGATCCGTGAGCGCATTGAGCTCATCACCGCAGCTCAGCTGCCCGACCTCTATCACAACATCGATGAGCTCGAGCCGGCACCCGGTTCGGTTGAGCTGCTGCGTTATCTTGCGGCCAATCGCGACTTAATCGGTGCGCTGCTGGGTCCGGGCGGCGACCAGGCCTTCATTAAAAGGATCATCGACACCGCGCGTGAGGCTGTGGTGCCGCGTGCGCAGACGGGCATTTTGGGCCTGGCGCTGGGCACGTTCTTTGACTACTACGTCACCTACGTCGTGAGTGCCGAGGTCGGCATGATTCAGCGCTGGTTTGAGCGTGGGCTCACCGAATCGCCCGAGGCCATGGCGCGCATTATGACGGTGCTCGCTTTTGTGCGCCCTGGTGACCTGTATGGCCAACCCATCGATATCAACGTGCCGGAATACGGCATGAAGCTATTGAACCTGCAGCTCGAGGACGCGGCCGACACCGCCGCAGCCGTCGAGTCCAACAACTAAGAGGAGAGACAATGAGCAAACTCGTCGAGGGCATTAAGGACCGTATGGTCGCTGCCGCGCGTGAGGCTGCACCCGCCGTGGTGGATGCCGCGCAGAAGGCCGCGACCGCAGCTGCCGAGAAAGTTGCCGAGGCAGTTGCCGATGCCAAGAACGCGGCAGGGGAGACGTCCGTCGCTAGCGAGCCCGCCACCGCCGCTGAGCCCGTAGCCGCCGCCCACACCCCCGAAGGCGCGATCTTCAACCCCGAGAACGCTCGTGGCAACCTGCACTTGGGCATCGACGTGGGCTCCACCACCGTTAAGCTCGCTGTGCTCAACGACGACAACCAGATTGTCTACGCCAAGTACCAGCGCCACCACACCGACGTCCGCGCCTGCGCCCGCGACCTGTTCGAGGGCGCTGCGACCGTGCTGCCGACGGCCCAGATGACCTGCGCCATCACCGGCTCGGGCGGCCTGCTGCTGTCCCAGTGGCTCGACCTGGAGTTTGTCCAGGAGGTCATCGCCAGCAAGCGTGCCGTCGAGACCCTCATCCCGGCCACCGATGTCGCCATCGAGCTGGGCGGCGAGGACGCCAAGATCATCTACTTCGACAACGGCATCGAGCAGCGCATGAACGGCACCTGCGCCGGCGGCACGGGCGCGTTCATTGACCAGATGGCAACCCTGCTGCACACCGATGCCAGTGGCCTCAACAAGCTCGCGGCCAACGCCACCACCATCTATCCCATCGCCAGCCGCTGCGGCGTCTTTGCCAAGACCGACGTCCAGCCGCTGCTCAACGAGGGCGCCCGCCCCGAGGACGTGGCCGCCTCCATCTTCCAGGCCGTCGTGACCCAGACCATCTCGGGTCTGGCGTGCGGCCGTCCGATCCGCGGCAACGTCGCCTTCCTGGGTGGCCCGCTGCAGTATCTCTCCGAGCTGCGCCACCGCTTCTACCTCACGCTCAGCCTGGACGAGGAGCACCGTATCGTGCCCCAAAACGCTCACCTGTTTGTGGCGAGCGGCGCCGCCATGGCGCACGAGTCCAACAAGCTCAGCACGTTCCCGCAGCTCATCGAGGCCATTGATGCCCTGGGTGACACACAGGGTGCCGAGGTCGAGCGCCTGGACCCGCTCTTTGCCACCGACGAGGACTTTGCCGAGTTCAAGACCCGCCACGACAGCGAGGTCGTCCCCAAGGGCAAGCTCGACGGCTACGCCGGCCGCGTGTTCATCGGCATCGACGCCGGCTCCACCACCATGAAAGCCGCGCTCGTGGGCGAGGACGGTCAGCTGCTGCACACCTGGTACGGCAACAACAACGGCGACATCCTAGGCACGGCCAAGGTCATCATGGCCGATTTCTACAACCACATCCCCGCCGGCTGCACCATCGGCCACGTGACTACCACGGGCTACGGCGAGGCGCTGCTCATCGAGGCCCTCAAGGCCGACTCCGGCGAGATCGAGACCGTCGCGCACCTGCGCGGCGCCAAGGCGTTCCTGCCCGGCGTCGAGTTCATTCTGGACATTGGCGGTCAGGACATGAAGTGCCTGCGCGTGAAGGACGGCGTCATCGAGCACATCATGCTCAACGAGGCCTGCTCGTCGGGTTGCGGTAGCTTTATCGAGAGCTTCGCCGTCTCTATGAACATGGACGTGCGCGCGTTCGCCGACGCCGCCATCCATGCCAAGGCCCCGGTCGACCTGGGCAGTCGCTGCACGGTCTTTATGAACTCGCGCGTCAAGCAGGCGCAAAAGGAAGGCGCCACGGTGGGCGACATCGCGGCCGGCCTGTCCTATTCCGTCATCAAGAATGCCCTGTTCAAGGTCATTAAGCTGCGCGACCCCAAGGAGATCGGCAGCCAGGTGATCGTCCAGGGCGGCACCTTTATGTCCGACGCCACGCTGCGCGCATTTGAGCAGCTCACCGGCGTGCATGCCGTGCGCCCCGACATCGCCGGCTGCATGGGCGCCTACGGTGCGGCCCTGCTCGCCCGCGATCGCGCTGGCGCCGACGGCACTTCGACCATTCTTTCTGCCGAGGACATCGCGCACCTCACCGTGACGCAAAAGCATGTCCGCTGCGGCCGTTGCTCTAACAACTGCCAGCTTACCGTCAACGACTTTGGCGGCGGCAGGCGCTTCATTACCGGCAACCGCTGCGAGAAGGGCGCCGGCCACAAAAAGCAGAAGACCGAGGCTCCCAACCTCTTCAAAAAGAAAAACGAGCTGCTCTTTAACCGCGAGGTCCTGAGTCCCGACGAGGCCCCGCGCGGCACCGTGGGTATCCCGCGCGCACTCAACATGTACGAGAACTACCCCTTCTGGCATGCGTTCTTTACGCGCCTGGGCTTTAGCGTGCAGCTGTCCGACCAGTCGAGTAAGAAGACCTACCAGGCGGGCATCGAGTCCATGCCGTCCGAGAGCGTGTGCTATCCGGCCAAGATGAGCCACGGCCACGTGATGAACCTCATCGACCGTGACGTCGACTTCATCTGGATGCCGTGCGTGCGCTGGGAGCGCAAGGAGGATCCGACCGCCGGCAACTGTTACAACTGCCCCATCGTCATGAGCTACCCCACGGCGTTGGCGCTCAACATCGACGAGATCCGCGAGCAGAACATCGAGTTCCTGTATCCGTTTGTGCCCTATCACGACAAGACCGAGCTCAAGCGCCGTCTGTACCAGGTGCTCGCCGTCGACCGCGTGGCCGATGCTGAGGCCGGTCGCGGTCGCGTGCGCGGTCCTAAAATCACGCGCTCCGAGGTCGATGCCGCCGTCAACGCCGCCTACGAGGCTGACGCGCGCTTCCACGAGGACATCCAGACCATGGGCGAGGAGGCCCTTAAGTGGGTCGAGGACCACGGCGGTCACGGCATCGTACTCGCCGGCCGCCCCTACCACAACGACCCTGAGATCAACCACGCCCTGCCCGAGCTTATCTCGAGCTTTGGCTTTGCGGTCTTTACTGAGGATTCGCTTGCGCACCTGGTGAAGCCCGAGCGCCCCATCCGCGTCGTCGACCAGTGGATGTACCACAGCCGCCTGTACGCCGTCGCTCGTTTTGTGACGATGCGCAACGACCTGGACCTGATCCAGCTCAACTCTTTCGGCTGCGGCCTCGATGCCCTGACCACCGATCAGGTACAGGAAATCCTGGAGGCCAGCGGCAAGATCTACACCGTGCTCAAGATCGACGAGGTGTCCAACCTGGGCGCCGCGCGCATCCGCATCCGCTCGCTCATGGCGGCGCTCAAGGACCAGGAGGCCGAGCGCTTGGCCGAGGCCACGGCCGCGGGCGAGGCTTACGAGCAGGGCGATGCCGCGCCGGTGGCCCCTTCCACGGATGCCCCCGCGTTCGCGAGCCGTAAGTACACGTTCGAGGCGCAGCGCGAGAGCGCCTCGACAGCATGGCCCAAGGTGCCCTTTACCGAGCAGATGCGCGACGAGGGTTACACCATTCTGTGCCCGCAGATGGCGCCGATCCACTTTGACCTGGTCAAAGAGGTGTTCCGTGGTGCTGGCTACAACTTGGAGCTGCTGCCCTCGACCGATCACGACGCCGTCGAGGCCGGCCTGCGCTATGTGAACAATGACATTTGCTATCCATCCATTTTGGTGACCGGCCAGATCATGGAGGCCATCGAGAGCGGTCGGTACGACCTGTCCAAGACGGCCGTGGTTATCAGCCAGACCGGCGGCGGCTGCCGTGCCACCAACTACATCGCGCTCATCCGCAAGGCCCTGCGCGAGAGCGGCCACCCCGAGATCCCGGTGATCTCGCTTTCGGCCGTGGCGCTCGGCGAGGACAACCCCGGCTTTAAGGTTACGCCGGCGCTGCTTAAGCAGGCCGTGTACGCGGTGCTCTTTGGCGACGTGATGATGCAGATGCTCTACCGCTGCCGTCCGTACGAGGCCACGCCCGGTGCCGCCAACGCGCTCTACGAGGAGTACATGGCGCGCGCTCGCAAGCTGGCGCCTAAGTTCAACAGGCACAACTACACCAAGCTTGCGCGTGAGGCCATCCGCGCGTTCGACACCATGCCGCTCGTGGGCGAGGGTACTAAGCCGCGCGTGGGCGTGGTCGGTGAGATCTTGGTCAAGTTCCACCCTACGGCCAACAACCACGTGGTCGATGTCATCGAGCGCGAGGGCTGCGAGGCCGTGGTGCCGGGTCTGCTCGACTTCTTCTTGTACTCCATGAGCAACGCCGAGCTTCAAAAAGACGAGCTGGGAAGCTCTGCCACGGCGCGCGCTAGCATGCAGGCGCTCATTAAGCTGGTGGACTGGATGCGCACGCCGGTGGAGGAGATGCTCGAAAAGTCCCGCCGCTTCGAGGCGCCCGAGCGCATTGGCACCATGGCGGACAAGGCTCGTACGGTGCTTTCGGTGTGCAACAACATGGGCGAAGGCTGGCTGCTCACGGCCGAGATGCTCGACCTGATCGACCACGGTGCGCCCAACATCATCTGCACGCAGCCCTTCGCATGCCTGCCCAACCACGTAGTGGGTAAGGCCGTGATCAAGGAGCTGCGCCGCCAGCATCCCGAGAGCAACATCGTCGCGGTGGACTACGACCCCGGCGCGTCCGAGGTCAACCAGCTCAACCGCATTAAGCTCATGATCAGCGTGGCCAAGGAAAACATGCGCGCCGGCAAGGGCTTTAAGCTCGAGAAGGTGGCGCCGCTCGCGATGGACGAGGTCACCGGCCAGATGCGTGCCCACGATGGCTGCGTGAGCTGCGGCTCGGTCGACGAGAGTGCCGTGGCGTCGGTCGCTGAGCGCCTGGGACGCGGTGTGAAGTAGCTAAATTATTCCGACGCTAACAGCGGCTTGCCGAAATAGCGTGTGAGGTGCGGTGGCGGCCATCTGGCTGTCGCCGCGCCATCTTTCTCTGGCTTGGTCTAGGGCGCTGCAGACAATGAATGGTGCGGTCAGTGCTCGGCTCAACCCGCTGAGAAGGTGGGACAGAGCCGTTTATTTCGGAAGTGGGGCACAGGCTTGCGGGTGGTGAGTGGGTCACTGATTTGGCAAGAGTCTGTCAGGTCCTCGTTGTTTTCTCTCGGAAAACTTCAAAAAACATGGGCTGACCCACGTTTCTGTTCTAGCGGAATACGTTGCTGCTTTGCATGGAATTAGCATGCCCGTCATATTCAGCTGGAAAGGTCTCCTCTTTCAGCGCTTTTTAAACATCGAGAGAGCCGGCGTGCCTCAAGTTGAATGCAGCTTATCGCGTGATGAGTCTGCGCTTGGGTATCGTTTGAATTTGAAACGCAGTAAAAAGGGATTGATATTCTGTCTTGTTCGCTTAGGCAAACGATTTTTGCTGGATAGCCTATCCTGATTTGAGACGCTTGTGAGGCCATGGTCAGAATAATCCCATGCTTATTAATCAGAAAATCGGACAAATTTTGCTGGTCTGCTAAGTTAATATTCTCGTAGGAAGGGGAAAGGCCCAGATGGTTAAATACTGAGTTTATTCTCTTTCGACAATATCGAATGTCACAGGTGTTTGCAATTGGATATCGAGCCACCGCGTTTAGATTTGCCGTTGCGCGACTGGCTAATGGGTGACTGCTTTCAACTAAGAGGTTGACTTCGGCATTCAATAAAAAATGTGATTCAAAAAGATTGGTGTCTACTTGTCCAGCGACAATTGCAATGTCGATTTGTCTGTCAAGTAGAAGGGATAAACACGTTCCGCCGTCGTCATATCTGGAAACAGTAAACTTACCGCCCTTATACTTTTTCAAAAGCCTGTTCAGTGTGGGCTGGTTGAACCAGCTTGCGAGTATTGGTGCTAGTCCGACTGCAACGCGTGTCAAACGTGTCTGGGTTATTTTTATCTTTTCACGCGTGATTTGCGCATACGCTTGAATTCCCTTGTTAGCGCCGGGCGATTTTAGCCGCTAATAGTCAAACGATTTTGACCAATCCCGGTCACCGAATAATGGCCACCGTGCCTCCCCGCCGCCACTACGCTGGTGGTGCCAACACGCCGGCGTTAGGAGGACCATTGAGGTGAACGAGAGACACGATGACCTACAGGAGATTATAGACGCGACGCTCCGGGAGATGGCCGCGGAGGAGGGCGACGGGTTCGACCCGCAGGCATGCAACCTCGCTGAGTTCTGCAGGAGGACGGGGCTCACCCGCTCCCGCGCGAGGACGGTCAGGGCCCACGGGTTCAGGGCCCTGCCCCACGGGAACAGCGGGAGGAGGGCCGCGCCGGGCGTGCTCGCCGGCCACACCGGCCTGGTGGACGACCTCCTGCGGAAGGGCGTCACCAACTCGCAGGTGATATTCGAGCGGCTGCTCGGCCAGGGCTACGCCGGCGGCCTCACAACGGTGAAGACCTACATCGCCGCGCACCGGGACCTCGTGCCCGCGAAGAGGCGGCAGGCGGCCCCGCAGGGCTGCCGCGGCCAGCGCTTCAGGACGGCGCCCGGAGAGGCCTACCAGATGGACTGGGGCTTCGTCGCGGTCGAGCGCCCTGGCGGGGAGCGGGCGCGGATCGCCTGCTTCGCCATGGTCTGCCACCATTGCGGGGGCGCCCACGTCGAGTTCTTCCCGAACGCGCGCCAGGAGAACCTCCTCATCGGGATGCTGCACGCGTTCTCGGCGCTGGGCGTGCCCGCGACCGTGCTCACCGACAACATGAAGAGCGTGGTCGTCCGCCGCGATGCCGACGGCCGGCCCGTCTGGCAGGCCGACTACGCCGAGTTCATGGGCGTCGTCGGCTTCCGCACCAGGTTGTGCAGGCCGCGCCACCCCTATACGAAGGGCAAGGTGGAGAGGCTCGTCCGCTTCGTGAAGGGGAACTTCCTCGCGGGAAGGTCCTTTACCGACCTTGACGCCCTCAACCGGGAGGCCGCCCTCTGGTGCGCCGAGCAGGGAGGCCGCTGGCGGCGCGCGGCGGCATGCGTCCCGATGCGCGAGCACGAGGCGGCGTGCTCGGCGAACACCAGGCCGCTCGAGGTCACGGCCGAGGTCGAGCGGTACCTGTGCCCGCGCCGGAAGATCTCCTTCGACGGCTTCGTGAGCTTCGAGGGGCACCGCTACGGCGTGCCCTACTGGTACGTCCGCCGCGAGTGCAGGGTGAACCGGGAGGGGCGCGTGGTGCACATATACAGCGACGACCTCTCCCGCGAGCTCGTCGCCCACGCCGTCGGCACCGGCGCCGACAGCTGGTGCGAGGGGCAGTGGGAGACATCGCCGGCGCAGCCCGAGGAGCTGCCGACCCAGCCGGTGGGGACCGTGGTCGAGCAGATCGCCCCGCCCAGGACGAAACCCGGTTTCGAGAGGTTCGACTTCGGGAGGGCCGAATGATGGCGGGCGCGGGGGCGAGCCCCTACGAGCTCGCGAGCGACGCCGCGTCGAGGCTCGGGATCGCCGTCGGGGCGGAGGAGCTCGCGACCCTCGCCTCGGACCTCGACCTCGGCGACGGGGAGATGGCCGCCGTGGCAGCCACCTTCTCCTACCTTGCGGAGAAGAGGAGGCTCGCCTCCATCGAGACGCTGCTGAGGCTGAGCAGGCTGCCCAGGCGCGAGCCCAAGACCTTCGAGGGCTTCGACTTCTCCAGGATCCAGGGCCGGGACGCGGCCGCGCTGGGCAAGCTCCCGTCGCTGGCCGACCTCTACGCGCACCGCAACGTCGCCTTCGTCGGGCCCGGCGGCATAGGGAAGACGCACCTCGCGCAGGCCTACGGGCGCGAGTGCTGCATGCGGGGGCTCAAGACCTACTACATAAAGGCGACCGAGCTCAGGGACAGGTTCCAGAAGGCCGTCCAGCGGGGAAACACCTCGCGGGTCGTCTCCTCGCTCGTCAAGCCGTCGTGCCTCATCGTTGACGAGGTGGGAAGATGCGTCTACGACAGGCCGTGCACCGACCTGTTCTTCGATGTCGTCGACAGGCGCTACGAGAAGGAGGGGCCGAACGCGATGGTCCTCACGAGCAACATCGCCCCGAGCGGGTGGGATGAGTTCTTCACGGGCGACGACACGCTCCTCTGCGCCCTCGACAGGCTGTTCGACAAGGCGTCGGTGTTCGTGATGCGGGGCCCGAGCTACCGCGGCAGGGAGCTTGACACCTACTCGGTGGAGGCCGTCCCCCAGGCGGTGAAGGTGAGGGGGATCCAGCCCGAGGGGATGTAGGAATGCGATAGGAAAGTCATAGATGCGGGCGTGTTGGCTAAAATGGGTCGGCCGGGATTGGTCAATCTCGGCCGACTATATTTGGCTAAATTATTCCGGCGCTAACA
>CABRBC010000029.1:0-50558 GCA_902469055.1 uncultured Collinsella sp.
GCTTGCCATGGCGATAGCGACCGATTGCCCGTACCTCATCCTCGATGAACCGCTGAACGGCCTCGATCCGGGAAAACGGAAAACCTCCTGCGACGCGATGCGCAGCGAAGTGGCGCGGGGACGCAGCGTGCTCATCTCAAGCCACCTGCTCGACGACCTGGCAGACCTCACCAACTCGTTCTACTTCATCGAAGACGGCACGCTCGTGGAAAAGATCGAGTCGTCCTCGCAGACGCTCAAGCAGGAATACCTCGATACATACGAGCGACGTGAATGACATGAAACTATTTGAACAGCTGAAGTCCAATGCGTCGCGCATGGCTGTCTACGCCATCCTCGTGGCAACGGCTTTATGCGGAATCGCGGCACCCGTCTATGCGCTCAACGGGGAGAAAGGCGATGTCGAACCCGCGTACATGGCTTCGACGGTTAAGGACCGGTACAAAGCCTTCTCTGGAGACACGTTTTACGTAGCAGAGTACGACACGACCTACCGTCAGCTTCGCTACAACAAGGGCTACGACTATCTTGGCGCAGAGGCAATCAGCTATACGTCGGGTTGGTACCGCTCCAACTATGGACACATAACCCAGTTCAAGTGTAACTACCGTGTGTACAACTAAAGTAACCGGCCGGGACGAGGGGTGACGCAAAAGCGTCGCCCCTCGTTTTTAACCATGTCAACTGAACCTAGTTCAGTTTGGTTGATTTCCGATCTCAGCCGAACACATTGAGCGGAAAGGCCGTTCCCGCAGTCAGTCGAACGTCCCCGGGGCCCTTCTCAGGCCCCGGGGACGGCATTTTCCCAGTTGAAGGAACGGTGGAGATGTGTTTCGATGGGTCAGATTCGTGTCGTTCCGAAAAGACCGTGAACCTTTTGTGGGACACGCGGCGCCGTGGTACCATAGCCGAGTTTGTTGTCTTGGTCGGAAACCAAGACGCCTTATGCGCTGATCGGTAACCAGCGCCTGACCAATAAGGAGTCCTACCATGAAGCAGGGTATCCATCCCCAGTATGTCGAGTGCACGGTGACGTGCTCCTGCGGCAACACCTTCAAGACGCACGCTACCGTGTCCGAGATGAAGGTCGAGCTTTGCAACGAGTGCCACCCGTTCTACACTGGCCAGCAGAAGTTCGTCGACACCGGTGGACGCGTCCAGCGCTTCGCCGACAAGTTCGGTGGCGCCGCTGCCGCCCAGCTCAAGAAGGCTGAGGAGGCCAAGGCTGCCAAGGCCGCCAAGGCTGCTGAGGCCGAGGCCGCTCGCAAGGCCGCCGCTGAGGCTAAGGCCGCCGAGAAGGCTAAGCGTGCCGCTAAGTTTGCCGAGGAGGCTGCCAAGCAGGCCGCCGAGGCTCCCGCAGAGGCTCCCGTCGAGGAGGCCGCTGCCGAGGCCGAGACTACCGAGGCTGCTGAGTAAATAGCTCGCCGCGGAATCACTCGCATTCATGGCATGAGGGCCGTGCATCCATTTGGGTGCGCGGCCCTTTTCTTTTTATTGGTGCAAACCAACCTGTCCCCATTGCACCAGATTGGTGCGAAGGGGACAGGTTGGTTTGCACCAAATGACAGAGAGGCGGCGTTTGCCCAGATAAAACCTGCCAAAATAAACCTGTCCCTTTTTGGCAGGTTGGTCGTAGTTATTACGTGGCGGTTGAGGTCGACCGTATGGGGCGCGCCTTGTTTGGCTAAAGTACAATTATCTGTGTTTAACTCGCCCGCAGCTGCACGGCGTGGGCGATGGCCAAAAAGGAAAACCACATGGGATTCATGTCAAAGCTGCTGTCCTTTGGATCCGATAAGGACCTTAAGCGCTACTACAAGATCGTCGACCAGATCAACGGTCTTGAGCCCCAGTTTGAGAAGATGACCGAGGAGGAACTCCGCGGCCAGACCGATAAGTTCCGCGAGCGTTACGCCAACGGCGAGTCGCTCGACGACATGCTCCCCGAGGCCTTTGCCACCGTGCGTGAGGCTTCCAAGCGCACCATGGGTATGCGCCACTTTGACGTGCAGCTCATTGGCGCTATGGCGCTGCACGAGGGCCACATCGCCGAGATGAAGACCGGCGAAGGTAAGACCCTCGTCTCCACGTTGGCCGGCTATCTCAACGCTATTGCCGGCAAGGGCGTGCACGTCGTTACTGTCAACGATTACCTTGCCAAGCGCGACTCCGAGTGGATGGGCCGCATCTATAAGTACCTGGGCATGACCGTCGGTCTGCTCCAGAACAACATGCCGCTCGAGCTCAAGCGCCCGGCCTACCAGGCCGACGTCACCTACGGCACCAACTCCGAGTTCGGCTTTGATTACCTGCGCGACAACATGGTTACCCGTCCCGAGCAGCGCGTGCAGCGCGGTCACAACTACGCCATCGTCGACGAGGTTGACTCCATCCTGATCGATGAGGCCCGCACCCCGCTGATCATCTCGGGCGCTGGCACCAAGTCCGCCAGCACCTACAAGGACTTCGCGCGTGCCGTGCGCGGCCTGGAGCGCGGCGAGGACGTCTCGCACGACATGCTCACCGCCACCGAGGACGTCGAGCCCACGGGCGACTACGTCATGGACGAGGCCAAGCACACCATCGCCGCCACCGAGCGCGGCCTTAAGAAAATCGAGCGCCGCCTGGGTATCGATGACATCTATGCCGATCTCTCCGGCCAGCTGGTCAACCACCTGCAGCAGGCGCTGAAGGCCCAGTACATGTTCCACCGCGATAAGCAGTACGTGGTCACCAACGGCGAGGTCAAGATCGTCGACGAGTTCACCGGCCGCATTATGGAAGGCCGCCGCTATTCTGAGGGCCTGCACCAGGCCATCGAGGCCAAAGAGGGCGTGCTCGTACGCGAGGAGAACCAGACACTCGCCACCATCACCCTGCAGAACTACTTCCGTCTGTATGACAAGCTCTCCGGCATGACCGGCACGGCACTTACCGAGGATGCCGAGTTCCGCGAGATCTACAAGCTGCCCGTCGAAGTCATCCCTTCCAACAAGCCCGTGCAGCGCGTGGATCACGAGGACCTGGTGTACCGCACCATTCAGGCCAAGTACAACGCCGTCGCCGACGACGTTGAGCGTCGTCACGCCAAGGGCCAGCCGGTCCTGGTGGGCACCGTCTCCATCGAGAGTTCCGAGAAGCTGTCCGCCGCCCTTACCAAGCGCGGCATCGCACACGAGGTCCTCAACGCCAAGCACCATGAACGCGAGGCCCACATCGTTGCCCAGGCCGGACGCTACGGCGCCGTGACCATCGCTACTAACATGGCCGGTCGTGGTACCGACATCCTGCTGGGCGGCAACCCCGACGAGCTGGTGCGCGAGCGCCTGGAGTACGAGGGTCTGACCATGGAGGATGTGACGCCCGAGCAGCTCGAGCAGTTTAACGCCGAGGCCAAGGAGACTTGCAAGGCCGAGCGCGAGCGCGTGCTTGCCGCCGGCGGCCTGACCGTCATCGGCACCGAGCGCCACGAGTCCCGCCGTATCGACAACCAGCTGCGCGGCCGCTCCGGCCGTCAGGGCGATCCGGGCGAGACCCAGTTCTACCTGTCGCTCGAGGACGACCTCATGCGCCTGTTCGGCGGCGACAAGATGGACCGCGTCTCCAAGATGATGGTCACGGCCGACATGGGCGACGACATGCCCATCCAGCACAAGATCATCTCCAAGGCCGTCGAGAGCGCCCAGCACAAGGTCGAGAGCATCAACTTCTCCATGCGTAAGAGCGTCCTTGAGTACGACGACGTCATGAACAAGCAGCGCCAGGTCATCTACGCCGAGCGCAATAAGATTCTGGACGGCAAGGACCTGACCGACCACATCACCGAGGTCATGCACGACACCGTGTACCGCTGCGTGCAGGAGTTCTGCACCAAGGACAGTCACGATGGCGAGCGTGACCTGGAGGGCCTGCGCAAGTGGGTTGTGGAGCTCACCGGCCACATCGATACGCCGAAGTTCCCCGACGAGGATTATGAGGCCCTGGCCGCCGATGTCCTGGCTTACGTAGAGAAGTGCTACAACATGAAGGCCGAGCGCTTGGGTGAGGACCTGATGCGCGAGCTCAACACCCAGGTCATGCTGCGCGTCATCGATACCCGCTGGATGAACTACCTGCAGGAGATGGACTACCTCAAGACCGGCATCGGCCTGCGCGGCTTTGGCCAGCGCGACCCGCTGGTTGAGTACAAGACCGAGGCCTACGGCGCGTTCCAGATACTCGTCGATACCATGTACGAGGATTACCTGCGCACGGTTCTGCGTATCGAGATCAAGGCTGCCCCGCGTGCCGTGGAGCACAAGGAGGACCCCGCACTCGAGGGCGCGCGCTTCTCCGGTCCTGCCGAGGTCGATGGTGACAACGGCGACTCGGTGCTGCGCAAGCAGGCGCAGGTGCAGGCCCGCACGGCTGTCCAGGGTGGTCCGGCTGCCGTCAACAACGGTGGCAAGGTGACCACCTATCGCAAGTCCGAGAGCGACGATCCGTACGTCAACGTGGGCCGCAACGACCCGTGCCCCTGCGGTAGCGGCAAGAAGTTTAAGTACTGCCACGGCAGGAATCGTTAATGGCTGAGGCTTTAGAGGTAACGCCCGCCGAGCTGGACGCGTTTGCGGACCGGCTCGGCGAGGTCGAGTCGTATCTCCATTTGGACGAAAAGCGCACGCGCGTGACCGAGCTCGAGGCTAAAAGCGTGGCCCCCGGCTTTTGGGATGACGCCGACGCCGCCCGTGCCACCATGGAGGAGATCGCGCGCACCAAGGAAGATATCGCTGCCGTGGATACCGCGCGCGGCGAGCTTTCCGATGCCCGCGCCGCGCTGGAGCTTGCCGAGGAGATGGGGGATGACCCCGACGCCGCCGCATTGCGCGAGGAGGCTGCCGCTACGGCAGAACGCCTGGCCCGCGCTATCGACGAGCTTGAGCTTTCGAGCTGGTTTACCGGTGAGTTCGATCACGGCGATGCCATTGTGACCATCAAGCCCGGACAGGGTGGTCTGGAGGCCCAGGACTGGACCTTCATGCTCTTTAAGATGTACATGAAGTACTGCCAGCGTCGCGGCTGGAAGGTCACCATCAACGACTGTCCCGCGGCCGAGGTCATCGGCATTGACCGTGCGACCTTTACCGTCGAGGGCAAGGACGCATTTGGCATGCTGCGCGCCGAGGCCGGCGTTCACCGCTTGGTTCGCATTAGCCCCACCGACGACAAGAAGCGCCGCCAGACCACGTTTGCCGGCGTCGAGGTCATCCCCGTGCTACCCGATGATATCGACATCGAAATCAGTCCCGACGACATCCGCGTGGACGTGTACCACGCGAGCGGCCCGGGCGGTCAGGGTGTCAACACCACCGACTCCGCCGTGCGCGTGACGCATTTCCCCAGCGGCATTGTGGTTACCTGCCAAAACGAGCGCAGCCAGATCCAGAACAAGGCCGCGTGCATGCAGATCCTCAAGGCTCGCCTGTACGAGATTGAGCTCGAGAAGCGCGCCGAGGCCCTGGATGAGATTCGCGGACCCAAAACCACGATTGGTTTTGGCAACCAGATCCGCAGCTACGTGCTCTACCCGTACCAGATGGTCAAGGATCTGCGCTCGGGCGTTGAGACCAGCAACGTCGAGGCAGTTCTTGACGATGGCGACCTGGACCCGTTTGTTATTGGCTACCATCGCTGGGCCACCGGCAACGCCGATGCAGAAGGCTCGGAGGTCTAAAACATCGGGCAGCTTCAAGCCGATGTTAAGCCCAACGGTTGGACGGGTTTGTATCCAGAATAAACCCTGCGCAGGGGTGGTTTTTGTCCGGCGAATCGGTAGAATCGAATACAAGAAGAAGTTCAAAGCGCATCCGATGGTGTGCGCTTTTTTGAGGGAGGCAGCATGGCATATCGTCTGGACATCAAGCGCATTCTTTCGATGAACTTCTTTCACGATTTGCCCCAGATCATGTTGGGGTGTGCTCTGGCTGCCATCGCGACCGACCTGTTTTTGATTCCCAACGGCCTTGCTGCCGGTGGCGTTACGGGCCTTGCCACCATTATCCAGGCGGTCGGCGCGGCGCGCGGCCTATCGCTTCCCGTTGGTATTCAGACGATCGTGATGAACGCCTTGCTGTTGTTGGTCGTTATGCGCGAGGGCGGCATGTTCTACGTGGTGCAGACCGCGACGGGCTTTGTGCTGCTGGGCTTCTTTACCGATTTGTTCGCCCCGTTTGTAGCACCTCTGGCGGATGCGGACCTGATGCTCCCTGCCATGTGGGGCGGCATTATTACGGGCATCGGTTACGGCATGGTGTTGCGCGCCGGCGCCAACACCGGCGGCTCGGACACGATTGGCCAAATCATCTCGCGTAACACCTCGCTGCCGGTGGGCTCGACCGTCATGGCGATCGATGTTGCCGTATGCGCGCTGTCGGCTCCGGTCTTTTCAATCGAAAACGCACTATATGCAGGCCTTTCGATGGTCATTAGCGGCTACGTGATCGATGCCGTGGTCGATGGTGGCAACAAACGCCGTATGGTACTCATCATCTCGGACAAGTTCCCTGATATCGCTGCCGATATCATGTATGGCCTGGGTCGTG
Organism: uncultured Collinsella sp.; assembly: GCA_902469055.1. Classification (GTDB taxonomy): domain Bacteria; phylum Actinomycetota; class Coriobacteriia; order Coriobacteriales; family Coriobacteriaceae; genus Collinsella. The sequence goes on from CABRBC010000029.1 coordinate 6,582, forward strand.
GTTGTACCAAGTTTAAGGCGACTGGCATGTATTCGGGTGCCGAGAAGCCGGTGATTATGGTCATCGTGAGCCGTCGAGAGCTCAATACCCTCAAGACGATCGTGCGCGAGCGCGATCCTCACGCCATTGTGACGGTCGCTGACGTTACGGAAGCCTTCGGCGAGGGATTCAAGGACATTAGCGCGTAGGGTCGACCGCGTTCCATCCAAAAGACGTTCACATTGATAAACCGTTTCATCAGCGGTTCTGCCTGCTAAATTGTTCAAATAATGATAAAAACTCTGGTAAAGCCATCAGTTTCCAGCATAATGAATGACGTACGTGCATTGCGGCTGTGTTGGGACTACCTTTCCGTGCCGTGCGCATTTTGTCTAATGAGGATGAAAGGAAGGCACAATGAGCGACGAAGAGCTCAAAAAGGTTGCCAACGAGGTAAGGAAGGGCATCGTCACCGGCGTGCACGCTGCCAAGTCCGGCCATCCGGGCGGTTCGCTCGGCGCTGCCGACATCATGACCTATCTGTACTTTGAGGAAATGAACGTCGACCCGGCCGATCCCCGCAAGGCCGACCGCGATCGCTTTGTGCTCTCCAAGGGCCATTGCGCTCCGGGCCTGTACGCCGTGCTCGCCGAGCGTGGGTTCTTCCCCAAGGAGGATCTCGAGACGCTGCGCCATATCGGCAGCCACCTGCAAGGTCATCCCAACATGAACGACACCCCGGGCGTCGATATGTCCACCGGCTCGCTCGGCCAGGGCATCTCCGCCGCCGTGGGCATGGCGGTTGCCGCCAAGCACTGGGGCGATACTTACCGCACGTACGCCCTGCTGGGTGATGGCGAGAGCGAGGAGGGCCAGGTCTGGGAGGCAGCCATGTTTGCCGGCAACCAGCAGCTCGATAACCTCTGCGTGATCGTCGACCACAACGGCCTGCAGATCGACGGCCCCGTCGAGGAGGTCAACGACCCCATGCCGCTCGCCGACAAGTTCCGCGCCTTTAAGTTCCACGTGGTGGAGCTTGCCGACGGCAACGATTTCGATCAGATCCGCGCCGCCTTTGCCGAGGCCCGCGCCACCAAGGGTCAGCCGACCGCCATCATCGCCGAGACCATGAAGGGCAAGGGCGTTTCCTTTATGGAGAACCAGGTTGGTTGGCACGGCAAGGCCCCCAACGATGAACAGTTTGAGCAGGCCATGGCAGAGCTCACGGCCGCCGGAGAGGAGCTCTAGGATGGCAGACGTCAAAAAAATCGCCACGCGCGTAAGCTACGGCGAGGCCCTCGTCGAGCTCGCCAACGAGCACGATGACTTTGTGGTCCTCGACGCCGACCTGGCCGCCGCCACGCAGACCGGCAAGTTCAAGGCCGCCTGCCCCGACCGCTTCTTCGACGTGGGTATCGCCGAGAGCAACCTGATGGGCGTCGCCGCCGGTATCGCGACCACCGGCCGCGTTGCCTTCGCGAGCACCTTTGCCATGTTCGCAGCCGGCCGCGCTTTTGAGCAGGTCCGTAACTCCATCGGCTACCCGCACCTCAACGTTAAGATTGGTGCCACGCACGCCGGTATCTCGGTGGGCGAGGATGGTGCCACGCACCAGTGCTGCGAGGATATCGCCCTCATGCGCGTCATCCCCGGCATGACTGTGATCGTTCCTGCCGACGACGTCGAGGCCCGCGCCGTGACGCGCGCCGCCTACGAGTGCGACGGTCCGGTGTACATGCGCTTCGCTCGTTTGGCCTCGCCGGTTATCAACGACCCCGAGACCTACAACTTCGAGTTGGGTAAGGGCATTGTCATGCGCGAGGGCGCCGACGTCACCATCATCGCCTGCGGCCTGATGGTCGGCGAGGCTCTCGAGGCCGCCGAGCAGCTCGCTGCCGAGGGCATCGACGCCGAGGTCATCAACATGCACACCATCAAGCCCATCGATGCCGACCTGATCGTCAAGAGCGCCACCAAGACCGGCCACGTCGTGACCGTCGAGGAGCATTCTGTAATCGGTGGCCTGGGCAGCGCCGTTGCCGACGTCCTGTGCGAGCAGTGCCCGACGCCCCTCAAGAAGATCGGCGTCAACGACACCTTTGGCGAGTCCGGCCCGGGTGCCGAGCTCTTGCACAAGTATGGCCTGGACGCCGCCAACATCGTGGCGACCACCAAGGAGTTCTTGGCATAAGGCAAGGCGGATCTCAAGGACTGCTTCGCCAGAACTATGGAAACCCGGCAGGGGCGCTCTCTTGGAGAGCGCCCCTGTTTCAGTTGCGGTGAAATAGGGACTGATTAGACCTTTTAACTGGTAAAACAGTCCCTATTTCACCGCAACTCATGAAGACGCCCCTCAAGCACGGTCCCATCAGGGAAAAGGGCATATATCGGCAAAGTGCAATTCAGACCCTTCCAACTTTGTATATGCAGCACTTCAAGATAAACGCAGCGACTCCTTAGTTACCGCAGGCCGGGTACAGGGTTACTCTCCAAATCTTTCCGCAGGACGGAGGAGCCCCCGCAGCGCGAAGCGCGCAGCGGGGGCTCCGACATGTCCGAGGACGATTTGGAGAGTAACCCTGTGCCCGGCCGACGGGATCCCTAAGCCCGCCATGCTTCTTATGTGCAGCAAAGCTAATGCTGCTAAAATACAAAGCGCTCATGTAGTTTAAACGCACGACGATAAGGAGCACCAGTGGGTAACCACTTCCGTACCTCCGGTGCGGGCGATGATGCCCCCAAGACGCAGGCAGGCGTCCAGGGCAGTCGTTTCGCCACTCCGGATTCAGAGGGCCAGCCTGTTGCTCAGGCCCCCGCTCAGCCGGCAGATCAGGCACAGCCGGCATCCGATCCCTTTGCCTACAATCCAACCAGCGATGTCGCGCTTTCCGGCACGGCGGGTTTTGAGCCCGTTCAGGCCGTGACCGCTCGCGTGGAGCAGCCTCAGGCTGGTGCCGCCACGCCGCAGCCTACCATGGCCGGCATTCCCGACCCCTTGGCCCCTGCGACGCCGGCTCCTCAGCCTGCGCAGTCCGGTCTCTTTGCCGCTATTCCCGACCCCACGCAGCCTGCTGCCCCGGTGGTCGAGAGCGATCAGGCAGCCGAGGTCGCAAGCCTCGATAACGCGCTCAACAACCCCGATTTTACGTCGGTGTTTGCGCCCATCGATCCGCAGGCCAGCCGCAAGAAGATGGCCAAGCAGGCCGGTGTCGAGCCCGTCATCCTTATGGAGCATGTCACCAAGATCTATCCGGCACAGCCCAACAAGCCTGCACTCGACGACATCAACATCGAGATCTATCCGGGCGAGTTCGTCTTCCTGGTCGGTCACTCCGGCTCGGGTAAGACCACGCTGCTGTCGACGCTCAACCGCGACGTCAAGCCGACGAGCGGCCGCATCCTGGTTGCCGGTCAGGACCTCATGAAGATCAAGAACCGCAAGGTTCCGTTCCTGCGCCGCCAGATTGGCGCCGTGTTCCAGGACTTTAAGCTTCTGCCGCAAAAGACCGCCTACGAAAACGTGGCGTTTGCCCTGCAGTGCATCGGCAAGCCCAAGGGCGTCATTCGCAGCCAGGTGCCCGAGGTGCTGCGTCTGGTCGGCCTGGCCGATCAGATGGACTCGCTGCCCGACCAGCTTTCCGGTGGCGAGCAGCAGCGCGTTGCCGTCGCCCGCGCTATGGTCAACCGTCCGCCGCTGCTGATTTGCGACGAGCCCACGGGTAACCTCGACCCGGCGATCTCGCTGGGCATCATGAAGCTGCTCGAGCGTATTAACCGCACCGGCACCACCGTGATCGTCGCCACGCACGACCGCGAGATGGTCGATAGCATGCACCGTCGCGTGATCGCCCTCGAGGGCGGCCACGTTATCCGCGACCAGGAGAGGGGAGGTTACGGTAACTATGGCACCAACTAACGTGGGCTACTCCTTCAAAGAGGCAATCAGCCACTTCTTCCGTAACTGGACTACCTCGCTCGGCGCCGTCATCACGATCTTCCTTTCGCTGTTTATCATCGGCCTGTTCATCATGGGCTCCGCGATGCTGAACTCCGTGATCGGTACCGTCGAGGATCAGGTTGTCATCAACGCGTTCATTAGCGATGACGCCGATCAGGCCGATGTTCAGGCTTTTGAGGCCGAACTTAAGACGTGGAATAACGTCAAGTCCGTGACCTATAAGGACAAGGACGACGCGCTGGCCGAGTATACGAGCAAGATGTCGGGCAACGCCGACGCCACCATGAGCGCGCTCGATGGCCAGAACCCGCTGCCGGCTTCCTTCGCTATTGAGATGGACGATCCGTCCAAGGTCGAGAGCACGGCAAAGAAGCTCAAGAAGGATGCCGATTTCCAGAAGATCGCGGATGACGGCGACGTCAACGCGAGCGTGCTGTACGGCCAGGAGGAAGTGAGCCGCCTGTTCCAGGTGACCAACTACATCCGCATCGCCGCCGTGGTGCTCGTTGGTCTTCTGACCTTTATCGCATTCATCTTCATCAACAACACGATTCGCCTGTCCATCACGGCGCGTCGTCGTGAGATTGCGATTATGCGTCTGGTCGGCGCCAGCAACGGCTTCATTCGTGGCCCGTTTATCACCGAGGGCGTGCTGCAGGCCATTTTGGGCTCGCTGCTTTCCATCGGCGTTCTGGAGCTGCTGCGCAATCTGATGATTCCGCGTCTGCAGGAGAGCATCGGCTGGATGTCGTTTGCCCTGCCGATGCAGTACTACCTGGTGACCTATGCTGCGCTGATTCTGGTCGGTGTGATTATCGGTCTCTTTGGTTCTGCCATCGCCATGCGCCGCTACCTGCGCGTGTAGGCATGCTTGGAATTCATCCCTTCCAACGGGTCGTCTCTTATGGGGCGGCCCGTTTTTTGATCCCTAGGGGACGGCAGGAAAGCGAATCATTTGGGTAGACTCTTTGGAGTTCGCAATCGATAGTTAGGAGGCGCCATGGGGCGCAATAACAAGCATAAGCGTGGAGCTCGCAATCAGCGCGGGCCGGTGCGCAGCGAACGCCGTCCGAGCCTGACCGGGCGCGTGCAGCTCCATGAGCATAGCGCCTACGTTGTAACCGAAAACGGCGACTACAAGGTCATGGGCCGCGGTAAGCGCGAGATCATGGATGGCGATACCGTTGCCGTGAGCATTAAGAACAGCCCGCACGGTGAGCGGCGCGCCGTGATCGAAAGCGTGGTTGAGCGTGCAGCCATAAGCGTGGTGGGCACGTACCAGACCGCCGGTCCGCTCGGTGTGATCGAGCCGCTCGATTCGCGTCTGAAGGCCGACTTCTTCATTCTGCCCGAGGATACCTCGGCGGATCGTCTGGGTGTCCACCCGGGTGATGCTGTTGTCGCGCGCATTTTGACCTACCCGACGCGCCTGGAATCGGGTACCGTGACGATCGAGCGCCGCATTGGCGGAGATGACGCGCCCGATTTGGGCGTTCAATATGTGATGGCGCGTTACGGCTATACCGATAGCTATCCCGAGGCCGCGCTGGACGAGGCCGAGGGGCTTTCGCTCGATGTGTCCGCGGCGCTTAAGGACCCGCTCCGCCGCGATCTGCGCGACCGCTTTGTCATCACGATCGACCCGGTCGACGCGCGCGACTTTGACGATGCCATTTCGTTGGAGCGCACGCCCGAGGGTGGCTACAAGCTGGGTGTGCATATCGTCGACGTTTCACACTATGTGGCTTGGGACGGGCATATCGATCTTGAGGCTCGCCATCGTACGACATCGGTGTATCTGGCCGATCGCGTGCTTCCCATGCTGCCCGAACGCCTGTCCTGTGACCTGTGCTCGCTTCGCCCTGACGAGGACCGTCTTGCGTTTACCGTCGATATCGAGCTCGATGCGCAGGGTCGCGTGCGGCATTACGATCCGTATCCCAGCGTGATTCGCTCGCGTGTGCGTATGGACTATGACGGCGCCGAGGCGCTGCTGGTGCGTGCCGGCGCGGTTGAGTATTCGGTGCTGGAGGGTGCAGCCGAGGATGTTGCGGCTGCCGAGACCTCGCGCGAGGAAGCGCTTGAGCGCGGTCTTGCGTGCGAGGAGGCCGCCCGCGGCTACAACATCGACCTCGGCGATTTCCTTGTCTCCGCTAACGAACTCGCCGAACTTCGCCGTCGTATTCGTCGTGCCCGCGGCTCAGTCGATTTTGACACAGCCGAGATTCGCGCTCTATTGGATGAGGACGGAGTGCCCGTGCAGATTGTGGCGCGTGAGCGTTCGTGTGCCACGTCGCTTATCGAGGAAGCCATGCTGCTCGCCAACGAGTGCGTTGCAGAGTGGCTGGCAGACCGTGATATCGAGGCCTGCTATCGCGTGCATGAAGATCCGAGCCCCGATAGCCTGCACGGTGCCGCCGTTGCGCTGGCGCAGCTAGGCATCATCGACGATCGCCGTGCTGCCGGTATTGCCCTGGGGAGCCCCGATGAGCTGCAGGCTGCAGTTGATGCTGCCGCCGGTACGGCCAACGCACCGCTCGTTAACACGCTGCTTCTGCGCAGCATGCAGCGCGCGCTGTACAAGCCGCGCAACGAGGGCCACTTTGCGCTCGCCGCGCCGTGCTACTGTCACTTTACGAGTCCCATCCGTCGCTACCCCGATCTGGTGGTGCACCGCGTACTCAAGCTGCAGTTGGCCTATGAGCAGCTGGGCGGCAAGGACGCCCTGGTCCGTACGCCGCGCCTGATCGGCAAGGGGCGCGAGTCACTGCCGCGCATTCTGCCGCAGATCTGCCGCGCATGCAGCGATGCCGAGCGCGCGGCAGATGCCGCCAGCCATGCGACGCAAAAGATCAAGATTGCCCAGTACTATGAGGACCGTCTGGGCGAGCGCTATGCCGGAACCGTCTCGTGGGTTAGCAGCATGGGCCTTTTTGTGCGCTTGGACCTAACGCAGGTCGAAGGCTTGGTTTCGATCAAGAGTCTGGGCAACGAGTGGTTCGAGTTCGACGAGGACGCGCTCACGCTCACAGGTGCCGACACGGGCACCCGTTACGAGCTGGGGCAGCGCGTGATTATCGAGGTCTCGCGCGTCAATACCACGCGTGGGCACTTGGACTTTAAGCTTATCCATTAGCCAAATCCCGACTCATGGTGGGGGAGCGGAGGGCGGCCTTTCGGGACCGCCCTCCGCATTTGAATCGTGGCTACCTTGCCGTCTGCTCGGCCGCCCGCTTACCTGCTATTTGAGAGGTAAAACCTACCAAAATAAACCTGTCCCTTTTGGCAGGTTTACAAGAAAGCGGGGATGAGATGGCGACGGTGTACGGTTATGCGCGGGTGAGTTCGCGCGATCAGAATCTTAATCGGCAGCTGGATGCGCTGGGCGCCTATGGCGTGGGCTCGGCGAATATTTATGCCGACCATGCGAGCGGCAAGGACTTCGATCGACCGCGTTATCGCGAGCTGCTGCACGTCCTGGGAGACGGGGACGTGCTGGTGGTGCTTTCTATCGACCGACTTGGCCGTAATTACTCCGAGATTCTTGAGGAATGGCGACGCATTACCAAGGTGCTCGGGGTTGCCATTGTGGTGTTGGATATGCCATTGCTTGACACGCGCGCCAGGGCCAGCGGCGCGCCGGATGTGACTAACACCCTGATTGCTGATATTGTGCTGCAGCTGCTGAGCTACGTGGCGCAGGTGGAGCGCGAGAATATCCATCGGCGCCAGGCGGAGGGGATTGCAGCGGCGCGGGCGCGAGGGGTCCGTTTCGGTCGACCTCGCAAGCCATGCCCTCCTCAGTTTGAGCTGGTGCGCGATAGCTATGAGGCGGGCGATATTACCCGCAGCCAGGCAGCAAAGTGCCTGGGCGTGTGCGTGGGGACGTTCGATCGCTGGATGCGCGAGGCGGGGTAGGGTTTTGCGTCGCTTTGTCGCTTCCTGTTGCGATTCAAATTTTGATACGGTGACGATGCCATTTGGGGCTACACTCGCTGATATTCAAAAAAGGAGGTTGACCCTTGGCGCGCGTAAAACAAATAATCGGATGGACCGCGATCGTTCTGTTCGCTGCAACGCTGGCGGGCATCTGGGTGCTGACGGAGCAAAATGCGGTGGAGACGTCGTTGCTGAGCGAGTCCACCGCGCGTGTGGTGGAGGGTCAGGCTACGGGCGTTCAGGCTGTCGATGCCACGGGTGAAGCTCAGGCGGAGAACGGAATGACCGGGGGCACCGATTCGGCTGCCTCGAATGTCCGGTCTGGCCGACTTGCTTCCATTCGCATGTGGGTGGGCACGAACGTCCGTCGCGTTGCCCATACCGTAGAGTTTTTCTTCGTCGGATTGTTCGCCTCGGTGGTCGTGGCTTGCTTTTCCAGGCGTCCGTGGAGCGTATGCTCCCGTTGCGTGCCCGTATTGCTCTTTTGCGCCGCCTGCTCCGTTGGCGATCAGGTACATAAGATCTTTGTTCCCGGCAGGCATTTCGACGTTATCGATTTAGGATTCGATGCTGCGGGCTATGTCATCGCCATGCTGTTGGTATTGCTGACGGCGGCGTTGGTGCGCCATGCGACTCGGCCGATCGGCGCCCATGCGAGGCGCTAGCCGGTAACAAACCCGTTTCTGATAATGCGACCTTGTTGAATTATTTTGTGTCGCGCGTATTTCCGAGCGGTCGGATTTGAGGGGCGAGCGGTAGAACGCTAGCCCTTTGTGCGCCACGATGCGGCACAATGTACCGCAAAAGCTGTTTGTATCCGGTACGAATCGTTCGTTGGTCTTTAATTCTTCTCAACGGAGGTGTTTGAGATGGCAAACGGATTGCTTTTGCGGCTTCGCGAGCGTGAGCTCAGCGCGAGCCCGGCGGAACGCAATGTCATCGCATATGTAAGCGCTCATCCGCACGAGGTGGTCGGGCTGTCCGTCCGCGGTCTTGCCGATGTCACGTTCTCCTCGCCCTCGAGCATTTTGCGCTTTTGCAAGCGTTTGGGTTTTGCGGGCTACAAGGAGTTCCAGCGCGAACTGATTGCCGAGCTGGCGCTCTTAGGTGACAAGAAAGACGTAGCTCTCGAGGACATCTCCATGGATGACAGCGTCGAACGCATCGTGGGGAAGGTGATGAAAAGCAACGTGCGCACGATCGAGGCGACGGCGCGAACGCTCGATTACACCGTCTTGGAGCGATGCGCGGCCCGTCTTAAGCGGGCACGCGCGGTCAATCTGTTCGGTATTGGTGCTTCTCGTTTGGTCGCGCACGACCTGGCGCAAAAGCTCATGCGTGTCGACAAAGAGTGCCATCTGTACGACGACTGGCATGATCAGCTCTTATGTGCCAAGAACATGCATGAGGGCGATATGGCAATCGCCTTTAGTTACTCGGGCTTGACGCAAGAGGTGCTGGACTGCACCGCCGAGGCTCAACGCCACAACTGTCCCGTAGTGGCCGTTACCAAAGTAGATGGATCATCCAAGCTTGCCACCATGGCCGATGCCGTGCTCGGCGTCGCAGCGAGTGAACCCTTGGTCCGCAGCGGTGCCATGGCTTCGCGTATGGCCCAGCTTATGGTTGTCGATGCCCTGTACGCTGCTTACGTTGCCAGCGACTACGAACGGGCGACGCATGTCATTAAGCAAAACTACATCGAGAAACAGGAAAGATGAGGTGAATGAAATGCTCGATTTAACAAAATTCACGACCGAACAGCGTAATCAAAGGTCAATGGACCTCGATACGATGACATCGCTGCAAATCGTCACGACGATGAACGATGAGGATCTTCGTGCCGTCCAGTCGGTCACGAAAGTGTTGCCCCAGGTTGCCACAGCAATCGACTGGGCTGCTGAGACACTCGAGCGCGGCGGGTGCGTCTTTTACATGGGCGCAGGCACCAGCGGTCGTCTGGGCGTACTCGACGCTTCGGAGTGTCCGCCCACGTTTGGCGTGTCACCCGATCTGATTGTCGGGCTCATTGCCGGAGGCGAGACGGCGTTTATCAAGGCTGTCGAAGGTGCCGAAGACAGCGAGGAGCTTGGCGCGAACGACCTGCGAGAGCGTGGACTCTCGGACAAGGATCTTGTCGTTGGCCTGGCGGCAAGCGGTCGTACTCCTTATGTGGTGGGCGGCCTTGTGTACGCCAAGGCAACTGGGTGCAAGACCATTGCAATTGCCTGCAACCAAGGGTCGAAGATCGGGGAGAGCGCAGATCTTGCCATTGAGCCCGTGCCCGGTCCCGAGGTGCTGACCGGCTCAACGAGGCTCAAGGCGGGAACGGTTCAAAAGCTCATTCTCAACATGATTTCGACCGGTGCCATGGTCAAGATCGGCAAGGTATACCAAAACCTGATGGTCGATGTGCAGCAGACGAACGAGAAGTTGGTGGTGCGCGGCCAGAACATCGTGATGGAGGCGACCGGCTGCACGCGCGAGCGCGCCGTTCAGGCGCTTGCAGATGCCGGCGGCCACGTAAAAACCGCTATTGTCTCGGTACTGCTGGACTGCGATGCCGAGCAGGCTACGGTAGCTCTTGAGCGGGCGCGAGGCCATGTCCGTGCTGCGGTGAGTGGCCATGAGAAGAGCAATGCCGATGCCCAATAGGTGCGCGGCGTGAGCTGATATGACATTCAGACGAGATACCCAATACAAGGAGGAGTTATGACGAACAAAGAGCTGGCTCAAAAGCTGCTGGACCTTTTGGGCGGTAAAGACAACGTGCTCGCAAACGCGGCGTGCATGACGCGCCTGCGCGTGACCGTCAAAGACACGGGCAACGTCGACACGGAGGGCATTAAGGCACTCGACGGCGTGATGGGCCTGGTCGAGGACGACACGATGCAGATCGTGCTGGGTCCGGGCAAGGTGAATAAGGTGCTCGAGGAGTTCTCCAAGCTCACCGGCCTTGCGAAAGGCGTTGCTGACGAGAGCGTGGTTGACGCTGCGGCCACAAACAAGGCCGCGCAGAAGGCCAAGTACGAGTCCAAGCCGGTTCAGGCCTTCCTCAAGAAGATTTCCAATGTCTTCGTCGCCCTACTTCCCGGCATCATTGCGGCTGGCCTCATCAACGGTATCTGCAACGTCATTAACGTCTCGACGGCAGGCGCGCTTGCAGGCGAGTGGTGGTACCAGGGCATTCGTTCCATGGGCTGGGCCCTGTTTGCCTATCTGCCCATCTTGGTGGGCTATAACGCGGCACGTGAGTTTGGTGGCTCCGCTGCGCTGGGCGGCATCGCCGGCATGATGTGTATCGCCAACAGTGCCATGCCCCTGCTTGCGCCTGGCGCGGCTGATCCTGCCACTGCCATTCTGCTGCCGCTCACCAATGCGCAGTACAACCCCGCAGCGGGCGGCATGATCGCGGCTCTCATCGCTGGCGCATTTTTTGCCTGGATGGAGCGTCAGATTCGCAAGGTTATGCCCAACGCACTCGACACGTTCTTGTCTCCGCTGCTGGTGCTCATCATCGGCGCCTTTGCTCTGATGCTCGTCATCCAGCCGGTTGGCGCATGGCTGACGACTGCCATCTTTAGCGTTTTGACCTTTATCTTCGAGAAGCTGGGCGTCCTGGGCGGCTATATCCTGTCGGCAGGCTTCTTGCCGCTGGTTTCCGTCGGCCTGCATCAGGCGCTCACGCCGATCCACGCTATGCTCAACGATCCCGACGGCGCTACCAAGGGTATCAATTACCTGCTTCCCATCCTTATGATGGCTGGCGGCGGCCAGGTCGGTGCCGGTTTGGCGCTGTACTTTAAGACCAAGAACGCCAAGCTCAAGAAGTACGTCGCAGAGTCCATTCCCGTTGGAATCCTGGGTGTGGGAGAGCCTCTGATGTATGCTGTTACGCTGCCGCTCGTTCGTCCGTTTGTGACGGCCTGCCTGGGTGCCGGATTTGGCGGCGCGCTCGCGGCGCTGCTTCACATCGGCACGGTTTCTCAGGGCGTTTCCGGTCTGTTTGGCCTGCTGATCGTCGTTCCTGGCCAGCAGCTCGGCTACGTTGCCGCTATGCTGCTTGCCTATGCCGCCGGCTTTGTCCTGACGTGGTTCTTTGGCGTCGACGAGCAGAAGATCAACGAGTTCTTTGGCGAGTAGATTGATATCGCGAGCCGTGTTGCTCAGGGTTCGCGGCGCGCGGCAGATTTCTTGATGTTATGGTTGTGCCGGCGGGGCTAGCTGCTCCGCCGGCCTTTTTTAAAGGAGCGTTGAAGCGTGAAAACGGGTATTTCGATTTATCTTTCCAGCCCTCTGCAGGATATTGAGCGGACGATTGAACGTGGTGCCGCGGCGGGTGCGCGCTATGCGTTCACCTCGCTGCATATTCCCGAGGATGGGGGAGCGGCGTATGCCGATAAGGTCCGTCATGTGCTGTCGCTGCTTTCCGCCCGCGGCATTGCGCTCATTGCCGATGTGGGGCCTCGCACGTGCGATTTGCTCGGGCTTGAGCGCATCGAGGACTTGCGCGATCTGGGGTTGGAATACCTTCGTTTGGACTATGGCTTTAGCGCCCAGCGGGTCGCGGAGCTGTCCGGTGTATTTCGCATTGTGGTCAATGCATCGACAGTGAGTTCTGATGAAATCGCATCGTGGCGTGAGGCCGGTGCCGATGTGACTCGTTTTGCCGCCTGCCACAATTTTTACCCCAAGCCTTATACCGGTTTAGCTCTGGAGGACATTGCTCGGGTGAATCTTCGTCTTGCGGCGCTTGGATTCGAAATCATGGCTTTTGTGCCGGGTGATGCTAACGTTCGCGGGCCGGTATTCGAGGGACTGCCGACGGTCGAGGCGCAGCGCGGTCGCGCGTCAAAGGTTGCCCTCAATATGCTTGAGCTTGCACATGGCGCCGATTGCGACATTGTGTTGGTCGGCGACCCCGATCTTTCCGATGCGGGCTGGGCGCAGTTTGCTCAAGTTTCCGCCGGATACGTGGACCTGCAATGCGAGCTTGAGCTCAGTTATGCCTATGTGCGCGGGCAGATTCATCACGACCGACCCGACTCGAGCGTCCTCATCTTTAGGTCTCAGGAGTCACGTACGACGCTTAAGCCGGATTCCGTGCCGACGGATGCCGGAGCCGGCCTGCCGCGAAAGGCGGGGTCGATCGCTGTGAGCAATAGCGGATATGGGCGCTACGAAGGCGAGCTTGAGATTGCGCGGGTCGATCTTCCCGGTGACGAGCGCATGAACGTTGCGGGCCATATCACGCCCGAGGCAATGGAACTGCTGCCGTTCATCAAACGCGGATTCGGGGTACGGTTCGTTTAACGTGTGACCCGCGGGCTACAATTGGCCCATCATACGAAGGCGCCTCGTGTGGCGTGTGCCTGCGTTGGCCGATCTATATTCGGAGGATTCCCATGACCGTACTGTTTGTTGAATATTCCAAGTGCTCGACCTGTAAGAAGGCCAAGGCATGGCTGGACGAACATGGGGTAGAGTACATCGACCGCGATATCGTTTTGGACAATCCCACGGCTGATGAGCTTGCGACCTGGATTGCTCGTTCGGGGCTGCCGGTGCGGCGTTTCTTTAATTCGTCGGGCATGAAATATCGAGAGCTGGGCCTGAAGGCGCGTCTGGATGCGGGCATGACGGATCGGGAGTGCTACGAGCTGCTGGCGACCGACGGCATGCTGGTCAAGCGTCCGCTGCTGGTGGGCGACGACTTTGCGATTCCCGGCTTTAGGGAAGCGGCTTGGGCCGAGGCGTTGCTGTAGCGGCTGCGGAAAGTGCGACCCGGAATTCGCTTCCAGAATGGGATGCACTTTCCCAAAGCGGCCGGTTGCGGAAAGCACGTCCCGTTCTGAGCTTCGATTGCGGGACACGGTTTCCGGTTGAGGGCTCGACGGGAAAGTAGGGACCAGTTTGAGCTTGAAATCTGGGACGCACTTTCCGCCGGCGGGCCTGCCCCAGTCAGTCCGCCAGCTGTGCCCATTCGTGCGGATCGTAGACCTTTACGTGTTTGTTGGGCTTGCCGCTCCAGTACTCCTCGTCCATAAAGGGCAGATATGCCTGAACGCCGGGGCAGATAAAGGGAATCCGCTGCTGTTGCAATCGCTCGCGCTGGCGCTGCTCCAGGTGCGCCTCGGATATGACGGTCGGCATGCCGGACAACTCGACGAGGCTTGCCTGGATTCGCTTAAGGTCGGGGAGTCCCGCGTGCCATGACATCCGCATGATCAAAAAGGATGCACGGCGGTATTTTGCCTGCATCACCGTGATGGCGGGGCGCAGTGTGGGATGGATTTTGTCCCGTTCGGGCCAAAGGTCGGCAGTGATCTCAAGGCCCAGGGTCTCCCATAGGTAATCAAGCTCTTCGTCCATGGCGCCTCGATATCTACGTGATCATTGATACTTCGATTGTGTTGCCTGGTGCTATCGTTTTCACGGTAGAATCTGCCAACGGTTGACGGCTACCGCTCGCGGCGTTTTGCCCTTCGTGTACAGCGGTCGGCTTCACAGGTCCTTCACGGGTTGGACTAAATTAGGCCAATTTGACTGAATTTCAAAAAAGTCAAAATTGGGGCTTGCGTCACGGCGAGACTTCCCGTATATTTCTTTCTTGCGCAAAGGCACAGCCGAGCGCAGCGATGCAGTCATTGGGATGTCGTCTAATGGCAGGACAGCGGATTCTGGTTCCGTCAATGGGGGTTCGACTCCCTCCATCCCAGCCATTGCATTTGCTACATATGGCCCGTTCGTCTAGCGGTTTAGGACGCCGCCCTCTCAAGGCGGAGATCACCAGTTCGAATCTGGTACGGGCTACCAAAATTGAATGCCCGGGCCTCGTAAGAGACCCGGGTTTTGTGTATTGACCGATGCTTAAGGCGCGCGTTGAGTCTGCCGCCCGGATCGAGGAGTAGCCATGGATCTGCCCATCAGCTTGCAAGACATCACGTATGCCGAGAACTATCTGGCGCAGGGCGACCTGGCTACGGCGACGCCGCTGCTGGAGCGTCTGGTGGAGCTCGCCGAGGAGTATATCGACGCTGAGTGCAAGACGGAGGAGAAGCGTCAATACTTTAGCTTCGATAGCAAGTTTGAGCGCTTGGCCTATCGCCGCGTGGAGAAGGATCCGCGCGAGCTCGTGCAGGTCGAGGTGCCGTTTGACCGCCTGTACTCTGACATGGCGTTTGCCTACATTCGCCAGCAGGATTATGTGAGTGCTCGCAACGCCTTGATGCAGGCCGTGCGCTGGGACCCCATGAACTGCAACTACCGCCTGGATCTGGCCGAGCTGTTCCGCGCTCTCGAGGACAAGCAGGAATGGGCATCGCTCTCGTTCTCGGTGCTGGAGCGTGCAAGCGATGGCAAGTGCGCCGCCCGCGCTTACGCCAATCTAGGTCAGTACTTCTTGGAGCCCGAGACCGAGAACGTTTCGGCTGCCGTGGGCTGCGCGCGTCTGGCGCTGCGCCTGGCGCCCAACGATGCGCATACGACGCGCCTGCTCAACAAGATCCATACCACCTATCCGGATGCCGCCGATGAGAACGACGACCACGTGATGGGTGAGCTCGCCCTGCAGGGCGTGCCGACCTCACCTTCGGCCGAGATCGCCATCTGCCTGATCATGTGTGCGACCGATGCTGCAAGCGACGGCGACAAGCAGGAGGCGACGCGCCTGACGGTGCGTGCTCGCGACTTGGTGGGCGAGGAGGCCTGCGCGGCGATTATCAAACTGGTGCGCGAGAGCGATGCCGAGCTCAATGCCGAGCGCAAGGCAAAGCGCGCAGGTGCCGACAAGGGAACCGATGGCGCCAAGGAGGCCGGCGATGCCCAGTAAGCGCGAGCGCAAACTCATTTCCAAGAATCGCTCGGCACATCACGAGTACTTTATCGATGAGACGTTTGAGTGCGGTATTGAGCTGAGCGGCACCGAGGTCAAGTCGATTCGCGAGCGCGCCTGTCAGATCACTGACACTTTTGCGCTGATTCGTGGCGGCGAGTGCTGGCTCGTCGGCCTGCATATCCACCCTTATAGCCATGGTGGCGTGTGGAATCGCGATCCCGACCGTCGGCGTCGTCTGCTGCTGCACCGCAAGGAGATCGACTTTCTTGACGGCAAACTTCGCAACTGTGGTTATGCGCTGGTTCCGTTGGAGCTCTACTTTAATACCGACGGCCGCGTAAAGCTGCTGCTGGGTCTGGGTCGCGGCAAGAAGCTCTATGACAAGCGCGAGGACATGGCCAAGCGTGATGTCCAACGTGAGATCGATCGTGCGCTCAAGGAACGCAATCGCTAGGCACTCTGTATAAGTTGCGGTGGAATACGGACTGTTTCGCCTGTTTGAGGGGCTATTCAGTCCCTATTTCACCGCAACTGCAGGCATCTCATCTTTCTTACTGTTCTGACACATATGTCTCAAAGGCGGCGTCCGTTATGGGCGTCGCCTTTTTTGTGGGTACATACATCTATGAGGTTCAATCCTGGGTTAGGGGAGTGATCGTTATGGACAAAACTGCGTTCTTTACGATGCCGAGCGGTCTGTATGTGGTGAGTGCCGCGGCCGACGGGCTGCGTGCCGGCTGCGTTATCAACACAGCGGTGCAGGTGACATCCGCCCCGGCGCGCATCTCGGTTGCCGTGAACAAGGAAAATGTTACGTCCGGCGTAATCGCATCGGCTAAGGCTTTTGCGCTGACCGTGATTGACCAGACCGCCGACATGCTCTATATCGGCAACTTTGGCTTCCGCACCAGCAGCGATTACGACAAGTTTGCCAAGTACGAGACCCACGAGACCGCGCTGGGCATGCCCTATGTGCCCGAGCACGCGGCGGCGCTGTTTAGCTGCCGTCTGATTGATGCCGTGGATGTGGGCACGCACCTGCTCTTTATCGGTGAGGTCGAAGATGCCGAGCGTCTGAGCGGCGAGGCCCCGCTGACCTATGACTACTACCACAAGGTGTTAAAGGGCAAGACGCCGCCCAAGGCTTCGTCGTATCAAGGCTAGAAATGTTCTAAAAATACTTGCATTATGTTATTGAGAACCTATACTAATAAACGAAGTACATCACCAGTCGCGTTCGAGAGGAGAACATCATGGCTGAGGAGAAGAAGACGTATAAGTTTGTGTGCGTCGTTTGCGGTTACGAGGTTGAGGTCGACACGCCCGAGCTGCCCGAGGACTACGTATGCCCGGTCTGCGGCGTCGGCCCCGATGAGTTTGAGCTCGTCGAGGAGTAACTCGTAGACACACGGCGATTAGCCATACAGAGCTCTGTCCAAGGGTCCCGGCTGGATATTCCGGCCGGGACCCTTTTGATTTATCTGACGGTTTAAAACGGTCTCACGTTTTACAGATTGAGACGTTATATCTGGACAGTCACGCCATCTCAATTACATTCCCGTTAGCAGCACGATGTCGAGAATCGTCACGATGACGCCGATCCCTACGAGCAACGCGTTGAGCGGGCGCGAGTTGGCGTATTTGCCCATGACGCGGCGTGAGCTGGTGAGCCGTATGAGCACAAAGACCGTAATCGGCAGCTGAAGCGACAGCAGCGCCTGACTCCAGATGAGACCTTCAAAAGGATTTGGGACGACCAGGCACGCCGTCACTGCGCCGACGAAACAGGCCGCCACCCCGATCGAGGAATGTCGGTCGTGGATGTCGTATTCCTCGTCGAACATGCCCGCGGTGATGGTGCCCGCCGCCATGCCCGCCGTCACACTACTCGAGAGGCCCGCAAACAGCAGCGCCACGGCAAAGATGGTCGAGCTCGCCGGGCCCAAGATGGGGGAGAGCGTGGCCGCTGCGACAGCGAGGTCGTCTACGACAATACCGTGCGCAAAGAAGGTTGTCGCGGCCAGGATGACCATGGCCGAGTTGATTGCCCAGCCCACGCCCATCGAGAAGAGCGTGTCAAAGAGCTCGTAGCGCAGACGTTCTTCGATAACTTGCTCGCCTTGGCCTTCGAAGTGCATGGATTGGATGACCTCGGAGTGCAGAAAAAGGTTGTGTGGCATAACGACCGCACCCAGGACACTCACGATAATCGCGGCAGAGCCAGTGGGCATACTGGGCGTGATCCAGCTTGCGGCGGCTTGCGGCCAGTCGACCTTGACTAGTGCAAGCTCGGCCAAAAACGAGAGTCCTACCACGCCGACGAAGGCGATGATCCAGCGTTCGGCGCGCTTGTAGGAGTTCGTCATGAGCATCGCCATCGATACTGCCGCCACGATGACGCAGCCCGCACGCACGGGCAGCCCAAAGAGCATCTGGAGCGCAATCGCACCGCCCAGGACCTCTGCCATGGCGGTGGCGATGGTCGCGAGATAGGCACTGCCGAGCACCGCGCGTCCCACGATGCGGGGGAGAAAGCGGGTCGTGGCCTCGGCAAGGCAGGCGCCCGTGGCGATGCCCAGGTGTGCAGCGTTGTGCTGCAGCACAATGAGCATAATCGTGGACAGCGTGACGATCCACAGCAGCGCGTAGCCAAACTGCGAGCCCGCGGCCATATTGGAGGCCCAGTTGCCCGGATCGATAAAGCCGACGGTCACGAGCAGCCCGGGGCCGATGTGCCGCGCAATGTCTAGGCCTCCGTGACCGCCAGTGCGGTGCGAGCCAAAGTGTTGTTTGAGATGGTTGAGCATGGCTGGTTCCTACGTTGGGGTGGCGTGGCGCTGCACTTGGGTTGCGCGGCGCCACGCCCTGGGTTTAGGTTTGGGCTACTTGTGCGCCTTGCCTTGGTTGGCCACGGCGTCGATCTTGGCGGCGATGGTCGCCGGGTCGCCGATGTAGCGCTTGTCGAGGACGTTGAAATCGGCATCGAAGGTGTAGACGAGCGGCACGCCGGTGGGGATGTTGACCTTGAGGATCTCCTCGGGCGTGAGGTGCTCGAACTTCATGACGAGAGAGCGCAGGGAGTTGCCGTGTGCGGCGATGAGTACGCGCTTGCCGGCGAGCATCTGGGGGCGAATCTCGTCTTCGAAATAAGGCCAGGCGCGGGCGATCGTGTCCTTGAGGCACTCGGTATAGGGCAGCTGATCGGGTGCGACATCACGGTATTGCTCCTGGGCGTGGGGGTCGCGCGCGTCGTCCGGCTCGAGCGCCGGCGGGCAGACATCGAAGGAACGGCGCCAGATGAGCACCTGCTCGTCGCCGTGCTCCGCTGCGGCATCGGCCTTGTTGAGACCCTGCAGCGCGCCGTAGTGGCGCTCGTTGAGCTTCCAGGATTTGATGACGGGCAGCCACTCGCGATCCATTTGGCCGAGCACGATGTTGAGGGTGTGGATCGCGCGCTTGAGGCGCGAGGTGTAGCAGATGTCAAAGTCGAAGCCCGCTTCCTTGAGGGCGCGGCCGCCTGCCGCCGCCTCTTCGCGGCCTGTGTCGGTGAGCTCAACATCGGTCCAGCCGGTGAACAGGTTGAGTTTGTTCCACTCGGATTCTCCGTGACGGATAAGGACGAGTTGCATCGTCTGCCGGTCTGCCTGGTTTGCCATAGGGGCCTCCTTAATGTGGCACGGTGTGCGTGCCGTTTGTTTGACGCCGCAAAGGATACCCGTTTTAGGCTAAAAAGTTAACCAAGACTAACAAAATTGTTGTATTTGAATAGGATGGTGAAAGGGGTTGCCGAAATGTCTTGATCTGTAACAACTGGGGATGGAAATTGGGTCTAGGTGTTACAGATCGAGACAAACCAAAACCGTCCTGCAGAAAATCTCAATCAGTAACAGTTAGTCGTCGAAATTGGGTCTTCCTGTTACAGATTGAGATGTTTGAAGCGGTGAGCTTACGGGCCGAACCTGGGGCCCTTGTTGTCGCCCTTGAGGTCGGCGGTGTCCACCCGTAGGGCGTGCGTTACGCGATTGTTTCGAAACGGGTGGGAAACACAACGGGCCGGCGATGCTCCTAGTATCCCTATTCAACTGACTGTCTAAATTTCTAGGGGAGGATCGCGATGCAGGCAGATTCCGCTCAGCAGCAGGGCCTTTATCGCCCCGAATTCGACCACGATGCATGTGGCATCGGCGCGCTTGCCGATATCAACGGTGAGCGCCATCACCAGATCCTGGACGATGCGTTGTCCATTCTGGTCAACTTGGAGCACCGCGGTGGCACGGGGCTCGAAAAGAACACCGGCGACGGCGCCGGCATCTTGTTCCAGGTTCCGCATCACTTTTTCCGTAAAGAGGCCCAAAAGTGCGGCCAGATTCTGCCGGCAGAGGGCGACTATGGCGTGGCCATGCTGTTCTTCCCGCAGGACGACAAGGGCGTAGAGGATGCCCACCGCGTGTTTGAGGAGGGTTGCGCCGAGGCCGGCGTGCCGCTGCTCTTTTGGCGCGAGGTGCCGGTCGACCCGCACGACCTGGGCGAGACGGCCCGCGCCTGCATGCCCACTATCCTGCAGGCCTTCCTGGGCCGTCCGGACGACACGGCGGCGGGCGACGCCTTCGAGCGCCGTCTGTATGTGTGCCGCCGCACCATCGAAAAGAAGGCTGACGCCGAGTTCGCCTTGCGCGACAAGATCTTCTATGTGTGCTCCATGAGTTCGCGCACCATCGTGTACAAGGGCATGCTTGTGGCCACGCAGATGCGCCGCTTCTTCATCGATCTCAACGACGCCGCCGTCAAGACGGCCGTGGCGCTCGTCCACTCGCGCTACTCCACCAACACCACGCCCAGTTGGGAGCGCGCGCACCCCAACCGCTTTATCATCCACAACGGCGAGATCAACACCCTCAAGGGCAATGTCAACTGGATCCGCGCCCGCGAACCCAACCTGTACAGCCCCGTGCTGCAGCACGATCTTGAGCGCGTGATGCCCATCATTAACCGCGAGGGTTCCGACTCCGCGATTCTGGACAACGTGCTCGAGTTTTTGGTCATGAACGGTCGCCCGCTCACGCGTGCCGCGTCCATGTTGCTGCCCGAGCCGTGGGACCACAACGACAGCCTGAGTGAGGAGCGCCGCGCCTACGACGCTTACCAGTCCATGCTCATGGAGCCGTGGGATGGCCCGGCGGCCATCGCCTTTACCGACGGCCGTACCTTGGGTGCCGCCCTCGACCGTAACGGCCTGCGTCCGGCTCGCTACTACGTGACGCGTGACGGCCGCTTTATGCTGGCGAGTGAGGTGGGCACCATCGAGGTGAGCCCCGAGAACATCCTGACGAGCGGCTGTCTGGGACCGGGCCAGATGCTCGAGGTCGATTTTGCCCGCGGCCGCGTCATCTACAACGACGAGCTGCGCGCCCGTTACGCCAAGGAAAAGCCCTATCGCGACTGGATCGCCGAGGAGACGCTGACCGTCGACGCGCTCGACAAGCCCGTCGCGCCCACGCCCGCCGAGGATACCGAGGTGCCTGCCGCCGTGCGCATGGCTAAGCTCGGCTATCACTGGGATGATGTTGACGAAGTCGTGCGTCCCATGGCCCAGCAGGGCAAGGCGCCGCTCGCCTCGATGGGTATCGATGTGCCGCTGGCCTGCCTGTCCAAGAAGACGCGCTCGTTCTTTGACTACTTCTATCAGCTGTTCGCCCAGGTCACGAACCCGCCCATCGACGCCCTTCGCGAGCATATGGTCACCTCGACCACGCTCTACCTGGGCAACCACGGCAACCTGCTCGAGGATTCCCGCACGGCCTGCCAGCTGGTGCGCTTGGAGCGTCCGCTGCTGAGCGAGGAGGAGTTCGAGCGTATCTGCGCCATCGACCGCGTGGGCTTTAAGACCCGCCGTTTCCGTGCCGTGTACCGCCGCGACGCCGGCGAGGGCGCGCTGCAGGCTGCGCTCAAGCAGCTTGCAGAGGATGTTGAGGCTGCGGTCCGCGACGGCGTGAACATCGTGGTGTTGAGCGATCGCGCCGCTGCGGGTGAGGTGCCCGTGCCGTCGCTGCTCGCCGTGGGCTGCGTGCACAACCACCTGATCCGCGCCGGCGTGCGTACCTTTGCCGACATCGTGGTGGAGTGTGGCGACGCCGTGTCTCCGCACGACTTTGCGGCGCTGGTGGGCTACTCCGCGAGCGGCATCTATCCGTACAACGCGCATGCGTGCATTCGCGACTTGGCGGCGCACGGCGATCTGGACGTGACAGCCGAGCAGGGCATCGCCAACTACAACAAGGCTGCGACCGCCGGCATCGTTTCCATCATGTCCAAGATGGGCATCTCCACGGTGCAGAGCTACCATTCGGCGCAGATCTTCGAGGCCGTGGGCTTTACGCCGGAGTTCGTCAACGCGTACTTCGCCGGCACGGTGAGCCGTGTGGGCGGTATGGGTGTCGAGGACGTCGAGCGCGAGCAGAATGAGCGCTACGACGCCGCGCTCGCTATCCTTAAGAGTCCGGCTCCCGATCAGCTGCCCACACTGGGCCTGACCAAGTGGCGCCCGTTCGGTGGCGAAGATCACCTGATCGACCCTCAGACCGTCTACCTGCTGCAGGCCGCCTGCCGTGAGGACAGCTACGACACCTTTAAGGAGTACAGCGCTCGCCTGCACCGCACCGGTCGTGCCGTGCGCCTGCGCGACTTGCTCGACTTTGATGCCAGCGGCCGCACGTCGGTTTCGCTCGACGAGGTGGAGCCCGCGCTCAACATCGTCCGCCGCTTTAACACCGGCGCCATGTCGTACGGTTCCATCAGCAAAGAGGCGCACGAGTGCATGGCCATCGCCATGAACCGCCTGCATGGCCGTTCCAACTCGGGTGAGGGCGGCGAGGATCCGCGTCGCGAAACGCCGCTGGTCAACGGTGACTCCAAGAATTCCGCGATCAAACAGGTGGCAAGTGCACGCTTTGGCGTGACGAGCCGCTATCTGTGCAGCGCCTTCGAGATTCAGATCAAGATGGCCCAGGGCGCCAAGCCCGGCGAGGGCGGCCACCTGCCCGGCAAGAAGGTCTATCCCTGGATCGCCGAGGTCCGTCAGTCCACGCCCGGCATCGGCCTGATCTCGCCTCCGCCGCACCACGACATCTACTCCATCGAGGACCTGGCGGAGCTGATCTTCGATCTTAAGAACGCCAACCCCGGTGCGCGCGTGTCGGTCAAGCTGGTCAGCGAGGCCGGCGTCGGCACCATCGCCACCGGTGTGGCCAAGGGCGCTGCCGACAAGATCTTGATCAGCGGCCACAATGGCGGCTCAGGTGCCGCGGCGCGCGATTCCATTTGGCACGCCGGCCTGCCGCTGGAGCTTGGCCTTGCCGAGGCCCAGCAGACGCTGCTGCAAAATGGCCTGCGCTCACGCGTGGTGCTCGAGGCCGACGGCAAGCTCATGGACGGCACCGATGTTGCCGTCGCCTGCCTGTTGGGCGCCGAGGAGTTTGGCTTTGCGACCATGCCGCTCATCTCCATGGGCTGCCTCATGCAGCGCGACTGCCAGCAGGATACCTGCCCGGCCGGCATTGCCACGCAAAACTGCCGCCTGCGTCACGGCTTCCGCGGTAAGCCCGAGCACGTCGAGCGCTTTATGCTCTTTGTTGCCGAGCAGCTGCGCGAGGTCATGGCGAGCCTGGGCTTCCGCACCGCCGACGAGATGGTCGGCCATCCCGAGTGCTTGCGCCAGGTCGAGGTCCCGGGCAACCGCAAGGCCAACCTGCTCGATCTGTCGCCCGTGCTGGCGAGCGCGACCTGCGAGTTTGGTGCCCATATTCCGGGCGCCGACGGTCGCCACTTCCTGCCGCAGATGGCTGCGGACAGCGAGCTCGACAAGACGCTCGATTCCACGTTGTTCGTGCCCTATACGGCCGATGCCCGTGCGCACCTGCGTCCGATTCGCTTCCGCGCCGATATCGCCAACGTCAACCGTTGCGTGGGCACCATTCTGGGCAACGCGGTGACCAAGGCGCATCCCGAGGGCCTGCCCGCCGGCTCCATTACCATCGATTGCGATGGTTCGGCTGGTCAGAGCTTTGGCGCGTTCCTTCCGCGTGGCATTACGCTCAACGTGTGCGGCGACGCCAACGATTACTTTGGCAAGGGCCTTTCGGGCGGCGAGGTGTCGGTGCGCCCCAACCCGCATGCGACTTACAAGTTCGACGAGAACATCATCGTGGGCAATGTTGCGTTCTTTGGCGCCACAAGTGGCCGCGGCTTCATTAACGGTCTGGCCGGTCAGCGTTTTGCCGTGCGCAACTCCGGTGCCACCGTGGTGGTCGAGGGATGCGGCAACCATGGCTGCGAGTACATGACGGGTGGCCTGGCGCTCATCCTGGGCGAGGTCGGGCAGAACTTCGCTGCCGGTATGACGGGTGGCGTGGCCTATGTCTTTGACCAGTACGGCACGCTCGATGCCCGTGTGAACCACGAGAGCGTTGAGCTCAAGGCCCCGACGGCCGGCGAGCTGGCACAGATTCGCGAGCTCATCCAGGAGCACGTGGACGCGACGCAGAGCCCGCGCGGCATTAAGCTGCTCTACAGCTTTGAGACGATGAGCAAGCACTTTGTGAAGGTCATTCCGACCGAGTACGAGCGCGTGCTGGCGATTGTCGCCGCGGGCGAGGCCGTGGGCAAGACGCATGCGCAGGCAGAGGAGCTGGCGTTTGACATTGTGACCGGTCGCGCGAGTGCCGCGGATGTCGCTCGCTTCGATGTCGCGGGCGGTGCGGCTGGCGCGGGTGCTGCGCCCGTGGCCGCCGCCGGTTCTGTTGCTTCGACCAAGAAGGAGGCGTAAGTGCCATGGGTAAGCCCGGTGCTTTTCTTGATATCGATCGCGTGACCCACGAGCTGCGCCCCGTGGAGGAGCGCAGCCATGATTTTGATCCGCTGTACGTGGAGCTCGATGACGACGCACGTCGCGCCCAGGCGAGCCGCTGCATGATGTGCGGCGTGGCGTTTTGCCAGATGGGTGCGAGCTTTGGCACGGCACGCCCGAGCGGCTGCCCGCTGCACAACCTGATTCCCGAGTGGAATGAGCTGGTGTACCGCGGCCGCTGGGACGAAGCTGCCGAGCGTCTGTCGCTCACCTCGCCCATGCCCGAGTTCACGAGTCGCGTGTGCCCGGCGCTGTGCGAGGCCGCGTGCAACCTGGGTTCGGTCGATGGCCAGCCCACGACGATCCATGACAACGAGCGTGCGATCAGCGACCATGAGTGGGCAAACGGCGGTCCGCGTCGCTTTGAGCCGGCAGGGGAGGGCGCACCCACGGTTGCCGTGGTGGGCTCCGGTCCTGCTGGTCTGGTGGTTGCGTGGGAACTTGCGCGCCGCGGTGCCCGCGTGACGGTGTTTGAGCGTGACGACCGCCCGGGCGGTTTGCTCATGTACGGCATTCCCAACATGAAGCTCGAGAAGTCCGTGGTCGAGCGCCGTGTGGCGCTCATGCGCGAGCTGGGCATCGTCTTTGAGCTGAGCGCCGACGTGACGGACCCTGCGGTAGCGGCCAAGCTCAATGGTTTTGACGCCGTTGTGATGGCTGCTGGTGCTCGTGCACCCCGCGGTCTTTCGGCTACGAACGTGGATGCCCCGGGCGTGGTGTATGCCGTGGACTACCTGACGGCTTCGACCGTCTCGGTACTCGATGGCGGTGGGCCCGCGGTGAACGCGCGCGGCCTGGACGTTGTGGTCATTGGCGGCGGCGATACCGGCAACGACTGCGTGGGTACCGCGGTGCGCCAGGGTGCGCGCAGCGTGCGCCAGTTTGAGTTCCTGCCGGCCGCGCCCGATAAGCGCGCGGCGAGCAACCCTTGGCCGCAGTGGCCCAACGTTAAGAAGACCGACTACGGTCAGCAGGAGGCTATCGCTGCGATGGGTGGCGAGATGCGTGCCTGGGGCGTGGATACGCTCGAGGTGCTGCTGGACAAGAAGGGCGCGGCAGCGGGCCTGCGCGTGGTCGATCTGGATTGGTCGGCCGGCAAGCCCGAACGCATTGCGGGCTCCGAGCACGAGGTGCCGGCGCAGCTGGTGCTCATCGCCTGTGGCTTTACGGGCCCGGAGCACGGTGTGTTCGACGCCGTTGGCGTGTCCGTTGCCACTGCTGGTCGTCCGCTGCCTGTGATGGCTGCCGAGGGCTCGCATCTTGCGGCGCGTGTCGACGGCGTCGCCGCGGGCGCCACACCGGTATACGTGGCCGGCGATGCTCGCAATGGCAGTTCGCTCGTGGTAAGCGCCATGGCCGACGCCCTGGCCTGCGCTGCCGAAGTCGCCGAGGCGCTGGAGCTGTAAGGCGGCTGTTCACAATTGAATCGTCAAGGGCTGTCCCCAACTGCCGGCACATAAGGAGCGTCCCCAAGTGCCGGCATGCTGGGGACGTTCCTTTTGGGTCGGCATTCGGGGACACTTCTTGCGGGTTTGCGACCGATTTGTTCGTTTGTCGACGCGCGAGTGTCCATTCGGCGTCTTTTTGAGCTGTGGTCACCTGTTGTTTCTGTGGTGGCTGTGGGCATATGGCTCAAAAGGGCGGGTTGGCCGTCTATGTTTACCTGCGGTTTTATTGCGGTGCGCATTTTCGGTCAAGCATCCCGTCAAGTGTTTGGTCAGCAGTTGGTTTGCAGCCGGAGGCCTATTTTGTCCGTGCTGACAGTGGCTGCCCACCCTCCTCGTAAGCTCAAATTGAGGTTCATCAGTTTGAGGAGGATGCCGTGGCTGACCACGTTTTAGACCGAGCGCATCTGGCCGAAGCCGTCGGTAACGATATTGCCGACATGGCCCATTTTTGGATGCTGCGGAAGTTTCAGTTTTTGGAGCCGGCGCGCGAGCAGTTCGAGATCATTGTCGACCCGTGGCTCGGCTATTGCACCGAGCCTTCCCAAAACGAAATCATGGCCTACAACATGGCATTTACCGATTGGCTGCTCTTCGAGCGCCCCTATCGCCATGGCAAGACGCTGCTCGAGCTGTATGTTGATGAGCCGCCGGCATCGCTTTCGCCTGCCTCGCTCAAGCGGCTCGAGCAGGTATACGACACGCAGTATTTCTCGCGCTTTGGCATTTTGGACAAGGATCCTGCGACTGGTATGGTCGCGCTGAAGGACACACGCACCGACCGTCGCTTTGACGTCTACGATCCGCATATCGTGCAAAAGGAGCATTGGAGCGACGGAGCGATTGCGGTGCGCCTCGCCTGCGTCGACGATGTCTGGCTGACGGCGGGACAACTCTATCTGTATGACATCGCACGCCTGAGTGACACGGCGGTCGATGGGCCTGGTGCGGTGCATCCGGAGGACCTGCAGGATGGCTTTGACACCTCGTGCATCAGTTTCTTCTTGCGTCTGGTCCGCGACATCATGGGCGCCCAGGGGCGGTACGTAAAGTCGCTCAACATCTACGAGCAGGAGTGGGAGTAGGGGGTGTTACTGGTGTCGCTCTGCTGCCCCTGACTTTGTCTCAATCTGTAACGTTTAGGGACAAAAAACCGGTCTACCTGTTACAGATTGAGACGAACGCTTGGGCGCCGCTGGTTTGTCTAAATCTGTAACGTTTGGGGGGCTGGAGAACGTCTAACTGTTACAGATCGAGACGTTTGGCACCTGGTTGGGGGAATGTCTCAATCTGTAACATCTACAGGCCAAAACTCGACCTACCTGTTACAAATTGAGACAAAGGTTGGACGCGGTGTCGAAAGATCTCGATCTGTAACATCTAGCGGCCAAAAATCGGTCTTCCTGTTACAGATCAAGACATTTGTCAGCGGAGGCAACGGTGACGATGGTCCATTTGTCTGACGTGGTGGTGATGAAAGTGTCTAATACCGTTCTCAAACACAAACATGCGACTCGCAACACGTTGGCGCGGAATAGGATGCTCGCGCGGCTCACGGAGACGGCCAAGCAAGGTGCGCTGCTCGCAACGCATGACAATACCGAGCTCATGTGGCTGCGACGCCATGTTGGAACCGACGATATCGCGGAGCCCGAGCCGTACCTGTTCTGTTTTCAGCATGATTGGGATGCATTGACGCCTGCAGAGCGAGCGCTGAGGACTATCAAAGGGCTTGCGGAATTTCATCCCGATTGGGCGTTTTGGGGATATGACGCCGCGCTGATATGGGATCTGGAGGTGCCGAATGATCTACTCGGGCCGCGTTACTTGGTCAAGACGGGTTGTTCGGTGGCGTTGAGTACGGGATATAGGCTGTTGCGTCCGCAGGCGGCGGGCGCGCTCGAGCGCGTCGACGGCGTGCGGGTGACGTCGTTTTGGCGCACGGCGGAGGATTGCTTGCTGCGTGCGCCGTTCTCCTACGGGTTGGCGATTGCCGATTCTGCACTGCGGGTGAAAGACGTATCACGTGGGGATTTGTGCGAGCGCCTCCGCGCCGATTGCGAGGGCAGGCGAGGGTATCGCAGGGCACAGGCGATTGCGTCGTATGCGGACGGGCTGTCCGAAAACGGCGGCGAGTCTCGGTTCCGAGCGTTCTTTATTGCGTACGGCTTTCCGGTTCCGGAGCTGCAGGTGGAGTTTCGCGACCCGCTCGATCCGAGCCAGGTGTTTCGCGTCGACTTTTTTTGGCGGCTCGAGGAGGGAACGTGCGTGATTGGCGAGCTGGACGGTAAGGGGAAGTACACCCTGCAGAGCGGCGAGGCCCGGGAGCCGGTCGACCCATTCGTGGCAGAGCGTCAGCGGGAATCTCATCTGACAATGCTCGGGCACAAGGTGCTTCGGTTTACGTTTGATGAGCTCAAGAATCCGGGGAAGCTGGTTGAGAAGATGAGGCTGGCGGGTATTCCGCGACGGCCCGATTTGGCTGAGGAGTGGAGACGTCGGTGGTATGGGCGCTGAGAGGTTTTGTCTTGATCTGTAACGTTTAGAAGTTGTTTGAGTTCGTAATTGTTACAGATCGAGACAAACCGGTGAAACGTCGACCGAATGTCTCGATCTGTAACATCAAGGGGCCCAACAACCCTGTATCTGTTACAGATCGAGATATTTCCCTGGTGTCGCTGGGGTGGGACTGCAGCATATTCCGTCTCCCACATCCCCTCTTCCCTCCGTTAACCGATGCGTCTGCAGCAATCCAGCGGGACTAGGTGATAATGGACAAATGTTCAAGTTAATCGTGAGGGAGGAGCTCGATATGGCGTCTGCCGATCGTTCCACGTTGTTTATCAATGCGACCATTCTGGATGGCTCGGAGCATATGGAGCCGCAACCCGATATGGCCGTGACTGTTGAGCGCGGCGTCATCACCTGGATGGGGCCGAGTGCTGTGGCGCAGGCGCCCGCGGGTGCCGAGGTTATCGACCTGGGCGGTGCGTATCTCATGCCCGGTCTCATCAATATGCACGTGCACCTGTGCGGCTCGGGCAAGCCTGTCTCGGCCGGCGATGCGGGCGCGCTGATGAAGAAGCTCGATAATCCCGTGGGGCGCGCCATCGTGCGCCATATTCTTAAGGGCAGCGCCCAACAACAACTGGCAAGTGGCGTGACCACGGTGCGCGGCGCGGGCGATCCGCTGTTTGCCGATCTGGCCGTGCGCGATGCTATCGATGCCGGCAAGTATCAAGGTCCTCGCCTGGTGGCGCCGGGAACGGGCGTCACGGTGCCGGGCGGCCATGGTGCGGGCTTGTTCGCCCAGGTGGCCAACAGTCCCGCCGAGGCAGCCGAACAGGTGCGCGACCTGTATGCGCGTGGTGCCGACGTCATTAAGCTGTTCGTGACGGGCGGCGTGTTCGACGCTACCGAGGTGGGCGAGCCGGGCGTGCTGCGCATGCCGGTCGAGGTTGCCGCGGCGGCGTGCAAGGCTGCGCACGAGGTGAGTCTGCCGGTTATGGCCCATGTCGAGAGTACCGAGGGCGTGAAGGCCGCGCTTGAGGCCGGCGTTGACACGATTGAGCACGGCGCTCCGTTGACGCCCGAGATTCTGGAGCTGTACCGTGGTGCCGCGGGCACGCAACTCGAGGGGCGTGCGCCCAGTGTTACCTGCACTATCAGCCCGGCGCTGCCGTTTGTATTGCTCGACCCGAAAAAGACCCATTCGACCGATACGCAAAAGAAGAACGGCGATATCGTGTGCTCGGGCATTATCGAGAGCGCCCGTGCCGCACTGGAAGCTGGCGTTAAGGTGGGCCTGGGTACGGACTCGAGCTGCCCGTTCGTGACGTAGTACGACATGTGGCGTGAGGTGGCCTATTTTGCCAAGTATGTCGGCGTGAGCAACGCCTTCGCACTGCATACGGCTACGCAAGTCAACGCCGAGCTGCTGGGGCTGGACGGCGAGACTGGCACGATCGAGTGCGGCAAGGCCGCCGATATCTTGGTGACGCGCGAGAACCCGCTCGATGACCTGTGCGCTCTGCGTGAGCCGATGCACGTGATGTGTCGCGGCGATCTGGTGTGCAAACTCAAGGTGAAGCGCATCCCCGAGGTGGATGCCGAGCTCGACGCGATTATGGCCATGCCAGCCGAAGCGCTGGCTGAGGAGCTGGCCCGCGACGGCGTAGCATAGGTGTGACAAAGGGACAGCTCCGTTGTCGCATACAAAAAGCCGAGGTCTCAGCGCGAGGCCTCGGCTTTTATTTGTCCTATGGTATGGCGGCTAGGAGCGCGTCTCCATCTTGGCGTGGCACTTGGGGCAGGTGACGCGGATCTTGCCCTTGCCCTTGGGGACGGAGAGCATCTGGCCGCAGTTGGGGCACTTGAGATAGGCCGTGGTCTTGCGGCCCTTCCACATCTTCTTGGCCGTGCGCTTGGCACGCTCAAAGTCTTCCTTACTGGTGCCGGCCGCGCGTGAGGTGCTGGCCGCTGCGGTTCCGCCGCCCAAGCTGGCGACGAATTTGCCCAGGCAGGGGACGTTTGCAGTCGCGGCGACAAAGGCCTCGTTCTCCTTGTGACGTGCGTCGATATTTTTGGACAGGCCGCGCAGCACGCCAATCACGATTACGGCGATGGCAATCCAGCTGAGCCACTGGATGCGGGCTATCGATCCGATCATCGCGATGACGATGCCGGCAAAACCCATCACGATGGTGAGTTCATCGGCACCATTGCGACCCTTCATAAAGTCATTCATGCAAATTGCCTTTCGTTCGATATGCTGCACGCCTTTATACCCGATTTAGAGCAAGGGGGACAGGTTAATCTGCACCAATGTGGTGCAAACATACCTGTCCCCGGAATACCAAGACGGTGCAAACGTACCTGTCCCCAATGCCCCAATTACTTGGAGAGTTTGTCGACGACGCGTTCGATTTCGGCGAGTTTGGCGGCTTTGAGGTCTTCGTCGCCCGATTCGATTGCCGAAGTCACGCAGCCCTCGATATGCGCCTTGAGCACGTCGGCGTTAATGCGCGCGAGGAGCGCCTGTGTGGCCATGAGCTGCGTGGAGATATCGACGCAGTAGCGGTCCTCCTCGACCATCCGCAGGATGCCGTCGATCTGACCGCGTGCCGTCTTGAGCATGCGGGTCACCGATTTATGGTCTGCCATCATGTCGGGTCCTCGTTTCTGGTCGATCTTCCGGATGTCCCCGTCAGTTGCGGTGAAATACGGACCGTTTAAAGGCCTAGGGCGGCACAACAGTCCGTATTTCACCGCAACTTCTGAGGATTCAGTAGGCGGCGTCTGCTACGCGGCGGTCACGGATAGGGCGTGGAATTTCTCGCCCGCGGCCTCGACGGCGGCGGCGAGCTGCTCGGCGGTCACGGTGTCGGCACACTCCACCTGGACGGTCTGGGTCTCGTGATCGGCGTCGGCGTCGGTCACGCCGGCAACGTTGAGCAGTGCCGTCTCGACAGTAGCGTCGCAGTGGCCGCACATAAGGCCGGAAGTCTTGATTGTGTAACGCATGGGTGTTCCTCTCTGTTGTGTCGGCTTTCCCAGGCACCCGACCTTGACCTTCAAGCCGTCGCTCGCGTACCAAAGTACGCGTCGCTCCTCTTTCAGGTCAATCTCGGGCACCTGGAAAACCCGTTCTAAATGGACGTAATGGTGAGCCTATTTTGCCACTTTAGGCTTAAAGGATTTCAGGCGCAGAGCATTGGAAACAACGCACACGCTCGACAGGCTCATGGCCGCGGCGCCGAACATCGGCGAGAGCTGCCAGCCGGTGAGGGGGAAGAACACACCCGCGGCGAGCGGAATGCCGATCCCGTTGTAGAACAGCGCCCAGAACAGATCCTGCTTGATGTTACGGATCGTGGCGCGCGATAGCTCGATGGCGCGGGAGACGTCCATGAGGTCGCTGCGCATGAGCACCACGTCGGCACCCTCCTTGGCGATATCGGCGCCGGTGCCGATGGCAAGGCCCACATCGGCGCGCGCCAGGGCGGGGGAGTCATTGATGCCGTCGCCCACCATGGCGACCTCGAGGCCCGCATCCTGCAGTTCGCGCACGTGGCGTTCCTTGTCGGCGGGAAGAACGTCGGCGATAACCTGCTCGCTGGTGAGTCCCACGCGGCGGGCGATGGCCTCGGCCGTCACGCGGTTGTCGCCGGTGAGCATGCGCACATCGACGCCGAGCGAGCGCAGCGCGGTAACGGCCTCGGCACTCGTCTCCTTAACCTCGTCGGCCACGGCGACGATACCGGCAAGCTCACCGTTTTTGGCAAAGAACAGCGGCGTCTTGCCCTCGGCGGCAAATCGCTCCGCAAGTCCTGCGGGCACGGTGATACCCAACTCGCTCATCAGACGAACGTTGCCGGCGGCGATGGCGTTTTGCCCCTCGCGTGCCGTGACGCCGCGACCGGGCACGGCGGCAAAGTCCTCGACCATGCGTGCGACGATTCCGCGCGTCTCGCACTCGGCCATAATCGCCTCGGCCAGTGGGTGCTCGCTCTGGCGCTCTAGTGCGGCGGCAAGCTTGAGCAGCGCCTTTTCGCCCATAACAGGCGAGCCGTCGGCGCGCGTGGCCACCACGATATCGGTCACAGCCGGTTTGCCGCGGGTGACGGTGCCGGTCTTATCGAGCACCACGGTGCCCACGTTGCGCAGATTCTCCAGCGCCTCGGCGCTCTTAAACAGAATGCCCATCTCGGCGCCCTTGCCGGTGCCAACCATAATGGCGACGGGCGTGGCCAGACCCAGCGCGCACGGGCAGCTGATCACCAACACGGCTACGGCGGAGGTGAGCGCCTCGTTCACGCTGCCGGTCAGCGCCATCCACGCAACAAAGGTCACGGCCGAGATCGCAAACACCACGGGCACAAACACGCCGGCGACCTTATCGGCCATGCGGGCGATGGGCGCCTTGGTGGCGTTGGCGTCCTCGACGAGCTGGATGATTTTGGCGAGCGACGTGTCGGCGCCTACGCGCGTGGCACGGAAGGTAAACGATCCGGTGCGGTTGACCGTGGCGGCGTTGACGGTGTCGCCGACGGTCTTTTCCACGGGGATGGACTCGCCGGTGAGCGCGCTCTCGTCCACGGCCGAGCTGCCCTCGAGTACCACGCCGTCGACAGGGATGGACTCGCCGGGGCGCACGCGCAGCACCTGGCCGGGAAGGATACTGTCGACGTCGACGGTGGCCTCGGTACCGTCCTCGGCCACGACGGTCGCGGTCCTGGGCGCCAGGTCAATGAGCGCCTCGATGGCGCCGCCGGTCTTGGATTTGCTGCGCATCTCGAGGTATTTGCCCACGGTGACGAGCGACAGAATCGTGCCGGCGCTCTCAAAATACAGGTTGTCCATGCCCGTCATCATGGCCTCGTGGACCTGCCCGGCGGCCAGCTGGTCGGCCATGATGAACATGGCGTAGAGCGACCAGGCAATGGAAGCGGTGGCGCCCACGGCGATGAGCGCGTCCATGGTGGGTGCGCCGTGAACGAGCGACTTGAAGCCGTTGATAAAGTACGCGTCGTTGACGTAGACGATGGGGATGAGCAGGACAAGCTCGGTGAGGGCGAGCGTCATGCTGTGGGTGTGGTCGGTGAAGACGCTGGGCAGCGGCCAGCCGAGCATATGTCCCATGCCTATGTAGAACAGCGGAATGAGAAAGATGATTGAGATGATGAGACGGGTGCGCATGGCGGAGGCGGTGGCCTCCAGCTTTTTGGTCGGTGACTCCATATGGGTGGTACCGGACCTGGCTTGTGCGCTGCCGTTTGAGTTGGCGGCATCGGTGCCCGTACTGACGGGCGAGGCCGAATAGCCCGCGCGGTCGACGGCGGTGCAGATATCGTCGGGGGAGACCTGCGCGGGGTCATAGTCGACCATCATGGAACCGGCGAGCAGGTTGACCGCGACGCTCTCGACGCCGTCGAGCTTGCTGACGGCGCGGTCCACATGCGCCTGGCAGGCGGCGCACGTCATACCGCCCACGTCAAACTTATCTTGAGCCATGGCTTCTCCTTTCTGTAGTTCGGTGTTGGACTTGTTAATCTGCCGATACTATACACCCATACCCCCTGGGGGTGTCTAGTAATAGTTGGAATGTATGACTTTTCATTACAGATGAGGGTGGCTGCTCAATCGGCGGCCGTCTTTGCCAAACATCTTAATCTGTAACGTCTGGACCGGTTTTTGAACCATAGCTGTTACAGATTTAGACAAACATTTCAGCCGAAAACTAACGTCTCGATCTGTAACAACTAGACCCCGTTTTACCGAGTATTTGTTACAGATCGAGACAATCTCGGAGCAGATGCCCCGGGCATACAACGTAAAACGCCGGGGCGCCCGCGTGATGGGCGCCCCGGCGCATGCTGGGCAGGGTTTGCGAAGCGGTGGGAGGGAGGAGAAGCCGTCCTCCTGAAATCCTTACTCCTGACGACGCTTCTTGTCGGTCAGGAAGACGCCAGCGGCTACGAGCACGACACCTCCGATGACAAACGTCTCACCGGTGAGCGCAGCATTGTCGCCTGTGGTGGGAAGTGCCGAGTTGGCGGCCGTCTTGGCGTTGCCGGTAGACGGCTTTCCAGCAGCCGGCTTAGCGGCAGCCTGCGTGATCTTGGCCTGCTCGGCCTTCGCTGCCTCTTGCTCCTGGCGGGCGATCTCGTCCTTCAGGGCTTGCTCGGCGGCTACGCGTTTTGCCTTCGCCTCGTTGTAGGCATTGAGCGCTGCGGTGTAGGCGGGCGTCGCAGCATCAAGGTCTGCCTGAGCGGCATCAAGTGCGGCCTTTGCGTTATGTTCTGCCTGCTTGGCGGCGACGCACTTGGCAAAGAGGGCATTGAGCGTATCATTCGCGTTTGCATCAGAGCCAGTAGCAATGCCGTTTTCGACGTTGATGGACTTTAGCTTTCCGAGGGTAGCGACAGCGGCATCCGATGCGGCCTGAGAATTCTCGATCGCCTGTTCGGCGTTCGCGATGGCATCATTTGCCGCACCAAGGGCGACTCCGGCCTCAGTCACTGCTGCGTCGGCGTCCTTCTTGGCCGCCTTGGCCGCGGTAAGATTGTTGGCCGCGTTGCTCAGGGCGTCGGCATGGGCCTTCTTTGAAGCAAAGTCGTTTTTCGCCGTGGTCAGATCGCTCGCAGCGTGCTCCGCGGTCGCCGCCTTGGCCTCGGCGTTGTCCTTCGCGGTGTCGAGGGCCTGCTTCTTGGCAGCCGCGTCGCGCTCCGCCTTTTCGAGAGCACTCTGGGCAGACGTCTGGGCTGCCGTGGCTTCATCAAGCGTTTGATGGGCCTTGTCAGCCTTTTCCTGAGCCGCAGCAACATCGGCAGAATACTTGGCAAGTTCCTTCTTTGCATCTTGCAGAGCCTGCTGCTTTACGAGAGTTTCTGCCTTGGCGTCATCAACCTTCTTCTGACTCTGAGCGGCTTGCTCTTGCGATGCCTTAAGCTCGGCGCGCTTCTGGTTGACGACCTGCTCTGCGGTCGCCACGTTACTTTGGGCGGCTTTGACCTGGTCTTCGGCTTCGGTTACTTTTCCGTTTGCCTTGGCGAGATTCTGCTCTGCTAGGGCAACAGCGGCGGCGGCACTTGCTGCGCTGTCGTTCTTGGCGGCAAGGTTGCTGTTCGCGGTATCAACGCCTTCCTGCTTTTGAGCGACGAGGGTCTCAGCTACCTTTACGGCATTGGCTTTCGATGCCGCTGTGCTGCGCTTTTGTTCAAGGTCCGTCTTTGCGGCGGCGAGCTTTTCGCTGGCTTTGGAGAGGCTCAGCTGATACTGATCAAAGAGATTCTCGAGTTCATCGATCGAGTATTCTTTCTCGTACGAACCGTAATTGTTGTCGATCTCCAAGACGAACACATACGGCCAAAGGGTTCCGCGCGAGTTGATGCCGTATCCCATGGTTTTGGCGTTAGGTTGTACGATATTCAAATAATGGCCGACGGTGCCAAAACCCACGCCTTGGGCTCCGAATTCGGTACCGTGACTCCAGAAAGTCTTCCAAGCATCTTTGGGGGCAACGTTGCCAAGGCCGGCTTTCGCTGCAGCATCGTCAAATATTTTCTTTTCGCCATCAACCCATTGGTGCGCGATGTTTTCTTTCGTGCTGAAGTTCCAAGCGGCATTTTCAAATCCGGCATAGTCTGAGTGCCCCTTCGTTGCGTCGGAGTAATTGGAATCAGACTGAGCGATTGCCATTTGCTCTGCCGTTACCTTAAGCTCGCTAAGGCCGACGCTTTTGCGATATTCATTAATTTCGCGCAGCTTGCCAAACGAAAGCTTGGCGTTGTCGAGTGACGTGCCGTCTTTTTTATCGCCAATGGTCGTCGGGTTTTTATCGCTCTGCCTATAGATGATGTTTGCAGCGTCGTTGGCACCGATGAACTGGTAGAAGCCGATGACGCTCTGCGCCTCCGCCGTCGTTGCCTTATCGGTTGCCGCCTTGCACGTATCGTATGCTTTCTGTGCATCGATAACGGCTTGATCGGCGGCCGCCTGGTTTGCCTTGGCAGTTTTGAGCGCCTTGTCTGCCTGCTCCTTCTCGGCTTTTGCCTGATCGACTTGTTTCTGAGCGGCCTTTGCTTTCTCCAGTTCGGTAGCATGTGCCTGCTTTGCCGAGGTCAACTCCGATTGCGCCGCATCGGCTTTCGTCTGGGCTGCCGTTACATCATTTTCGGCTGCTGCGACTGTCTGCTTCTTGGCTTCGAGCTCGCTTTCGGCACCGGTGAGGGCGTCCTGCTTGGATGCAACGTCGCTATTTGCCTGAGAAAGGCCTGCTTCGGCAGCCGCCTGCTGCTGCTTCGCCTGGTCGAGTGCGCTTTGGGCAGCATCGACCTTTGCCTGGGCGGCGTCATACTCCGGGCCCTCGGCGCCTGCCTTTGCGGCCGCCAAATCGGCTTGTGCGCTGTCGTACGCTGTCTGTGCCGCAACTAGCTTACCATCCGCGGCGGTCTTTTCCTGCTGAGCGGAAGCCAGCGTGCCTGCCGCCTCGTCGTAAGCGCTCTGCGCGGCGCTCTGAGCCTGCTGGGCATCGGCGAGCGCGGAATCGGCAGCGGCCTTCGCAGCCTTTGCTTGGTCCAGAGCGGCCTGCGCATCTGCGGCAGCCTGCTGGGCGACCTTGATTTCCTCCGGCGTTGCGTTGGCGGCTGCCTTCTGGGCTGCCTCGAGCTTGGCCTGCGCATCAGCTGCCGCCTGCTTTGCGGCATCAAGGACCTTCGACTTGTCCTCGGCGTCGGTCTTGGCTGCATCGAGCTTTCCTTGGGCATCCTTCAGCGTGGCACTGGCGCTGTCGGCCGCCTTGACGCTTTCATCGAGCTGGCGAGCATATTCGGCGCGCGCGGCGGCCTCTGCCTGCGAATTATCGGAGACGGAGGCGTCATAGGTGCTTTGTGCGTTGTCGCGGGCCGCCTGCTTTTCGGTATAGGGGGCAGCCACCGTGTTGTAGTCGGATTTGGCGTCTGCCTCGGCAGCCTTTGCGGCATCGATCGCAGCCTGCAGGTCGGCAATCTTCTGGGCGTTTGCCTTTACTGCGGAGCCTGCCGCCTCGCCGGCGTGGACAGCAAGCGGCGACATGATCGCGTCCTGTGCCGTGGTATCACTTGCATCGTTGGCAAATGCCGAGAACGGCGCGAGCAGCGTCGAGCCAGTCATAGCGATGGTGGTTGCCGCGGTGACGGCGAGTCGTGTTGCCTTGTGGCCCGAGAATGTGGGGCGAGGCTCGGCGCCGCCTGAGACTTTCAAGTGTTTAGGTGCGTACTTTGCCATTTCTTCTCCCAATCGTTGAAGGGGTACCTATGACAATTCGTACGTTACGACCGCCGAAAGGGTTCCTGTTGCGCAACATTGGCAAGGAAATATCGACACACTTGAATCACATTTACGAGGCGAAGTTCTCGGCAAGCTAATGTCTCGTTCTGTAACATCTAGAGAGGTTTTTGACCCCTTACTGTTACAGATTGAGATGTTGTCTCGCGGGGTTGGGGTTTGTCTCGTTTTGTAACATCTAGACCTGCATCTGCCGAGCTAGTGTTACAGAACGAGACAATTGCCGGGGAGGGGTCCCGTCATGGCAAGACGCCCGCTCCCTAGATGCAGAATCCGGGGATCACACAGGTTCGTTTGTTTGGCTTGTCCGCAGGCGTTGCGTACGTAAAGACGTCGCCGTCGTGGCCCACACGGTTTATGTAGAGCGTGCCTTCGGTCTTCGATGAGTCGGGGCTCACCGTGCGCTCCCACCAGCAGGTGTCCTTGCCCTTCCACTGGCGGACCATCGTCTCGTTCGTGGAATACGGGCTCACCTTGAGCTCGCGGAAGAGCTGATACTCCTTGCCCTCGCCGTTGTAGATGTCTGCCAGGTAGTGATAGCCCTCGGCAAACGAATCGGGCGGTTGCGTACCGCACAGCTCGACCATGGCGGGCAGCCAAAGGGTTGCGGGCAACTCGCTCAGACACGATGCACTGTTGGCGGCGCCCACATTGTTCGAGACCTTCTTGACCCCTTTAATGAGCGCGCGCAACTCGTTGGGCAGCAGCTTAAGGCCGTCGCCGTTGAGCCATTCCCGCAGCTCGCAATCTGCCCAGCCGGCGCTCGGCGGTTCAGCCGCAGCGTTGCGCTCGGCAATACCCGCATCGAGCATAAACGTCAATCCGGCCTTGCCCGTCCCGTCCAGAAGCTCATCGTGGCGGATGCCCACAAGCTGCGCGCCAACCTGCAGCCCGTTGGTGAGCGTGACACGCTTGGTACACGGATAGGGGATATGCCCATCGGCATCGAGCAGGTGATAGCGCTTGGCAATCTCGCGTGCCTCGCTACGGGTCTCGGCGGCCTTAATCTTGAGCGAAATCTCCTGCAGCTGGTCCCAGGTGTAGTCGCCAAGTGAACCGCGGATGCCGTCCAGGTAGTCGGGGATGCCAAAGCCATGGGTCGCCGCCCCAATGACGCTGAGCCCCGCAACGGCTGCAACGACGCCACCGATAATAAAACGGCGGCGGGTCATGGCATCGTGCCGGGCCTGCTCCAGGATCTCTCGCGCGCGCTCGCCGGCGACGTCGACCTTAAGGCGCGTACCGGAGTCGATGTCGATTACGGCGTCATTGCCCGCGCCCTCGCGGTCCTCAGATTCTGCAGCGGGGAGGTATGCCGAGAGCGCCTCGAGCATCTGTTGCTCGGTGGGGCGATCACCCTGTTCGACCGAGATGCCTTTCATGATGATTTGGACGAGCGCTTCATCGCCCTCGCAGTGCGGCTCGAGCGGTGCCGGCTTGGTCTTGGTCTTTACGAGATAGAACGAGCCGGTTGCCGCGGCGTCCGTCGACTCAAAGTCAAACGGTTTGTGACCGCTGTAGAGCTGGTACAGAATGCTCGAAAGCGCATAGACGTCGATTGCCGGCGAACGGCGAAGGGCCGCGATGCCTTCGATATCCTGCGTGAGCATCTCGGGCGCGGCGTATGCGGGCGTGGCAAAACGCCAGATGTCGGCGCGCCGGGTGATCGTGTCGTCGCCGAGAGCCATGGTCGCGGAGCCCATGTCGATGAGGCAGGGGTCAAAGGAGCAATCGGCAATCTGCTGCTCGAGCGTTCGGCTGGTGGTGCGGAACATGATATTGGCAGGCGACAGGTCGCGATGGATGACCGGATTCACGAGGCCTTGGGTCATCAAGAGCGCACGAAGCACGGCGTTTCCGACGGCGGCGACCATCTGGGTGGTCAGCCCGCCCGAGGCGTCGTGCGGAAGCAGGGGCAGCGCCTGCTTGAGCGAGGTTCCCTCGACCCACTCCATGAGGATGAGCGGGTCATCCTCGCACGATCCGTAGCCATAGACGCGTGGAAATCCGCGCAGGTGCGAGACGGTACACAGATGACGGTACTCCTCGAACAGCGCGGCGGTGTTGGCCAGGTGCGCTGCCGATTGCTCGGCGGAGCGGTCGGGGGCTTGGCCGGAAAGGATGGCGTTGTCCTTGAGTAGCTTGACGGCAAAGACCTCGCCGCTCGTGTTGGTCGCGCACAGCACGTGCCCGATGTTGCCGTTGTTGCGGTGGGCCGTCTGGAGAATAAGCGTCATAAACCGACGCTTGGCCTCGTCCTCGGCGCTGGGGTCGACCGCCACGGCGGTGTCGAACGTGTCAAGACGGATGAGTTTGTCGCCATAGGCGCTATCGGTAGTATCCATGGCGTTCCTTTGTCTGGCATGGGTTGCCGCACGTATACGTGAGCAGTGCGGATATCGGTAAAGAACCATGATAGCCGCACTGCTCACGTATGCCGCTGAGTATTGTCGTTTACGACGTAGAAGGTAGCAGACGAAAGACGGGCGATGGCCGTCTTTCGATCGCCGCCCGCGCTAGTCCACAATAACGAGAAACGTTGTATAGAGACCCAAGTGAAGTCTGTCGCTGTTTTCGATTTCCACCGGGGGATAGACTTTGCCGGGCTCTCGTTGGTCGCGGGGCGGCTCGATTACGATATCGCCGTCGCCTGCACCCGATTCGAGCACCGTGCCGTTGGTCGATCCAAGGCCCTGGGCGTACCAGTGCTCACCCTCAAGCCAAATGCGAAGATGTTCGCGCGATGCGTCGGCGCCCACATCGGTGATGCTGGGCGAGGTTTTGGGCAAGGATCCAATTACCGTGCCACGCGGATCGCGTGTGAGGGGATGGATTTGCATGTCGACGCAGTTGTCGGCATGTGTCCTGAGCAGACCGAGGTTGGGAGCGACGGCGTGCGGCTGATCCAGACTGCCCATAAAGCCACGTCCGACGGTAGTTTCGGTGGTGCCAAAGTGCCCACCCGTCTTGCTGTCGCAAAAGCGCTCGACGGTGGCCACGCCCTGAACGGGATCGGCGAGCGCCCCCGTTGCCACAAAGAGCATAAGGTAAAGCGTGCTTTTCTCACGCACGGCATTGCCGTCAAAGTTGTCGATGCGATTGAGGGCATTTGCATATAGGCGGCTGTCCAGCTTGTAGCTGGCGAGAGCCGACATCATTTCGTTGGCGGCCGGACCGCGATAGTGCTCGGCGATTGCCCGATAGGCGGACTCGCCGCCGCCGAGCTTGCTGCAGATTGCCGCGGAAAGGTTGAGCGTGGTGACGGTAAAGTCGCTGTAGATGGCGGGCGCGCACTGGTCAGGCTTGCGATGGACGATGTAACGGGTGAGATACGAGCGGTTGGAAGAGCATTTCTCGAGCAGGGTACTGCCGAGATAAGAGTTTCCATTGATGAGCATTCGGGCGATCTCGAGATGTTTAAGACCGCCGAACGAGCGGATATCGTTATAGAGGACCGAGCAAGGCGTCTCTGCTGCCACGGATACCTCCTTTGATTGCTTCCTAGCCAATATGGCGATAGGAATTAATGGCTCCCGGTGGGCGACGTATTAAATGGCTGCGCAATATACAGCGTAACCAAAGCAACATTATAGGCCACATGTTCGAAATTGCAGGAAGACTGAGAGATTTGGTTTGGACTGGACGGAAATCCCCCTCTGTCTTGTTCTGTAACATTTGGACCCGGTTTTGCCCTGCATCTGTTACAGATTGAGACAATCGGCCAGGCCCGCCCCGTCCACCTCGTCATCTGTGGTTTACGTGGGGGCATACGGAGTGCGGGTATACTAACCGGCGGCGAATCTGCTCCATCGCTTAGAGCTGCTGCGTCTGGACGGCGCGTGATAGGGCTGCCAAAGCGATCGCCAGCGTGCTGAGCAACGTCCTCTCTGTGCGCACCTGTTTTTGTATGTATTAGCGCACTACCAAGCACGCCCGCGCGGCCGCATGCCGTGCCCATTGCGCGTGCAGATAAGGAACAACAACATATGCGTAATTCTGTATCCGACGTCACGGACGCCGAGATTCTGGACGAGGCCCGCGAGGCCATGACCCAGGCTGCCTTCGATGCCGCCGATGAGGCCAATGCTGCCCAGACCGTCGAGTCCGCTACCGAGAGCCTGCCCGCCTTTGACGAGCTGGGCCTTTCGGACGAGATGCTTCGTGCTATCGAGAACCTAGGCTACACGGCGCCCACGCCTGTCCAGGCTGGCTCGATCCCCGTGGTGCTCGAGGGCCGCGACCTGCTTGCCGCTGCTCAGACCGGCACCGGCAAGACGGCCGCCTTCTTGCTGCCGACCATGAACAACCTGGAGCACATCGCTCCGCCCAAGCCCGTGCGCGAGCGTGGCGGTCGCAACCGCCGTCGCGGCGCCAAGAAGCCCGAGGGCAACGGTCGCGGTCCCTTGATGCTCGTCATCACCCCCACGCGCGAGCTTGCCCAGCAGATCGACGAGGTCGCGAGCAAGATTGCCGACGTCACTGGCCATGTCGCCGTGACCGTCGTGGGCGGCGTGAGCTACAAGCCGCAGACCGCGGCGCTCAAGTACGGCTGTGACATCCTGGTCGCCACGCCGGGCCGTTTGGTCGACCTGATCGAGCAGGGCGCCTGCCACCTGAACGAGGTCAAGGTGCTGGTACTCGACGAGGCCGATCGCATGCTCGACATGGGCTTTTTGCCCGCCGTCCGCCGCATTGTGCGCGAGACGCCGGCCGAGCGTCAGACGCTGCTGTTCTCGGCGACCCTCGACGAGGAGGCCGTGGGCGAGATCACCGACCTGGTGAGCGACCCGGCCCGCGTGGAGATCGCGCCCGCCACGTCGACCGCCGACACCGTCGACCAGTTTGTGTTCCCGGTGTCCATCGAGGCCAAGAACAACCTGTTGCCCGAGTTTCTCAAGAAGGAGGGCCCGGAGCGCACCATCGTCTTTATGCGCACCAAGCACCGCGCCGACAGTTGCTGCCGTCGTCTGGAGCGTAAGGGCATCAAGGCTGCCGCGATTCACGGCAACCGCAGCCAGGCGCAGCGCGAGCGTGCGCTTTCTGCCTTCCGCGACGGCACCGTCGACGTGCTGGTGGCAACCGATGTTCTCGCCCGCGGCATCGACATTAGCGGCGTGCGCTACGTCGTGAACTTTGACGTGCCGGCCGAGCCGACCGACTACATCCACCGTATTGGCCGTACGGGCCGTGCCGGTGAGCTGGGCTGGGCCATTACGTTTGTGACCGAGCAGGACGTCGATGAGTTCTACGAGATCGAGAAGCTCATGGACAAGACGGCCGACATCTACGAGGCCGGCGACCTGCATGTGGGTCCCAACCCGCCCGCGGTTGACCCCGAGCGCGACCCTGCGGCCTTCAAGGTGAAGAAGAAGACCAAGCGCGGCAAGTCCAAGAGCAAGAAGAAGCTTGAGCAGGCACGTCGCGACGGCAAGCGCAACGGCGATGACTACGGCGATGTGGCCGGTCGTTCCAACCGCGGTCGCGACGAGCGTCGCGGCGACGGCGAGCGTCCGAGCCGTCCCAAGCGTGGCGGCAAGACCCGCGTGCGCGAGGGCGTTCAGGCTCGCGTGGACGAGGCCGTGGAGAGCGTGGCCCGCGAGGTGGCTGCCGAGGAGCGCGGCGGTGCTGCTGCCGTCGAGCAGGCCCCGCGCGGCAACCGTGCCGAGCGTCGTGCCAAGCAGTTCCAGGGCGAGGCGCATCGCCGTCGCCGCGAGGACGAGGACCGCGGCGGTCGTCGCCGTGTTGAGCGCGAGGACGAGGGCCGTGGCTCGCGTGGCGGCAAGCGCGGCTCGGGTGACCGTCGTCGCTCCGGTCGCGATGGCGAGCGCGGCGGGCGCGATGAGCGTCGCGGCGGCGAGGGTCGTGGTGAGCGTGCTGCCCGTGGCGGTGAGTCCCGTGGCGGCAAGCGCTTTGAAGAGCGCGGTAGCCGCGGCGGCGAGCGTCGCGAGGGTGCTCGCGGCAATGGCGGCCGCGGCGGCGCTGGTCGTTCTAACGAGTCGCGCGATCGTCGTGACCCGCGTGCCAGCCGCGATCGTCGCGATGACTGGCGCAACTACGACGATACCCGCGAAGAGCGTCGCGGCGGCTAACC
>CABRBC010000030.1:0-3282 GCA_902469055.1 uncultured Collinsella sp.
GAGGCCGAGAAGCCGGCTCGCCGCCGTCGCGGCAAGTTGCTGGGTGAGCCTAAGTCGGAGGCCAAGCTTCCGGGCGGCGTGGTGCAGCCCTCGTTGCCGTTTGGCGAACCGGAGCCCACGTCCGAGCCTGCAAGCGAGCAGGAGACGCCGGCCGCCGAGCAGGCTGCTGCCGCCGAGACCGTCGCGCTCGCGCCCGAGACCGTGCCC
Organism: uncultured Collinsella sp.; assembly: GCA_902469055.1. GTDB lineage: Bacteria > Actinomycetota > Coriobacteriia > Coriobacteriales > Coriobacteriaceae > Collinsella. Next base: position 208 of record CABRBC010000030.1, read on the forward strand.
GCAGCTACCGAAGCCGCACCAGAGCCCAGCGACCACCTGGCCGCCATGATGCGCCGCAGCGCCCGCCGCGAGGAAGCCTACGTGCCCACCTCGCAGCTCCGCCGCTTTACCCTGCCCGATTCTGCGCCCATCATGCGCCGCGTCATGGGCTTTCTGTCCGACCAGGCCCGTACGCTCATCCATGCCGGCGTGTCGCGCGACCGTATCTGCATCGATCCCGGCCCGGGCTTTGGCAAGACGGCCAATGAGGATATCGTCATCCAGCGCGAGACCGCCAAGATGGCGTCGCTGGGCTATCCGCTCATGTGCGCCGTGTCGCGCAAGCGCTTTGTGGGCGCCGTCTCGGGCGTGACCGAGGCCGCCGAGCGCGATGCCGCCACATTTGGTGTGTGCCTGGGCGCCATCCAGGCCGGCGCCAACATCGTGCGCGTGCATGACGTTGCGGGCTTTGCGCAGTTCCTGAACGGTTACTGGGCCGTTGCCAAGCCGCAGCCGCGCCGCGCGTTTGTGGCCGTGGGTTCCAACCTGGGGCATCGCTGCGACAACATTCGCGCCGCGCGCGACATGATCGCCGAAATCCCGCTCACCTGCGTGTCCAACTGCTCGCGCATCTACGAGAGCGAGCCGGCCTACGAGACGCGCCAGGACGCGTTTGCCAACGCCGTCATCGAGATCAAGACCGAGCTGGCTCCGCTGGTGCTGCTCGACGAGCTTATGAAGATCGAGGCCGAGCTGGGGCGCGACCGCTCCAAAAAGGCCAAGGCCAACGGCCCGCGCACCATCGACTTGGACCTGCTGTGGATGGATGGTGAGACCCACGGCGGCAAGAAGCTGCGTCTGCCGCATCCGCTGATCGGCGAGCGCGACTTTGTGCTGGTGCCGCTCGAGGACCTGATGCACGACCCGGCGCGGTTCTTCCGCTACAACGGCGTCGAGGTCAAGGAGCCCGAGGATCGCGTGGGCCATATCGTGGGCGAATTGGGGCGTATGTAGATGATCGAGATGAATGCTGTAGCCGCCGGTACCGAGCTCGACGCGGCGCGTGACGCGGGCCGCGAGGGCATGTCCGCGGGCTGGTGCGCGTGGAGCGCGGGCGATGCATCGCTGACGTTTTCGCTGGTCGTGCGCCCCGATGTGAACATGCACGCCTTCCACGGCCTGCCGTTTGTGGCCGCAATGGGCATGATGGACGCGCTCGCGGGCACGGCCGCAACGCCGGGTCTGGGGCTTGCCGGCAAGGTGGGCATCCAGTGGCCGAGTGACATTGTGTGCGGCGCGCCTGCGTTTGAGACGTCGCTCGCGCGCCTCGCCGTCAACGGCGGTGCCGGTGCCGCGGGCATGTTCGGTGCCGTGACGGTGGATATTGAGCGTTCGGCACTGAGCGAGCTCGGTGTAGATGATGCCGACGAAGTGCTGGTCGAGGCGCTGGCCGCGGCGGTGCTCGCTCGCGTTGACGCCTGGGCGGTTGCCGCCAACACACCACAGGGCGCTGCCGGCCCGCTGGCCCCGGTGCTGGGCGAGTACTTCGACATGGTGCCGCTGCTGGGCCGCCAAGTTGCGGCGGTGTCGCCCAACGGCTTGCCGCTTGCGGTCGGTGTGTTTGCGGGCCTGGACATCTGGGGCCGCGCGACCATCAAGACCGATGCCGGCGAGCAAGAGTTTCCGCCCGAGGCCGTACGGATTCGCGGGCTGTAGCGCGAGGCGCCAGCGCTCAAAGACAACGATGACAACAAGACCCTCCTCGGCCTGTGCCGGGGAGGGTCTTTGCGCGACTACAGGGTGGCATCGCGGTCCTATTCCTCAAAATAGATAATTTTTCGATTTTGAGGAATAGGCTTGGCGAACGTTTGCGGGGACTGTGGCATCGGGCGTGCTTGACTTAAGCCCCTGCTCTATCCCAGCTCCTGCATGCGGCGGTAGATTTCGCAGATGCCCTTGATGGTGAGTTGTCCGTCGACCACGTCGAAGGCATCGGTCGAATCGGCGACGATGCCGGCGAGACCGCCCGTGGCGATAACGATGGCATCGTCGCGGCCCAGCTCGTGCTTCATGCGCGCGACCAGGCCCTCGGCCATGGCAGCGGCGCCCATCACGGCGCCGACCTTGATGCATTCCTCGGTGTCGCGGCCGATGGCGTGTTCGGGTGCCTCGAGCGGCACGCTGGCGAGTTTGGCGGCGCGGGCGGCAAGCGCGTCCATGGAGATGCGGATGCCCGGCGCGATCGCTCCGCCAATGTAATAACCGTCCTCATCGATGACGTCGATATTGGTCGCGGTGCCAAAGTCCACCACGATTGCCGGCGCGCCGTAGAAAGTTTCGGCCGCAACGGCGTTAGCGACGCGATCGGCGCCTACGGCCTGGGGACGCGCCGCGCGCAGCTTGGTCACCGCGGCCGTCTGCGGCCCGATGACGATGGCGTCCGCGGCAATGCGGTCGGCCACGGCGTGCCACTCGCGCGAGAGCTGCGGCACCACGCCCGCAAAGGCGATCGCGTCGACCGCGTCGAGCGAAAGGCCGTACATCTTAAAGAAACCCATCAGGCGCACATGGATCTCGTCGGCGGTATAGGAGCGGTCGGTGGGCATGCGCCACGACTGCACCAGCTCGTCTCCGTCAAACAGGCCCATGGCCGTCTGCGTGTTTCCCATATCGATAGCGAGCAGCATGTCTACTCCCGGTGTCGGCATAAAAGGACGCGCACCATTGTATACGTGCCGTCGACGGCGCTCGGCTGCGATTCGTTTACGGTGATAGGGGCTGAGGGGTTTAAATATGAAGGAATTATGCTCTACGAGATTTTCCTTGCCGTTTACCGAACTCCCGCGTAATATTCTTTCTTGCGCACATGAGGCGCCCAGACATTGCGGGGTGGAGCAGTCTGGTAGCTCGCCGGGCTCATAACCCGGAGGTCGTAGGTTCAAATCCTGCCCCCGCGACCAAGAACTTGCAGCTCGTCGGCCTAGCCGGCGAGCTTTTTTGTTCAAGACTTTAGTCCGCTGGCCGCGCAGCGGCCAGCTTTAAACCACCCGCTACGCGGGTGGAGACAAACGGCTTTACAAAGCCACCCCTCCGACC
>CABRBC010000031.1:0-6720 GCA_902469055.1 uncultured Collinsella sp.
CGCATTTGGACAATCTGACGTTCAACTTCAAGGGCGCGACCAGAAGGTCAGCGCCCTTTCGTTTCACGTCACCTTGTCTCAAATGCGACCCGCTCGCTGACTCTGCCATTACATCGGTGTTGCCGTGGTTGTTGAGTAGTCATTGGGCACTTGGCACTTGGGGACGTTCCTTTTGTGCCGGCACCTGGGGACACTCCTTATGTCAAGAGATTGGTGCAAGAGGGATGGATTGCCTTGCATCAATCTAATAAGTTGCGGTGAGATAGTTCTTGAATTGGCTTTTTGAGGGCTAGGCAGGAACTATCTCACCGCAACTGCGTTGAGCGTTTTTTGGCGGCTGGTTTACTTGCTCGCGAACAGCCAGATCAGGATGATCACCAGGATTGCGGCGACGATGCAGACGATGGCGCCGGTGAATTTGATGCGTGAGTCGCGGGTACGCTCGCGCACCGCGTCCTCGGTGGCTTCGAGCTGGGTAACCTCTCGCTCGGTCTCGGCGTGTTCGGCTTTGTCTCGGGCCAAGGATCCTGCAAGCGACTCAGTGATCTCTGGATGGTCATGTACCTCGGTCGCCTGCTCGATGATCGACTGTGCATGTGCGGCATCTGCTTGGGCGTTGGCGATGCTTTGCTCTTGGTCGCGGCGTGCCTTGTCCTCGGCGGCGATCTTCTCGCGCAGTTCGCGCTGGCGCGTCGTGGCGGCAGTTTTCGCCGTCTGCAGCTCGTCGCGCGCGGCATCAGCCTCAGTCGTCACGGCTTGGTGCGCGCGTTTGGCTTCGGCAATGGGGGCTTGAGCCTGCTCGACGGCCTGCTCGGCTGCGGCAAGCGAGTGCTCAAGGTCGGCGGTGATGCGCGGGACATCTTCTTCGGCTTTTCGCAGGGCATCTGCCGTGTCGGAGATCTGCATCGAGAGCTCGCTGGTGCGCACCGTATAGTTGGCGGGATTTGCCGAGGGATTGCGTTGCAGCTCGGCATACTCATGACGCAGCGTCTCGAGCTGGGCGCGCGTGGCGTCGACGGTTTGTTGTGCGGCCGCAATGCCGGCGTCTCGCTCGGCCTTCACCTTGTCGCGGATGCGCTTGGAATCCTCAAGACGTCGAACGAGGCGGTTGCCGGTCTCGCGAGAGCTTGCCTCGCGGGCCTCCACGGCGTCGAGCGCGGCCTTCAGGCGGAGCTCAGTCGCGTCATCCTCTGTCTTCATTTGTTCGAACTGACCCTTGAGCTCTGTCGCTTTGGCGGCGTGGGCATCACGGTCAATCTCGGCTGCCGCGGCGGCCTTTTGCGCTGTAGCGATCGCTTGGCGCTGGTCGGCGACGATCTGGTCGTAGCGGCCTGCGATATCCTGGCGCGTCTCGAGTTCCTCGGCCTGATCGGCAATGCGCTGCTCAAGTTCGGTCAGGTGGGCGCGGGCATCGGCAAGTGCCTTTTTCGCGGCGTTCATCTCGCGCATGGCCGAGGCGCCCTGGGCGATAAAGGTGCCCACGGCGTTCGCGGTGTTCGAGACAGCGGTCCCCAGATCGCGGCTCGCGGCGGGGGAGTGCGGGGCGGTCGGGCGAGTGGTGTCGGCAGCGTCCGCATCGGCAGTCTGCGGCGCGGCGATATTGCCGGTACCGCCCTCGACCACAGAAAAGCCTGCTGCGTGCGGATCGACCGCATCGGCGCCAATCGTGGGGTGCTCGAGCTGCAGAAATGAGGGCATGGTGCTGCCCTGGTCGGCAACCGGAGTCTCGCCGGGCACAAAGGTCGAGGCCGCCTCGGCGGCCTCCTCTTCCTCGGCATCAATATCGGCATCGGCGACGGCGTCTTTCATCGCTTTGACAGCATCCATCATGGAGTCCATGACGGCATCGAGCTCTTCTTCCGAAGACACCTCGATGGGGCCCGCTGCTTGTGGGGCGGGTTCCGTATCGGGCTCGGCGTCGTTCGACTCCGACTGCTCGCCTTCGTCATGCTCGACAGTATCGTCTGTGTCTGTTGCCTTGTCCGCATCGGCGTGCGCATCTGCGGTGGCGGGCGCATCGGTGGAGGCGTCGATGCAGGTGGGAGTATCGCAGTCGTCGACGGCGTCTGCGGAATGATCAATATGCTGCTGAGTCTGGGGGTCCAGCTCGTCTGTCATAGGCATGTGCTCCTCATCGTTGTTTGTCACCCTATGATAAAGTCTCGCGCCGACATCCCGCGCGCCGCAGCAAAGTTTCAAAACGTGTTCGATGGCTCGATCTGATAACAACAACTCGGCCGCTTTATCCAGTTTGTACTTGACAATCCCTTCGCCGAATGACGTTGCGCCGTTCGCCTGCTGCGGTCTTTATTTTTCACTTGAACACGCTAAAGTTGCATTTCAGCTTTTGGCGCGTGAAGTTGGATACGCGCAGTCGGCGGGCGTGCCCGTCGCGATTCGAAAGGACTTTGTATGGGACTTTTCACTGGTAAGACCGTGATCGTCACCGGCGGCGGCAAGGCCACGCTCAAGGACGGTTCCGCTGGCTCCATCGGTTACGGCATCGATATCGCTTTTGCCAAGGAGGGCGCAAACCTTGTCATCACCGGCCGCAACGTCGCCAAGCTCGAGGCCGCCAAGGAGTCTCTCGAGGCCGAGTACGGCGTTAAGGTTCTGCCCGTTCAGGCCGATGTTTCGGCCGGTCAGGACAACGAGGCCGTCGTCCAGAACGTCATCGACAAGGCCATTGAGGAGTTCGGCCGCATCGACGCCGTCGTCAACAATGCTCAAGCCAGCGCCTCGGGCGTGACCATCGCCGATCACACCATGGATCAGTTTAACCTGGCCATTTATTCCGGTCTGTATGCTACTTACCTGTACATGCAGAAGGCCTATCCGCACCTGAAGGAGACCAAGGGCTCCGTGGTCAACTTTGCCTCGGGCGCCGGCCTGTTTGGCAACTACGGCCAGTGCAGCTATGCTGCCGCCAAGGAGGGCATCCGCGGCCTAACCCGCGTTGCCGCCAACGAGTGGGGCAAGGACGGCATCAACGTCAACATCGTGTGCCCGCTTGCTTGGACCGCTGCGCTCGAGAACTTCCAGGATGCTTATCCCGAGGCGTTCAAGGCCAACGTCCACATGCCGCCGGCGGGCCACTACGGCGACGTCGAGAAGGAAATTGGCCGCGTGGTCGTTCAGCTCTGCGGTCCCGACTTTAAGTACATGAATGGCGAGACCGTCACCCTCGAGGGTGGCATGGGCCAGCGGCCGTAGGGGTTACGCGGTTTTACCAAACCGCGTAACGGCTCGACGCTGCGCGGTCACCAGGGCGACCGCTCGCTGACGTCGCCAGAGCATCGGCGTTGCCTTGGCTGTTGGAGATGATCTCGTAGTCGTTGGGGACGTTCTTAAATGACTAGTCATAAGGGACACTCTTGCCGGCACTTGGGGACAGTCCCTAAGTGCCGGCAGATTGGGACACTTCTTTGCAAGATGGCGCTGAAGATTGTCCCCGACGACTAGTCGTTTAATGCACCAGTTTCTGTCGAGTCGGTGCTTCTCGCGGGTTGCCCGTATAATGGTTTGCGTATGAACCGCAACCAAGGAGTTCCAGTTTATGGACCAGAGCCTTTTTAAATTCGACCTGATCGCCGAGGACCCGACGACGCACGCGCGCGCCGGCGTACTGCACACCCCGCACGGCGACATCGAGACGCCAATCTTTATGCCCGTGGGCACCAAGGCAAACGTCAAGGGTATTCCTACCGAGACCGTCAAGCAGCTCGGTGCCCAGATCGTGCTTGCCAATACCTATCACCTGTCCATGCGTCCCGGCGAGGATACCATCGCCGAGCTGGGCGGCCTGCACAAGTTTATGAACTGGCACGGTCCTATCCTCACCGACTCGGGCGGTTTCCAGGTGTTCAGCCACAACGACGCCGTCAAGCTCACCGACGAGGGCGTGCGCTTTATCGTCAACGATTACGACGGCCGCCACGTGTTCTGGACACCCGAGGACAACATGGAGATCGCCATGAAGCTCGGCTCCGACATCTGCATGCAGCTGGACCAGTGCCCGGGCTATCCCGCCACGCGCGCCTACGTTGAGCGCGCGGTGGAGCTGTCGAGCATGTGGGCCGAGCGCTGCTACAAGGCTCACACCCGCGATGACCAGGCGCTCTTTGGCATCGTCCAGGGCGGCATGCATCTGGATCTGCGCCTGCGCTCTCTGCGCCATCTGGAGGAGTGCGGCGACTTCCCCGGTTACGGCATCGGCGGCTACTCGGTGGGCGAGGACCACGAGACCATGTTCGAGACCCTGGCGCCGCTTGTGAGCGAGTACATGCCCAAGCACAAGCCGCGCTACCTGATGGGCGTCGGCAACCCGACGACGCTCGTGCGCGGCGTGGGCGTGGGCATCGATATGTTCGACTGCGTGCTGCCGACGCGCACCGGCCGCATGGGCACGGCATTCTCCAGTGAAGGTCGCCTTAACTTCCGCAACGCGCGTTTTGCGCACGACGACGGCCCCATCGACCCCACCTGCACCTGCCCGGTGTGCACGGGCGGCTACAGCCGCGCGCTCATTCGCCACATGGTCACGCAGAAGGAGATGCTCGGCGGCATCCTGCTTTCGATGCACAACATCTACTACCTGCTCAACCTTATGCAGCGTGCCCGCCAGGCCATTATCGAGGGCCGCTACGGCGCGTTTGTGAGCGACTGGATGAACAGCCCTGCGGCGGTGGACTACTAAGAGCGGCGCGGGCGCTTGCAGAGCGCGGGCAACGGCAAGGGGCGAGCGACGGCCGGTCGTCACATTTGCTGACACCGGCCGCACGACCGCTGACCGATAGCTTGCAAGCACTTGATGCATCGTGGGTACCATACCGAATAGTTGATGTTCGGGCGGGTGTTTGGCGCATGGCGTCGACCCCGCCCGCTTTTCTTTTTCTCGATAGGAGTGCCCATGATTAAGAATGAGAACGTCGAGGGCGAGCCTGCCTACGACGAGACGTACCGCCGCGGCCCCGTGGTCATGCGCGGCCCCATGATTCCTAAGGACAACACCTACGCCAACCTGCTGGCGCCCGAGGAGTCGACCGACTGGCTGCATGCCGATCCGTGGCGCGTACTGCGCATCCAGGCCGAGTTTGTCGATGGCTTTGGCGCACTTGCCGAGTTAGGGCCTGCGGTGACCATCTTCGGTAGTGCCCGCACGCCCAAGACGGACCCGGCCTACAAGGCGGCGCGCACGGTCGGCCGTAAGATTGCCCAGCGCGGCGTGGCGGTTATCACCGGTGGCGGCCCCGGCGTCATGGAAGCGGCCAACAGGGGAGCGGCGAGTGTCAACGGCAAGTCAGTTGGCCTGGGCATTGAATTGCCGCACGAGCATGGGCTCAATAAATACGTGAACCTCGGCATGGACTTCCGTTACTTCTTTGTGCGCAAGACCATGTTCGTCAAATACAGCTCGGGCGCCATCGTGTTTCCCGGTGGTTTTGGCACGCTCGACGAGATGTTCGAGGTGCTCACGCTGGTGCAGACGCACAAGGTCAAACGCATGCCGCTCGTGCTGGTGGGCAGCGAGTACTGGCAGGGCTTATTCGATTGGCTTAACGGTTCGGTGATGGGCGCCGGCATGATCAGCCCGCTCGATCCGGATCTGGTACACATTACCGACGACCTCAACGAGGCCGTCGACATCGCCCTGAGCGGGCTGATGTAGATCAATCGTGCCCACGCGACATGAATACGCGGTTGATTTCCGATCTCAGCCGAACACATTAGGCGGACAGGCCGTTCCCGCAGCTAGCCGAACGCCCCCGAGGCCCCATCCGGGCCCCGGGGGCGCCGTTTTCCCAGTTGAAGGAACGGTGGAGATGTGTTTCGATGGGTCCGGTGGCCATGCTCCGCCCTCCGCCCGGCACCTCTTCCCAGACTCAGCCGGACGGTCGGTCAGTCTATTCCGTTTTGCCTTCAGGCTAGGCCAGCGGGGCATCGCCCCTCTCTGCGCGCGCCCTCTCGATGAGTCCCGGCGTCAGGTCGAGCTCGGCCAGAGGCACATCCTCCACGCCGTAGGCGTCAAGCAGCGCCGCCGCATCGTCCCCGAGCATCGCCCTGAAGGCGCGCGCGGGCGTCGAGAAGCCGAGCGCGCCGCGGGGCTCGGAGTTCACGTGCGACATGGCGAGCGCCATGTCGGCCGGGGATAGCCGGTCGAACCTGAGCCCGGCGCCCTTGGGCAGCAGCTTCCTGATCTCGACGTGGTTGCGCTCGCAGGCGCCCTTCTGGTCGCTGCGGCGCGGGTCGCAGTAGAACAGCCTCGTCTCGCCGGGCCCCTCGCCGAGGAGCGCGGCGATCGCGCCCTCGTCGGAGAACTCGGCGCCGTTGTCGGTGAGCACGGCGCGGAACACGCGGCGCGTCCCGTCTGCGCCGAGGACCGCCCGGACGCCCTCCAGGGCGGCCGCGACGCACCCGGAGGTCTTCTCCCCGAGCAGGAGCGCCAGCTGGAGCCTGCTGGGGCGGTGGAGCAGCGTGAGCAGGCAGGCCGAGTCCTCCCGGGCGCCCTCGACGGTGTCCATCTCCCAGGCCGCGGCGCACGCGTCCTCCCCGAGGGCGAGGAACGCGGCGTATGACCTGCGGGCGGAGTGGCGCGTGGCCGCCCGGACGGCGGGGCCGCCCCCCGCGCAGCTGTGCGCCGACTCGGTGCTCGTCTCGTCCAGGCGCGGGATCGACGCCGACGAGCCGGCCGCGGCGGCCAGGCTGGAGGCCATCAGGGAC
>CABRBC010000032.1:0-7251 GCA_902469055.1 uncultured Collinsella sp.
AAAGATAGTGTGCGGAGCTTTGCTCCGCATTTGGGATGGGAGCCCCTGAGGGCCGCGGGAGCCGGGCGGCGCATATGAACTTTATCGCGAGTTCCGCACGAACAGGAGGCCACTTAATGTGGCCTCCGTCGTGAGCAGGACTGTAGAGCAGGAAAGTTCATATGCGGCCGCTGGCGCCCGGGCAGCGCCGGGGACCGCGCCGTACCAGCTACAGCGTCATGTTTGGATCGGCGTCAACGTCGAACGGCGAGATTTCACCTCGGTCGAATTTACGGCGAGCGACCTCCGCGATCATGGCTGCGTTATCGGTGCAGGCAGACAAGGGCGGCACCGTTACGCGAATCCCCTGACGCCCAAGCTTCTTGATCATCATCTCGCGCAGATGCGGGTTGGCCGAGACGCCGCCACCGATGCAGTATTCCTTGCATCCGGTAGCGTGCAATGCGTTTTTGGCCTTCTTGTACTGCACGTCAAAAACAGCTGCCTCAAACGAAGCCGCCAGATCGGGCAGGTGAATCGTGCGCCCGGCCTTGGTCTCTTGCTCGATGTAGAGCGTCACCGCCGTCTTGAGGCCCGAAAGCGAGAAACGATAGTCTCCCCTGCTGTTAAGCGCGCGGGGAAAATCGATCGCGCGGGGATTGCCTGTCTCGGCCAGCTTGGAGATGATGGGGCCACCGGGATAGCCCAAACCCAACGCCTTGGCTACCTTGTCGAAGGCCTCACCCACGGCATCGTCGAGCGTCTCTCCGAGCACCTCGTAGTCGCCCCATGCCTTTACGTGCACGAGCATGGTGTGCCCGCCCGAGACAAGCGTAAAGATAAACGGAGGCTTGAGGTCGGGCTGCGCCAACAGGTTGGCGAACAAGTGGCCCTCCAGATGATTGACGCACACGAGCGGCTTGCCGGCAGCATACGCAAAGCCCTTGGCAAAGGCGACACCCACCACCAGGGCACCCACCAGGCCCGGACCTTGCGTCACGCCCACGGCGGCAAGCTCACTTGGCGCAATCGCCCCACCCTCAAGGCCAAGCGATGCCGCGGCATCCTCGAGCGCCGCATCTACGACACTCACAATCACCTCAACGTGCTTGCGCGAGGCGATCTCGGGCACCACGCCGCCAAAGCGGGCGTGAAAATCAATCTGTGTCGACACCTGGTTGGCCAGCATATTGCCATCCGCATCGATAATCGCCGCGGCCGTCTCGTCGCAGGAACTCTCGATAGCGAGCACTAGGCGGCGGCGTTCAATTTCGGCACGCTCCCCCTCGGAGCGCCCGGGCGCAGGCAGCGGCCATACACGCTGCTCAGCCGCCGTCGGCTCGGGCGAAGCGTTGTCGACCGGGAGCACCAAGGGCAGCGGCGCCGTCATGACGATGGCATCCTTGCCGGCACCATAGTAGCCGCGGCGCCGTCCTGCCTCGGTAAAGCCCAGAGCGTTATAAAGCGCGATCGCTCCCTCGTTGCCGTCCTCGACCTCGAGCGAAGCCGTGGTGCAGCCGAGCATCTGGGCATCATAGCTCACATGCGACAGCAGCTTGCGGGCAATGCCCTCACGGCGATGTGCCGAGTCGACGGCGACATCCAGAATCTGCACATCACCGTCCACGACCATACCGCCGGCAAGGCCCAGCAGCTTGCCGTCGTCGTGTGCCACCCACCAACTGCGCGGCGCAGCGACGTCCTCGCCCAGTTCGGACAGGAACATGCCCGGCGTCCACGCCTCGTGTCCGGCACCTTCAAAGCAGGCAGCCTCTAGCGCGCTCGCGCCCTCGGCATCCGCCGCGCCCATGGGACGGAACTGCAGATGACGACCGGCGAGCTCATCGGCAACGCCCGTAATTTCGCTCTGCGCACTCTCGGCAAGACCAAGACGCTTGCGCTCGTTTTCCTCGGCATCCGAAAGGCGCGTGTAAATCGGCAGGACGCGAGCCGGATCGCCGTCACCCGCAGCGTGCGCGAGCAGCAAGCCCTCGCCCGAAGGCCACCACAGGTCGCGCTCCACGCAGCGGGCGGTCTCGTCCTCACCCAGCAGCTTGCCATAGCGCACGAGACCGTCACCGGTCAGCTGAACCTGGTCCCAGTCCGCTGCTCGGCGCCACTCATCGAGCGCCACGGCGGCCTTGACCACGTGTTCGCGCTCAAATTGACGCTCGGGACCCTCATCGCCCAGCATATATAGTGCCGGATATACCTCACCGCGCATGGCATCGGCCAAGATACCAAGCTTGCCGCGCACGCCAGCCTTCCACGCCGTCCAAGCGCAAGCGTCGAGCGTCGACACGCCCAGCAGTGGAACATTGGCACCGCGCGCGAGGCCCTTGGCAGTGGAGATGCCGATGCGCGCACCCGTAAACGACCCCGGGCCGCGGCCGACCACGTAGTAACCAACATCGCTGCGATCCAGACCGGCTTGAGCCAGCACGCCATCAACGGTATTCACGAGCTCAACGTTGGCGTGACGGCGACACATGTGGTCGCCACTCACGAGCTTCGTCTCGCCCGTCTGCCCATCAATCCAGCTTGCCGCGCAGGCAAGCATGTCGGTCGAGGTATCGAGCGCCACCACCAGCGCGTTGTCGTTATGCAAGCTCATCTTGTACAGCCTTATCAATCAAATGGGAAAGCTCCATTGCGCGGTCACCGTGTGCCTCGAGCGTTATCGTTCGCACATCGCTGTCGCCCTCATCACGCTTGAGCGTCACCGAAAGATACTCATCCGTCAGCTCGTCCTGGAATTGTTCGCCCCATTCCAGCAAGCAAGCACCCTCATAGCCCAGCACATCGAAAATGCCCGTATCCTCGAGCTCGTAGGCATGCTCCAGGCGGTATAGATCAAAGTGAAACAGCGGAATACGACCTTGATCGTGAACGGCCATGAGCGCAAACGTAGGGCTCGTAACCATATGCTCATCGCCCAGCCCGCGCGAGACGCCCTTGGTAAAGTGAGTTTTGCCCACTCCCAGGCCACCGGTCAGGATGAGCACATCGCCGTCCTCAAGGCACGGTGCAATTAGCTCGCCAAAGTACTCCGTATCGGCAGCGCAAGTCGTTTTGTAAGTACCTACCCCCAGGCGCTCCAGGGACATATATGCTCCTTATTATTCCGAGGCGTCCTCTGGTGCGGGATGTCGCTCCAGATAGTCGCCCAGCATCTTAAAGTCTTCCTCCAGCAGCTCCTGCCACGCCGGATTGCGCAGCGCTGCTGCCGGATGGAACGTGGGCATTACTACAAAATGCCCCATCTGGTGGAACCTGCCGCGCAGCTTAGTAATGCCAATCTCGGTCTTAAGCACAAAGTGCGTCGCGGGGTTGCCGAGCGTCACGATAATATCGGGCCAGATGCTTCGAATCTGCTCACGCAAAAACGGCGAGCAAGCCAACACTTCCTCGGGACGCGGATTGCGGTTTCCCGGCGGGCGGCACTTAAGCACGTTGGCAATGTAGACGTCTTCGCGTTTGAGGCCCGCCAGCGACAAAATGCCGTTGAGGTCCTCGCCTGCCGCCCCCACAAAGGGCTCGCCCTGCAAATCCTCATTGCGGCCCGGCGCCTCACCAATAAACATCACGCGAGCGCGGGGGTTTCCCACGCCAAACACGATATTGTGACGCGACTGGTAGAGCTGGCAGAGGTGACAATCGCCCAGAACGGCCTCAATTTCCTCGAGTGCGACCTCACGTGGTGCCTGATGGGTATGGCCGGGGATGTGCATGACGCCCATAGCGGCTCCTACACGTAGACCTTGTCGAGACGCATGCCAAAGCCGCAGGCGACCTCGTAGTTAATCGTTCCACGCAGTCGGGCCATCTCGTCCATAGTGATCTCGGCATCGCCATCGCGGCCGACAATGATCATCTCGTCACCATACTCGGCCTCGGGAATCTCGTGTGCCGGGTTGGACTGAATGGCGACCATAAACTGGTCCATGCAGATATTGCCAACCTGATGCACACGCTCGCCGCGATACAGCACATCCATACGATTGGAAAGCGTACGCGATAGGCCATCGGCATAACCGATCGGCAGCGTGCAGATCTGAACGCGCGTACGCGGTACGCGGTAGGTAAAACCGTAGCCCACGCCCTCACCCATCGCAGGGTGTGCCACGCGCGTCACGCGCGCATGGACGCTCATAACGGGATCAAGCTGCATCACGCGGCCACTCAGCTCGCACGGCTGCATGCCATACAAGCCAACGCCGGCACGAATCATATCAAAATGCATCGAGGGGTCGAGCATCGAGGACGGCGTGTTGGCGCAGTGCACGATACCGCACTCAAAACCCGCATCCTTAATGGCCTGAACGGCCTCGGTAAAGCGCTGACACTGCAGCTTGTAGTCCCAGCCCGAAGGGTCATCGGCCGTGGCGAAGTGCGTAAATACGCCGTCGCACTGAATACCGCGATGGAAATTTATACCGCGGACAAAGTCGAGCACCTGCGTGTAGTGAACGCCGATACGATTCATGCCCGTCTCGATGGCGAGATGATACTTGCCCACTTTGCCCGCCGCGACGGCACATTCGCCATACGCAAGAGCAAAATCAGACGTATAGACCGAAGGCATGATATCAAACTCGAGCAACGTCGGAATGGCCTCGATAGGCGGCTCGCTTAGGATGAGGATGGGTTTCGTAATCCCGCCCTGTCGGAGCTCAACGCCCTCGTTAACCGTCGCCACGGCAAACATGTCGGCACCGGCCGAATACATGATCTTGGCGCACTCAACAGCTCCATGACCATAAGCATCGGCCTTGACCACGCAGCACAGGCGCTGACGTGGATTCAGCAAGTTCTTATAGGCCCTCGTGTTGCGACGGAGCGCCCCGCGGTCGATCTCGACCCAGGACCAGCGCGTCAAATCGGCTTTATTCATGATTAGTCATCCGACCCTTCGTCCATGATTCCCAGATCTTCGAGCGCATCCTTTGCCGCCAGTTCCATGGCCGGACCGATCAAGTCGATAAGATCGGTCGCGATGACGCTCTTCTCACCATACTCCGTCGCCGCGGCAAAACCGGCGTAGCTGTGAAGTGCGACGGCGTACGAATACAGCAACTCCCAACGATCCATCTCGTCGCGCATGGTGGCAAGCGTGCCGGCCAAAATACCCGCGAGAACATCACCCGAACCGGCAGTTGCCAGAGAAGCCGGACCCGAGAGCGCCAGCAGCACACGCTCAACGCCACAGATAGCCGTCGTCGGCCCCTTGGCAATGACCACCAGATTGTCAGAGCCTGCAGCCCAGACAACCTTCTGCGCGGCTGCAATCGCAGTACCAAGGTCGTTCACCTCGTCACCGGCAACCAGACGCGAAAGTTCACGATAGTGCGGCGTCATAACCAACGGCTGCTCGCGACGATACATCTCGGGATTACTATCAATACCGTCAATGGCAATCTTAGCAAGGCAGTTGAGTGCATCGGCGTCCAAGATAAGCGGCACATCAAGCTCGAGCAAGCCCGAAACCACCTGCATAGCGCCGGCAGATGTCGTCATACCGGGACCGCACAGTACACAGCTGTACTTCTTTGCAATCTCGCACACCGTCATGCGCGCAGCGGCGCCAAAGGAGCCGCGGGAATCAGACGGAATAGCAAAGACGGGAATCGAAGGAAGTGCCATGCGAATAAGATTGGCGCAGGCGTCAGGAGCCGCGACTGCCACGTAACCAGCACCCGCGCGAGCTGCAGACTTGGCCGCCATAATGGCAGCACCAGGATATTGCGCAGATCCGGCGACAATAAGCACAGAGCCACGGGAATACTTATCGATATTCGTAGGTAGTGGGGCAAAGTAATCAACTAAGTCACCGGGCTCGACAATCTCGGCGGCGTGGTCGACATCATCGATGACCTCGTCAAGACGGTCGTAAAGATTGCCGCAGATCAAATCGCCAGCATACTCAGGACCATCAGCGCTATACAGACCAATCTTGGGCGCAATCATCGTCACCGTATGCTCGGCACGAATGCAGTCGTCATCAACAACGCCCGTCTCGGCATTCAGGCCTGAGGGAACATCAATGGATACGACACAATCGGCGCATTCATTGACCGTAGGAATCCAGATGGAGAACGGCGCACGCAGATTTCCGTGGAAACCGGTACCAAAAATGGCATCGACAACAACATCGGCCTTATCGATCAAAACCTCGAGTTCGTCACGCGAGGGGCCGACGCAAACGTGCACATCGCGGCCGGCAGTACGACGAGCAACATGACGTGCCAGAGCAGCAGGAATCTCATCCGGCTCAACCGGAGAAACGATATCCACGTCCACACCCTTATGGCTCAGGATATCGGCGGCAACCCAACCGTCGCCGCCATTATTACCAAAACCGACCAGAACGAGAACCCGATCGGGATTGAGCTTCAAGACCTCGTTGGCGGCAAACTCACCCGCTAGCTCCATAAGCTCGGCCTTCGAAGTCCCTTCGCGTTCGATGATATCCTCGAGACGAACGACTTCTTCGGTACTCAAAACCGGTTTCATCTATGCTCCTAGCGTATCTTGCGAAGCATCGCCCAGGTGCTCCGTCAATGCTGAATTCTGCAGCTGCTCAAGCTCATCTAAAACAGAGCGAGCCTCTTTAAATGTCTGCGCTACGCGTTTCTTGGTGCTCACCTTTTCCTCTTTTGGCTTAGGCCGAGCATCTTCGGTAATCGCGATGGCATTCGCAACGGCCAAATCTCCTGTAAGCGTAATGGAAAGAGCGACTTCAACAACACCCAGTTCTTGAGCGATCTCGAGAGCACGGCCCGAAAGCAGCGCCTTCGGTTTGCCGAGTTTATCACGCGTAACCGAAACATCATTGCGACCCACGCCTTGACTAAAACCCGTGCCGAGAGCTTTAAGTACCGCCTCGCGCGAAGCAAAGCGGCTCGCATAGTGAGCAGCGGGATGCGATGATGCATCGCAATACGCACGCTCTTCTTCGGTAAACACACGCCGAGCAAACGACGGCGTCTTTTCAAGAATTGATTTCATGCGGGAAATCTCGACGATATCAACGCCGATACCAGCTTCAGCCATGTTCACCTCCATATCGCACAGACTAAGTTATTGTAGCCCGTTCGCAGAAGATGCGACAAACGAGGGTTATAAAACACAGCTACTATGTGAGACAAAAGCCCGTAAACGCAAAAAAGGGGAAGGCCGCGAGGCCTCCCCCTTCTCAGTTCAAGCGTACGGCTCGGTGCCGTCCACCGGTCAGCGGCGCCCTGGCCTCCCACGGGCTGACCCCGCAGTACT
>CABRBC010000033.1:0-69852 GCA_902469055.1 uncultured Collinsella sp.
AGACAAGGTGACGTGAAACGAAAGGGCGCTGACCTTCTGGTCGCGCCCTTGAAGTTGAACGTCAGATTGTCCAAATGCGGCCCGCGCAGCGTCGGCCGGGTACGGCGGTTGTAAAACGCCGTAACCTACAAAATGAGCATCGCGTCGCCAAAGCTGAAGAAGCGGTAGCGCTCTTCGATAGCAGCGGCGTAGGCATCCATGATCTGGTCGCGGGTGGCAAGCGCGCTTACGAGCATCATGAGCGTGGAGCGCGGCACGTGGAAGTTCGTGATCAGCGCGTCGACCACGTGATAGGTCGAGCCGGGCATAAGGTAGAGCTGCGTTGTCGCGTTCTCGCGCACCACGATGTCGCCGCGGCCGAGCGTGTCGGCCCCGTCCTCGCGGCCCTCAAAATAGCGCGCCGTCACAGCCGGATCGGACACCGGCGCGTCCGCGTCAAACGCGCTCTCGAGCGAGCGCACTGCGGTAGTGCCGACGGCGATCACACGATGGCCCTCGGCCTTCGCCTTATGCACGGCGTCGACAACCTCCTGCGACACGTGGTAGCGCTCGGTGTGCATCACGTGCTGCGCGGGGTCGTCCTCCTCCACCAGACGGAAGGTATCGATACCCACCTCGAGCTCGACGGCGGCAAACTTGGCACCCTTGGCCTCGATGGCAGCCATGAGCTCGGGAGTAAAATGCAGACCCGCCGTGGGAGCAGCGGCCGAGTGCTCCTCCTTCATGGCGTAGACGGTCTGGTACTTCTCGGGATCGCCCTCGTAATCGGTAATGTAGGGCGGCAGCGGCACGTGGCCGGCAGCATGGATGGCCTCGTCGAGCGTGCGCGGCTCGCCGGCGGCATTGCAACCGGCCGGCTCAAAGCGTACCAGGCGGCCGCCGCGGCTATCGGTGACAAAGTCGACAACCTCGGCCGTCAGCACCACGGGAGCCCCCTCGGGCGCATGGGCGCCACCGGCGCGATACTCAATATGAGCACCGGGCTTCAGGCGCTTGCCCGGCTTGACCAAGCACTCCCAAACATGGCCCAGCGGATCCACGTCCTCGCGGCGCTTGAGCAGCAGGGTCTCGACCACGCCGCCCGATCCCGTTTTACGACCGATCAGACGGGCCGGCATCACGCGCGTCTGATTGATGACGAGTACGTCGCCCGGCTCGATATAGTCGATGATGTCGCGGAAGATGCGGTGCTCAACGGTACCGCCGTGCTCCAGCGGCGTTCCCGCCTGGGAGCCCTTGCGATCCACCACCAGCAGGCGGCAGGAGTCGCGCGGCTCGGCTGGAGCCTGGGCGATCAGTTCCTCAGGAAGGTTGTAGTCAAAATCATCGGTACGCATAGACACGTCGGATACTCCTTATATAGCTAAAGTCCGCTCTACATCCTAGCAGGCTGACGTCCCAAATGAACTACTTTTTGGACGCTTTGCGCTCGTCGCGGATGCGGGCGCGGTCCATGGCCGCCTCGACAGCCGAGAAGCGGCAACCACAGTAGTTCTGCCGATACATGCCCAGCTCGCGCGAACGGCGTGTCGCCTCGGGGTAATACAGACGAAAATCGCGAATCACCGGAGTGAGACCGCGGGCGGCAGCCAGACGCTCCAACACATCATTGCAGGTTTCGAACAACTGATACGGCGAGACGGCGAGCGTCGTACCCACAAACTCAAACCCACGCTCCTGGGCCACGCGGCACGCCTCGGCCAAGCGCAGGGCATAGCACGCACGACAGCGACGGGGCCGATCGGCACCCAGCGGTGCCACGCCGGCCTCCCAGCGCTCACGGTCCTCCCCCGCCTCGATAAGCTCGATGTCGCCATCGGCACACCACCGGCGCAGCTCGTCCAAACGCCGCTGCCATTCATCGTGCGGCTGAATATTGGGGTTGGTCCAGCAGATTGTGGGCTCAAACCCTTCCTCGCGCAGCAGGCGGACCGGCTCAAGAGAGCACGGCGCACAGCAGGCGTGCAACAACAACGGCTTCATCGACATCTCCTCACCCGAAAAAGCGCACGCCGAAGGACGTGTCCTCGCAGGCGACAATGCGGCGGTCGCGCAAAATGGTCCGCACGTAATACCAGTCGCCCACACAGCCTGACAAATGCAAGCCGGCCGCCAGATAGCACAGCAGCGGATAGCCCGAAAACGCAAACCCCAGGGCAAGCGTTGTCGTCACAACAGCCGTCGGTGCCAGGCAAACCGCCATGTACCGCCGGCGCGAATACACAACGCCCTCGGCGCAGGCATAGATCATCGCCGTCTCGCGATTCGCCCCAAAGGTCACCTGCGCGCCCGCAGGCGCCAGCAGCTTAAAAAACACACCGTGCACCAGCTCGTGCACGGCAAATGACGCCGCAGAAACCGCAGCCAAGCCGACTATCCAGCCCACGACAGCCATCCAGCCGCCCGCGTCAGCCGCATCCAAGTCTGCAGGCCCGCCCAGCAGCATAAACACCGGCACCAGGCACACGGCAAACACGCCGACTACGACCATCCCCCACACGAAGCAAGCGTGCAGAAATTCCTCGTCTTCAAACGCATGTATGTTGGAAATCTCATTCATAGCATCTTAGGATAGCGCCCCTGCCACGTACCCGTCCGCATGTGCGATAATGTCGAACGATATGCACGAATTGACCACTGCGTCGCCAGGCCTTGCGCCCGGCTGCGCTCTTACCATATGCGAAGGAGTCCCATGGCATCCAAATACTCCATGAACGACCGTCCCTGCTGGCCTCGCCGCGCCATCGTTACCGCCGGCGAGCCCTACGGCAACAAGGGCCTTCACTTTGGCCACGTTGGTGGCGTCTTTGTCCCGGCCGACTTCTTCGCCCGCTTCCTGCGCGACCTTCTGGGCCGCGAGAACGTCATCTTCACCTCGGGCACCGACTGCTACGGCTCGCCCATCATGGAGAGCTACCGCAAGCTCAAGGAGAACGAAGGCTACGACAAGTCCATCGGCGAGTACGTCGAGTCCAATCACTCCCGCCAGGCCGCAACCCTCAACAACTACAACATCAGCTGCGATATCTACGGCGGCTCGGGCCTTGAGCCGGCGGTACAGATTCACAACGAGGTGACCGCCGAGATTATCAAACGCCTGCACGAGCAGGGCACCATCTCCAAGCGCTCCACGCTGCAGTTCTACGATGCCAAGGCCGGCACGTTCCTCAACGGCCGCCAGGTGATCGGCCGCTGCCCCATCCAGGGCTGCAAGTCCGAGAAGGCGTACGCCGACGAGTGCGACCTGGGTCACCAGTTTGAGCCCGAAGAGCTCATCGCGCCCAAGAGCCAGCTCACCGGCGAGGTACCCGAGCTGCGCCCGGTCGACAACCTCTACTTCGACCTGCCGGCCTACCTCGACTTTATGAAGACCTACACCGCCAAGCTCGCCCAGAACCCGCAGGTTCGCTCCGTGGTCTCCAAGACCATGGAGGAGTGGCTGCTGCCGGCACAGCTCTATATTCAGAACAAGTTCCGCGAGGCCTTCGACGCCGTCGAGGACCAGCTGCCCGAGCACACCGTGCTGGAGCCCGAGGGCAACAAGAGCAGCTTTACCGTCACCTTCCCCAGCTGGAAGGAGCGCGACGACGCCCACGCGGTGCTCGCCAAAGGCGGCGTGCGCTTCCGCAGCGGCAAGGCGCTCGTGCCCTTCCGCATCACCGGTAACATCGACTGGGGCGTTCCGGCGCCCGAGGTCGACGGCGTTTCCGACGTCACCTGCTGGTGCTGGCCCGAGAGCCTGTGGGCGCCCATCAGCTATACGCGTACCGTGCTCGCGCGCGATGCCAAGGCAGCCGGCGTGACCGAGGGTGTCGCCGCCCAGGACGCCGCCCTCATGGGCGAGCCCTCCGCCGATTCCACGCAGGTCCCCGCACCCACCTACCAGCACAGCTCGCTCGACTGGCGCGACTGGTGGTGCTCTGACGACGCACAGATTTACCAGTTCATCGGTCAGGACAACATCTACTTCTACTGCATCGCGCAGACCGCCATGTGGGAGGCCCTGGGCTGGGACCTCACGCAGAGCACCGTCAGCGCCTGCTACCACCTGCTCTACATGGGCAAAAAGGCCAGCTCGTCCTCGCAGACGCCTCCCCCGCCGGCAGACGACCTGCTTAACCACTACACCTGCGAGCAGATGCGCGCGCATTGGCTGTCGCTCGGCCTGTCCGAGAAGCCGGTGAGCTTTAGCCCCAAGGCATACGACACGCGCGTGACCGGCAAGGACAAGGACGGCAACGAGGTGCGTGCCTGCGACGACAAGCGCGTCATCGATCCGGCCCTTAAGGAGAGCGCCCTTTTGACCGGCGTGTTCAACCGCCTGGCCCGCAGCTGCTTCTACGGCGTCGCCGTCAAGGAGGGCGACGAGAGCCCCTATCGCAACGGTTGTATTCCCGCCGGCGCAGCCTCCGCCCCTGTGGTCGAGGCTGCCGAGCAGGCCGCCCTTGCCTTTGAGCAGGCCATGTACAAGTTCGAGACGCACCGCGCGCTCGCCGTGTGCGACGACTACCTGCGCGCCGCCAACAAGCGCTGGAGCGATGCCTCCAAGGCCGCCAACAAGCTCGAGGGTGAGCCGGCCAACGCCGCCATGACGCAGGCCCTGGTCGACGCCTTCACCGAGCTGCGCGTGGCGACCGTGCTCATGCACGGCATCGTCCCGGCCGGCTGCGAGCTCATCTGCGAGTACTTCGACGTCGACCCGGTCGCCTTCTTTAGCTGGGACAACATCTTCGCCTCCACGGACGAGTTTGTGGAGAGCCTGGGTGAGAAGCCCGGCGAGCACCGCGTTAAGCCGCTGCCCCCGCGCTTCGACTTCTTTAGCAAGCACGAGAGCCAGTACTAGGCAACCGCAACGCGCCCGGGAATGATTATTCTGGGACGGGGATTAAAAAATCATTCCCGGGCGCCACAGTACAGTCTTTTTGGGACGGGGATCATTAAATGATTTTTTAATCCCCGTCCCAGAATAATCATTTAGGTGGAAGGAAAGACGGATGTCCAAGCCGCGTCGTCGTAAGCAGAAAAAGCAGGTTAAGCCCGAGCTCAAGCTCAGGCAGTTTGCCGCCACCGAGCTTTCCGACCAGCTTGCCGCCCTTCCCTGCGCCATCGACCTGCCGCGCTTTATGGTCGACACGATTGCTGGCGCCTATACGCCTGCCGATGCCGAGCTCGTGATTGAGGGCTTTGGCGCCGCAGCCACGCGCCCGGTCACGCTGCGCGCCAACACGCTCAAGGCGACCGCCGAAGACATCGCCGCCGCGCTCGACGCAGCCGACATCGCCCACCGCCCCGTTGCCTGGTACCCGGATGCCTTCATCCTGCCCGAAGCCCAAGTTTCCGACCTGTGGGACCTCGACATCTACCGTGACGGCAAGATCTACCTGCAGAGTCTGTCGTCCATGATGCCTCCTTTGGTGCTGGGCGCGCAGGCCGGCGAGGATATCTTGGACATGTGCGCGGCCCCCGGCGGCAAGACGACGCAGATCGCCGCCCTCACCCAGGGCCAGGCGCACCTCACCGCCTGCGAGATGAGCATTCCCCGCGCCGAAAAGCTCGAGGCCAACTTGGGCCGCCAGGGCGCCAAAAACGTGCCCGTCATGCGCATTGACGCGCGCGAGCTTGACGAGTTCTTCCGCTTTGACCGTATCCTGCTCGACGCCCCCTGTACCGGTACGGGCACCGTCATCAGCGGCAACGAGAAAAGTCTGCGCGGCCTCACCGAGCAGCTGCTCGTCAAGTGCGCCCGCTCGCAGCGAGCACTTCTGGACCGCGCCATGGGGGCCCTCAAACCGGGCGGCACGCTCGTCTATTCGACCTGTTCGATCTTGCCGCAGGAAAACGAGGACGCCCTGCAAGAGGCCCTCGACAAGCATATGGACTGCGAGCTCATCCCCCTCGACGGCACGCCAAGCGAAAGCGAAGCGCGTCGCACACAGGATACCGGCGACAAGCCGCATATCGAGTGCAACGCCCTTACCGAAGCCATTGCCGCGGGTCACGTCTCGGCCATTGCCAACGGCATGCCAGGCACGCTGACCATTCCGCCCAGTCGCGACTTTGAGGGCTTCTATATCGCCCTGGTCCGAAAACGCAGCTAGCGCACGGATTCAAAACTCAACAAGCTATCGCCGTGCGCGCCTGTCCTGCTGGTCCTTATGCCGCGCAAGCGCTTCACGCTCCTTGCGCTCGGCCTTTTTGCCCTTAATGGCCGTGACCGCAAAGTAGATGACCGCGGCGGCAACGATTGCGGCCACACACAGGCCGATCGAGCCAAACATTGCTGTCAATTCCATACCGCGTCACCTCTCTTTTAAACGGGACTTTCAAGATAGCACCTCGATCCCCGCCACCACAGCTCCTTCACGTTCGCCGGCCCTTCGGTCTAACGGATGGCGCGGCGGGGAAAAATCAACTCGTCAAACGATTTAGCAATCGTAGCGCCGGTCGCACGCTGACGGGTGCACAACATAGAAACGGACCACCATGGATTCTCTCAACGATTTGAACGAGCGCGTCGACGCCTTCGTCGGCACCAGCTCCTTCGACACGCCTGCGGCGGCAAACGACCAAGCTCCCATCGATGTGCCCGCCGAGGTGCACGAGGACATCGTCGCCTCGGTCGATTTTTCCGAGGTCGAGCTCGCAGACGAGTTCACCGAGCCCCAAGTAGCCGTCACGCCCAACGGCCTGCTCCCTATGGAGCCCCTGCCCATCGACGGACGCCTGCGCAAGGCTGCCCTTCGCATGCCCGACGAGATCGAGGAGGCCAGCGGCTTCACGCTCTTTGGCCGACGCATCAAGTCGCTCATTTACACCACCGATGTCGCGGTTATCCGCAACTCCAACGCCGATGCCGTCTTTGCGGTCTACCCTTTCACGCCGCAGCCCGCCATTACGCAAGCGCTGCTGACCGTCGCCGAGTGCCCGGTCTTTGTAGGTGTGGGCGGTGGCACCACCACTGGTAAGCGCTCCGTGCAGATGGCAGCCGTCTCCGAGATGCAGGGCGCGGCGGGATGCGTGGTCAACTCCCCCGCCACCGCCGAGATGGTCGAGCACATCACCAACATCGCCGACATCCCCGTCATCGCTACGGTCGTTCGCTGCGACGACGATGCCCACGCCAAGGTGCGCGCTGGAGCCAAGATTCTCAACATCGCCGCCGGCAAGAACACGCCCCAGATCCTACGCGAGCTGCGCAAGCACTATCCCAACCTGCCGCTCATCGCGCCGGGCGGCAAGACGCCCGAGAGCATCCGTGAAACCATCGCCGCCGGCGCCAACGCCATCATCTGGACGCCGCCTTCGGCCCAGCAGCTGCAGACCGACATGATGCAGCGTTATCGCAAGATGAAGGAAGACGCCACACCTGTCATCTCGCACGACGATGTGCCCATTATCGACCAGGTCTCCGCCGCCGAGGTCAGCCAGGTCGAGAACATGAATCCCGACGTGCCGATTCCCGACGAAGTCATCGAGCGCGTCGCTTCGATCCACGAGCGCGTCGAGGAGCATCGCGCCAACCGCGGCCTCAAGCCGTCACTGCACGGCTTCTTCTTCCGCGGAAAGAAACGCTAACCCCAACAGCAAGGCCCGCCCCACAAACGTGAGGCGGGCCGTTTTCGTTTGAGCAATCATGCAGCGATGTGATGGGGCAAACTAATCCACGCGCTTGTCGCCCATAAAGAAGAGCGCCACCGTACCAGGTCCGGTATGCGAGCCAATCAGAGTACCGATGTTATTGATCTCAATCTTGCCTTTAAGCTGCGGAATCTGTTCCTCGATCAGCGCCGCAACTGCCTCGGCATCCTCGCGGCACGCCGAGTGCGACATGACGCACTTACCCGAATAATCCGCACCGTCCTGCACGTGTGCCATCATGGTCTTAGCCATCTCGGAAATCGCGCGCTTCTTAGTGCGAATCTTCTCACGTGGCGACAGCCCACCTTCGCAATCGACCGTCATAAGCGGGCAAATCTTAAGCGCCGTGCCGATGATCGCGCTCGCAGCCGAAATGCGACCGCCGCGCAGGTAGCTCGACAGATCGGTCGAGAAGAACCAGTGGTGCAGGTTGAGCTTGTGCTCCTCGATCCAGGCAGCCGTCTCGTCGAGTGAAGCCCCGCTATCGCGCACGTCGGCGGCACATTCCGCCAGCAGGCCAAAGCCCGAAGACGCCGCCAGCGAATCGATGACGCGCACCTTGCCGCCCTGGGGATAGCGATCCGCAAGCATCTGTGCCGCAACGCAGGCCGATCCATACGTGCCCGAAATACCCGACGACAACGCCAGGTGCAGCACGTCTTTACCCTCGGCAACAAGCGGCTCCCAAAACTCCTCGTACTCACCCACGCTCACCTGAGACGTCTTGGGCATGGCGCCTGCGGCAATCTGGGCAAAAAACTCGTCCGGCGTAATCGACTGATACAAATCGTCCGTATAGACAACATCGTCGATCTCGTAATGAAAACACACGACAGGGATATTGCGCGATTCAAAGAACTCCCGAGTTCGATCGGCGGCGGATTCACAGGTCAGGACAAAATCACTCATATGAGGCTCCTTACTCATTGCTGCGCAAATTATCGCACAGTGAGCCTACATACGGTACATATGTCCACTATTTACCAAATCGAACCAAAAATAGCGAACATCTTTACCACCATCGTTTCCACCGACCCCACGCATAAATATCTGAGAAAACACCCTCTATCGTCTCCACCCAACCGACATATCTACCTCCACTAAATCGATTTACCAAACCGTTCGGCTAACAATTCGGCCGCCCATCCCCAATCGAAACAAAAGCGGCGCATACTGATAAACGTTTGACGCTGTTTATCAGTTTTACCAACCACATCGGAAGGTGCTTCATGGTCGCATTCGATCGCAATCCGCAAGACTTCAAGTATCTGCGCCTGCTGTCGAGACAGTTCCCCACCGAGCAATCCGCATTCACCGAAATCATCAACCTCTCAGCCATCCTCAACCTGCCCAAGGGCACCGAGCATTTTATGAGCGATGTGCATGGCGAATACGAAGCCTTTATGCACATCCTCAACAACTGCTCGGGTGTTGTGCGCGAGCATGTCGACGAGATCTTTGGCGACACGCTCTCCTTTGACGAAAAGGGCGAGCTGTGCACGCTCATCTACTATCCGCGCGAGAAGATCGATCTTGTCCGCAGCCGGCGCGAGGACTCGCCCACCTGGTACAAGACCATGCTCGACCAGCTCATTGTGGTTGCCCGCTCGCTTTCGAGCCGTTATACCCGCTCCAAGGTGCGTAAGGCCATCCCGCGCGATTACGCCTACATTATCGACGAGTTGCTGCACACGCATCCGGATGAGAACAACTACCGCGTGCGGTATCACGAGCGCATTATCGAATCCATTCTGGAGACCGCCAGCGCCGACGACTTTATCGAGTCGCTTGCTTCACTCATCAAGCGCCTCGCCGTCGACCACCTGCACTTGGTGGGCGACATCTTCGACCGTGGCGGCGGCGCGGCCAAAATTATGGACCGCCTGCTCACCTATCATTCGCTCGATATTCAATGGGGCAACCACGACCTGCTGTGGATGGGCGCCGCTGCCGGCGAGCCCGCCTGCATCGCCACGGTGCTGCGCAACAACCTGCGCTACGACAACTATGAGATTCTCGAGAACGACTATGGCATCTCGCTGCGCGAGCTTGTCGCCTTCGCCGACGCCACCTATACCGCCGGCGAGCCGATAAGCCCGCTGATCAAAGCCATTAATGTCCTGCTCTTTAAGCTCGAGGGCCAGATTATCCAGCGCCACCCCGAGTTCGACATGGCCGACCGCCTGCTGCTCGACAAGATCGATCACGACGCCGGCACAGTCACGCTTGCCGACGGCAGCGTGTGGCCGCTCACGACCAACGACTTCCCCACCGTCGATCCGGCGGACCCCTACACGCTCACGCCCGAGGAGCAGCACATCATCGACAAACTCGTGTCCGAGTTTGTCACCGCCGATCACCTGCATCGCCACATCGATTTCCTCTATACCCACGGCTCCATGTATAAGGTCGCCAACGGCAACCTGCTGTTCCACGGCTGCGTGCCGCTCAACGAAGACGGCACCTTTAGCAGCATGAATTGCCTGGGCACCTGGCACGCCGGGCGCGATTATTTTGATTTTTGCGACCACATCGCCCGCCGCGCCTGGCGCATCGGCGACCGCGATGCCCTCGACTGGATGTGGTACCTGTGGATCGGCTTTAACTCACCCGCCAGCGGACGCGTGGTGCGCACGTTCGAGCGCGCCTACATCGCCGACAAGAACACGTGGGTCGAGCCGATGGACCCGTACTATACGCTCACCACGTCCTCGTCCGTTTGCGACGATATCATGCGCGAGTTTGGCGTCGCACCCATGGCCTGCTCGCCGACGGGCCACATCATCAACGGCCACACCCCGGTCAAGACCACCAAAGGCGAGCAGCCCATCCGCGCCAACGGTAAGCTGCTGGTCATCGATGGCGGTTTCTGTCGCGCCTACCATCCCAAAACAGGCATCGCCGGCTACACGCTCATCTCGAGCTCGCGCGGATGCCGCCTCAAGTCGCACCAGGCCTTTACAACGGTTGCCGAAGCGCTCACCCGCAACATCGACATCGAAAGCGAGACCAACCGCTTTGACGAGGCCGACCGGCGCCGCATGGTGAGCGACACCGATACCGGCGTCAAGATTCGCAGCCAGATCCAGGACCTGCGCCAACTGCTCGATGCATATAGAAACGGTGCTATCGAGGAGCGCGCCTAGCCCCGCCTGCGCGGATTGGCTAAACTTGCTGAGTTTGTCATCCCCACGGCGCCCCGGCGCCACCCTAAGGCAGGTACCATGCAAAAGCTCCTTGCGCAGATCATGAAGTTTGGCGTCGTCGGCGTCATTGCCACCGTCATCGACTTTGGCATCATGAATCTGCTCCACTACGGCCTGGGCCTCAATATCCTGATCGCCAACACCAGTGGCTTTATCGTCTCGCTCATCTTTAACTACGTCGCGAGCATGAAGTACGTATTTGCACACAAGGAGGGCATGAGCCGCCGCCGCGAGTTCATCATCTTTGTCGTGTTGTCCGTTATTGGCTTGGCACTCAACGACGGTATCGTGCTGGCGCTCAACGCCGGCCTGGGGCTCGAGGCCAATATCGCCAAGATTTGCGCCACCGCGCTTGTTATGGTCTACAACTTTGTGACCCGAAAGATCTTCCTGGAGGGCGAGGAGACTAAGTAGCTCGACCTCCTCCTATCACTACGAGGCCCACGGACGACGTGCATCGAGCGCTGCGTTGTTCGTGGGCCCCGCTCGTTTACGGAAGGATTTGCGTCGTTTGCGGATTGTCTCTTGCAAATTTGGCGAGTTCGTATAGTTCTTGGCAAAGCCCTTACGTTTCCCTTGCAAAAGCCGTAAAGTATTCTCTGCTCGATTCGTCAACGCATTGGATGTGATTACGTGCGCAAGGCACTGGCACAACCTCATACCAAGCAGTTCCTCAAGTTCGCTGTCGTGGGTCTTATCTCCTTTGGCATCGACTGGGGCATGCTTATTGCGCTCGTCGAGCTGTTCCACCTCGACTTTTTGATGAGCACCACGATTTCGTTTATCACGTCCGTCGTGGTCAACTACTGGCTCAGCATGAAGTACGTGTTCGACCATCGCGAGGGCATGAGCCGCAAGCGCGAGTTCACGATCTTCACCATCCTGTCGGTGATTGGTCTGGGTCTCAACGACCTGTACATGTTTGTGGGCGTCACGTTTTTGAGCATCGGCTACCAGGCCATGAAGGCCATCGCAACGTTCCTCGTCACCTGGTACAACTACTTCAGCCGCCGCTTCTTCCTCGAGGGTGCACGGTCGTAGTCGATTCACTATTTGCTTGAATGTATAACCGGTTGGAATTCCCGTTCCAACCGGTTTTTTGTTTGCCGAGAGACCCGGCGACCCAGTCCTCTACGCATGAAAAACGGGCAGCCCGGATGTTTGTCCGAACCGCCCGTCTGGCGCGCTATGTCGAGGCCTCTAGCCTGTAACGTAATACCAGACTACGTTGTCACCGTTTGAGAGAACGTAGTTGCTGCAGGCCGTCATGGGCGTTGTGCCGTTGACGGAGTACATCCAGCCGCTCGTGCCGCCGTGCTGTTTCTCGGCCAAACCACCAATCGCGGAGACATACGTGCCGTACGACGAGCCATGTGCGTTGACAGAAAGGCCCAGCGCGCACAGGGCATCGTAGACGGTAGCGCCTTCGTTAAAGGTAAAGGTGCCACCAGAGGACACAGGATTGCCCACAGCGCTCGATGTGACCGAAACCGTCACCGTAACGTAGTTGGACTCCTGTGAGCCGCTCTGGCCGCCCGAGGAGGCGTTTCCACCATTAGAGGATGAGGCTCCATTAGACGACTGGCCACCGCCCGAAGAAGCACCGCCAGACACATTGGAAGTATCACCGGCTCCCGTATTTTGGGCAGCAGATTTATCGCCAGACTTCTTGCCGTCCTGGTCCTCGGACTTCTTGCTATCCGAGTTTTTGTCCGATTCCTTGTTTGAAGACTCGGAATCGTCCTTGGCGTCGTTCGAACCCTTGGGCTCGTCTTTTGCATCATTCGATGACTTGGAATCCTTGGAACTGGCCTCGCCCGAAGCGGCGGACGAGCCAGACGCCTTGGTGTCCTTGGTGACGACGCTCTCCCCCGTCACAGTCTGAACGATCCAGTCAATGGACCAGGCGCCGCTCTCGGAAGGATGGACGAAGCCCAGCGAGACGACGATCAGAATGGTGCATGCGGCAGTCAGAACGCCAAGGAGCGCCTTGTGACGAGAGGCGGACGCCGCCGAAGCGACGCCCTTTTGCTTTGGATCATCGAGCTGGATAAACGAGGAGTCGGGCTGTTGCCCGCTGGTCTCCTTGGGCTTATCGGGCATTACCGTCACCCTTGCCGCGCTTGGTCAGCACGAAGACGGCGATGAGCGCGAGGCCAATCACGCCGGTGGCAACGCCGACGATGGCGAGCGGATTGGTGCCAGTCTCCTGCTCAGAAGCACTAGAGGACTTCTTAGCAGTGGTCGTGGAAGCAACACCCGCATCGGACTTGGAATCGGACTTCTTGTCGGACTTGCTGTCCTTCTTGTCTGACTTCTTGTCAGACTTCTTCTCGTCCTTCTTATCGGACTTATCGGAGTCCTTCTTGTCGGACTTGTTGTCCTTGGTCTCGGTCTTGATCGACACCGTCGTCTTGGTCGTCGGCTTATGACCCGGGGCGACAGCGCCGCCCTTCGAGCCGGAGCCGGAACCCGTGCCAGTGCCAGCGCCAGTGCCGGAACCAGTACCGGCACCAGAACCGCCGCCGCCATTCGAACCAGCGCCGCCATTACCGCCAGGGTTAACGGCATTCTTGGTCCACTTGGCATACAGCGTCAGATCGGCCGTCACCGGCGCGCTAAAGTCATACGCCTGCGTGCAAGCCTCATCGGTATACCAACCGCCGAAAGTGTAGCCATCGCGCGTCGGATCGGCCGGCTTGACCAGCTTGCCATCGGCCGTGGCAACAAACTTAGTGTCGCAAGCAGACCCGCCGTTGGAATTAAAGGCAACCGTCCAAGACTCAACGGCCCCAAGCTTGAACAGCGTGCCCGAGTCATTGATGTAGTACAGGTTGCCAGATGCATCGGCAATGACCGGAGAGTCACAGTACTGGTAATGGCCAGCCGCATCATAAATCTGCGTCGCCTCTGCATCGCCGAGCGTATAGCGATACACGCCACCACCAGCAGAGTAGTTGACGTAATCCTTGCTATCCGCGCTATTAACGGTGAAGTACACATAGGTCTTGCCGCCCTGAACGCTCACCAGCGGAGTAGCAGCAATACCGTTGAGGCCAGCCGGCAGCGCCTTGCCGTCGGCAGCAGCGACCATCGTGGTCTTACCCGTCTTCAGGTTATAGAGAACCAGAGCAGAGCCCGTAGCCGTCTGTCCGCCGACAATCAGATTGTCACCAGACACCGCAGGGGCGCTCAGATTATTCGTAAGGCCCAGATCAACCGTCTTCTGTTCACTCAGCACGCCCTTCGCCGAAAGCGAAATCACATGGAGCTTTCCGTCGTGCGTCATCTGATAGAAGGTCGAACCATTGGACGGATCGGCAATGCAATCGGCATTTGCGACAGCGCCGAGCTTCATGGTCGAAACGACATCGCCCGTCGTCTTATCAATGCACTTAAGCGTACCCGCGCTCGTAGGAACGATGGCATACTTATCCGTCAAAGCCGCACCAGTCCAGTAATAGCCCTCGGCAGGGTCGATGTTCTGCCAAGAAACTTCGCCCGTGGCAATCTTAATGCGCGCAAAGGAGCCGTTGCCGTAGGTCGCGTTGTAATTCTCGTCATACGAAATATCGACCGAGCCTACATAGACGTACTCGCCGTCCGAAACGACGGTGCAGGAGCTCTGCGTCAAGTCCGTCAAACCAGGCGTCAGCCACTTGCAGATCAGCTTGTCTGCAGTAATCGCCTGGACCGCACCGCCGTTGAGCGGAACGATGATAAGGCCATTGGTATAGATCGGACGAGAGGTATAGCTCACCTTGGAGGCAAGCGGCGCAGAGGCAACCTTTTTGCCCGTGGACGAATCGATCTTAATGAGCTCGTTCTCGGTCGCGATGTACACAAAGCCGTTAGCAATGACAGGCTCGCTGCAGTTGGCATACTGCTGGCCAGACTCGGCCTTCCAATCGAAGGCCCACTTAAGACCGGCGGCCTGCGCAGGCGTCTTGGCATCCGTTACGGTCGAACCGTTGCCACTGTTGCCGTAGCCGGCCCACTCGGCATCCCAATCAGGAGTCGTCGCGCTCGGATCCACGACAATCTTGTCGGGATCGGGCATGGGCGAATTATCGGTGGTATAGGCAAGCGTGACCTTATCGCCGCTCTTGAGCGTAATCTGATTGGCGCAGAGTAAGGAGGGCTCTCCGTTGATATACAGATGCCAATATTTATTGGTCGCAGCATCCCAACCATACGGCTTGTGATCGTACGGCGAAGTAACGGAATTGAGGAACCAGTATGCACCACTCTGGGAGGCCTTGTAATCAACGCGCTTTGCCTTCAGGACCGTCTCAATGAAATCCTGAGCCGTAGAGCCTTCGGGCAGAGAAACGTTGCTTGCCGAGCCCCAGCGAGTATTGTTGCCGTTGACATCGGGACCGATAACATCGACAGAACCAAGAACCTGGCCAGGAAGGGCATCGGCGTCAGCACCATACATAAAGGTGACGGCGTCACCCTCTTGGAGCTCGTAGGCACCGGCGCCAACGTCGGCGAACTTGCCATTTACGTAGAAGCGCCAATAGCTATTGGTCGCAGCATCCCAGCCATAGGACTTACCATCGAACGGCGAATAAATGCCGTTGAGGAACCAGCCCCAAGACGATTCGCCAGCATCGAGAGTAAGGCCGGTCTGCTCAAGGAGATCCTTGGCAGTGGAGCCTGCCTTGAGACTCGTCTGACCCGTCGAAGCCCAAACCTGCTGCTTGCCGTCCTTGTCCTTACCGAGAACCTGAACAGAAGCATGGACAGAATCGGACGGCAACTGGTCGCCCCAGCCACCGTAGAACCACGTAACGGTATCGCCAGCATGAATGGTGACATTGTCTGCCGTGTAGTCGCTCGACTTGCCGTTGATGAACAGCTGCCAATAGGTCGAATAATCGAGCGGCGTACCCAGCTCAACACCGTTGTACTTAAGGCTCAGAATGAAGGAGCCCGCAGCAACGGCGTCAATATCATTCGCCTCAAGCGCGACCTTCGTAAGATCAAGCGCGCTCGAACCGGACGTCACCACATACTGCGCGTTGTCGACCCAGGTCTGAGTCTTGCCCTGGGCATCGCGACCAATGACGGTCACATTCGCAGCAAGCTGGTCCTTAACGACAGGGGACGCGCTACCACCCGTAAAGGCAAACTCAATCTTCTGCCCCTGGGTGAGTTTGACGCTGCTCGCGCCAACCGAGGAAGACGCGCCGTCGACGAACAGCTGCCAGAAGGCATAAGTCGTCGGATCGTAGGCAAGCGTGCGACCATCGCTCGGGGATGTGATGCTTTCGAGGTAGAAACCGTATGCCGTGTTCGGTTCGTACTTCGCCTTGAAGCCCGTCTTCTGCTGCAGCTTAATGAAGGCATCAGCAGCCGTCGCGCCCTCGTCGAGCTTGAGCTGCGTAGGTGCCACCCAGGTCTGAGCCTTGCCGTCAGCATCGGTGCCAATAATCGAGAACGAGACCTCGACCTGCTTCTTGGCGACATCGCCGGTTTCTGTCGGGTTCTCTGTCTGAACGGCAGCCGCGGCGGCAGATCCCGCTTGGCCAGCGGATGCCGTCGAAGACTGCTCGCTCGTGGCAGGGCTCTCCCCCGTCGCCGAGCCTTCGTCGCCAGTTGCTGCCTCTGTTATGGCTGCAGTAGCTGCAGGCGCGCCCTCGGAATCCGAAACCTCGGCGCCGCTCTGCTCAGCGGTACCGCCCGCAAGCGCTGCGTCCTCGCCCGGCGTCGCAGTCTGAGCCACAGCCTCGGCAATGCCCTCGGCGCCCTCGGCCCACAGCTGAGCCGGTGTGGTGCCAAAGGCCATCGCGAAGGCCAGGAATGCCACCAGGCCGCGCTTGGCTACGCCGCGCGCAATTGCGCCACGGCGATGCGAGACGCGCTCGCGCTCGTCCTCAAACATATCCAATTGTCCCCCATTGTCTGTACTTGGAGCGTTGCCTTGAGGCTGCCCCACGTCATCGCGCATGTTGCGCTCGAGTTCCCCCATCGGGGTCCTCCTTCCCTCCAGAGCCCTATGCACACCGGCGGCATACGCCGCGGCAACGTGCAAGATGGGAGGCGATCCGACTTAACCTTAACGGCTCAGGCGCGCCGTCCGATCTGCGACGCGAACATCCCGAGCCAAGAGGAATTACGGTTACTGGTACAGCCGGGGACTTGCACCCCGATTCTCCCAAATGCGCAGGAAAACCGCGCATTCGTGCGTCTCCGCACCACCATCTAGGCCATCGATTAAAACCGTCAATATGCTATCACGCAAAAGGGCCTCGCACGCAGGCGAAGCCCAAGGTAAAAGCTATTGTTTGCGAAAGGAAAATGCGGTGACGGTCGCAGCCTCTAGTGCTTGCCGCCGTGGCTGTTGAGCCAGATATTGCGGCCCAGCATAAGCGCCAGCACCAGCGCGCTCACGTAGCCCATAAAGCCAATGACCGGGATACCAAACACAACCGGCTCGATGCGCGCGTAGTACACCACCGACGAACCGATAAACAGACCGGCGATCACAATTGCCATCGACATACGGTCGATAATTCCGCCCAGCTGTCGCAGCGCCTTATCGCTGCTCATGATCTGCGTGTTCACCTTAAGCTGACCGCGCGTGAGCATACGCGAAGCCAAGCCCAGATACTCGGCCGCCTCGAGCGAGCCTTTTGCCGCGCGATAGCTGCTCGCGGCAAAGTCGCGGCTCATCTCGCGCATGCGGGCGTAGGTGCTCTTCTCGTTTTTGATGTGCGTCTGGATGATCTGGATCATGTTGACGTTGGGCATGTACTCGGTCAACAGGCCCTCGAGCGTCACCATGCCGCGGGCGAACATCGTCACCACGCTCGGCAGCTCAACGTCATTTTTGCGCGCGAGGTTTAACAGCGAGGTCAAAAACTCGCCGATATCCAGGTCTTTAAGGTCAAGCCCGGCAAAGTCGGCAACAATAAAGTCCAAGTCGGACAAAAAGGCCGAATGGTCAAGCTCGGCCGAATCGCCGCGCGTCACGGCGAAGCGCATGAGCGAATCCTTGAGCTTTGGCACATCGCCCTCGGCCACGGCAAAGATCATATCCTTGACGATACCGCGGTCGTGGCTCGACATGCGTCCGACCATGCCCAAGTCGATAAAGTAAACGATGCCGTCCTTGAGGATGATATTTCCCGCATGCGGGTCGGCATGGAAAAAGCCGTCGTCGAGCACCTGCGTCGAATAGTCCTCGACAATCGCCGAGCCGATCTTTTCCAGGTCATAGCCCTCGGCCACCAAGCGTTCAGGATCGGCGATCGAAATGCCGTCGACGTAGTCCATAACCACCACGTGTTCGGTGCACAGGTCCAGATAGGATTTAGGGCACGTCACGCCATGAACGCTCTTATGGAACTCGTAGAAGTCGTTGAGGTTTTTGGCCTCGGCCAAAAAGTTGGTCTCCTCGCGAAACGAGGTCCACAGCTCCTCGACCACGCCGTGCAGGTCAACGAATTGATCGGTGTTGACGAACTTGGAAACGATACGCACCACCGAGCGGATGATATCGATGTCCTGTGCCATAACCTGCTGCGCACCGGGGCGTTGAACCTTGACGGCCACGTCCTCGCCCGTCACCAGACGAGCGCGATGTACCTGTGCGAGCGATGCGCTACCAAGCGGATTGGGGTCGATCGCATCGAACATCTCCCCCAGGCGCAGGCCGTATTCCTCTTCCAGACAGCGGAGCACTACCTCATACGGCACCGGCTCCACGTCGGAGCGCAGACGACGCAGCTCGTCGCAAAAGCGTTGCGGCAGAATCTCGGACCGGTTGGCCAAAATCTGCCCCATCTTGACGAACATGGGGCCGAGTTCCTCGAGCAGGCGGCGCAAACGAACCGGCGTGAGGTTATCCCACACGCGGTACTTTTTGACCAGGCGTACAATCTGCCCAATGCGTTCGCGACGACCCGCCGGCGTGAGCTGGTATTCCTCGTCCGGCGCCATCGCGTCGGGCTCCTCGGGCACCATATCGACGGCGCGCGGCTTCTTGCGAGCGCCCGAGACGGCGGCGTCGACCTCATCGACAACCGCCGCCTCGTCACCCAAGGGATCTAGATTGTTGTAATCGGTGGTGGAATCTGCCATCTGCGCTGCTACTCGGCCTCTTCGGTATCCTTCGCATCGTCGGGCTCAACGGACTCGACGGGCACCGAGGTCACGTTGTCCTCGACCGAATCGACGATGTCGCGCACATGGGCCAGGAAGGCAGTGCGCTCGGGAGCGGTCATGACGCGGACGCGGGCAAGGATAAGCTCGTCAAGCACGCGCTGGGCCGCGGTCTCGCCCTGCATGCCCAGACGCTCGGTCAGGTCGGAGATGGTACCGCCGGCCTGCTCGAACATGTCGGACACACTGCGGGCGATATCGGGGGTGGTGGTGTCCTTGCGGACCTGCTCGCCCTTGGTGTTAAGGTCGTCGAGGACCTTCTTGCCGCCTTCGACAGCAACGGCGGCAGCGCCAAAGCCCACGTTAATGGCGCCGTTAACAAGCTGATCGAGTTTCATAACCATGGTTATCTCCAATCACAAACAACTGCATTGGCGTTCTTGTACCCAAGATTGAGCGAAAGCGACAAAGCGTTTTAGCGCTATTCGATCGACGGGAAATCCCTACCTCACGTTGTCATTCATCGCGAAAGAGTTCTTCATGGCGCAGCTCGTGGTGTAAAGCACCTTGCCCAGCAGGGCATCGGTCTCCACGCGAACACGCTCGGCAAAGGCCTCGTTGGCGCGTGCAAGCTCGGCAGGCACCTCGACCTCGGGCAGAGCGGCTACGGCAGCGTCGACGTCATGGATCTGCTTGTGGCCCATGCCACCGATCTTCTCCTGATAATCCTCGACCGCGCGGCCGCACTCATGGAAACGGACGTCGGCCAGGGCACCGATCAGGCGGTTGGCCCAGTAGAAGTTTTCGGACGTCACGCGAGCCTGCGTGTCGGCATAGTACTCGGGCATGGTCTCGACGTTGGCGTACAGCGGAACCAGCGCGTTAAACGAGTTGGAACCAAAGGCCATCCACTGCACGGCGCGATACGCCGGCTGCGCATAGGGGCGCAGCTGCAGCACGGCGAGCTGGCTGTTGCGGTTGATGCCGATGGGGCGATATGCGCCACGCGTAGCGGGCGTGCCCTTGCTACCGTAGCAATCGTACTCCGTGCCCTGGTAGTGGCTCGAGAGTACGTACTTGATGTCCTCGATGGTCACCTTGCGCTCGGGCACGCGGCTCCAGGGGATATCGTCGCTCTCGGGCGTGTAGTCGGCGTCGGGGCCATCCCACACGTCGCTGGGGTTGAGACAGCGCTGCATGTACCACGCGCGCGGCGTGTTGTAGACGTGGTCGCTGTCGCTGTGCGAGCCAAAGGCCTCGCGCGGGTTAAAGACCGCAGCCGGGCCGTCGCCCTCGACGCCCAGCGTCAGGTCCAGATGCCACTCGGCCATCCAGGCGCGCAAGTCGGCGGAGCACATGTGGTCGGCCTGGGCGCCCTCGGCGTCATCCAGGTCAAAGCTGTCGATACCCAGCTGGTTGGGCATGGTCACATAGGCGTCGTCAGGCACGCGCTTGGCAATCCAGTGGTGACCACCGATGGTCTCGAGCCACCAGATCTCGTCCACATCACTAAAGGCGATGCCGTTGTTCTCGTAGGTGCCGTAGCGCTCGAGCAGGTCGCCCAGGATACGAACGCCGTCGCGGGCGGACTTGGCATACGGCAGCACCAGGGTCACCATGTCCTCCTCGCCCAAGCCGCCGGGCTGTGCCGGAACGTATCCGTCCTCGCCCTCGTTGCCCTTGGCGGGTACGTAGTCGACGAGCGGATCGGCGCCGCGGACGCGCTCGTTGGTGGTGAGCGTCTCGGTTGCGGACATGCCCACATTGAGCTCGTTGAAACCGGCCTCGGCCCAGATGCCGTGGCCCGGGACAACATCGGGGACACTCGTGTAGCGCATGGGGTTATCGGGCAGCCCAACGGTCAGGTGACTCAGGACGCTCGTGTAGACGCGCGGCTGCTCGTCGGGATGCACCACGCGCATACGCTTGGGCTCAAACACCCCGTTGGACGAGTCCTCGTTACGCGCGACAAGCATCGACCCGTCGTAGCTCGCGTTCTTACCGACCAGAATCGTTGTGCACGGCATGCGCATCCTCCTTGAGCGAAGAAATCAAACGGCAACAGTGTATCGCTTCGGCGAAAAAAGGGCGAAACCACGGCCTCGGCAGCCCCCGTGGTCAAAAAATGCCAAATATGAGTACTGTCACTAATTTAGTAACAGCAATTTTGCTACGCATGGGTGTCGAAAGTCTACATTTGTTCAAAAATTAGATGATGTACTTCCCCATAGGCCCAATAAAATAGGCTCTCTATCGATAATAAATATCGTTAGAGAGCCAAATTAACCTAAAATATATGTGACTATCTTGGCAACAGTACTCATATTTGGCATTTTTTGTCCACGGGGTATAGAACTAACCCCTCAAACAGCCCAAAACGCCTATTTCAATGCGCGCTCGGCCGCTTCGATCACGTGTTTGGCGAGGATCGCCGTCGTCACAGCTCCCACGCCGCCCGGCACGGGCGTGATGGTGTCAACAACCGGCTCTGCAGCATCAAAATCAACGTCCCCGACCAGCTTGCCAGCGGCCTCGTCCCAATTAATGCCAACATCGATGATCGTCTGGCCCTCGCGAACCGCGTCCACACCAATCGTGCGCGCGCGTCCAACGGCCGCAACCACAATATCAGCCGCACGGCACTCGGCAGCAAGGTCGCGCGTATGCGTATGGCACGTCGTCACTGTGGCATTGAGAGCCGTAAACATGGCGGCAACGGGACGGCCAATCACCAGCGACCGACCAACGACCGCGACCTTGGCCCCATCCAGCTCAACGCCGTAATGATCCAGCAAAGCAAGCACGGCTTCGGCCGTGCAGGGGGCAAAACCCTCGCCGCGCCCCGAAAGCGTGGCGAGCAGCGAAGCCGGCGTCATGGAGTCAACATCCTTGGCGGGATCGAGCGCTGCGGCGACGGCGTTCTCGTCAAGGCCGGCGGGCAGCGGGCGGAACATCAAACAGCCATGAACAGCCGAGTCGGCATTGATGTCCTCGATGGCCGTCAACAGCTCGTCTTGCGAAACACCGGCAGGAAGCAACACGCGACGCGCCTCGATGCCAACCTTTTCGCAGCGTTTAAGGGCGCCGCGCTCGTAGGATAGGTCGTCCTCGCGTTCACCCACACGCACGATAGCAAGCGTCGGAACAACACCGCGTTCGCGCAGCGCAGCGCAGCGGGCAGCGAGCTCCTCAGTCAAAGCGCGGGCGACGGGAGCACCCTTCAGTAGCTCAGCCATGGCTATCCCCTCTTTCTTGCAGCGTCGGCGGCACGGCGCGCCAGCGCATCGGCGCGCGGCAGCCATGTGTCGAGCAACTCATCACACGCCGTCTCGAGCTCCTCGGCGCGCGCCCGATCCTTCATGGACGTGGTATTGGCAAAGAGCGTCAGACTCGCGCCCTGCATGGCGGCACGGCAGAACACGGCGCCACAGGCCACATCGGACAGCAGCTGGCGCGATCCCTTGTCAGCCATATCCTCGAGCAACGCCAGCGCACGACCGCACGCATCCATGATGCGATACGGCGGTATGGCGGCAACATGCAGCGCATCTTGAATCGCAGCCGTTCGAGCAGGGTCCTCACGCGAAACACCATACGCCGCCGACACCTGCCCGTAGGCACGAACGTCCTCGGCGACCAAGTCGACAAGTTCCTGAGCCAATTCATCCGCCTGGGCAAACGCGCGCGTCAAGTCGTCCGTGCGATCGGCAAGCGCGGGGTTCGTCGCGCCATAGCGAGCAACCATCCCGCACAGCGAGGCGCCCAGTGCGCCCACAAACGCACTGGCGCTGCCGCCGCCGGGAACGGGCTCGCGCGCAGCCAGCGCCTCGGCAAAACCACGACAGGTTTTATCCATCATCTCTTGGCTCATACGCATGCACCTTCAAGTCATATACATCGGTCGGACGGCGACTGCCTGCCGACTGTATCGATCACATAATGGTGCTAAGTCTAGCCCATAAGCACACGGGCGTCAGCGTACCTGGCCATCGCTGATTTCTATGACGAACGATAGGCGTCGGCACCGCAAACATGGGACACATGGCCCACCTTTCGAGACTTCCGGACGTCAAAAACTGAGGCATATCTATAAACAAGGAACCTGTTGGGGCAACGCCCACGCACGCGCGCCCCATTAAATCAACGGGCACCTCACCCCGGGGAGGGCCGACAGCATCGGCCCTCCCCTCTTTTGCGACCGCACATATTGCCACTTGTCGGCGCAATTCCAGCCCCCAGAATGGGACACATGGCCCACCCTAGCGAGCCGTCCACGCGTACAGTAAAGGCAGGTAATCCGTGGGCGGTTACAGATCGAGGAGGACACGACCATGAAAAAGAAGGCCTTTGCGATTCTCACCCTCTGCATAAGCCTCTTTGCCGCAGTTGCCCTGGTGGGCTGCGGTGGCAGCGGCGGCGCTACCGGAAGTGGCGGTGGCGGCGGAGCAGAAAAGCCCGCCGTGGATATGAGGACCGACTTCATTTGGTTTAAGGTCGAGGTCCCCGAGGGCGTCGAGATCACCGACGTCGCAGGCGACACCGCCGACAGGGCCCAGTTTAAGTTCACCGAGAGCGAGCACGCCAGCGACCGCTTCATCCCTGTCTTCGATCCTGACAAGAACGCCGATGAGTTGTTCGACTACGAGGCAAAGTGGAAGGCCAACTCTGGATGGACCGAGAGCGATCCCGTTAAGTATAATGGCAAGACCTGGCGCAGTGCCTACTTCACGCACTCGGGCGGCGTAACGACCGAATACTTCACCGACGTTGACGGCGGCAGTGTGTATGTGCGTATCGACAACGTCGAGGAGCACAAGGACGCCGTCGAGACCATGATGAAGTCTCTGGAATTTGCCGACGACATCGCCGAGGCCAAGACCGAGGCCATGGACGTCAAGCTCGACGATATCGAGATCAAGCGCTAAGCGACTGGCGAGCGCAGCGGGAAACACGGGCGCAGTGCAAACAAGTGACGGTACCCCAGCGCTTCGTACCCAGGGAGGGCCGGTAAACCGACCCTCCCTTTCTTATGCCTGTAGCCGACGAACGCGAGGATGCCGGACGTCGGAACCGCCCCAAATGTGGCAACAGTACGAAAACGACAAACGCCCCAACACGTCCGCCCGCCGATTTATTGTGCCGCGCAGGCAATTAAACCAGCATCCTTAAACATCTGAGCAGTATAGTGACCAAAACTATCGCATAACCGCACTCTGCGAATGGAGAAGTTATGACCGAACACCACGCCATCAGCCGCCGAGCATTTACGTTGGGCCTTGGACTCGCGGCGTTGTCGCCACTTGCAAGCCTGCCCGAAACCGCCATGCTGGGCATTAGCCCGCGGGCAGCCTTTGCGGACAGCACGGCCGGGCCAGCAGTCAGCCTCGACAATTTCGTCATTCGCCTTCGCCCCGCGGGCTATTTTCGTACCGCAAGCGTTAACGAAGACGGCAACGTCATCGGCAACGTCTGCCATCTGTTTAATGACGGCACGTCCAGCAAGCTCATCCTTGAGAACGTAACGACCAAGAATGACGATACAAACTGGTATGCTATCCGCACCTTGCTCAATTTCGAAGAGCATAAAAAGACGGGCTACAGCATTTGGTCGGTCGATGGCGACTCGGACAAAGACGGAAAGGTCATCCACGTATGGAGTGGCGAGCATGACGGCAAGCCCAGCCGCTCTTTTGCGTTCGAGCGTCAATCAAACGGAACCTATATCATCCGAGACCGCACGGTCGAGAAAGAAACCGAGAAAAAAGACATTAATTACCTGGCCATAGAAAAGGACGGCAAAGACCAAGACAACAACAAGATCTGCCACAAGAGGAAGAGCATTCCGTGGGAACTCGAGCTTGTCGGCTACAGCATGGACAAGACCAATGCCACAGTTAGCAGCATCGACTGGACCACGTATAGCAGCTACGTCGACGGACCATGTTGGATGAGCCACGTCGACGGCAACAAATACCTCGACGAGCTGAGCATCCCGGGCACGCATGATTCAAGCACCTGCAGCGTCGACAACGACACCGAGCCCCAAACCTCGCTTGCAAAGTGCCAGCAGGATTACATCCCCACGCAGTTGCTCGAAGGCATTCGCTATTTTGATATCCGACTTGGAAAGAACAACGATAAAGGCGACCCCGGCATCGACCATGGAATATGCTACCTGCTCAAAAAAGACGGGGGCTTTATCCATCTCTCCGATGTCATCGGTTACTTCAAAACATTTTTGAACGAAAACCCGTCAGAAGCGCTCATCATGCTGGTGTCACGAGGCAACGACGAAGCTACCGACGAAAGCATTACGACGGCTTTCGCCAATGTTATGGACAATAACTCCGATCTGTTCTATACGTCGAGCCATGTCCCCACACTGAACGAGGTGCGCGGAAAGATCGTCCTGCTGCGTCGATTTAGGCTCGCCGGCGACAGCGTAGACGGCCACACGTGGGGCCTCGACCTCACCGAATGGGACGACAAAATCAAGGTGCATTCCGGAAAGTCCATGTGCCTCGTGAAATACGAGCAAGGCTTTGAGGCTGCGGGCAATACGGGCGACAAAGAGCCCTATAGCACAGCGGTATATGCCCAAGACCATTACAGCTGCACGGGGTCCAGTAAAATCGACTGGGTCGATATGGCCCTGAAGGCGGCGGCCGAGTTCAAGCGCGGCACCGTAGATATCACTGCCGCGGACGGGACAACGGTGCAGGCAACGGAGCGCTGCTGGTTTATCAACTACACGAGCTGCACGCAAAACAACCCTTTTACCGCGGCGCGAGTGGTCGACGAGCACCTGTACAAGAGCTCGTATATAAACAATACCGGAGTTGAGGGCACAAAAGAGGACTGCCGTAAGCACATTGGCATCATTGCGTCCGACTTTGTTGACGCGGCACTGGCACGGAGCATCTACCAGCGCAATTACGATACGGAGCACAAGCAGGCAGCTTCGTGCTACCTCCCAGCCCGCATGCACATGACATATGGCGACTCGTTGAGCGATGCCTCACTCCAGGATGGAAAGACCGTTGGCGAGGGTCATTTCCGCCTTGTCGACAGCAGTAACGTACTCAACGTGGCGGCTTCGGGCCATACGTTTGCCATCGAATACGTTGATGTCGATGCCTTGGGCAACGAGACCGTTACGGGGCTGCAGGGTTCCGTGCCCATCGATATCGACCCGCGCGCGCTGACGCCCCATTTTGAGGGGCTTGAAGGCCTTAAGGCCGGCGAAGACGTGCGCGCCAAGATTGCGGCATCACTCGAGGGCAAGCTCGAAACCGATGCCTGCACGGCCCAGCTCGAGTTTGCGCACGACGCGAACGGCGCTCCGGGAACGGCGATGGCCGAGGGCGAGGCATTTGCCGCGGGGACGTATTGGGTGCGTGCGAAAGGCCTGTTGGGCGACGCGGCGAAAAACTACACGCTTGCCACCGACGGAGCCGCAAGCTTTACTGTGACGACTTCGGGCAACGCGGGCGCTACGGACACCGGCGACGGCAACGGCAACGGCACCAACGCAGGCGGCGCCGACAAGAACGACAAGGGCAACAAGCGCAAGGGCTCAGGCGAAAAGCTTGCCGGCACAGGCGACAACTCTGGCATTGCCGCCGGGCTCGCTGCCGCCGCCGTGGCGACAACGGTCGCCGGCGCGGCGATGCTTGCCAGTGACGGTGAAAACAACGAGGACGTTGTCGAATAGGCAAGCCGGCCTTTTAGACACATCGACTCAATCGGGAGCGCAGAACACCGTTCTGTGCCCCCGATTTTTACCTTGGCCCGAACGCCGCTATCGGCTACATCACCATGTTCAGCGCGTTAACAAACTCCTGGGCCTTCGCACGGCTGTTCAGGCTAAAGACGCAAGCGGTCAACAGACGATTGCGCAGAAAAACATCGCGGCCTTTGATTCTATTGACGCCCGTAATGTCCTTAAGATAAACAATCTCGGTGTGCTTGCCGCCAAAAGTGCCCTTCTTGAGTACCTCAATGCGGTTAGGGTAGATCTTGACGTCTTTATACCTACCCGAACCTTTGTCCTGGAATAGCAGCGTGTTGTTGTCCATACACGTCACTCCCGTGGGGTTCGCTAAAACTGTCTCTATGGCCACATTTTAGTCACCGCAAGGCCCCATGCG
This sequence comes from uncultured Collinsella sp., assembly GCA_902469055.1. Taxonomy (GTDB): domain Bacteria; phylum Actinomycetota; class Coriobacteriia; order Coriobacteriales; family Coriobacteriaceae; genus Collinsella. The sequence goes on from CABRBC010000033.1 coordinate 27,107, forward strand.
ATGATGTCAGACAGCACAGCAATTCGAGTCCGCGCGAGGCTTTAAACTAAATGCGATAAAGATGCATTCCACAAGAGGAAAGTGGGGCGACAGTGATGGGCGAACTGGTAAACCGTGGAGAATCGGTAATCGTGCCAGAAGTTTTTTACAAGCAGGTTTCCTCGATTCTCAACGCCGCTCGCGACAAGGCCTATACCGCCGTTAACTTTGCGATGGTTGAGGCGTATTGGGAGATCGGCAAGAGCATTGTTGATGAGCAGGGCGGAGAGGAGCGCGCCAAGTATGGAGAGGCGCTGCTCAAGGCCCTCGCAATCAGACTTACCAAGGATTTTGGTAAAGGTTTTGAAGCAAGAGAGCTGCGTAAAATGCGTCAGTTCTATCTTGCATTTCCAATTCGGGACTCACTGCGTCCCGAATTGAGTTGGACACATTATCGCAGGTTAATACGCATTCCTGACCCCGAAGCTCGCACCTGGTACATGAACGAATGCGCCGATTCTCGCTGGAGCACGCGTCAGCTCGAGCGCCAGATCAACACCATGTTCCGCGAGCGCCTGCTTGCCAGCAAGGACAAGGAGGCCGTCACCCAGGAAATCCAAGAGAGCGCCCCGGCTCGTCGCCCCGAGGATATCATCCGCGATCCATATGTACTGGAGTTTTTAGGTTTCTCGGACGATACTGCGTTTCGCGAGAGCGATCTAGAGCAGGCGCTCATCACACATCTTCAGAAGTTCCTGCTGGAGCTTGGCCGTGGCTTCGCTTTCGAGGCGCGCCAAAAGCGTATCACCTTTGATGGGCGCCATTTCTATATTGACCTTGTGTTTTACAACTATCTGATGCGCTGCTTCGTGCTTATCGACCTTAAGACGGACGATCTTACGCACCAGGACTTGGGCCAGATGCAAATGTATGTGAACTACTACACGCGCGAGCTCATGAACGAAGGCGACAATCCTCCCATAGGCATCGTGCTCCGCGCGGACAAAAGCGATTCGATTGTCGAGTACACACTGCCCGAAGACAACGACCAAGTGTTTGCCGCCAAATACCTGCCGTATCTTCCAAGCAAGGAAGAACTGGCGCGCGAGCTTAGTGCCGAGTACCGCGCCATCAACGAAGCGACCAATGGCGAAACGCAAGGGTAGCAGCACGTTGCGACCGAAGCCACCGCAGCCGTCGCAGGCGCACTCGCGGTTGCGACGCACGCTACGAAACAATACCGGTCATGGACGCCGGCAACGACATTCTAGCCGTGGCTGGCGAGCGTGACCTGACAGGCAAAGACGCGGCCTTCGTCTGATGTGGGTCCATTGGCTGCCACAGAAAAGGGCCGGTTGCAGCCGGCCCTTTAGACGATAATACCTGCGTTGCCCGCGCTTCCGAAGTGTGACTAGCTGAGGAGCGGGTTCCGCGGCACAACCTGATTTTACCCAGTGAGGAGGCTCTTTTGCAGCCGCTCCACTGTTTATTTACATCTGGCACCCTCAAACAATCAGACGGCAGCCCGCACTCCTGAGAGCCGCCCCATACCCCCGGCCATCACGTTACGGTGCCAACCGGCACCGCTCCCCTACTTCCCAAATAGCGCACCCAGCAGGCCGCGACGTTTGGGCTTCTCCTCTCGGTAGGAACCCTCGACGGCGGCTGCAACCTGGCGCGGTTGCTCGCCGCCTCCACGGCGCACGATCTGGTACAGGAACGGCGATTTAACGTATTTGACCTCGACGGGCGTGGCGTGCACGGTGCTCTCACCGGACAGATGCAGACTCGGGCTGAACGGCGCCACAATATGCGTCTCGCGCTTGTCGCTAAACACCACCGCGGCCGCGCGGCCCGTCTGGCCGTTTACGGCGATGCGCACCTGCTCGCCGTCGCGGCTATCCGTTGCCGGACGGTCGACAAAGTACACCGGCACCATAACTAGGCCGTCCTTGTGCTTGCGGGCCTTGCGCGCCCAGGCGCGGATGCTCTTTTTATTGAGCCCCAGCACCGCCTCGGCATCGTTGCCGGCAATGTCGAGCGCCAGCTTATCAATGACCACCTGGTCCTTGGTAGATGCATCGACGGAGACAACGCGGAAGTCACCTTCCTGCATGGCCGGGTCAAACGGCCCAACCTTGGCAAAGTCCCATGGCTCCAGAATGCCCATAAGGCGAACGTCCAGGTAGTTTGCCCGCGGATACGCCCAGTCGAGCACCTCGTAGTATACCAGGGTCTCCTTGCTCAGCCCCTTGCCCGGGAAGGACGCCATCATGCGCAGGTCCGCAAGCGCCATGGGGAAGTAGAAGAGCATCATGTCGTTTTGGATCGCGTCTTCCACGTCGTGACCGGCAAAGGCATCGGGATACTGGCGCACCAGCTGCAGCGCGTTGGCACGTGCCTGCTGCGGCGAGATTTCGCAGGGAATACCCTGCTCGGGTACATACTCCGCACCAACGCCCATGGTCAGGCGCTTGCTAAAGGTACCGGGTTTAAGCAGGTCGGCAACGCCGATCTTATTACCGCAGGACGGGCACTCAAACACGCGCTGGGTCGACGACCCCTCAAAGGACGCACCGCAGAAGGGGCAGGGAATGCTCACGTGCGTAGCTTCTTGGAACTCCTGAGCCGTACCGCGGTCCTCCCACAGCAGATGCTCCAGAACCGACTGGTTGCGCCAGTACGAATTGAAGAAATACCAGTCCGGGTCCTCCGGGCGCTCGAGCTGCGACACGTGGGTGAGCTTAAGCAGTCCATCGACAACCGTCAGCGGCGTATGGCGAATGTCCAGGGCGCTCTTGGGCTCCCCCGCATCGGCCTGCCACGGAACGACCGTGCCGCAATAGGCGCACTCAAAGCTGCGTTTAGCCTGGTGTGAGTACATAGGGCCGCCGCAGTTTTGGCATTTAATGGCAAACATCTCGTCCATGGATACGTCCTCCTTTGCGCAGGGGCTGTCGACATTAAGTATGTCGGGCAGGCAGGTACATGCCCATACCCATGTGGCCCAAAATGGAGCACCAGGTCGGACAAGAAGGGCCGCTCGTTAGCTCCAGCAGACCATTGCTGCATTTTCTGAGCATCGGCACACGGTGCGCCCATGCGAGCTACACTATCCCCTTAACCATGATTGTGAGGACGATTGCCATGCTATTTGTAAATCGGCTGGTACATACGCTTGTTCCCGGCAGTGAGGACGAGCCGGTCGATACAACTTGTCGCACCAACGCGGGCTTTGCCGCAAGCCTCATCTGCATCGGCCTCAATATCACGCTGTGCCTGGCCAAGGGCATCGCGGGCCTGCTCGCCGGCTCTGTCTCGCTTGTCGCCGACGCCTTCAACAACCTCTCCGACGCCTCGAGCAACATTGTGAGCCTGCTCGGATTCCGCCTTGCCAGTCGCCCGGCGGACGAAGGTCACCCCTATGGCCACGGCCGCTACGAATACCTCGCCGGTCTGGTTGTCGCCGTCCTCGTTTGTGCCGTCGGTATTAACTTGGTGCTCGAGTCCATTACCAAGATCATCAAGCCCTCCCCCACCGCTTACACGCTCGTTTCCCTTGCGGCACTGGCTACGTCCATGCTCGTTAAGCTCTGGATGGCCGCGTTCAACCGCACGCTGGGCAACCGCATCGACTCGGAGACGCTCATCGCCACGGCGCAGGACTCCAAAAACGATGTCATCGCCTCGGGCTCGGTCTTGGCGGCGGCGCTTATTTCGCAAACGACAGGCTTTGATCTCGACGGCTGGGCGGGCCTGGGCGTGGGCATCTTCATTTGCATCAGCGGCATGGGCCTGGTGCGCGACGCCATCAGCCCACTGCTGGGACAAGCGCCCGACCCCAAGCTCGTCCAGGAAATCCGCGACAGGATCATGTCGTACCCCCAGGTCCTGGGCACGCACGACCTCATGGTGCACGACTACGGCCCCGGCCGCCAGTTTGCCAGCGCACACGTGGAAATGCCCGGCGAGGGCGATGCCTTTGAGCACCACGAGATTCTGGACGCCATCGAACACGATATCAAACGCCAGATGGGCATCGATATCACGCTACATTGCGACCCCATCGCAACAACCGGTGACGACCTGCGCGGCTGGGTCAAGCGCGGCGTAGCACAGATCGACCCCACGCTTTCCATCCACGACCTGCACGAACACAATGGCTTTGTGTCATTTGACCTGGTGCGTCCCGACGGCTTTGACATATCCGACGAGGAGCTACTGGAACTCGTCACGCGCATCGTACACGAGCGCAGGCCCGATGCATCATGCGTCGTCACGTTTGACTCGGGCTTTAGCTCGCCCGAGCGTCCGGCAGAGCAGCTGTAATCGACAGCAAAACGGGACGCAGGACCGCCGACCAACGCACCTATGCGCCCGGTCACGCGATCCTGCGTCCCGTTTTTGTTTGCACTGCTAAGGCTCTAGCCGCTCGACCGCTAGTTCCCCTGCGCGCCCGAAATGCCGTTTTGCAGGGCATCCCAGGCGTTCGTTGCCATATCGCCCAAGTTCTGCGCGGTATCGCCCAGCTCTTGCGCCTTATCTCCCAGCTCCTGTGCCTTGTTGCTCAGGTCCTCTAGCATGTTGGAGCTCGAGCTGTCCGTGGCACCTTGATCGCCGGACGCATTGCCCGACGAGCCGTCCTTGCGCGTAAGCTGGACCTCCAAGTTGCCGTCAGCGTTGTAGTAGGCAGAAGTAACAACCCAGTTGGCATCGACGACGGGCGTCGAGCCGTCGTCGGTCAAAATCACGGCATTCGAAAGATCGGCCCCGCGCGACTTGAGAATCTTTTTGGCGTTGGACCAATACTGTCCCGGGATATCGCCCAGCTCTACTGTACCTGTCTGGTCGACCTCTATCTGCTCGGCCGTCGTGCTGGTTGCAGCTCCCCGCTTGTTGAGCATGCCCGACACAATGGCGAACACAATCGAGAGGGCAAAGAAGATCGCCAACACAATCAGGATTTTCTTGATCACACTCGACGAACGCGACGGCGCCTCTTCCTCGTCCTCACCATACTGCGGAATCGATTTGGGATAGTCGCGATAAGGTTGGCGCGCATACGGATCGCGCGACTCATATCGAGGCTGGACCTGTGCCGTGCGCGGCATATACGTCGTCTGCTGAGGCTGCGGAATGGGATTTTGCGGCAGGTTGTTATAAGCGCCTGCCGCCGCATTGTCATACGGGTCCGGCGCCGCATTGCCGTACGGGTCCTGCGGTGCATAATCAAACGGATCCCGTGGTGTATCGCCATAGCCCATAACCCGTGTGGGTTCGGCAGACGCCTGCGTCGCATCGGGGGTAGCGTAGCCGGGATTCGGCACGACGCGGGTCTCATCGGCGCCGTTGCCCGTCCGCGGGGAGCCATATCCGCCCATCACGGTCGTCTTGTCCTGGTCCATGCAACGATTCCTTTCCGTCGCCCGTAAGCATCAAGTTATCCATGCATTCTACCCGCGCAAAAGCCTTTGATGGGCAAAGCCCGCCGGTATCTACAAGACATGCGCGGGCCTAAGGATCAAAAAGCCCCGCCGGGCCTTGGTAGGCGCGGCGGGGCGGGCAAGCGGCTATGAGCAGCAGTCTTAGAACAGGCCGGTGATGTTGCCGTCGTTGTCGACGTCGATGTTTTCGGCCGCGGGAACCTTGGGCAGGCCCGGCATGGTCAGAACGCTGCCAGTCAGCGCGACCACAAAGTGGGCGCCGGCGGAAACCTTGAGCTCGCGCACGGTGATGCGGAAGCCCTCGGGAGCGCCCAGGGCCTTGGCGTTGTCGCTAAAGCTGTACTGCGTCTTGGCGACGCACACCGGCAGGTTGCCAAAGCCGTTCTCGCGCAGCTCGGCGAGCTGGCGCTTGGCAGCCGGCGTAAAGTCGACACCATCGGCGCGGTAAACCTTGGTGGCGACGGCCTCGAGGGCATCGGCAACATCGGCGCCGTCTTCGTAGGCAAACTTGAGCTCGCTCGGCTGCTCGATCAGACGCATGACCTCGTCAGCCAAATCGAGCGCGCCCTCGCCGCCCTTGGCCCAGACCTCGGAAAGCTTAACGTTAACGCCGAGCTTCTGGCACTCGGACTCGATGAGCGCAAGCTCTGCCTCGGTGTCCGTCGGGAAGCGGTTAATGGCGACCACGCAGGGCAGACCGTAGACGTTCTGGATGTTGTCGACGTGACGGAGCAGGTTGGGCATACCGGCCTTGAGCGCCTCGAGGTTCTCCTCGTTGAGATCGGCCTTGGCAACGCCGCCGTTGTACTTAAGCGCACGGGCGGTGGCGACTATCACGACGGCGCTGGGGCGAACGCCCGTCATGCGGCACTTGATGTCGAGGAACTTCTCGGCACCCAGATCGGCGCCAAAGCCTGCCTCGGTAATGGCGACATCACCAAAGCGCATAGCCATACGCGTGGCCATGATGGAGTTGCAGCCGTGGGCGATGTTGGCGAAGGGGCCGCCGTGGACAAACGCGGGCGTACCCTCGAGCGTCTGCACCAGGTTGGGCTTGAGCGCATCCTTAAGCAGCGCAGCCATGGCTCCCTGGGCCTTGAGGTCGCGGGCGCGGACAGGCTCGCCGGCATAGCTGTAGCCGACGACGATCTCGCCCAGGCGCTCCTTGAGGTCGTTGATGCTCGTGGACAGGCACAGGATCGCCATGACCTCGGAGGCAACGGTAATGTCAAAGCCGTCCTCGCGCGGCACGCCCTGGGCCTTGCCGCCAATGCCGTCGATAACATGGCGCAGCTGGCGGTCGTTCATGTCGACGACGCGCTTCCAGGTGATGCGCTTAACGTCAATGCCGAGCTGGTTGCCCTGCTGAATATGGTTGTCGAGCATAGCGGCCAGCAGATTATTGGCGGCGCCGATAGCGTGGAAGTCGCCGGTAAAGTGCAGGTTGATGTCCTCCATGGGGATGACCTGCGCCCAACCGCCGCCGGCGGCGCCGCCCTTGACGCCAAAGACGGGGCCGAGCGAAGGCTCACGCAGGGCCACAGCGCTCTTGACGCCGCGACGGCGCAGGCCATCGGCCAGACCGATGGTCGTGGTGGTCTTGCCCTCGCCGGCGGGCGTGGGGTTGATGGCGGTCACGAGGACGAGCTTGGCCTGGTGATTGGTCGGCTCGTTAAGCAGTGAATAGTCGACCTTAGCCTTGTCGAAGCCGTACGGAATCAGGTGCTTTACGTCGACGCCGGCGTTCTTAGCCACCTCGGTAATGGGCAGCGGCGTGACGGAACGTGCGATTTCGATGTCAGTAGGCATGGGCGGTCCTTTCGTTACCGAATGAGAAAAAGACCAATTCAGCATAGCACGGGCGCGCAATAGTAAAACACCCGTAACCGATGAATGGCGATATGTTTATCCAATGCTCAGCGATAGCCTACAGACCAGCCAAAACAAGCCCGTCTCTAATCTGATGGCTCGATGCCCAAATGTTCAAAGGTGCGAAGCGTTGCCTGACGGCCCTGGGGCGTGCGAATCATCAAGCCGCACTGCAGCAGATAGGGCTCATAGACATCCTCGAGCGTACCCGGGTCCTCGCCCACCGCGCTGGCAAGGGTCGTCAGACCCACGGCACGGCCGGAGAACGTCTTGGCAAGCGTCTCCAAAATACGAATGTCCATCCAGTCCAGACCAAGCTCGTCGATCTCGAAAAACTCGAGCGCTTGACGGCAAATATCAAGCTCAATAGAACCGTTGCCGCGCACCTGCGCATAGTCGCGCACACGCTTGAGCAGACGGTTGGCCAAGCGCGGCGTGCCACGCGAGCGCGAGCCGATCTCGAGCGCGCTGGGATGGTCGATTGTCACGCCCAGGATGGTCGCCGAACGCGTCACAATCTGGGCGAGCTCCTCGACCGTGTAGTAGTCCAGGCGATACGAAATGCCAAAGCGGTCGCGTAGCGGGCCCGTGAGCATACCCGAGCGGGTCGTTGCCGCCACCAGCGTAAACTTGGGAATATCCAGGCGAATCGAACGTGCGGCCGGGCCTTTACCGATCACGATATCGAGGGCAAAGTCCTCCATCGCGGGATACAGGACCTCCTCGACCGAACGGTTCAGACGGTGGATCTCATCGATAAACAGCACGTCACCCGGCTGCAAGTTAGTCAGGATGGCCGCCAGGTCACCGGTACGCGCAATAGCGGGGCCGCTCGTCGTCTTGATCTGAGCGCCCAGCTCGTTGGCGATAACCGTGGCCAGCGTGGTCTTGCCCAGGCCCGGAGGGCCCGAGAAAATCACGTGGTCGAGTGTCTCGCCACGGCTCTGCGCCGCCTCGATCAGCACGCGAAGGCTCTGCTTGATATGCTCCTGGCCGCAGTAGTCGTCCAGGCGCTGGGGACGCAGGGTACGGTCGACATCGAGGTCCTCGGGCGTCAGCTCCGAGCCCACCATGCGCTCACCGTGTGCCATGGATGCCGCCGGCGAGCTGCCGGGCGCCGCCCACAGGTCCTGAGAGTCATCGGCTTCCCACATCACGCATCCATTCCGAGTCGCTTAAGCGCCGCGCCGAGTAAATCCTCGACACGCATATCCTGCCCATCATACCCGCTCAGGGCAACCTCGGTCTCCTGCGGGCTAAAGCCCATGGAAAGGAGCGCCGCGCGGGCGTCATCGATCGCCGAGGGAGCGGCAGCGGGAACCGGCATCGCAACCTGACCGGGGATTACGTCGACCGGAACAAAGCCCTTGTCCTTGGCAAAGGTACTCTTGAGCTCCAAGATAAGACGCTGGGCGGTCTTTTTGCCCACACCGGGCACCTTGGCCATGCCCTTGTCGTCCTCGGCCATCACCAGGGAATACAGCTGCCCCACGGTATAGGTGGAGAGCACGGCGAGCGCCAAGCGCGGGCCAACGCCCGAGACGGAAACGAGCCGATCGAACATCGTGCGCTCGTCCTTGGAGGCAAAGCCAAAAAGCGTCATGGCGTCCTCGCGCACCTGCATGCGGGTATAGAGGCGAACCTCACCGCCGGGCGTCGGCAACGTGGCCGCAGTGCTGCCCGAGATGCCGAGCTCAAAGCCAACGCCCGACACATCGACGACAGCAGAGCTCATCGTGGCCTCGACAAGCGTTCCGTGGAGCTGGGAAATCATCAGTATCCGGTTCCTCTCTGTTGATAGAACTCACCACCGGTGAGGGCGCGGGTGCGGCTGAGGTTTACGTGGCAGATGGCGCAGGCCAGGGCATCGGCGGCATGGTCGGGATGCGGGTCGTGATCGAGCTGTGTGAGTGTGCGTACCATGTAGGCGACCTGCCGCTTGTCCGCGGCGCCGGTGCCCACCACAGCCTGTTTGATCTGCATGGGCGTGTACTCGCCAATCTCGAGCGCGCATTCCGAAAGTGCGACGAGTGCAGCACCGCGGGCATGCGCCGTGGGGATGGCCGAACGAACGTTGGCGCCAAAGTAGATGCTCTCGACAGCAGCCGTGTCGGGTCGATAACGCTCAACGACATCCTTAAGGTCATGGGCGATATGCGACAGGCGCACCGCGAGCGGACTTCCGGCACTGGTCTCGATGCAGCCATAGGCACGGCAGCGAACCTCGCCACGCCGCTCCTCGATAATCCCCCAACCCGTATGAGCCAAACCGGGGTCAATGCCCAAGATAACCAAGCCGACCTCCCCTCGCCACAAGCACAGCGCAAGACAAGGCCCCGCGCATCATTCACGAACGTCTGTTCTAGAATAACACAACGGGGCCAAGATGCTTAGTTGAAGTATCGGGGTTGGAAGCGAATCCTATCCCATAGTTAGTTCTGCGAGAAAAAGGGGAACTGCCTCGGATCTACTGGCGGGTGCGGCATCGGGCCACCCTGGGGACTACCTTGCGAGCCGCCCTGACCGCCCATCATCTTATCGATGGCGTCCTGAACCTCGCCCTCGAACTTTTTCATTCCCTCGTGTAAACGACGCTGACCGTCCTCAGAGCGCAGCTCCTCCATCTGCTCGGGCGAAATGCCCAACAGGTCACCCAATATGCCCATCATCTCGCCACGCATGCGCTCGCTTGTATCCTCGTCGGCAAAGCGGTTCACCTCGGCGCGCGCCAGCGCATCGACCGTCATGCGTTCCTTGCCGCTCAGCCCCAGGTCGGACCACGCGAGCATGTACGGCCAGGCGCGCTCAACAAACGAACGGGCCGAGACGATCGGCGCCGTCGGCAGCATGCGGCGGGCGGCCTCGCCCTGACGCACGAGCATCAGCAGCAGCGAGCAAGCCTCGGGCTTGCCGGCGGCCATCGGGATGTCGTCGAAAGCTCGATTGCGGTCCACGTGCGCCTCGAGCGCGCCATCGACCTCACCCGGCTCAAGCCCGCCGAGCAGCTGTGCCGCGCGGTCGAGCATATCGACCGGACCGTCGAGCGTCGAGAGCGCCTGCGCCAGCACGCGCTCCATACAATCTTCCACCGCGTTGAGCGTCACGAGCTCTTGGGGCACCACGGCAGACGTGCGGTTGCGCACACGCGCCACAAACTCAAGCGTCGACAGGTACACATCGCCAAAGGGCGCAAAGTCGCCCTGGTAACCGCCGCAAAGCGCCGGCGCCGCCAGCGCATACTCGGTTTTGGACAGCGGGCTCAGCGCCATCGCACCCAGCTCGAGCGCCGTGTCCTCCAGCATGAGGCCCAGCGTGCGCGAGCGCAGACGCTCGGCATCGCCCGCCGACACGTCGCGATCGAGCACACGCGCCGCATCCGGTGCATCGCGCTCGACAGTGCGAATGTGCAGACGCTCGGCAATGGCGCGGACGGCGGCACAGCGGGCAGCCTCGGCCTCCTCCTGCGCCGGCGTAAAGATACGGTTGCGCCCCAGCACCAGGCCAATTACGTTACGCGGACCCAGAGCGTCAACGGCCAGCGCCGCCAGCAGGGATGACGGCAGGTCACCCTCGAGTGCCACCACAGCACGCGACGCACCGTGGGCCCGAGCGTTGTCGCGCACGGCGAGCACCAGCGCCTGCCACAACCACTCCTCGGAACGGAACTCGGGCAGTTCGTGATCTTCCAGGGCATCGAGCATCACGCCGCGCTGAATCTCCTGAACCAGCAGGCTCTCCTCAAAACACGGCGCCTGGGCCACCACGCGACCGCAGTCGTCGAGCACAAACGAACCGCCGGTATACACCGACTCGTCATAGGCACCGACCGGCGCCATGCAGGCAAACCACACGCTGCGCTTGGATGCGATCTTGCGGTAGGCGCCGCTGCGAACGGCGGCAATGGCGGCAGTCTCGCGGTCGGTCATGTCAAACGCGTTGAATTGGAAATACGCGATGAGGTCGACGCCGGTCGGCAACATCTCGAGCTCGCGGTCCAAGTCAAAAATCACGGCGATGCGCACGCCGTCCACGTCGAACACCGGCGGCGCCCAACGCGTGTCGTTGTTCTCGCCACGCTGCAGGGCAATGCTCGAACGCGCCGGCACCACATGACCGTCCTTGAGCATCATGTAGTCGAGCAGCGGTTGGCCCTCAAACGAAACCGCCGCGGGCACGATGCAGATCATGTCAAGCTCCTGGATACGCTCGGCGACACCAGTCAAACCGGCAAGCACGTCGTGCTCAAAGTCGGCAGCGCCCACCAGGCCACCGGGCATGGCGCCCATAAAGAGCGGAGCCGGAACGCACAGCACGCGCGCCCCGCGCTCGTGGGCCAGACGAGCCTGGTCCTCGATGCGGCCGCAAATGCCCTCAATATCACCCAGGCGCATATCGATCTGTGCAAGCGCGAGCTTCATGCCCCAGCCCTTTCCGTCGTAAACCATCGAAATCGTAGTAAAAGCGCCGGCCGCATAATGCAGCCGGCGCTTGCATGTGCATATGCTAGCTATGATACCCCGAGCGGGGGCGCGCTCCTAGAATGTCGCGGACCACAGCCCGTGCAGGTTGCAGTAGGCATAGACGGTACCGGTCTTGGAGCCGCCCGCGAAAAACGTCGCGGGTTTCATGCCGGGCTCAAGGTAATGAACCTCTAAGCGGCCCTCGGCCTCAAGCGCAATCCACTCAATGTAGTGTTCGGGCAGGCTGGGGTGCTCGACCGAGCCAACGCGTGCACGAATCACGTGACCGTCGCGCTCGGTCTCGACAACAGGCACGTGCTTCTCGTGCGCCGCGTCCTCAGTGTTTGCGGTCAGTTCCGTGCAACCGGCAGGGGTCGCAACGTCGTCGCCAAGGGCAGCGATGAGCTTACCGTCGGGGTCCTTAAAGAATTTCGCCATGATGTTCTCCTTTGCTGATGTGCCAATGTTCTTGATGGTTCTTATGCCCAAAGGCAGACAAACCATCCACGGCATTGCAAATGAACACATAACGGATCAGGCAAGCGGTCGGGCCAAAATGCGTCGACCGTCCTGCCCACTCCAGCAGTCCCACCCCGCGCGCGGCTAGCGCCCGTCGCCGCCGAGAAGCGCCAGAACATCCTCGCGCGTGAACAGTGCCGACGAGATGCCGTCGCCGCCGAGTACGCTGTTGACCAGGTCGCGCTTGGACTCCTGCATCTGCATAATGCGTTCCTCGATCGTGTCCTTGACGATGAGTTTGTACACGGTCACGGTGTGCTGCTGGCCAATGCGGTGGGCGCGGTCGGTCGCCTGGTCCTGCGCCGCCACGTTCCACCACGGGTCGTAGTGGATGACCACGTCGGCAGCCGTCAGGTTAAGGCCCACGCCGCCCGCCTTGAGCGAGATCAAAAAGACCGGCACCTCGCCCGCCTGGAACTGTGCGACCATCTTGGCGCGGCTCTCCTTAGACGAAGCGCCCGTGAGCTTAAGGAAGGCGATATCCTCCTTGGCCAGGCGCTTGCCAATGATATCGAGCATGCCCGTAAACTGGCTGAACAGCAAGATGCGATGGCCACCGTCGAGCGCGCCGTGGACGAGCTCCATGCACGTATCGAGTTTGGCGCTTCCCGCCTTGTAATCCTCGTAGTGCAGACGCGGGTCGCAGCAGATCTGGCGCAGCTTGGTGAGCTCGGCGAGCACCTTGAGCTTATCCTTCTTAAACTCCCCGGCCTCGCGGTGCTGCACCTGCTGGGCGATGCGGTCCTGATTTGCCAGGTAAAGCTTGCGCTGCTCACCGGTGAGCTGAGCCACGACTGTGTCCTCGATCTTTTCGGGCAGATCGGCCACCACGTCCTCTTTGACACGGCGCAGCACAAACGGCGACACAAGCGCCTGCAGGCGGGCGGCGCTGTCACCTTCGGCGTGCTCGACCGGGCTTTCGAAGCGCTTTGCGAACGATTCGCGCGTGCCAAGCAGGCCCGGCATCAAAAAGTCGAAGATGCTCCAGAGCTCGGATAGGCGGTTTTCGATGGGCGTGCCCGTCAAGGCAAAGCGCACGCCGGCCGGCAGACGCTTGGCAGCGCGCGCCACCTGGGTGAGCGGGTTTTTAATGTACTGGGCCTCGTCGAGCACAACGCGGGCAAAATCCTGCTCGGCGTACTCACCGATATCACGGCGCATAAGGTCATACGACGTCACGACCACGTTATGCTCGACCACGCCGGCGATTTGCACGCGACGCTGCGCCTTGGCGCCCACGATGGCGCACACATCGAGCGACGGGGCAAAGCGCTCCAGCTCGGCGGTCCAGTTGTACACAAGCGACGCAGGGCACACCACAAGCGTGGGCTTAGTGTCCCCCGCCTCCACGCGCGCCAGAATGTGCGCGATCATCTGGAGCGTTTTGCCCAGGCCCATGTCGTCGGCCAAGATGCCGCCAAGGCTCAGGTGTTCGAGCGAGCCGAGCCACTGGTATCCGTCGACCTGGTAGCCGCGCAGTGTGGCCTTGAGCGAGACCGGCACCGTAAAGTCCATCTTGCCGAGCGTATCCAAGCGCTCGACGGTGCGGCGGAACGCGGCGTCACGATCGGCCTCGAGCGCGGGCGTGCGCGCGAGCATGCTATCGACGAACAGGGTACTCGACGCGGGAAGCGACACGCCGTCGAGCAGGTCAACAGCATCGACCCCCAGATCCTCGGCGAGGCCAAATGCGGCGCGCGCCCCCTCGTCCAGGCGAATGATGTCGCCCGACGTGAGACGCGCAAACGTCTGGTGACGCTTGTAGGAGTCCAGATAGATGGCAAGGTCTGCCGCCGAAAGCCCGCTCGCGCTCAGTTCGACGTCGAGCAGGTTACTCTTGACGGTCGCACGCACCGAAAGCTTGGGCGCGGGGCGGACCGAAATCTGGCGCAGACGGTCGCTGAGCATGACCTCACCAAGCTTGGACAGGACGGATAGGCCCTCGGTCAGCAGGCAGAACAAGCTCTCGTCATCGCGCTCCTCAAACGCCAGACCGCCCTCGTAGAAATCGAAGTACAGGGCCGCCGTGTCCATAACGCGAAACTCCGCCACCTCGTCGCGGGGCGGCACGCCCGGGCGCCGCTCTTCGAAGGGGCTGCCCGGAGCGCCCAGACTAAAGAGATCCGCCGACCAATCGCCATAGGCAACCGTAATTTTGCAGGTCACGAGCCCATCGTCGACGCCGATCGCCATAGCAAAGCTCGGCTCGGGCGCCACGTTATCGAGCGCGGCGGGCGCGGTAAGGTCGGTGTAGTCGCGCAAAATGGGCAGCGCCATACGACAGAACTCCCCCACCTGGTCGACAGCGATATGGATCGGCGTGCGACAGGGCAGTAAGCGCGATAGGAACGGCGCCGCATGCTGGGCAAACGCTACATCGGCGCGGCGCGCACGGCGGGTGTCGACCAGATAGGCAACGTCGCCCGAAGCAAAGCAGTATGCATCGGCCGGCAGGCGTAGATCGTAGCTACCACCAGCCGCCGGCGCAATTTTGGCGGCAAGGAGCGGTGGGCGCTTAGACAGAGCCTCGTCTTCCCCTTCCGGAGGCACCTCAACCGCCACGTCATAGGTGCGATGCGTCGTCGTCCCCCGCGACCAGGCGGGCTCAAAGGAGATGGTCTGGCCGCGCAGCAGGTCCAGCACATATACGATGCTATGCTCGGACAGCGGCAACTGACGCTCGGCAACAAAACCGCTGCGGGCAAAGTCGTACGACGCCGAACGCGAGCTTGTGATGTCATCGAGATAGGCAACTGTCGTCACAACAAGGTTGAGCAGCTTTGTCGACACGTCTTCGAAGGCTTCGGGCGTATGGACAAACGTGAGCTTCTTGCCGTACGAGAAGGTGCCGCCTCGGACATAGGCGTCGGCCATGCCGTCGATATCCTTGACCACGTAGGACACCGAACCGCAGCGAATGCGGAACTCGAGCGCCCAGCTAAAGCGGTCGGCGAACAGCGGATTGTAGTACGGCACCAGCGAGGGCTCCAACACCGCCTTGGGGGCATCGGGATCCACACTGCTGGCGAGCTTGCGGCGCATGCTCGCCAGCTCATCCATGCGCGCGTCCGAAAGATCGGAGAGCGCCGCCATGAGACTGGGGCTCGTGGGGACGGGCGCCGGAAAGGGAAAGTTGGGATTGACGGCCGGCGCTTTGGGCGCGGTGCGCGCGGGCTGTTTCGGCTGCGCCATAAACGTGCGGACCGGCGTGCGCAAACCTTCGACGGGCTCGGCGCCGCTGGCATCCAAATACGCCAGAGCCGTGGCAATAGCGTGCTTGCACATACCGGGGTAACGATAGGCGGCGGGGCAATCGCAGTCGTAGTCGATCACCTCGTGCTCGTCCATGTCGAGCGCCACGTGCGTCTTGTACAGGTCGCCGCGCGAACCGCGCACCGAGCCCTCAACCGTCACGTTTTTGGAGAAGCGCGAGCCGCTGTCCTCGATCGACAGCACGGCGCCGTTGAGCATGAGCGAACGCCCCTTCATAAAGGTGCCGCTCAACGCCGCCTCTTTGCGAAGCGCCTGCACAAACGTCCCCTGCGCCATCACTTCCTCCAATCTCACCCGGGGTAGCTTAGATAACCGTCACGCGGCCTTGGTTGCCGACGATGGCCTTTGCCTCTGCCAGCAGCGGAATCGAGCGTGCATTGACCTTGGCCGGCACCTCAGCACGCAGCACGCGCCCGTCGACTTGCTCAATAAAGATCTCCACGCGGTCGCCGCCCGGGTTGGTGGTGAGCACCGTGGCCAGGCGCGCCATATTGCCCTGGCTAAATCGACTGTTGGGCACCATGACCTCAAAGACCTTGGGCTTGTTTTTCTCCTCGCTAAGCTCCAGCGGCACGATCTCCTGCGCGATGATCTGGTCGCCGCGGTCCGAGCGCTCGAGCTTGCCCTTAATGCGCACAAACGCATCGGACAGCTGCGCGCCGGTCTCGGGATCGACCTCGCCGTACAGGTACCCCTCGGCCTCCTTGTAGGTCTTGGGGAACACCACGACCGTGGCCTCGCCTTCCATGTCTTCGAGCTGCACGATGCCCATGGGGTCGCCGTTTTTGGTCACGCGCTTGGACACGCTCGAGACCATGCCGGCCCACCACAGCGCCTTACCCTCGGGAATCTCCTGGTTGATGGTGCCGCCCGTAGGATTCTGAACCTCGTAGCCGGTGTCGATCTGCGAGAACGAGAAGTCGCGCGCTTTGCTAAGTGCATACTCAAACGGGCGCAGCGGGTGGTCCGAGACATAGATGCCCAGGACCTCCTTCTCCTGGCTCAGCTTGAGGTGGCGGTCCCACTCCTGGCCATCCGGATCGGGTACGCTCACCTCAAAGCCCGAGCCCTCAACGTCGCCAAACATATCGAAGAACGACGTCTGGCCGCTCGCGCGGTCCTTCTGGCGCTTTACCGCGGCATCGATGATGTTCTCGGGGTTGTTCTTGTCCACAAAGTGCATCATCTGGCGACGCGGATACCCCGTGGAGTCGAAGGCGCCTGCCTTGATCAGCGATTCGATCACGCGACGGTTGGCCTGGCTCGAGTCCACGCGCTCGACAAAGTCGTGCAGCGTCTTAAACGGACCGCCCGCCTCGCGCTCGGCGATAATCGCCTGCGCCACGCCGGTGCCCACGCCGCGGATGCCGGCCAGACCAAAGCGCACGCCCTCCTTGGTAGCCGTGAACTCGGTACCGGACTCGTTGACATCTGGCGAAAGCACGGGGATGCCGTCGTGACGGCATGCCGAGACGTAGTGAACGATCTTGTCGGTCTTGCCCGTATAGGACGTCAGAACGGCCGCCATGTACTCGTGCGGATAATGCGCCTTGAGCCACGCCGTCTGCATAACCAGGATGGCGTAGCCGGCAGAGTGCGACTTGTTGAAGGCGTAAGATGCGAACTCGAGAACATCGTCCCAAATCTTCTGGGCGACCTCGCGCGTGTAGTTGTTCTTGATAGCGCCGTTCATCCAGTGGTCGTAGGTGGTCTCGTCCGAGCCATCCTCCCAGTGCAGCACCGTCGACGTGAGCAGCTTGATCTTTTTCTTAGCCACGGGCTTACGGATACGCGAGTCCGATTCGCCCTTGGAGAAGCCGCACATCTCGACGGAGATGAGCATAACCTGCTCCTGGTAGACCATGGTGCCGTAGGTTTCGCCCAGGATGTCGTCCAGGCGGTCGTCGTAGGAGACGGCCGGCTCCTTGCCGTTCATACGGTTGATGTAGGACGAAACCATGCCGGCGCCCAGCGGGCCCGGGCGGTACAGGGCGATCAATGCCACAACGTGCTTGTACTCGGTGGGCTTCATGTTCTTGATCGTGGCCGTCATGCCGGCGGACTCAACCTGGAAGACGCCGGCGGTGTGACCGGAGCCCATGAGCTTAAAGATCTCGGGATCGTCAAAGGGAATCTCTTCCTCTTTGATGTCGATGCCGAAGTTCTTTTTGATGTTGGCCTTGGCCTTGGAGATAACCGTCAGCGTACGCAGGCCCAGGAAGTCCATCTTGAGCAGGCCCATGTCGGCGACGGTATGGCCCTCGTACTGGGTAATCTCGACGCCGCCCTTGGTGTCGAGCTTGGTGGGCACGTGCTCGTTGACGGGGTCGCGGCAGATCAGAACGGCGCACGCGTGCACGCCCTCGCCACGGGTGAGGCCCTCGATCGAGAGCGCCGTGTCGATGATGCGGCGGGCGTCGTCATCCTTTTTATAGGCCTCGGCAAAGTCGGGGTTAAACAGATCCTCTTTGCCGGGTTGTTTGTCGAGCACCTGCTTGAGCTTGACCTTGGGGTCGCTCGAGACCATCTTGGACAGGCGCTGGCCCATGTAGACCGGATAGTCCAGCACGCGCGCGGCGTCGTTGATGGCCTGCTTGGCCTTAATGGTCGAGTAGGTGATGACGTGGGTGACCTTCTCGGGGCCGTAGAGCTGGCGAACGTGCTCCACGACCTCGAGGCGCCGCTCATCGTCGAAGTCCATATCGATATCGGGCATCTCGGTACGCTGCGGGGACAGGAACCTCTCGAACATCAGGCCGTTCTCGAGTGGGTCGAACGCGGTGATGTTCATGGCATAGGCGACGATAGCGCCGGCGGCCGAGCCACGGCCGGGGCCGACGCCAATGCCGTTGTCCTTGGCCCACTGCACGTACTCGGCAACGATCAAGAAGTAGGCGGCAAATCCCTTGTCGCAGATGACCTTGTATTCGTACTCAAAGCGCTCTTTGATGTTGACGCCACCGATTTCGCGCGTGGCCCAGTCGTCGCCGTAGTGCTGGCGCAGACCCTTCTCGCACTCGCGGCGGAACTGGCTCTCGTGCGTCTCGCCGGGATCGAGCAACGGGAAACGCGGCAGGATGATGGAGTCCCAGTCCAGCTCGACGTAGCACTTGTCGGCGATCTCGAGCGTGTTGTCGCAGGCCTCGGGGCAATACGGGAACATCGCCCGCATCTCCTCCTCGGTCTTCATGTAAAACTCCGAGCCGGTCATGCGCATGCGGTTAGGGTCGTCGACCTTGGCGTTCATGCCGATGCACATGATGACGTCCTGCACCGGCGCGTCCTCGCGGCGCAGGTAGTGGAAGTCGTTGGTGGCGATGACCTTGACGCCCACCTGTTTGGCAATGTCGATGAGCGTGCGGTCCATCTGCTCGTCGGTCAGGCCGTTATCGGTGGTAATGCCGTGTTCCTGGATCTCGATATAAAAGTCGCCGGGGTCGAAGGTATCGCGGAAGGTCTCGGCCCATTTAATGGCGCCTTCCATGTCACCGCGGTCGATGTACTTGGGAATGATGCCGGCGATGCAGGCGCTCGTGCAAATCATGCCCTTGGCATGACGGCGCAGGTTGTCGAGCGTCACGCGCGGCTTGTAGTAAAAGCCCTGCACGGCGGCCTCGGAGACCGTCTGCATCAGGTTGACGTAGCCCTCCTGGTCCTTGGCCAGGAGGATCATGTGGTAGAGCTCGGGCTTATGGTCGCGGGCAAGGGTCTCGTCCGGCGTAAAGTAAACCTCGCAGCCAAAGATGGGCTTGATGACCAGAGGCGGCTTGAGCTCGTCGATGTTGCCCTTCTCGTCCCACATGGCCATGTCTTTGACGTACTGGGCATGCTCGCGCGGGTTTGCCTCGGGGTCGGGCTCCACCAGCTCGTCGCGGCGGTCCTTTTCCAAGAAGGCCTTGTCGTGGCTCCAGGTTTTGTACTCGGGCGTGTTGTGATTGACGGCGTCGCAGGCCAGCGCCAGGTCGGGCACGCCATACATGTAGCCGTGGTCGGTAATGGCCACGGCGGGCATGCCAAGTTCAACGGCACGATTGACCATATCCTGGATACGGGTTGCGCCGTCGAGCATGGAGAAAACAGTGTGATTGTGCAGATGGACGAATGCCATGTGATGAGCTCCGATGCGGGTTCGTGTTCTGACTGAACGATTTTACCGCACGGCGCGGACGGCACCCGAACCTAGCCAAACCCACACGGGTAGCTAATTTGGTACCTTCAAAAAGGGGAATGAGGGCATCCAGATACATCGAGTATTACTGGAACCCCGGCGATGCGCGAAATGATTTGTGACGAATAGTCATGTCCATCAAGAAGGCTCGACGCTTCGGATAGCTCGTCAATCGATATATCAATTCTTGGAGACCTGCATTCCTACCATTTTCAATGAAACAACGGCGGTAATTGCTATCGCGATTGTACCAATAATACCGAGCGCTATCTGAATGGGATATAACCCCAACACATGTCCAAATATGGAGAAAAACATTGCGGAAAAGAGGGCCCTTACCAGAGACGCGACGGAAAGGATCGTCGCGCGGAGATCGTCCGCTATCGCGTCTTGGATTAAGTTTTCCGAAGTGATGTACACCACTTCTGGGAGGAAACAAAGCACCATGCTAAGGCCAAACAAACACAGCGGATTTGAAGCGAACCACGGAAGAATCATGAAAAGGCCAGCCTCGATTAGCATCGAGCCGAGCATGGTATTTCTTTTCCCGAAACGCGACGAGAAGAAATCTGCTGCAATGTAGGCCGTCGCATTTACTGCATAGGATGCACCGAAAAAGATTCCTATTATGGAGACGGGAGCATCAAATGCGCCGAATACCAACTGATTCAAGTTGTAATAACTCCCATAGAATCCATCGAGCATGCTTGTGCCGATTAGAAGAAGCAACACCGCAAAAGCTGATTCTCCAATGCACCAGGTTTCGCGTCTGAACATCTTGGCTACGTCAAACCTTTCCTCCCCAGAGTTTTTGGAATGGGTCGTTTCCATCCTCTCAATGGGATACAGAAGGAAAAGCTGCAGGAGATAGAAAACGGAAACGCATACGTAGAGGGCACTCCAAGATACTTGGGCAATGAAAGATCCGAGCACAATTGCCATTCCCGTAGCGATTGATTGCGCGGCAAGCAGCCGAGCGTTGATGGTGAGGAAGCGCTCTCCTTGACCGGCATTTCGGGCAATTTCATATAAAAGTGCTTGTTCGGATCCCGATTGAAGGGAGTAGGCGAGTGCCTCAACAAGGGAAAGCACGACAAGAAAGGGGCCTGAGAGCAACAGCATGCCGGCGGTATGGAAGAAAAGCAGCAGCACGCCCACTTGAATCGAAAACTTCTTTCCAAAGAAATCGCCTATCAGCCCTGTTGGCAGCTCGAGGACGACCGTTGCTATGTTGAACAGGGCTTGATAAAGCGCGATTTCCGTGACAGACATTCCTTTCTCCGCAAGGAAAAGTAGAAATACTCCCCGATTTAAAACAAATCCCGTGAGAACGAAAAAGGCGGAATAGACGTGCAGTTGCGTAGTGGCATTCTTATTCATTTGGCACTACCAACAACTATTTTTGTCGGGCCGCTCGCTACTGATTCGAAGCCTGAAGTGTTCACAGTTGATGTGAAGAGCGGTAAAGCTTTTGCACAGGGTATCAATGGAATACATCCGAAGCGTTGGCAGTATCATCGGCGAAGGCGGGATTAGCCTTTACGCGGCGCTCACCCTCGATGTATTTGACGATTTGATCAATCGTCTGGTTGGCGTGGCTCTTGAGCTTGCGCTCATAGAGGAAGAGGCCGAGCTTGCCGCGCGTGCCAGACGTGTTGCCACCCACACCCTGAAAATCCTCGGTATAGGTGAGCTCGCAGGCACCATCGCCAGCAGGTGCAGCCTCATAGCGCATGGTATTGATGCCCGCCGCATACTGAAAACGGACCTCATAGAGGCACGGGTAGTCAAAGTGCTTGATCTTAACCTTGATCGCCGTGCCCTTGGCCTTGCCTTTTGCGGACTGGGCGCGCTTCTCGTACTTATAGCCGTTGAGCTTGTTGCGGCTGGGACGCTTGCCCGTGGCGTTCTCGATATCCTGCATGATGGACCCCGCCAGAGCGTCAAAAAGCTCCTCCGGTGTCACCTTAAGCGTTTTGGTGAGCTGCATGATGGCTCCTTATTCGTTTGAACCGTTCGAGTCATTGTAACGCCCCAGGCTCTCCCATGCGTTGCGGTGCCATTTGGACGATTGAGGGCTTTACAGCCGCAAAACTAACCAAATAGCACCGTAAAGCCTGAGGTGGCTAGAGGTTGTAGGTGACCACTTGAGGTTCGGCGGGTTCGACGAAGATGGCTGGATTCGCCTGCTCCACGCGGACGAACTTGACGGTCACGGCCTCAAAGCCCGCCTTGTGCAACGCATCGGCGTAGACGCGCGCCTGCAGGGCGTGCTTCTCCTGCAGCTGTTCCGGCGTCTCGTCCGGCGTGCCGCCCGTCTTGTAATCGATGACCAATGCGCGCGACGGATCGGCCGGATCGGTGGCCAGTGCATCGATAGCGCCCTCAGCATAGGCACCGTAGCGAGCGATGTCCTCGTCCTCGCAGCCCAGCGAGAAGAACGGCACCTCGGCACGGATGCACGGCCACGCGAACAGCTCGGCACGAACCGACGACTTGAGCCAGCGATCCAGAGCGACATCGAAGCGCTCGCGCTGTTCCGGCGTCAGGCGCCACAGGCGCGCCAGTGCATCGGCACGCTCAGCGGGCAGCGCATCGGCACCCATCTCGATGAGCCACTGGCAGGCAGCGTGGAAGACCGAGCCCAGCGCCATGGGATTACCGGCGGGCTCGACAGCAGCCACGTCCGCATCCGTCATCTCCGAGCCATCCGACT
This sequence comes from uncultured Collinsella sp., assembly GCA_902469055.1. Taxonomy (GTDB): domain Bacteria; phylum Actinomycetota; class Coriobacteriia; order Coriobacteriales; family Coriobacteriaceae; genus Collinsella. The sequence continues at coordinate 49,535 of CABRBC010000033.1, forward strand.
CCGCATCATCGCCAGCCTCGTCCATGGGCACGCGCGTCTCGGCGGCACGGTCCTCGGCCTCGGCATGCAGCGCCGCGGCAATCGACGAATAGCTGTACGAATCACGCGCCGGGAACGGACAGATGCCCATGCGCACGCCCGCCGCCTGGGGATATACGAGTTCAAACGAATCGGGCTTGGGATCGGCAGGACCAGGCACAGTTGAGTGCGCAGCATTACCGGCGACATCGGTATCGCCACGAACGAGCCTGCCCTCGGCATCCAGCGAAGCGTTAGCCTCAAACGCCTGCTCGCCAAAGGTAAAGTCAGAAAGCGAAATGAGCTCGTAGTCGCCCGACTGGGAGTTGTCGAACACCAGGCGGTCGGCATCGAGCTGGGGCATGTCCAGAGCGTCGGTCGGCAAAATACGGCGGAGCACGTCGTAGGTCAGATCCGTCTCGACATCGAAGGTCGGCGCCGTCACCTTGCCACGGCTCACGCCGGCATCCATCGCCAAGATCACCAGCTCGCGCGCACGCGTCATGGCAACGTAGAGCAAGCGGGCCCGCTCCTCGAGCGAAAGCTGCAGATCATCGTTGCGCAGGCGAGCAAATGCCTCGGCAGGAGAACCCGTCGCGCAGACGTCCTCCATGAGCTCCGGCGGCAGCCACGGCGACGCGCCCTTGCCCTTAAACACATGCTCAAACTGCTTTTTGACGTCGTCGCCCTTCACAAAGGTACCGTCGGCGAGCTTAACGCCGTCGAAGCGTGCTGGCAGTGCCACGACCTGCGCTCCGCCCTCGACACGCCCCATCTGAGCCGCACCGGACGGCTTGCGCACGCCAAAACACTCGGCAACCGCTACGACCGGATACTCCAGACCCTTGGACGCATGCACGGTCATGATGCGCACCGCGCCGTCGCCCTCCTCGTTGAGGGCACCCGGGGCCTCCTTGCCCGCCAAGAAGCGGTCGAAGGCCAGCGCGATGGAACGCGGCGAGTTGCCGAACTCGGCCTCCTCCTCGGCCACGGCGTCGAGCGCCTTGAGCACGTTGGCGGCGATGGCCTTGCCCTCGGGGCCGCGCTGCGCCAGGCGCACGAACCAGCCGGAGGCATTGACCGCGTCGCGCGCGATGGCGGCGAACGAATCACGCCCCACGCGACGCAGTGCGTAGCGCAGCACCTCGCGGGCACGCGTCACAAGCGGCAAGCCCTGCAAGCCCGGCACATCGGAATCGCTCATGATGCCCATGTCGATATTCCGGCGCGAGGTCTCCCCCGTCTCGCCATCGAGCTTGGTCGCCAGCGCCAGGAACTCCTGGGCGCCGAGCGCAAACATCGGCGAGGCGAGCAGCGGCATAAGGCCCTGCGCCGTATCGGCCGGATTGGCGAGCGCGCAGACCAGGGCACGCACCGTCTGCACCTCGGCTGCCTGGGCAAAGACCGAGCCGCCTGCGATGACGCAGTCGAGCCCCTGATCGCGGAAGGCCTGTGCGTAGACGTCTGCGTTGGTCATGCGGCCCAGCAGCAGCACCATGCCGCCCTGGGGCTGGCCGGCATCGGCAAGCGCGCGGAATCGCTCCGCGATTGCACGGGCCTTGGCCTGTGTGCGCTCCTGCGTACTGCCGCCGGCAACAAAGAGGGCCTGGCGACGCGAGGCGTCTGCCACCAGCGTGTCCTTGCGGCCGTCGCTCGCCTCAAGGTCCAAAAAGCCCTGCATCAGGCCGCCGTCATCGCCGTCGAAGACGCGTGCCACGTAACGCAGTACCTCGTCGTGGCTGCGGAAGTTGCGCACGAGCTTGACGAGCTCGCCGGCGGGGGCGTCAGTCACGGCAGTCGCCTCGGGCGCGGCAGACGAGCCCACCTTGCGCTCCTGGCGACGGAACACCTCGACCTCAGCGCCGCGAAAGCGATAGATCGACTGCTGCGCATCGCCCACGGTACACAGCGCACGCTCCCCCGCGCCGGTCAGGTAACGGATCAGGTCGACCTGCATCTGGTCGGTATCCTGGAACTCGTCGATCATGACCATCTTAAAGCGGCCCTCGTATGCCGCTCGGATGGCTGGGTAATCGCGCAGGGCCTCGTAGGCCATACGCAGCAAGTCGTTGTTGTCGAGGGCGGACTGGGCAGCCTTCAGCGCGCGATACTCGGCCTCTACAGAGCGGGCCAAGCCCACCAGCGCATCGAGCGCGGGACCACCGCAGGCCAGCGCGATATTGATAAATGCATCGGCAGCCTCGGCCTTGAGCAGCTCGACCTGCTCCTTGGGGAACGCCTTGCTCGCGCGCGGCATGGTGCACGACATCATGAGCCGCGCCGCATCGGCCATGGTCTTGCCGCTCGCCTCGAACGCATCGATGGCGTCGAGTGCAACCTGCGCCTTCTCGGTCGCCGCCTTGCTTGCACCCAACGCCGATCGATAGGCATCGGCGAGTGCCGAGGTATCGGCCTGGCCGCGCGCCACGCGCACGTCGTCCATACCGCCCGGCAGCTGGCTCGACAGCTCCAGCAGCTCGCGCACCAGACCCTTGATGGTGGTGCCGGCACCAAACGGCCCGCCCTCGCCCGCCATGGGATACCAGGCATAGAGGGCCTTGAGCGATGCCGCGAGCTCGGGGGCGGCATCGGGCGCCGTCGCGCGGGCCAGCACATGCTCAACAGCCTGGTCCATAAGCTCGTCGGTGTCGGTGAGCACCGTGAACTCGGGGTCGATGCCCAGCTCCAGCGCATGCGCGCGCAGGATGCGCGAACACATGCCGTGAATGGTCGAGATCCACGCATCGTCGACGGTCAGGGCCTCCTCGTCCATGCCCTCGTCGATGAGCGCGCGGCGCACGCGGTCACGGATCTCGGCCGCGGCATCTTTGGTAAAGGTAATGGCGAGCACCTGGTCCAGATGCTCAACGAACGGACCGGATTCGGGCGAGAGCGCGTAGACGATGCGACGCGTGAGGGTAAAGGTCTTGCCCGAACCGGCGCCCGCCGAGACAAACAGCGGACGGTCGAGCGTTTTGACGATCTGCAGCTGTTGCGGCATCAAAGTCGAAAGATCCATGGCCTACACGTCCCTCCTTACAAACGTTCCTTCGTGGTTATACGAGCAGCGCGCATGCGCGGCCTGAGCCGACGTCGGGTCGACAGCGGCAACGTTGCCTGCTTCGAGCTCGCGCAGGCGCTCGGCAATGCCGGCCTCCACGCAATCGAGCAGGGCGTCGAAGTCCATGCTGCCACCCTCGCCGGGAAAACCTTTCTTAAGGCCCGGGATGCGACCGTCGCCGCGCTCTTCCTCGAGCAGCTCTGCGCTCGCGGCACCGCGCAACGCCGGCTTGCCGCCCTTGGTCGAAAAGTAGAGCGCCGCGCGGGTGTCCAAATCCAGCGCCCGGCGCATGGCCTGGGCGTAGATGAGCGTTTGGGTATGTGGCGGCAACCAGCGTGGATCGTCGATGGGCGCCGTGCCCGATTCCTCGTCGCGCACCGTAGGGTCGGCGAGCTTAAACTCCTCAACGCCCGTGCGATGCTTGTAGTCGATCACCGCGGCACGATTCTCGGCGTCCACGTCCACGCGGTCGATGCGACCGCCAAGCGGCCAACCGGCATACTCGACCTTGAGCTCGTTGAAGGCGAACTCCAGATAGCGCGGGGCAAAGGGGGCAAGTGCCTCGGACTCGTAGGCTAGCACGCCCTCCAACTGCGGCAAGATCTCGGCCACCTGGCGCTCCTCCACCGCAGAAAGCGGCACCAGCGGGCCCTCCGTGCCTCGCTTGCCGGCGTGCTCGGCCAAGGTCTCGTCAAAGACCTCGCGCAGCAGCTCCTGAGCGCGCGGCAGATTCTCGGGCGTCACGCGCTCCATGCCCTCCTGGGGCAGGCGGGCATGCAGGTGCTCCAGCACATCGTGGACAAAGTTGCCCTTCTCCATATTTCCAAAGCCCGCGTCGATGGACTGGGGCTTCACGCGATACGACACGAACCAGCACAGCGGGCACGTCGAATACGCCTCAATCTGCGAGGCGGACGTCAGACGCGGCACGAGCGGCGCGTTCTCGCCCTCGCCATCGCGGCGACGCAGGACCAGGTACGGCACAGCCGCCTCACTCAAATGCTGAGGGGCCTCGCACGAGACGCGCTTGCACTCGATGCCCTCGCCGGCCGCTGGATCAAAATCGGCGACGATACCGCCCTCGCCCACGCACGCAACCTTGGCGGCGCCAGCGGCCTCGGCATGCGCCCGCAGCTCGGTCCACACGGCAGCCGGATAGCACTCGCGCGCCTGGCGATCGTGGGTCACGCGGGCGAGCACAACGGGGCCGCGCGCGGCCTGCATCGCGCGGCCAAAGCGCACGCGCAACAAGGCGGCAGGCTCGAGCGTCACACCGCTGCGATCTAACTCCGCCGTCAGCGTGGCCAGCGGGCCCTCCTCGTGCGAAAGCGGATAACTGTCCAGGTCGACGTCGGCAAACAGCACGGCATCGTAGCTGGCGGGGCGCAGGGCTGCCGCATCGGCAAGCGACGCAAAGCGCACCTGGGCGCGCGGCGCGCGGTCGACCTCGTAGGTCTCGTAATCGTATGCGGTGCTGCGCTTGTCCACCTTGGTGCGGACACCATCGAGCACGGGCACGGTCGCCGCCTGCGACACGTCGAGCACGCGGGCGTCGTTCATAAGGATGTCGATGGCATGTCGCAGCAGGGCGGTCTCCGCCTGGCGACGGGCCTGACCGTCAAGGCCTCCAAGGGCGCGATCGGGCAACGCCTCGGCGACGGCGAGCATTGCCTTGAGCGCCGTCACGGGTTTGTCGCGCCACAGCGCTTGGAACACGTCCGAGACCACGCACGGCACGTTCTTAAACCAGTTATCACCACTGGCAGCCTTGCGCGTGCCCCTGACCTGGCCCTGCACGCTCTGCAGCAGGCTCTTGACGGCCGTGGTTGTCTTGCCGCGCGACAGGCGTATGTTCTTGTCGAAGGTGCGCGCGCTAGCGGCATCGGCACCCGAAAGCGGACTGTAAATCCAGTCAGTAAGCTCCGGCGCGGGCCACCACTCGGTCTTGGAGGCGGGGCCCTCGTCGGCGGCCTTCATGCGCTCGATCAGATTGGCGAGCGCCGTGAACTGCCTGCCCGCGATGGATTGGGAAAACGCCGTGAACTCGGTTGTCTCGGCCGCAATATGACGTGCCGCCAAACGGGCAGCGAGTTCACCAAACAGCTGGGGCGCCCGGGCAGACACCATGAGCACACGCACGGGGTCCGCGGACGCCGTGACACCGCCGTCGACCGCGGCGTCCTCACACGTTTTTACCAGCCTATCGATTGCATCCACATAGGCGTGGGCGCGGGCGTGAGGGCCGGCAACCTCTACAAAGGTAGGCTGAGCGGCGGACTCGGAGGCAGTCTGGGGCGCGGCGGCACCCTCCCCCAGCGGCGCGGCCTCAAACAGCACACCGCGGGCATCAAAGGCGGCAGCAAGTTCCTCGCGCATTGCCGCCTGCTCGCGGGCAAGCAGCACAACGACCTCTCCCCCATTGTTCGCCACGGCCGACAGCAGCTCGAGCAGGCCGTGCGTAAACGATGTGATACCGCGCACACATACCGCGCGGGCGCACGCCGGAAGGTTGTCGGCCAGCACCTCGGCCATAAGGTCAGCCGCCTCGCAGGGCTCGATCATGTCTCGACGGTCCAAGCCGCTCGCATAGGCACTCAACAGCTCAAACACGCGAGCCTCGGCGTCGCTCTTGGGATCGGGCCGGCAAACGTCGCCGCAGCAGCGCTCGGCACCCGTCCCCGCTACGCCCGGCAGCACATCGCGGGCCATGCGTGCGAGCATGCGCACCGTGCCCTGACTGCGCGAAAGCGGCTGCAGGTCGGCATCGTCGCGACGGGCGATCATGTCCGAGAACAGCATCTGACGCTGCATGTTGTCGACGAAGCTACGGCCATCGCCCATAAGCTCCCACAGTGAACGAAGCCACGACGCGGGGGTTTTGTAGTCAACGCCCAGCGAGGCACCAGCAACCGCAGCATCGTGACGGCACACGTCGAGCTCAGCAAACGAGGACGCCAGCAAAACGGCACGCCCGTGGCGGGCAACCAGGTCGGCGAGCAACGCCGCCTCGGCATCGCTCAAGTCCGTACCGGTATTGGTGGTATAGATTCGAACAGGCATGGTCCTCCACTCAAACCGTTCGCAATAATCAATGCATCCATCCTACCCGCCCACGCGGACAGATTTGCCCCACGCCAACAGATTTGATCCCTTGGGGACGGAGGAAAACGGATCACGGAGGGGGCTAGTCTAACCCAGTAATCCGTTTTCCTCCGTCCCCAAGGGATCAAAAAACCGCCCCCGAAGGGACGGTTCTGCGCAATTCGTTTTTGCCGCCGGCCTACTCGCCATCCTCCAGTTTGATGAGGATCTTGCGATAGCCACCGTACTCGCCGTTGAGCGCCTTGGACACGCGGCTCACCGTGGTGGACGAAGCGCCGGTGCGGGCCTGAACCTCAACATAGGGCTCGCCCTCATCCAGATAGCGCGCAACCTGCAGGCGCTGAGAAAGATCGCAGATCTCGCGCGGCGTGCAGATATCGGTTAAAAACGCCTGGATATCGTTCTCGTCGTCCAAAAGACTAAATGCGTGGACCAGCTGCTTGACATCAGGCTTGTCAAACATGTTCTCGATATTCATCGATCACCGCCAAACCCGCCAAAAGGCATCGAAGTTGATACTGACATCGGGCATCGTTCGCCCGTAAATATGCAATAAAACTATGCATGGGCCATTTGCCCGTAGCAGTGTAGCACACCACCAAACTAAAGTGACAAGACTCTCTGTCAGCGGCACGTTTTTCAGGACGAACGCCGTTTAGAAACCGAATGCGCACGTAAGCTCCACGAATATTTGAGACAATGGGCGCCCAAACACCGCGGCGCGCCCGCGCAACCATCCAAGTCGCCGCCGCAAGCCGCTTCACGCGACGCCAGCAACCCCGGCGCAAGAAAGGATTCACGCCATGCGCTTTATGCTTAACTGGCTCTTCACCTCGATCGCCATCGCGATCGCCACGTTCCTCGTCCCCGGTATCCAACCCTTCGGCTTTGCCGAGGCCTGGGTCTGCTTTGCCTTTGTGGGACTGTTCCTCAACATCGTCGATTCGTTCGTCAAACCGTTCCTCACGGTCATCTCGCTGCCGCTCACGATCATTACGCTCGGCATTTTCCAGCTCGTGCTCAACAGCTTTATGCTGGAGCTCGCCAGCTACCTGTCGGTCAACCTGTTGGGCGTCGGCATCTCCATCGCCGGCTTTGGCTCGGCCTTTATGGGCAGCATCCTAGTGTCCATCATGCGCAGCATCCTCGATAGTATTGCCGAGGACTAGAACGGCCATTCCGACCGTGTCTGTCTCAACAGCCCAAAACGAAGGCCGCCCATCGCAAAAATGGGCGGCCTTCTTATTTGTCAAGTCTCAGAGGGCAAGAAAATCTACCATTTCTACCCCGTCCCCAAATGGCAGGTGTGGGCTAGATGACGTAGTCGAAGCCTTCGCTGGGGGCGACGAGCGTATCGAGCGTTACGCCGTCGAGGTAATCGTTGATGAGCTTGTCCAGGTTCTTCCACACGTCGAGCGTGGGGCACTCGTCCGAACGCGAACAGCCCTTGCAGTCGCCGTCCAGGCATGCGACCGGTGCTAGGCTGCCCTCGGTCAGACGCAAGATCTCGCCCACCGTGTACTGCTCGGGCGGGCGCGTGAGCACGTAGCCGCCGCCCTTGCCACGCATACCCGAGAGCATGTTGGCACGTACGAGCGTAGCCAAGATGTTCTCGAGATATTTCTCGGAAATCCCCTGTCGCGCCGCGATCTCTTTGAGCGGGATGCGACCGGCCGCCTGGTGCTCGGCCAGATCGACCATAACGCGCAGGGCATATCTGCCCTTAGTAGAAACCAACATATATAGTGCTGCCTTTCGGTCATTTAGTCCGTAGAAATTCTAGCCGAAAAATTGGTTTTGAAAATACCCGTTCCGGTCAAGATGGTTAATCGACTCGTAATAATCTTCTATTTCCTATTGCGTTACTAGGCTTTACTGTCTACTATGCTTGCCAACAGCAAAACGAACAACCCATAAGGTTTGTGGGTTTCGCTGCTATACACACCGTAAAACCACACGGTATCCAGTCATTTGAACACTTTGGAGGTTCACCATGAGCAATGTTTACACGTCCATCGATCAGCTTATCGGCCACACTCCGCTTCTGGAGCTCACTCACTTTGAGGCCGATGAGGACCTCAAGGCCCGCGTGCTCGTCAAGCTGGAATACTTCAACCCCGCCGGATCCGTCAAAGACCGCGTCGCCAAGAACATGATCGACGAGGCCGAGAAGGCCGGCAAGCTCGTGCGCGGCGGCGACTATACCATCATCGAGCCCACGAGCGGCAACACCGGCGTCGGCATCGCCTCGGTGGCGGCTGCCCGCGGCTACAAGGTGATCATCACCATGCCCGAGACCATGTCCGTCGAGCGCCGCAAGCTTATGCAGGCATACGGCGCACAGCTCGTGCTCACCGACGGCTCCAAGGGCATGAAGGGCGCCATCGCCAAGGCCGAGGAGCTGCAGAAGGAGACCCCCAACAGCATTATCGCCGGCCAGTTTGTGAACCCCGCCAACCCCGCCATCCACAAGGCCACGACCGGCCCCGAGATCTGGGATGACACCGACGGCGAGGTCGACATCTTCGTCGCCGGCGTTGGAACCGGCGGCACCGTGACCGGCGTGGGCGAGTTCCTCAAGGAGCAGAACCCCGAGATTAAGGTCGTCGCCGTCGAGCCCGCCACCTCCCCGGTGCTCTCCAAGGGCCAGGCCGGCCCGCACAAGATCCAGGGCATCGGCGCCGGCTTTGTGCCCGACGTCCTCGACACCCAGGTCTATGACGAGATCATCCCCGTCGAGAACGACGACGCCTTTGCCACCGGCCGTGCCGTGGGCCACAAGGAGGGCGTGCTCGTGGGCATTTCGTCCGGTGCCGCCGTGTGGGCCGCACTGCAGCTGGCCAAGCGCCCCGAGAACGAGGGGAAGACCATCGTGGCCCTGCTTGCCGACACCGGCGAGCGTTACCTGTCCACGGCACTGTTCCAGGACTAAGGGCCTGTCGCCCATAGGTTGAGCCCGCGGACGAGCCGGTCTCCTCTCTCCCGGCAGCCTGAGCCCATCCAATCAGGGTGTCCCACGAGACGTCCGAACTTGCTACAATGTCTGCGGCGCGGAACCAGCCTCCCGCGCCGCTTTTCTTTTTTGGCCACATGCCACCAAGGAGAACCTCCCCATGCACAACAAGCGCGTGCTCGTCGCCATGAGCGGCGGCGTCGATTCCAGCGTGACCGCGTACCTGCTCAAAAGCCAGGGCTACGAATGCGTCGGCGCCACCATGCGCCTCACCTGCCCCGCGCCCGATCCCGTCACGGGCATGAGTAAGGTCGACCGCGACATCGCCGATGCAAAGGCTGTCGCCGAGTGCCTGGGGATGCCCCACCATGTGCTCGACCTGCAGCAGGCCTTCGACCGCAACGTTATCGAGCGCTTCGTGACCGCCTATCAGGAGGGGCTGACGCCCAACCCATGCATCATCTGCAACCGCCACATTAAGTTTGGCGCATTGCTGGATGCGGCGCTGGATATGGGCTGCGACTACATCGCCACGGGCCACTACGCCAAAACGAGCCAGGCGTCCGACGGAACCTGGCAGCTGTACCGCGGCGAGGACCCCAAAAAGGACCAGAGTTACTTTTTGTATTCGCTTACGCAGGAACGCCTGGCGCACACGATCTTTCCGCTGGCTGGGCTGGACAAAGAGCGCGACGTGCGCCGCATTGCCGCCGAGCAGGGCTTTACCAACGCCAAGAAGGCCGAAAGCGAGGACATCTGCTTTATTCCAGACGGTGACTACGCGGGCTATATCGAGCGCCGCTGCGGACATCCCGCTGCACCGGGCGACATTGTGTGGCGCGACGGCAGCGTGGTCGGGCGCCACAACGGTGCGCTGCGCTACACCATCGGTCAGCGCAAGGGCCTGGGCGTCGCGATGGCGCATCCCGTGTACGTAACGGGCGTCGACGCCGACAGCAGCACCGTGCATCTGGGCGAGGCCGAGGACCTAACGGCCACAGCGCTCACGGCCAACGACTGGATCTGGAGTGCCCCTGCCGACCGCATGAAGGCAGAGCTCACGTCCGGTGGCATTCGCGTAGGTGCCAAGTACCGTTATCGTCAGAAAGACCAGGCAGCGACCCTTGCGCGCGGCGAAGACGGGCAAATGCTGCTAACTTTTGACGAGCCGCAGCGCGCCATCGCCCCCGGCCAGGCCGTTGTAGTCTACCACGGCGACATCGTCCTCGGCGGCGGTACCGTGACTGCCGCCATCAAGTAGTCCCACCCCCTTCATAAGTTGCGGTGAAATAGGGACTGTTTAAGCGTTTAAAACCGCCAAACAGTCCCTATTTCACCGCAACTTAGAGAGGACGGCCTCGGTCGGTACTGCCGTATCAGCCGAGGCCGCTGCATCGCTAGCGCTGTACGTAGGCGCGGACCAGCTCGTAGGTATTGCGCACGCCGTCGATGTGGCTGCGCTCGTAGTTGTGGCTCGCGTACACGCCGGGGCCGATCAGGCCGTGACGGATGTCGTAGCCGGCCGAGAGCGTGGCCTCAACGTCCGAGCCGTAGTGCGGATACACATCGATGGCGTAATCGAGCTCCAGCTCGCGCGCGATGTTGGACAGCGTGGTTACCAGGTCGTAGTTGTACGGACCGCCCGAATCCTTGGCGCAAATCGACACCATGCGCTCGGTGCAGCCCAGGTCGTCGCCCACGCAGCCCATGTCAACGCTGATCATCTCGCGCGTGTCGGCCGGCACGAAAGCACCGCCGTGGCCGACCTCCTCGTACACGGTAAAGAGCAGCGACACCTTGCGCGAAAGCGACACCTCGCCGTCAGCAACAGCGCGGGCCAGACCCAGCAGAATCGACGCCGACAGCTTGTCATCCAGGAAGCGGCTCTTGATGTAGCCGCTCTCCGTCACCGTGGTACGCGGATCCATAGCGATGATGTCGCCGGTCTGAATGCCCAGCTCAAGCACATCGTCCTTGCTGTCGACATTCTCATCGAGCAGGATTTCCATGTTCTTCTCGATGGTCTTGACCGGCTCGTCGGCCACATGCGCCGAAGGCTCGGTATTGAGGACCACGCCCGTGTAGACATTGCCGTCGCGCGTGTAGACGGTGCAGTTCTCGCCATCGGCCGTAGACCACTGATGCCCGCCGAGCGTCGTGGGGCGCAGGCGACCATTGTCCTTAATGGAACGCACCATGGCGCCCAGGGTATCGACATGGCTCGCCAGTACGAGCGGCTCACCCTCGCCACCAAGCTCAACGAGCACGTTACCCTTATTGGAACGCTCAGGCCCAAACCCCATATCGCGCAGGGTCTCCATCAGATAATCAGTCGCCGCACGGGTATAGCCCGTCGGCGAAGCAATAGAAGTCAGTGTCTTAAGCTGTCCCGCGATATAGGAGAGCGTCTCCTCTAGAGAAGCATCGATTACAGAAGCCATGTGCATCCTTCCAAGCAAAACTAAGACCGAGTCCCGATTTTAACCGTTCTGCACGCGCAAGGCTCTGGGAGCCGAGCCACCTCCAGACGTCCTCGCGCCGATTTTGCGCACGCGCACGGCTTACAATCCCAATCTTGCATAAATCCTATCGGTATCTGCATAGAAATGAGGAGTCTTTTTGCTTCGTCTCAGGGTACCCCACCTTGGGCCGTGCAAAAAACGGAGTATTCAGCACCGTGGGCCCCAACGGCCCCATCACGAACGACAAAACGACGCGGTTACAGCAGTGTTGCAGGTCGTCGCAAAACAGAAACTCAGTAACAACCCCCTCCACTCATCAATAGCCCGCCCACAATGGCTGTCGATGGGCGCCTGCGGGCCGCTACGGGCCATTCAAAACGTTATGCATTTTTAAGAGCTTGCTGAATACTCCCAAAAATGCACGCTGGGAAGTGCACCACCTATCCGCAGCGGGCAGCATGCCTTGGTTTTGCCCATCTCGGGGCATCGACGAGGCACAAAAAGCCCCGCCGCGCGTAGCGCGGCGGGGCCAGCGGCAAGTCAAAAGACCATACGCCTACAGGCGAAAGAACACCAAACTAGGCTAGGCAGCCGGGCAGATCTTCTTGAAGAGCTCGATGACGTCGTCGAGCGTCGCCTCGCGCGGGTTACCCGGGAAGCAGGCGTCGGCCATGGCGTCCTTAGCCAGGACCTCGATCTCGTCAGCCTTCATGGCCTCGCAGACGTGCGGGATGTTCACGTCGGCGGAAAGCTGCTTGACGGCGGCGATGGCGGCATCGGCGGCCTCGTCGGTGCTCATGCCCGTGGTGTCAACGCCCATGGCGACGGCGACCTTGGCCAGGCGCTCGGCGCAAACCGGCTTGTTGAACTCCATGGCAATCGGCAGCAGCATGGCGCAGGCGACGCCGTGCGGGGTGTCGTAGTGAGCGGACAGGGTGTGAGCCATGGCGTGGTCGATGCCCAGGCCAACGTTGGAGAAGCCCATGCCGGCGACATACTGGCCAAGAGCCATGCCCTCGCGGCCGGAGCCGGGCTGACCGGACTTGGCCTCGGCGACGGAGTCGCGCAGGTTCTCGCTGATCAGCTTAATGGCCTCAAAGTGGAACATGTCGGAAAGCTCCCAGGCGCCCTTGGTGGTGTAGCCCTCGATGGCGTGGGTCAGTGCGTCCATGCCAGTGGAAGCGGTCAGGCCGGCGGGCATGGAAGCCATCATGTCGGGATCGACGACAGCGACCTCGGGGGCATCGTTGGTGTCGACGCACACGAACTTGCGGACCTTCTCGGGGTCGGTGATGACGTAGTTGATGGTCACCTCAGCGGCGGTACCGGCGGTCGTCGGCACGGCGATGGTGAACACGGCGTGGTTCTTAGTGGGAGCAACACCCTCGAGGCTGCGGACATCGGCGAACTCGGGGTTGTTGATGATAATGCCGATGGCCTTAGCGGTGTCCATGGAGGAGCCGCCACCGATGGTCACGATAGCGTCAGCCTCGGCGGCCTTAAAGGCCTCGACGCCGTCCTTGACGTTCTGGATAGTGGGGTTGGGCTTGATCTCGGAGTAGAGGCTCCAAGCGATGCCGGCAGCGTCGAGCTCGTCGGTCACCTTAGCGGTAACGCCGAACTTGACCAGATCGGGGTCGGAGCAGACGAAGATCTTCTTGTAGCCGCGACGCTGGAGCTCGCCGGGGATCTCCTTGATGGCGCCGGAACCATGATAAGAGATGGTATTGAGAACGAAACGATTAGCCATTGATAGCCTCCCATCGTGTGCGAGGCACCCATTACGCCCCGCGCTATAAGTCCCATCCTAACGCTTTTGAAACAAAAAACACGCGAGAACATCAAAAGTGTTAAAGCGTTTCAACAGATGACGAAAAATATTGCGGCAAAGGGACAGCCCCTTTGCCGCATTCAGTTACTTTCGGCAGCCCTCTTTCCAAGCCTCGGCCGCAACCTTCCAGCGTAAGCGCAAGTCGCGCTCGCGGTCGATGAACATGATGGCAAACGCGACAAACAGCAGCAAGCTCGCCACGACGATGGCGTGCAGGCCCATGCGCTCAATACACCAGTTGCCCAACACGGCGCCAAACACAAAGGTAAGGATCACGCCAAAGTACAGCAGGCCGTTTTCCAAAAAGCCGCGCCTGTGGGTGATGATGTAATCGTCCACGTTTTGCAGCGCGTTGCGCAAGTTGCCGATGCACATGGTCGTAGCGATGCCGTGACCGTGGATCTTGCGGAAGCTCTCGACCTGCATGCCGCAGGCAAACGAGGTGAGGCAGTTGGCGAGCAGGTTGAAATTGCCGCCCGGGATAAAGCTCACGCCCAGCAAGATGACGGCTTCAAAGAACACCGTCACCTGACGCCAGTGGATCACGCTGCCAAACCGCTCGTGTACCAGATCGGCAAGCATAATACCCACGGCAAACGACACCACAGGGAAGAAGTAGCGCCCCGCAAGTGCCCAGTTGCCCTCCGAGATGCTCACGCCCACGAGCAGGATGTTGCCTGTCTGCGCGTTGGCGAAAACATGGTCGCGCCCAATGTACGAATACACGTCCATAAAGCCACCGGCGAGCGCCAAGATGATGCCCAGCTCAATAGACTCCGATATCTGTTTGGCACGCTGCATCGTCGTGTATCCTCCTTGTTGACGACTCTCTCGTGCGTTGGCGGAAACATAGCCGCCGTTCATACTGTAACCCATTGACAACATGGCGTGCGCGCGAGACGGCTCCTTCGACGCAGGGATACACAGTCTGGAAACAAACGGTGGGCGCGGCGACGCTCCCACTCACTAGTCCATGTACTCCCCCAGTCTTTTTAGCCCCGTCCCAAAAAGACTGGTTACAATTACGTGCAGCATACAGACACCGGGAGGGATCGTGGCAAAAAAGCCTCAGCACGCTCAGAACAACCAGCGCAGTCAGCAGGGCAAACAGGGCCAGCAGCAAAAGCGCGGCGGCAAGGAGCAGGCCACGGTCGCCCGCACCAAGCATTCCCAAGCGACGCCCGCCCGCCCCTGGCGCCCGGGCCGCGATAAATTCCTCCCCGTCAGCCGCGCCGACATGGATGCGCGCGGCTGGGACCAGTGCGACTTTGTCTACATCTGCGGCGACGCCTACGTGGACCATCCCAGCTTTGGCATGGCCATCGTCAGCCGCGTACTCGACGCGCACGGCTACAAGGTGGGCATCATCTGCCAGCCCGACTGGACCGACCCCGCCAGCATTACCGCGCTCGGCGAGCCTCGCCTAGGCTTTCTCGTCAGCGCCGGCAACATGGACTCCATGGTCAACCACTATTCGGTGACCAAGCACCGCCGCCACACTGACGCCTATACCCCCGGTGGCGAGGAGGGGCGCCGTCCCAATCGCGCCGTCACGGTCTACGGCAACCTCATCCGCCAGACGTTTAAGGACGCCCCCATCATTATCGGTGGCATCGAGGCAAGCCTGCGCCGCCTGGCCCACTACGACTACTGGCAGGACAAGCTTAAGCGTTCGGTACTGCTCGACTCGGGCGCCGACATTCTCATCTACGGCATGGGCGAGCACGCGATTGTCGAGATCGCCGACGCGCTCGACGCGGGGCTACCCGTCGACCAGATCACCTATATCAACGGTACCGTCTACCGCACGAGCTCGCTCGACGAGGTCTACGACTACGACCTGCTACCCAGCTGGGACGACCTTGCTGCCGACAAGCTCAACTACGCACGCAGCTTCAATGTGCAGCAGCAGAATATGGACCCCATCACCGGACACCGCCTGGTAGAGCCCTACCCCAACAGCGTCTATGTGGTGCAGAACCCGCCATCGGCGACGCTCACCACCGATGAGATGGACGAGGTAGCCGAGCTCCCCTACGCACGCGATTGGCATCCCGACTACGACGTGGCAGGCGGCGTGCCGGCCTTTGCCGAGATCAAGTTTTCCATTAGCTCCAACCGTGGCTGTTTTGGTGAGTGCTCATTTTGCGCCCTCACCTTCCACCAGGGGCGCGTGCTGCAGATGCGCAGCCACGACTCGATCATGCGCGAGGCCGAGCTGCTCACGCGCGATCCCGAGTTTAAGGGCTACATCAACGACGTGGGCGGACCGACGGCAAACTTTAGCCGCCCGGCCTGCGACAAGCAGCTCAAGCACGGCGTGTGCAAGAACAAGCGCTGCCTGTGGCCGAACGTGTGCAAGAACATGGTGGTCGACGAGAGCGGCTACACGCAGCTGCTACGCGACCTGCGCCAGCTGCCGGGCGTCAAGAAGGTCTTCGTGCGCAGCGGCATCCGTTTTGACTACACCATGGCCGATGCCTCGGACGAGTTTTTGCGCGAGCTGCTGGAACACCATGTCTCGGGCCAGCTGCGCGTAGCGCCCGAGCACGTGAGCGACGCGGTACTGTCCGTGATGGGCAAGCCGAGCCGCGCCGTCTACGACGCGTTCTGCCGTAAATTTGAACGCTTGAACCGCGAATACGGACTCAAACAGTACGTAGTGCCGTATCTGATTTCGAGCCATCCCGGCTCGACCATGAAGGAAGCCGTAGACCTTGCCGAGGCCGTGCGCGACATGGGCTACATGCCCGAGCAGGTGCAGGACTTCTACCCCACCCCGTCCACCATGTCGACGTGCATGTACTACACTGGCGTGGATCCGCGCACTATGCAGCCGATCTACGTGGCACGCGACCCGCACGAAAAGGCCATGCAGCGTGCGCTCATCCAATACCGCAAGCCCGAGAACTACAAGCTTGTGCGTGAGGCGCTGGAAAAGGCCGGCCGCCGAGATCTAATCGGCTACACCAAGCATTGCCTGATCCGTCCCGTACCGCCGCGCCCGGGCGAGACGTCTGCTGGCGGCGGACATGGGACCGGCAAGAAGGGCGGCAAGGCCCACGGTGGCGCCGCCGGCAAGGGGCCCAAGGGCAGCAAGGGCCACGGCGGCATGTCGCGTGCGCAGAACACCGCAGGCCGCAACCGCGCGGCCCAGGGACGACAGGGCGCCAACGGAGGCGGGCGTCGCAACTAGGGCAGCGGTGCGCTCGCTGCGTCCATCCCACACGCGTGGCGTAGCAAGCGCATTGCCTCAACAAGGATGACGCCGGCGATAGCGACCGTAATTGCCACGTCGAACGGCGTGTTCACAAACCAGAGCAACGTCATGAGATACGACCCGGCATTAAAGGCAAAGTGCAGCAGGATCGTGTAACGGAGCTTTCCGGTGGTCACGAGCACCCAGCCAAAGATGAGGCCGGCAACACCCGCATAGCAGCCCTGCACCCAGTTCATGTGCATAAAGCCGAAGATTGCCGCCTGCAGCACAATCGCCGCAGCGATACCCCACGTGCTTGGGGCCGCCCAGGGCACCATGGCGCCGTCCTGCGCGCTCGCACGACGCCGGCGCTTCCAAAGTGGGCGGCACTGCGGATTAAACGCTCGGAGCGAAAACTCAAAAATAATGCCGCGCACCAGCAGCTCTTCACAAAACGGGGCGCCGAGCACCGTGGTCAGGACGGCGAGATAGCTGGTGTCGCCCATGCCTGTTTCCTCGACAAGCTCGCTGTAGTCGGCCGCGGCATCGGGCAACAACGACAGCGCGGCGTCGGTCACGTAGCCAACAACCACCTGCAGGGCCAGGCCGATCACGATAACGCAGGCGATGCGTTTCCACGCCCCACGCGCTCCCCCGCCGAGCGGGTGCTCGCTTTGCCGGCGTGCCATAAACGAACGCGGCCACAGATAACGCCACCACAGCAGCGCCATCAAAAACGATGCTGTCTGCGCGACGGCCTGAAGCAATTGAATGTCGAGGTCATCGATCGAAAAACCCATGAACACCGATGCGACGCCAAGGGCGGAAAACAAAACGACGCTCAGGGCAATATCGGCAGCGACGACGCCAAAACAGGCAAGCGCCCAAATCATCGCATTGAGCATGCCAACCTCCTCCCGACGACTAGTCATTGGGGACGTTCTTCAACGACTAGCTGTTGGGGACACTCTTTGCCAAAGGCCCCGCTGGGCGAGATGTCGAACGGGAAGGTGCCGCAGCGATTGAACGCGGCGATAAACATGCGGATGGCGTTGGACGGCGTGGTGCCCACGAGCTGGGTTGCCGCCGCGAAGGCCGCCTTTTCCTCGGGCAAGACCTTCGCGACAACCGGGGTCATGTGTTCTGACATGGCGCTTCCTTTTTGAAACGACGGTGGTGCGGATGGATGCGGGCCACGCGGCTGGGCGACGGGCTGTGAAGGCAACCCGATTGGCCCGCATCTGGAGTTTGTTCTACGGCGTTGGTATTACTTGGTATTCCTAAGTATTACCCCGCAGAAAGAATACCATACCCGACCCCATGGGGACGGAGAAAAAACGGATCAATTTATTGCTGAGTAAGTCTTTAGAGCGTGATGATGTCCGAGATATTGAGGGCCCGAGCGTCAGCGGAATCGTGCGTGGCAAGCAACAGCATACGGCCGTCGAGCAAGTCGAGCACGACCTCGGTGCATGCGTCGCGCGCAGCGATGTCTAGACCGGTAAAGGGCTCGTCCAGAATCACTGCGCCGCCCGGACACAGCAGGGCTCGGGCAATCTCGACGCGACGGCGCTGCCCGCCCGAGAGCTCGGCCACGCGGGCATGCGCATCGATCCCCGGTACCAGCAGGCGCAACAAGGCAGCGGCACTCGAGGCATTCACGCGTGCATCGGCGCACACCAGCACGTTATCCAAAGCGGAAGCGTCCTCAACCAGGCGCGTATCCTGAAACACCATCGAGCACGGCGCGCACTCCCCCGCTGTCAACGAAAGCAGCGTCGACTTGCCCACGCCTGAAGCGCCCATCACGCAGATACGCCCGCCCGCGGGCACGTTGAGCACCAGACCATCCAGCGCCGGAGCCCAGGGTGCCCGGTCGCCCACGGCGAGCGCAAGCTCCGCCGCAGCCCCGCCACCAGCAGAGCCGCCCGCACGCCCGCGCAGTCCATGCCCATGTGCCCGCACGGCCGCGCGCCACGCCACGGGTCCCGAAACCCGCAGCAGCCACACCAGCACGCGCTCACACGCCCACGAGGCGGCAACGACCAGCACGGTCCACGCCAGCAGATCAGCCGTCTCAATCAAAAGCTTTGCCTGATAGATGCGCTCACCCACGGTGCCCACCGCCATGCCGATCAGCTCCGCCGCCACGCCGGCCTTCCAGCTCATGCCAATCACGGCGCGGGAACACGAAAGCACAAACGGCAGGACCTCGCGCCAGGTGTGGGCGCAAAACAGACGCCAACCCCGCACGCCATGCAGACGAAACATCTGCTCCAGCGGCTTATCCGCTTGCGCCAAGCCCTCGACCAGCGAAAAATACACGCCCGGAAGTGCCATCAAAAAGACCGCCGCAATGCTCACGCGCGCCGACCCCAACCAAATGAGCAGCAGGACCACCACGCAGGCAACCGGTGTCGCCTTAACAAACGAAAGCGCCGGCGCCACCAAGCGGGCAAACGTCAGCGATCGCACCGAGACTCCCGCCAGTACGCCGCCGCACACCGCGGCAAGCGCCAGCCCGCCCAAGATTCGCGCACCCGAGCCTGCCAGAATCGCCCATGTGCCGGCATCGCATACCAGTCGCAGCAACGCCACCACGACAGCGCCCGGCCCCGGCAAAATCAACGGCTGCGCCACGAAACCCGCCATCAGCACCCACACGGCAAGCCAAAAGGCGGCAACGGCACCTGCTGCCGCCACCGCCTTCATACGCTCTGTCATTTGTCGAGCAAACGCACGCACGGGCTACTCCATGTAGTAGAAATCGTCAGCCGGGAGCTTGCCGCCCACGGCGCTCGCGTCCGCATCGGCCAGCACCTGCAGGTACCCACCGAGCGCCGCCTTCATATCCCTCCCCGTCTGGCACACGAGCATGCACCCGGGAATCGCCTTTTCGGCAATCGCGGCGTTATCCACGATACCCGCATCGACCACGGCCTGAGCCCAGTCCGCCGGCGCCGCGTTCACGGCCTCAACGCTCGCAGCATGGCAGCTCAGGAATTCCGCCACGGCCTCGGGATGCTCCTCGGCAAAGGCACGGCGCACCACGGTCACGCCCGTCAGCAGGCGCGAGCCCGTGTCACCCGCCAGCTCATCCCACACATCGGTCAGGCTTACCGGAGCCGACAACTTGCCTTCGCTCTTTGCGATGGCAGCGGTCTTGAACGGCTCGGGCAGCACGCCCACGGCAGACGGATCGGCAAGCAGGGCCGACAGCACCTCGGTGGGCTCGCTCTTAAACTCAAGCGCCACCTGGCCGGTCAGGCCCGCGCGCTCCAACAGGTAGTTCATGACGTACTCCGGCGTGGTGCCCTTGCCCGTCATGTAGACGGTATGGCCCGCCAGATCGCCAAACGAAGTAACGTCCGCGTTACCCGTCACCACGTTCAGCACGCCCAGCGTGTTGATATCGATGACCTGCACCGCACCCTCGGTCTTGTTGTAGAGTACGCTCGCCACGTTGGCGGGCACCAGGGCGATATCGATATCGCCCTGAATGACCTTGGGCACAATCTCGTCGGCGGCAGTGTTGATCGCAAAGTCGAACTCATTGTCCGTGGCACCGTCGGCCGCCTGGTCCATAAACTGCACCAGCCCAATCGACGTCGGACCCTTGAGCGAGGCGACGTGCACCTCAACCGGCTCGGCAGCCGCACCGTCAGCGGCAGAAACCGCCGCCACGAGAACCC
>CABRBC010000034.1:0-15726 GCA_902469055.1 uncultured Collinsella sp.
CGCCTATGGCACTTCGACATTATTGTCGCAGCCCCGACCCGCGGTCACGAGCGGGGGCTCCTATCTTTTTAGTGCCCTCGGATTGGGTCATAGTGTCTGTAGGGGATGGGGCCGTCGCCGTTCTCGACATAGCGGGCTATGGCCTTGACAACGGAGTCGCTGATGTAGATGTGGCCGCCCTTCTCGTTGGGTCGATCGTTTCTGGTGGAGAATGCAGCCGAAACCTCGCCTTCCGCAAACGCGTCCACGGTGGAGCCGTTCTTGACGACGATGTCGTCCTGGTAGGTGAAGAGGGCGTTGGCGCCACCGTATCTGCCTTTACTTGCACGGACCGTCACGTTTGCATGATCGAGGGTGATGCCCTTGTGGGCATAGACGCCATATTCAACACCGTTTACGTTGAGGGAGGCGTTTGTGGCTGCGAGGCTGCCCTTGGCCTCGACGGCAGCGTCTTTCTCGGAGCTTGCCTCGACCGTCCCGCCACCCTTGATGGTGAGGTTCTTGTCGGCTCCAATACCCTTGTCCTTGGTAGCCCTGGCGGTGACGGCTCCGCTGTCGTCAATCGTGATATTGCCGTTTGCCCTGATGCCATCCGATGCACCCGTGGCGTTGACGTTGCCCGAACCTTTGATAGCGAGATCACCTCCGGCATTGATGGCATCAAACCCAGTGCTCGTGGCGTTGACGGATCCGGCTCCGTCGATGTTGATATTACCCGTGGAGAGGATAGCGTCCTCAGTAGATGTCACGCTGAGCGTGCCGCCCTCGTCGCCTTGGATATTGAGCTCGGCATTCTCGTTAGTGCCATGAGAAACGTTGATGCTTTCGATCCATTCGGCAGTGACGATGTTGGTTCCCGAGTAATTCACGTTGAGCTTGCCTGCGGCCTGGATCTCGCCGCCGTTATAGTTGTTGAGCTTCAAGTCGTCGGCGCCGTTCCACGACCAGGTACCGGCCTCGTCGCTCGCCGCGGTGTTGTACTTGTTGCCGCCGACCTTGACCCATTCCGCTGCGAGCGAGACGCTCGGCATGAGCAGCGAGCTCACCGTGAGCGCGCACACGGCGCCCGCGACGATGCGGCGCGTCACGCGGCGCCAGCTGCCGTGCGCGAGTCCTATGCGACGGCGAACGTCGGGTTCGGCAACATGGGTTCCGGCGGTAGTGTCATTGTGTTTGGGGGTCGTGAACAAGGCTGCCATGGTTGCTCCCGTTCTCATAGGGCCTATACGACTAGATTCAGCGTATCTGCTGGATGTTGCCGGCGGTAGTGCCGTTTGGAGGGCAAAATGGCCAAAATGGGGGAGAAATAGGCCGCACGCCGGCGCAGGGACCGGCGCTAAAAGAAAAGCGCGGGGCCGCATGGCGACTCCGCGCTTTATTGTTCAGCTTTTGCAGCCTTGCCCTTACGCTACGAAGAAGTAGACGAGGAAGGCAAGGGCCGCGATCCACCCGTCCCGTGCGAAAAAGTGTTTACGAGCGCTTGCGGCTCACCACGGCGCCCGCGGCGATGGCGGCTGTTCCCGCAAGGGCGGCTGCCACGATGGCTGCGCTCGAGGCGTCGCCGGTTGCTGCGAGTTTGCCGGCGATCTTGGCTCCCGTGGCTGCAACTGCAACGGTCTTGGTCGTCTTCGTGCCCTCGGACTTGGAACCCTCGGGCTTGGTCTCGCCTGGCTTCTCCTCGGGTTTGATCTCCTCGGGAGGCGCGATGACCGTGCTCTTGGCGACAGCTTCGTTATAGGGGGAGTCGATCACAGCGTCGCCCGTGCCGATGGTTTGACCCACCACGTAGAAGATGCCGTCATCGAGTTCTTCCTTGTTGCGATAGCCAATGATCTTGCCGCCTGTGGGCGTCTGGATGGGAGCGCCTTCGATCTCGATGGTGCCGATTGTCTCGCCGTCCGCGCTCACGGCAAGGGCGAAGATCGCCGCCGTGTCTCCCTCAGCTGTGACCTTACTGCGGACAATCGAGATGGTCGCGGGCGTGATGCCCTCCTTGGTCCGGGCAAAGATGCCGATGTTCACGCCCCTATGCTCGGGAATGACCGCGCCGCTTTGGTCGTTGCTGTAGTGATCGGGGCCGTCGCTACCGGACTCGACATAGCGGGCTATAGCCTTGACAACGGAGTCACTAATGTAGACGTGACCACCCGCTTCGTTGGGGTAGTAGTTTCTGGTGGAGATTGCGGTCGAGAACTGGCCTTCTGCGAACGCATCCACGATCGAGCCGTTCTTGATGACGATGTCGTCCTCGTCGGTGAAGAGGGCGCTGGCTTCATCGTTCCCTGCACTTGCACGGACCGTTACGGTTGCGCCATCGAACGTGATGCCCTTGTAGACATAGATGCCATACCCAACGCCACTTGCGTTGAGGGAAGCGTTCGTGACCGTGAGGCTGTTTTTACCGTCGATGGCGGCGTCTTCCTCGGAGCTTGCCTTGACCTGGCTGCCACCCGAGATCTCGATGTTGCCGTCGGCCCAAATCGCATTGTCTTTGATAGAGCTTGCCTCTACCTTGCCGCCGCCCTTTATGATGAGGTTCTCGTTAGCATCGATACCCTGATCCTCGGTGGCCTTGGCGGTGACGGTTCCGCTGTTGTCGATCGTGATGTTGCCGTCGGCCCTGATGCCATCCGAATCGCCCGTGGCGTTAACGTTTCCCGAGTCCTTGATGGTGACATCGCCCCCGGCATCGATGGTATCGTGCTCGGTGCTCGTGGCGTTGACAGTGCCAGCGCCGTCGATGTTGATGCTGCCGACGGAAGTGATGGCGTCACGAGAAGATGTCACGTTGAGCGTGCTGGACGCGTCGCCCTGAATATTAAGCTCGGCGTTCTCGTTCGCGCCATCCTTAACCTTGATGCCGCGGCCATCGCCGTTAGTGACGATGTTGTTGCCCTCGTAGCTCACGTTGAGCTTGCCCGCTGCCTCGATCGCGCCGGCGTTATAGCCGTTGAGCTTCATGTCGTCGGCGCCGTCCCAGGACCAGGTGCCGGCCTCGTCGCCTGCTGCAGTGTTGTACTGAGTGCCGCCGACGTTGACCCACTCGGCCGCGAGCGAGACGCTAGGCATGAGCAGCGAGCTCACCGTAAGCGCGCAGGCCAGGTCGCAGACGAGGCGGCGCGTCACGCGGCGCCAGCTGCCGTGTGTGAGCAGCGTGCGACGGCACACGTCGGGCTCGACAAAATGGGCTCCAGAGGTTTTGTCATTGCGCTTGGGGGTCGTGAACAAGGCGGCAATGGTTACTCCCATCCTCATAGGGCCTATGCGATTACGCCCAGCATATCTGCAGGATGTAGCCGGTGGTAGTGCCGTTTGGAGGGCAAAATGTCCAAAACTTGGGAAGCAATACATCGCGCGTCTGTGCGTTGCCTGGCTTTAAAAGCAAAGCGCGGAGCCGCTCGATGCGACTCCGCGCTTTGGTGTTCTGCTTTGGCAGCTTTGCCGTTACGCTACAAAGAAGTAGACGAGGAAGGCAAGGGCTGCGATCCACATGAGCGGCTTGATCTTGGAGGCCTCGCCCTTAAAGAGCGCGACGATCACGTAGGCGATAAAGCCCAGGCCAATGCCGGCAGAGATGGAGTAGGTGAAGGGCACGCCGGCGACAATCATGAACGCCGGGAAACCCTGCGACACGTCGGACCAGTCGATCTCGGAGGCCTCGCTCATCATGAGGTAGCCGACGTAGACCAGAGCACCGCAGGTGGCGGCACTGGAAACGATGGTGACGATGGGGGAGAAGAACGCGGCGAGAATGAACAGCACGCCGGTGGTGACGGAGGTGAGGCCCGTGCGGCCACCGTCGGCAGCGCCAGAGGTGGACTCGACGAAGGTGGTGATGGAGGAGACGCCCATAAAGCCACCGGCAGCAGCGGCCACGGAGTCGACGACCAGGATGGGGCGGATGTCCTCGACATTGCCGTCCTCGGTCAAGAACTCGCCCTGCTTGGCGACGGCCATCGCGGTTCCCATGGTGTCGAAGAAGTCACTCATGAGCAGCGAGAAGGCAACGACGAGCAGCATCGGGTCGGTCAGAACCTTCACGATGGCCATGTTGCCATCGGCGGTGCTGGCAAACGGGGCGCCAAAGGTCGAGAAGTCGAGCGGTGCGATGAGGCCCTCGGGGGCGTGGGTGACGCCCAGCGGGATACCGGCGATAACGGCGACGATGATGCCGATGAGCAGCGAGCCCGGCACGTTGCGGGAAGCCAGGGCAACCGTCACGACGATGGAGATGATGCCGACGATAAAGGTGGGTGAGGCGATGTCGCCCAGGCCGACGAGCGTACCGGCGCCAGCGGTGATGATGCCGGCGTCGCACAGGCCGATCATGGCGATGAACAGACCCAAGCCAACCGAGATGGCGTGGCGCAGGACAACCGGGATGGCATCCATGATGGCCTCGCGCAGGCCGCAAAGGACGAGCAGCAAGATGACGATACCCTCGAGGAAGATAACGCTCATGGCCACGTGCCAGTCACCGCCGCACATGGTGGTGGCGATGCCCGCGATCATGGCGTTGATGCCCAGGCCCGACGCGCAGGCGAGCGGGCGGTTGGCGAAGACGCCCATGCAGATGGTCATGATGCCGGCGCCCAGGCAGGTGGCGCAGGCGAGCGCTCCCGCATCGATGCCGGCGCCCGAGAGCACCGCGGGGTTGACGGCAATGATGTAGGCCATTGCCAGGAATGTTGTCAGTCCAGCGCGAAGTTCGGTCCCGATTGTGGACTTGCGCTCACTGACGTGAAAAAGTTCGTCCATGCATACCCTTTCCTTGTTCGGCCCCGAGTTTAGGCCGATTGACACGAACTCATTTACTATATCGCCTTTACAACCTTGCTGTTCTCACATGTTGATGTTCGGCGCTTTGTAGCGGACGGGCGGTATTTTCCGCATGAAAATGTGTGGGTACCGTATACTTAAGCAGTTACAACGACCCCTATGGAGGAACGTATGATTAAAGAGCTCTGCCACGACGAGGCTATTCTGTCCCAGCGTTGCGAGGTCGCGACCGTCGAGGACGAGTCGGTGGCACAGGACCTGATCGATACCATCAAGTCGCTCGACGATGCCGGCTGCCTTGCCGCCAACCAGATCGGCATCACCAAGAAGGTCTGCGTCTACCTGGACGATGCCGGCGAGCCCCATGTGCTCTACAACCCCCGTCTGGTGTTTGGCCTGGGCGCCAGCAAGATGGAGGAGAGCTGCCTGACGCACGAGGAGGTCACCAAGTCCACGCGCTATATCAAGTGCAAGGTCGCTTATGACGTGATCGTCGACGGCAAGATGCGCGAGCGCAAGCAGGACTTTGTGGGCTTCGAGGCACAGATGATCCAGCATATGATCGACCACTGTCTCGGCAAGTTGGTCTAAGGGAATCAAAGCACCGCACCTTGCCGCTCAATCGTCGCTTGCGTACCGTTAGTACGCGGCGCTCCTCTTTCGTGGCAATCTGCGGCACTTTGACCCCTTAGACGACCTGCGGGGTTAACTTGGTTGAGTTTATCCAGCTTGAATAGTCCGGGCGTGACATTGTTGTCATGTCCGGGCTTTTGTGTTTAGCGCCTTTTTGTTTGGAGACAATGAAATTAGCAAGAACGTAAAGCTAGGAGGCGCTATGTGCACGAGTATTCGATTTACCGATAATTCTGGCCACATGTATCTAGGCCGCAACCTCGACTGGAGCTTTGACTACGGCCAACAGGTTCGCGTGATGCCGCGCGGGTTTCACATTCCGTATTCGTTTATCGACGAAGCGACAGCGGCACACGCGGTGATCGGTATGTGCATCGATTACAAGAACTACCCTATGTTCTTCGATTGCGGCAACGATGCGGGCCTCGCCGTGGCGGGCCTCAATTTCCCGGGTTATGCCGAGTATGCCGAGGGGCCGGTTGATGGAAAGACCAATATCGCGGCCTATGAGTTTCCCCTGTGGGTGGCAGCGACGTTCTCGACGGTCGATGAGGTCGAGGCCGCGCTGCGCGACACGGTGATTGTCGCCAAATCTGCCGGAGAGGGGCTGGGCGTGTCGCTGCTCCATTGGATTATCGGCGACAGCCAGCGCAGCATCGTGGTCGAGATGATGGCTGACGGCCTGCATGTATACGACGATCCGGTCGACACCCTTGCCAATCAGCCCACCTTCCCGTGGCACATGGAAAACCTGCGCACCTATATCACGGCCACAAGCGATTTTCCGCAGACGGCGACATGGCGTGGCGCCGAGCTCAAGCCCTATGGCGCGGGTGCCGGCATGCGCGGTATTCCGGGTGACTGCTATTCGCCGAGCCGTTTTGTAAAGGCGGCGTACCTCAATGCCAATTACCCGCAAAAGGAAAGCGAGACCGAAAACGTCGTCCGCATGTTCCGCTCGCTCGAGGGCGTGGTGATGATCGAGGGGGCGTCCAGGATGGGCGATGGCAAGTTCGAGAAGACTATCTACACCGGATGCTTTAGCGCGCGCACGGGCAATTATTACTACGCGATGTATGGGGACCCGTCGATTCGCTACGTGAGCCTGATGGATGCCGAGGGCGCGAGCCCCGATAGGCTCGTGGTTCCCGAGCCGCGTCGTTCGTAGCCGTTAGCTTTACCGCAATGCAAAGCGGCCCTGCGTCTCTCGTGAGGTGCAGGGCCGCTGTCGTTGATTTGTGACGTCGCTAGAAGTTGGCGTCGTTGAGCTGTTCGATCTCGAGACCGTCGAGCTGTTGCTGTTCGGGCGTATCGGCGACGCTCTCGAGCAACTCGGTGGGATCGACGTTCATGTCCTTACCGGCTGCGTTGCCGTTGACCAGGTCGTCCGAGAAGATGTCGACTTCCATTTCCTCGGCCTCTTCGATCAGGATCTCGAGCGGCACCTGGGTGCGTACGAGCTTGACTGCCGGACGCATGCGGGCAAAGAGCGGTACGTACTCAATGATGATGGCCGAGTTCTCGAGACCATACCAACGTGCCGGGCTTCCGCAGGCGCGGCGGACGGCGTACTTGATGGCCATGACGCGATGGTCGTTGCGGTTGATGTCCGTTTCGGGGGCAAGCATCTTGCGCAGCATGCAAAAGCGGAAGTCGCCCACGTTGCCGCGGGTCTCGTAGATGGAGTAGGTGTGGTGTTGCGGCGGCAACTCACCCGATGCCATCAGGTCGCCAACGATCTGGCGCAGGTAGGCGTTGATGCGCTGATTGACCTTAAAGCCCAGGTCCAAGCGCACGCGGAACAGGAAGTCTGTGCCAAAGGTCTCAACGGAATACTCATGCGTATAGGGCTCGTCGGTAACGTGCACGTTGATGAACCAATATGCCTTGGCGCGCTTGGGGTGCTTGTCCAGGATGGAATAAAGCACGTCGCGGTCGAGCGTGAGCGGGTCGGGGCTGTTGGTGAGAAATACCAGATTGTCGGCGAGCACGGGATAGGTCTCGTCGTTGCGCAGGCGGTTGAGCTGATCGATGTACTTGGAGACGGGCAGCAGAATCGTCTGCGTGCGCTCGATGGCGGTGCCGCGACGCCACACATACATAAGGCCGAACAGCAGTGCGGCCAGGAAGATCATGACGTAGCCGCCGTCAAAGAACATGGTGAGGCACGAAGCGAAGAAGCACAGCTCAATGGCACCAAAGAGCAGGGCGAAGACGCAGGCACCCAGCTTGTGCTTGAGAATGCCGGCGATATAACTCGTCAAAAGCGTCGTGGTCATGAGCATGGTCACGGTAATGGCGAGGCCATAGGCGCTCTCCATGCGCTCGGAGTTCTGGAACAGCAGCACGATGAAGATGCAGCCGACCCACATGATGTTGTTGACGAGTGGAATATAGAGCTGACCCTTGGTATCGCTGGGGTAGTGGATGCGCAGGTGTGGCATAAGGTTGAGGCGCGTTGCCTCCGAAACCAGCGAGAACGAGCCGGTGATGAGCGCCTGCGAGGCGATGATGGCCGCTACGGCCGAAAGCACGATGGCAAAGGGGCGCAGGGGCTCGGGAAGCATCATATAGAACGGGTTGACGATATCCATCGCGAGCATCTGGGGGTTGGAGTTATTGGCGAGCAGCCATGCTCCCTGACCCAGATAGTTGAGGATAAGCGCCGCCTTAACAAACGGCCAGGATGCATAGATGTTGGCCTTGCCCACATGACCCATGTCCGAGTAGAGCGCCTCGGCGCCGGTCGTCGACAGGAAGACAAAGCCGAGCACCATGATGCCCGAATGGTTGATGGGCGAGAACAGGAACATGATGCCGCGGATGGGGTTGAGCGCGCGTAGGATGGACAGGTTGCCGATCATGTTGAACAGGCCGGCTCCCGCCAGGAACAGGAACCATAGCGTCATAAGCGGGCCGAACAGCTTGCCGATTGACGAGGTGCCGGCGCGCTGCATGGCAAACAGACCGCAGATAATGATGATGGTGATGATGATCACATTGGTCTGGCCGTCGCCCAGCAGCGCATGGCCCCATTCGATGGTGCGCAGACCCTCGATGGCTGTGGTGACCGTGACGGCGGGGGTGAGGATGCCGTCGGCAAGCAGTGCCGCACCGCCGATCATGGCGGGCAGAATCAGCCATGGTGCCACCTTGCGCACGAGGCTGAACAGGGCGAAGATGCCGCCTTCGTTGTGGTTGTCGGCCTTCATGGCGATTACCACGTACTTGACCGTGGTCACGAGCGTCATGGTCCAGATGACGAGCGAAAGCGCGCCCAGGATCATGTCCTTGCTGACGGTACCGATGCCGCCGTTGTTGGCGACGATTGATTTCATGGTGTACATGGGGCTCGTGCCGATGTCACCATAGACGACGCCGAGCGTTACGAGCAGCATGCCAGCGGAGAGGGGGATGGCTCCGTGCCCGCCTTGCCCGTGCTGGTCTTGGAGGTTTGCCTCCAGTTTATTGTGTGCCACGAGGACTCCCTTAGACATCCGGTTATCTGTCTAGGACAAAAAACTTTATGCCGTCTTTATACATACAAGAGCAGTTTGGCACATCGGGTTATTTTAGACAATAATCCTCAGCTGGGGATTATTTATCTACGCAGGTAGTATTTCAAAGCAGGGGCTTTTAAGCACGTACTGTCTGGGCGATGCCAGCCTTGGCGTTTGCGCGTTTGCCGGCGAGTTCGCAAAAAATCGCGCCGCCGATGATAAGCGCGACGCCCATCAGGCGGACCGGTGTTATGGCTTCGCCCAAAAGGACGGCCGAGAACACGACGGCCGAAAGCGGCTCGAGGTAGCCGACGACCGCGACGGTCTGGACGGGCAGCTTGGCGACGGCACTAAAGTAGAGCAGGCAACCGATGCCGGTGTTGACGACGCCGAGCATGACGACGGCGCGCCAATCAATACTGGCGGCGACGCCGGCGGACAGGAATGAGGGAGCGCCCTGCGTGATGAGCGTGAGGACCAGCGCGGTCACAAAGGCGGCGCTCACCTGGAGCGTGGAGTTCTCGAGGCCTTCGATGTGTGGCGCACCCTTGCTAGCGATGACCATCAGCGCATAGCAAAATGCCGAGGCGATACCGCAGGCGATACCCGCAATGGGCATATTGCCGCCTAGACCTTGTGCTGCAATGAGAAAAGCACCGCAAGCAACGGCGATAAAGCCGGCGATTTTGCCGCCGGTCAGCTTTTCGCCAAAGATGAGCGGGGAGAGCGCCATGACAATGATGGGGCCGCAGTAGTACAGCAGCGAGGATACGCCGACGCCGATCGTCTGATAGGCGCGGAACAGGAAAATCCAGCTGGCGCCCAGTGCGGCTCCCGAGAGAAGGAGTGCTGCGGCTTCGCGGGGACGAGATGGTGCCTGCAACTTATGGCTTTGGGTGATGGCGAGGATGGTGACAAGCGAGAGCGCGCCCAAAAACGTGCGTAGTAGCACGATATCGGAGCTCGGCAGCGCGATGGCAGCGGCGATGATGCCGTTGGAGCCAAACAATAGCAATGCTGCTAAGTACGTAAACAGTCCGTTGTCCATGCGTTTCCGTCCCCTCTATATTCGAGCATGTTCACTATGGGTGAACTGGCAATAGAAGAAAAGCGAATATAATGCATGGCAAACATGATAAAAACGCATGTAAAGGTTGAGGGGTGCCGTGGAAACGAATATTCAAAAGATGCAGGTGCTGCTGGAGACGGTGCGCGCCGGAAGCTTTACGCGTGCTGCCGAGCGCCTGAGCTATTCGCAATCGGGCGTGAGCCGTATGGTGGCCGATCTCGAGGCCGACTGGGGCTTTAAGGTGCTCGACCGCAGTCGCGAGGGCGTAGTACTTTCTGCCGATGGACGGCAAGTTATGCCTGCGGTTGAGGCGTTATGCGAGGAATTCGTTCGCTTGCAGCGACGGGTGGATGAGATGCGCGGGCTCATGCGCGGTAAAATCTGCATCGGTACGTTTTCGAGCGTGGCGACCCACGTGCTGCCGCCGGTGATTGCGCGCTTTCGCGCCGATCACCCGGACGTCGATTACGAGTTGCTGATGGGCGATTACTCAGAGATTGAACAATGGGTGGCAGAGGGCCGCTGCGATCTGGGCTTTATCCCGTATGAGCCTCGAGAAAATGGCATGACATCGCGGTCTTTGGTGCGCGACGAGTTGATGGCGGTAGTGCCGGCAGACTCTTTGCTTGCCACGGCGGAGGTCGTCTCTCTTGCCGATTTAGCCAACGAGCAGTTTATTCTGCTAGAACGCGGCACCGATGATGAGATTACGCCGCTGTTCCGTCGGGCGGGGCTGACGGTGTGCTCCAAGCTGTCGACTTGGGATGACTATGCGATTATGGCTATGGTCGAGGACGGCCTGGGCGTGAGCATTCTTCCCGCGCTCATCTTGCGCCGTTGTCAGTTCGATGTTGCTGTGCGCCCACTCGAGGGGCATCCCCATCGCCAAATCAACGCCATATATCGAACGGCCGATGTTTCGCTTGCCGCCGCCCGTTTCCTCGAATACCTCTAAACGTGTACACGTCATTGTCCGTTTTGGGCAAATCTCGGAGTTCGGTACGTTTTCTTATGAAATTGAACTTTCGAATGAGGCGCGGCGCTATACTGCTTGCTAAATTGAACCCCGGTTCAATTCGTGTTCTATAAATTGAACTTTGCCAGCAAGGAGGTTCCTGTGGCCCAAGAGACGTTTAGCGATCGCCTGCGACAGGCTATGTCCGATCGCGACGTTCGCCAGTCGGACGTGATCCGCGCATCGGAGATGCTCGGCAAAAAACTCGGCAAGAGTCAGATGAGCCAATATGTGAGCGGCAAGACGATTCCGCGGCGCGATGTGGCAGAGCTGCTCGCCCGCATTTTGGAGGTCGATGTTACCTGGCTGCTTGCCGGTGACGCCGATCAAGGTGAGACCCCTCCGTCCCGTAAAGTTGCCAAGCCAGAACCCAGTCCCACGGCTCAAATCACAAGGAGCACCACCATGCGTACTTTTTCTAAATCCACCAAGCTCGAGAACGTTCTATATGACGTGCGTGGCCCCGTCGTCGACGAGGCCGCCCGCATGGAGGACGAGGGCGAGCGCATCCTCAAGCTCAACATCGGTAACCCGGCGCCCTTCGGTTTCCGCACGCCCGATGAGGTCATCAAGGACATGCGCCAGCAGCTGCCCGACTGCGAAGGCTATTCCAATTCGCGCGGCCTGTTCTCCGCGCGCAAGGCGATCATGCAGTATTCGCAGATCAAGGGCCTGCCCAATGTTCAGATGGAGCATATCTACACGGGCAACGGCGTGTCCGAGCTCATTCAGCTTTCGATGAACGCGCTGCTCGACAACGGCGACGAGATTCTGATCCCCAGCCCCGACTATCCGCTCTGGACGGCGTGCGCAACCCTTGCCGGCGGTCATCCCGTACATTATCTGTGTGATGAGCAGGCGGATTGGTATCCCGACTTGGAGGATATGGAGTCCAAGATTACGAGTGCGACCAAAGCCCTCGTCATCATCAACCCCAACAACCCCACGGGTTCTGTCTATCCGCGCGAGGTGCTCGAGGGCATCGTCGAGATTGCGCGCAGGCATCAGCTGATGATCTTTGCCGATGAGATCTACGATCGCCTGTGCATGGACGGCTACGAGCACGTCTCGATTGCCTCGCTCGCCCCCGACCTGCCCTGCGTTACCTTTAGCGGTCTGTCCAAGTCTCACATGATTGCGGGCTATCGTATTGGCTGGATGGTGCTTTCGGGCAACCAGCGCTGCATGAGCGACTTTATCATGGGCGTCAACATGCTTTCCAACATGCGCCTGTGCTCCAACGTGCCGGCTCAGTCGATCGTTCAGACGGCACTCGGTGGCCATCAGTCGGTCAACGACTACATCCGTCCCGGCGGCCGTGTCTACGAGCAGCGAAACTTTGTGTATGAGGCACTCAACAAGATTGACGGCATCTCGGTGGTTAAGCCGCGTGCGGCGTTCTACATCTTCCCCAAGATGGATGTTAAAAAGTTCAACATCACCGATGACGAACAGTTCGCCCTTGACCTGCTGCACGAGAAGAAGATCCTGATTACGCGCGGCGGCGGCTTTAACTGGGCTGAGCCCGACCACTTCCGTATCGTGTACCTGCCGCGCATGGAAGTGCTCAAAGAGTCGCTCGAAGACCTCGCCGATTTCTTCGATCATTACCGTCAAAGCTAGTGGGATAGAAGCTCCGCACTATGAAAAGCTCCCTGCAGTTGTTTTGCTGCAGGGAGCTTTCTTGAATCGGCGGAACTAGATCACTATTCCAGTGCAGTGGTCGATTTCGTGCTGGATGATCTCGGCGGTGTAGCCCGAGAAGTTTTTGATGCGGTGGACGAAGTTCTCGTCCAAATACTCCACCTTAATGCGGCGATAGCGGGTACAGGGACGCTCGCCGGTCAGCGAGAGGCATCCTTCGCTCGTCTGATAGGCATTGACCTGCTCAAGAATTTGAGGGTTGTACATCAGGAGTGTCCTGTTGCCGTCCTTTACGCAGATGATGCGTTTGCGCACGCCGATCATGTTGGCGGCGAGACCCACGCACTCGCGCTCATGCTCGTGGAGCGTATCCAGGAGATCCTGCCCGGTTGCGGCATCGTCGGGTCCCGCGTCTTCGGAAGGCAGACGCAAAAAGAACTCGGATTTCATGATGGGCTTAATCATGGCGGGCTCCTCATGTCTTATGCTTTCGTGGACTTTTAATAATAGCGCGGAAGGAAAGCTGTGCGTCCGCGTTACAATCTTTCAACGTTGGACCATGTTGTCAGATTCGTCGTGTACGGCGTCTGGCGTAAGTCTAGGGCTCATTATTCGCCCTGGGCTGTTCCTCTGGGGCGATGCGACTGTCGTTCCAAGAGGAAGGAAATGCATGGGGAGCAAATCTCAGCAACAAGTTCAAGTAGCGCCATCGGCCACTGCGGCGATTCTCGTCGTAATGTATATTGCAGCCTTTGTTGCCGCGTTTAACGAGAACATCATTAACGTGGCGTTGCACGATATTATGGCAGCCTTTTCGGTGAGTGCCACCACGGCGCAGTGGCTCGTCTCGGGCTACATGATTGTGACGTCGATCTTTACGGCCATCATGGCCTTCCTGTCAGGCCGTTTCTCGACGCGCAAGCTGTTGTTTTTCGCATGCGGATGCATGGTCGCCGGTGAAGTCCTGTGCCTGGTCGCTCCGTCGTTTAGCGTTTTGCTGCCAAGTCGTATTTTGCAGGCTGCGGGATCGGGCATCTTGTTCCCGCTCATGATGAACGTGGTGCTGTCTTGCGCGCCGCGCGAGAAACTCGGTCTGTATCTGAGCCTGGGCGGTGCCTGCATTACGCTGGGGCCGGCGTTTGGACCCGTGATCAGCGGCCTTATGTGCACGTTATTTGGCTGGAGGGCGGTGTTCGTAGTGCCGCTGGTGGGCGGCATTGTGGTCGCTGCGGCGGGCGTTAAGCTTGTTCAGAATGTCGGAGAGCGCTCGAACACCACGCTTGATATTCTGTCGGTTGTTTTGCTCGCCGCCGGCATTACGGCATTTGTATATTCCGTAGGCGAGTTCTCGACCAATCTGATTGCCGGCATTGTGGCGCTTTTCGCCGCCATTGTGCTGCTCGGCCTGTTTGCGGCCCGCCAGCTCAAACTCGAGCATCCGGTGCTTAACGTGCGTCCCATGGCGAGCGTTCGTTTTTGGCCTGCGTGCCTGCTTGTGGTGGTGTCGATGATGACAACGTTCTCGATGAGTGTTTTGTTGCCGCTCTATTTTGAGGGCACATACGGCATGACCGCACTTGTTGCGGGCCTGCTCATTTTGCCGGCAATTGCCTGCAACGCCGTGACCTCGATTGTGGGCGGACGCGTGATGGACGCCCGTGGCGCATGGCCGCTGCTGCCGGTCGGCTTTGCCCTGATTGCCGTGGGGCAGACTGCAATCTCGATGACGGCGGCAAGCATGAACATCGGCGTTGTCGTGGCACTGACCGTTGTAGTGTATGCCGGAGTCGGTTTGGTGCTGAGCCCCTCGCAGACGGCCGGCTTGGAGACGCTGCCTGCCGCTGAACATCCTCACGGAACGGCATTGCTCAACACGTGGAACATGATTGCCGCATCGTTTGGCCCGTCGCTGTTTATCGGCCTGCTCTCGAGTTCTGCGGCGACTGCCGGCGCCGCTGGCATTGCGACCGACGTTACCCAAGCGATTGGATTTGCAACTGCCGTGCGCGTGGCGGCCGTGATTGCCGTGGTCGGGTTCGTGGCGTCGCTGGTGTACGCTCGTCGCGAGTCGCACATGTCGCATTAATGTGTGCACATAGATTCTGCAGCTAGATTAGATGACGACACCATAAACTAATGGACGTTTTGCCGAGAGGCATGAATGTTTAAAGCGCAAAGAGTGCGCGACGGGCCCCGCGAATGGGGCGATGATGCCCGAGAGGGCCAAGAAGGAGTCTCATGTCCGAGAACGAAGAGATCATGAACGAGACCGAGAACGAGACCATGGCTGCCGAGGTTGAGGCAGTCGAGACCGTGGAGACCGAAGCTGCCGAGGTTGAGGCTGCTGACGAGGTTTCCGACGAGGAGGAGGCCGAGGTTGTCGAGGCCGCCGTTGATTACGATGACGAAGAGCTGATGGACAAGATGCAGAAGGCCGCCCGCCTGCTGCGTAGCCGTCGCTTTGCTATTTCCAAGGAGGAGGAGGCCAAGGCCGAGCGCATGGCGAACATCGAGCGCGCCATCAAGCTTCTTGACCTCAAGCCCAGGATGGAGCAGAAGGAAATGTCCGACCTGCTGGGCATGCGCCTTCGTGAGCTCGATGGCCTGATGGCCGAGGCCGAGGCTGCCGATCTGGTCGGCCGCATCGACGACGCCGAGGGCGATATGCGCAAGATCGTCGTCTTCGCTGCCGAGGATGCCGCTGAGGGCCTGGTCGAGCTTGCCAACAAGAAGGAGAAGCTCCTGCCCGAGCTTTCTTACGAGGAGGCCACCGAGCTGATGGCCGCTCTCGATAAGGTCATTGCTCCGCTCGTCGCCATGGGCCTGGACGAGGACCGCGGTCCTCGCGGCGGCCGTGACGATCGCGGTGGCCGTGGCGGCGACCGTGGCGGTCGCGGCGGCTTTGGCGATCGCGGTGGCCGTGGCGGTGACCGTGGCGGTGACCGTGGCGATCGCGGCGGCCGTGGCGGCTTTGGTGACCGTGGCGGCGACCGTGGCGGTCGCGGCGGCTTTGGCGGCAACCGTGGTGGCTATGGCGACCGCGGCGGCAACCGTGGCGGCTTCGGCGGCAACCGTGGTAACGACCG
>CABRBC010000035.1:0-23829 GCA_902469055.1 uncultured Collinsella sp.
GGGTAAGGGCAGGCCCCGCCGCCCGATTGCAAGCGGTCGGCGGGGCCATTGTGGCTCTTGACAGCGGATTGGGTCATATGAGCGAAAACCCGCCAGAGCGAGCAAGGTGCCTTGAAGCGAGGCGGCATTGACCTTTTGGTCATGCCGTCGAAGCTGAAAGGCAGATTGCCGTTCTGGCGGGTTTGCAGCGTCGAGCAGTTACGCGGTTTGGTAAAACCGCGTAACTAAATACGTTCCGCGATCTCGTGGATGAGGTAGTCGGTCTTTTCCCAGCCCAGGCACGGGTCGGTGATCGACTTGCCAAAGACGCCGCCGTCGACCGGCTGGTTGCCGTCCTCCAGGTAGGACTCGATCATAAAGCCCTTGACCAGCTTAGAGATGGACTCGTTGCGGCGGCAGCTGTCGAGCACCTCCTTGCAAATGCGGCACTGCTCCAGCGGACGCTTGCCCGAGTTGTCATGGTTGCAGTCGATGATCGCTGCCGGATTGGCGTAGCCGGCATGCTCGGTATAGCGCTCGGCCAGGCGCTCCAGGTGTTCGTAGTGGTAGTTGGGGTAGGTACGCCCATCGAGACCGATGTAGCCACGCATAACGGCGTGTGCGAGCGGGTTGCCGTCGCACTCGACCTCCCAGTTGCGGAAGATGAAGCTCTGGTGCGCCTGCGCGGCGTAAATGGAGTTGAGCATAACGGTGGTAGAGCCGGCAGTGGGATTCTTCATGCCGACGGGTACCGAAATGCCGCTCGACACCAGGCGATGCTCCTGGTTCTCGACCGAGCGTGCGCCCACGGCAACATAGCTCAGCAGGTCAACGAGGTATTGGTAGTTGGACGGATAGAGCATCTCGTCGGCGGTGAAGAAGCCCGTCTCCTCGATGACGCGCAAGTGCATATGGCGGATGGCCTTGACGCCCTCGAGCAGGTCATCGGGAGCCTCGGGGTTGGGGTTGTGCAGAAGACCCTTGTAGCCGGTGCCTTTGGTACGCGGCTTGTTGGTGTAGACGCGCGGAATGATGACGAGCTTGTCCTTGACCTCCTCGGCGGTCTTGGCCAGTCGGTTCATGTACTCAAGCACTGAATCCTCGCGGTCGGCAGAGCACGGGCCGATGATGAGCACCTTGCGTGCGTCCTCGCCAGTAAAGACTTTGGCGACCTCGGCGTCAAATGCCTGCTTTTTGGCGGTAAGCTCGGCAGAAAGCGGCATTTCCTCGCGGATCTCCATGGGGATCGGCAGCCTGCGTTTGAATTCCATGGCCATAGGGGTCTCCTCAATCTATGAAAAGAGCAATAAGCGTATTGTCGAATGCTCGGCATTATCCGCTGTCGCACGCTAAAGTGCAAGCCCTTGTCACCCCGAAACCTACCAAAAAGGGACAGGTTTATTTTGGCAGGTTTTATCTGGGAAAATGTCGGCACTCGCCGGAAGGGGGGTCGGCGTACGGCACGCTGGAGCAAGTTGGATCTTCTGCGGCATACCCCGTGGGCAAAAAATGGCAAATATGAGTACTGTTGCTGGCGTAGTCTCATATCGAGCTTACAAGATAATAGGCACAACAGCAAATATGTTCATTAACGTTGGCACACAGAAGCATGCTAACGGGCGTTTTGATTAATTTGAAGGCGTATAGAGGCCGCAAGGAGGTCGTTTGAGGCTGTTTTGGCTGATACTAAAAAAGTAACAGTACTCATATTTGCCATTTTTTGCCCACGGGGTCTGGAAAGCGCCGTCAATGAGGTCTCAGGGAAGGCGTTTCGAGGCTCGGAGGACACAAAACGGGGGCGCAGGTTGTCCTGCGCCCCCGTTTTCTTGGCATTGCGGTTGTTTGCTGCCGGTTTTACGCCGCCTCGTCGAACTGCGAGTTGTACAGGTCGGCGTAGAAGCCGCCCTGGGCGAGCAGCTCGTCGTGCGTGCCCTTTTCGACGATGTCGCCGTCGCGGATTACCAAGATCACGTCGGCGTTGCGGATCGTGGACAGGCGGTGTGCGATGACAAAGCTCGTGCGGCCCTGCATCAGCGCATCCATGGCGCGCTGAATAAGCTCCTCGGTGCGGGTATCGACGTTGGAGGTCGCCTCGTCCAAAATCAGTGCCGGGCGGTCGGCCAAAATGGCACGGGCGATGGTCACGAGCTGGCGCTGGCCCTGCGAGAGGTTGGTGCCCTCCTCGTTGATCATAAAGTCGTAGCCGCCGGCGAGCGTATGGATAAAGTGATCGCAGCGTGCGGCGCGTGCAGCGGCCTCGACCTCGGCATCGCTCGCATCGGGGCGTCCGTAGCGGATGTTCTCGCGGATCGTGCCGTTAAACAGCCAGGTATCCTGTAGCACCATGGCAAACTCGCCGCGCAGCGCCGCGCGGTCCCAATCGCGCACGTCGATGCCCTCGACGCGCAGCGAACCGCCGTCCACGTCGTAAAAGCGCTGCAGCAGCTTAATGAGCGTGGTCTTGCCGGCGCCGGTGGGACCGACGATGGCGATGGTCTGGCCGGGCTGCGCCTCGCAGCTAAAGTCGTGGATGATGGTCTTGTCGGGCGTGTAGCCAAACTTGACATGGTCAAATTCCACGTGGCCGGGGCGCTTTTCGGGAATCTGGGCGTCGGCCTTCTGCTCCTCTTCGGGCGCGGCGAGGAACTCAAACACACGCTCGGTGGCGGCGGCCATCGACTGCATCGTGTTGCTCACGTTGCCCAGCTGCTGTACGGGCTGCGTAAAGTTGCGAACGTACTGGATAAAGCTCTGGATGTCGCCGGGCGTGGCATTGCCGGTCAGTGCGAGCTGCGCGCCCACCACGACGACGCCCACGTAGCCCATGTTGCCCACCAAGCTCATAAGCGGCATCATCAGGCCCGACAGGAACTGCGAGCGCCAGCCACTAATAAAGAGGCGGTCGTTTTGACGGTCGAACTCCTCGATTGAGGCCTCGGCGCGGTCGAACACCTGAATGACGTTTTGGCCGGCAAAATCCTCCTCGATAATGCCGTTGACGGCACCCAGAACCTGCTGCTGCTCTCGGAAGTATGGCTGCGAGAAGTGAATCATTACGGTCAGGATAATCGCGGCGGCCGGCAGCGTGAGCACGGTGACGCCGGTGAGCGGCAGGCTGATCGACAGCATCATGACGAGCACGCCGATAATCTGCGTCACCGACGTGATGAGCTGGGTCACGCTCTGGTTGAGCGACTGGCCCAGCGTATCGACGTCGTTGGTGATGCGGCTGAGCACGTCGCCCTTGCTGTGGCCGTTGAAGTAGCTCATTGGAACGACAGCGATCTTGGCGGCGATCTCCTTGCGCATGCGATAGCAGATCTTTTGCGTGACGCCGGTCATGAGCCAGCCCTGGATGAGGCTGCAAACAGAGCTTGCCAGATACAGGCAGAGCAAAAAGCCGAGCGTCTTGGCGATCCAGTCAAAGTCGACGTCGCCGGTGCCGTTGACCTTGGCAACCAGGCCTTCGAACAGTTTGGTGGTAACCTGGCCGAGCACCTTGGGCCCCACAATGTTAAAGATGACCGAGCACACGGCAAAGGCGACGGCAGCAAACACGGCAATCTTGTGCTGGCCGATATAGCCGAGCAGCTGCCTCATGGTGCCCTTAAAGTCCTTGGCCTTTTCGCCACGACGCATGCCGCCCATGCGGCCCATGGGACCACGCTGGCGGGTGGGCTTGGGAATCTGAGTCTTGGTCTCGTCTGCCATTAGCGCTCGCCTCCTTCCATGACGGCTGCAATTTCTTCTTGGGTAAGCCCCAGCTCCTCGG
The DNA here is from genome assembly GCA_902469055.1 of uncultured Collinsella sp. GTDB lineage: Bacteria > Actinomycetota > Coriobacteriia > Coriobacteriales > Coriobacteriaceae > Collinsella. Next base: position 3,752 of record CABRBC010000035.1, read on the forward strand.
CGGAAAGCTGCGACTGTGCGATCTCCAAGTACGCCGGGCAGCTGCGCAGCAGCTCCTCGTGCGTACCGGTGCCCACCACGTGGCCGTCGTCGAGCACGATGATCTGGTCGGCGTGCATGATGGTTGCGATGCGCTGGGCCACGACCACGAGCGCGGCGTCGGTAACGTTTTTGGCAAGCTCTTCGCGCAGGCGAGCGTCGGTCTTGTAGTCGAGGGCGCTAAACGAATCATCGAAAACCACGACCTCGGGCTTTTTGGCCAACGCGCGGGCGATGGCCAGGCGCTGGCGCTGACCACCCGAAACATTGGAGCCGCCCTGGCTGATGGGGGAGTCGTAGCCGCCCTCGCGCTCGGCGATAAAGTCCTCGGCCTGTGAGATGCGCGCGGCTTGGCGCATGTCATCATCGCTTACCATGTCGCCCGCAAACTTGAGGTTGCTCTCAACGGTGCCCGAGAACAGACGACCCTGCTGCGGAATATAACCGATGCGGCGGCGCAGCTCGGAAAGGGTCATGTCGCGCACGTCGATGCCGTCGAGCGAAATGCTGCCGCCCGTGACGTCGTACAAGCGTGGAATCAGCTGCACGAGCGTGGACTTGCCCGAGCCCGTGGAGCCAATGATGCCGAGCATCTGACCGGCATGCGTGGTGAAGTTCACGCCGCTGATGACATCGGCGCGGGCATCGGGGTACTGGAAGCTCACGTCGCGGAAGGTGAGCTCACCGCGCGGCGAGCTGGCCGCGGGCAGTTTGGGCGAGGCAGGGTCGTTGATGCTCGTGGGGCAGGTGATGACCTCATCTACGCGCTCGGCTGCGACCTCGGCACGGGGCAGGATGACCGAAACCATGGTGAGGATCATAAACGCCATGACGATCTGCATAGTGTAGGAGATGAACGCCATCATGTTGCCGACCTGCATCACGCCGTCGGACACGCCCTGCGCGCCAAACCAGACGATAAGCACGGTGATGCAGTTCATGACGAGCATCATGAGCGGCATCATGAAGCTCATGGCGCGGTTGGTGTAGAGCTGCGTGGTCATCAGGTCGAGCGAAGCCTTGTCAAAACGCTCGAGTTCATGCTCCTCACGGTTGAACGAGCGGATGGGCATAAGGCCGTCGAGCAGCTCGCGGGCGGTAAGGTTCACGCGGTCCACAAAGCTCTGCATCTTTTTGAACTTGGGCATGGTGAGGCCCATGAGCACGCCGACAACGGCCGAAACCGCGATGATGGCCACGGCGATGGTCCACTCCAGACCGGTGTGGTTGGCCAGGACGCGCATGACGGCGACGATGCCCATGACGGGGGCCATCAGGCACATGCGGATAAACAGGGTTGCGGCCATCTGGATCTGCTGAATATCGTTGGTGCAGCGGGTGATGAGCGAGGCCTGGCTAAACTTGCCCACCTCGGCCGGCGAGAAGTGCATAACCTTGTTGAAGGTCTCGCGACGCAGGTCGCGGGCGATGGAGCAGGCGGTGCGCGACGCCACGGCACCGGTCAGAATGGTGGCGACGAGCGACACCAGGCACAGCCCAAACATCGTGGTCGCCATGTGGCTCAGGTAGGCGTTCTGCACGTCGGCGGGGTCGATGCCCTGTGCCTTGTACTCGTCCTGTACATAGCTCACGGCGCGCTGGGTGACGATGGAGCCCGACATGGAGCCCATTTTGTCCGCCATTTGGTTGGCGCCCTCGACGAGCTTGCTTTGGTCTACCAGACCGCCCTCGACACCCAGGCGCAGGCTCTTCATGGTGATCTTGCCACCGTCGGCATCAATCTGTTTTTGCATGTTCTGCGCCGCAGCGGCCTTCTGCTGCATCTCGGCGAGTTGCTCGGGCGTCATCGCCGCCATCTGCTCGGGCGTGGGCATGGCCTGGGCGCCGCTGTTTTCTTTCTCACCGGACGTGCCCATCATGTCACCCATGGAGTTGGCGTCAATACCCTGGTTGAACGAAAGGACGACGGTCTCGGGCAGACTCATGATATCGGCGAGCTTGCTGCCGTCGGCGCGCTCATCCTCGGTTCCCTTGTACGTGCGAATCCCGTTTTTGTCTGCCTTGCCAAACGCAGCTTCTACCGTCTTGGCGTCCTTGGCGCTCATAAAGAGTTCGAGGTCGTCGAGCGATTCGGCGCGGATGGTGTCGGGTACGGGCGACGCGATGCCGCCTTGCTGCACACCCACGTCGACGATGTCGCTCATATAGGTAGGCAGTGCCAGATCGGCGTTGCAGCTGATTACGATAAGTACGATAGCTGCGAACAGTGCCAGGATATGTTTTTTAAAGAGCTTGAGAATCCTCACTCGGCATCTCTCCTTTCTTGATTGCGGTCGATAATTTCGTTGGCACGTCTAAGAAGGCGCACCATCTCTTGGGTATCTGTTTCGCCGAGCTGCTCGAGGAAAGCCGCAGTGCGGTTCTCGAATTCCCGACGTTTGATTTCGAGATCCTGGAATCCTTTGTCGGTCACCGTGACGTGCACGCGACGACGGTCGGTCTTTGAGTGCTCGCGCTCGACCCAGCCCTTGGCTTCGAGAGCGCGTAGGATATTGGCGATGCGGGCACTCGAGACCCAGGCGCGATCAGCGAGTTCGCTCGGCGTGAGCGAACCGCCGGCGAGTATGAGGGCGCGCATGACGGCCATCTCGCCGCCGAGGGCTTTGTCCGCAAAGCGCGAAATGCGCTGATGCATGCTGCCGAACTCGGTAAGGAGCTGGCGCCCAAGTTCACGGAAATCGGTATCTTCCACCGAAAACCCCTAACACTAGAAACTATTTTCGGTGAAAGATGATACCCCCATACGCGGGCCTCATACAGTGGGCAATATTAAGAGCTCATTAAGACTTAAAATAATTCAATTGCTGAAGCGTTTTAAAGAACTATTATGCCCGCGGTTAGGCGAGGGGTTGTCACCACCATGACGACTGGGACTCATATAATCGCCACGTGCGATGCTCCAACTTCCCGCAAGGAGACACCTTACATAAAGGGGGATGGAGTCATGGCATTTGACTTCACGGGCAAGACCGCGATTGTCACGGGCGGCACTCAGGGCATTGGCCTCGAGATCGCCAAGGGCATCGTCGCGGGCGGCGGACATGTCGCGCTCATCGCAAGGAACGCTGCTAAGGGCGAGGCCGCAGTGGCCGAGCTTGGCGAGGGCAACAAGTTCTATCAGCTCGATGTCGCCGATGCGCCCAAGGCGCGCGAGACCGTCGAGCAGATTTTTACGGACCTGCCGCAAACCAACATCTTGATTAACTGCGCTGGCGTCATCAGCACCAAGAAGTTTGACGAGATCGATGACACCGAGTGGCGTCGCACCATCGACATCAACCTCCACGGTACCTTCACTATGATGAACGCCGTGTACCCGCACTTTAAGGCGGCCCATGCCGGCACTATCGTCAACGTGAGCTCTGTTGCGGGCAAGATCGGCGGCGGCCTGCTCGGCACCGCTGCCTACGCTAGCTCCAAGGCCGGTGTTAACGGTCTAACCAAGGCAGTCGCCAAGGAAGGCGGCAAGTTCGGCGTTCGCTGCAACGCCGTGTGCCCGTCGCTCACGTTGACCGACATGACCTCGATTCTCTCTGACGAGAACTCTCAGCGCATCATCAACGGTATCCCTCTGGGCCGCGCCGCCCAGGCCAGCGAGCCTGCGCAGATGGTGCTGTTCTTCGCTTCCGACCTCGCCAGCTTCGTGAACGGCGAGATCGGTGACTGCGACGGCGGCATCGTCCTGGACGGGTAATACCCCGCGATGATTATTCGGCGACGGCTCCTGCGACTCGGGACCGTCGCCTTCTTTCTGACATAGGCGCGTGCGGCTACGATTCGCATGCATCCAAAGGAGATATATATGAGTGAATCGACTGCGGTGGAGGCGCCGGCGGCAAAGGAGCCGTTCTTTAAGATGTCCTCCATCCCGGGTGCCAATATTTTGGTGCCGCTTTTGCTGGGCTGCCTGCTCAACACGCTATTCCCCGACCTGTTCAAAACGCTCGGCAGCTTTACGCTTGGCATGACCCAGCAGGGCGCGGGCCCGCTCGTGGGCGCTTTTTTGCTCATCGTCGGTACGACGATTTCGTTTAAGAGCGCTCCTGCCGCCGCTGCCCGCGGTGCCATTATCATCGCCGTCAAGCAGATCGTGGTCGTTGCCGTGTCGCTGCTCATTCTTTATGTGTTCAACGACAACCTGTTTGGCATCTCTGCCATGGTGATGCTGGCGGCTTGCACCGGCGCCAACAACGCTATGTACGCTGGCCTGATGGGCACCATGGGCAATGAGGCCGAGCGTGGCGCTGTCGCAATCACCACGCTCGTTGTCGGCCCTCCGGTCACGATGATCGTGCTCGGCGCTGCCGGCCAGGCTCCGATCGGCTGGTCGCTCGTGGGTGCCATCCTGCCGATCGTCGTCGGCATTATTCTGGGCAACCTCTTCCCCAGCTTTAAGAAGATGATGGCACCGGCACTTTCCGCCGTCATCGTGCTCGTCTTCTTTGCCATGGGCTCGACCATGACCTTTGGCCAGCTCATTAATGGCGGTCTTCCCGGTATTCTGCTCGGCGTGATCTGCTCGGTGGTCTTTGCAATTCCCGTCATCGCGGTCGATAAGCTCACGGGCGGTACGGGTGTCGCAGGTGCGGCCATTTCGAGCTGCGCCGGAGCTAATGTGGCTACGCCTGCTGCCATGGCAAGCGTCAACGGGGCCATGTACGGTGGCGCCGTGCTCGCGACGGCTACGGCACAGGTTGCAGCGTGCGCAATCGTGACGGCTATTTTGACCCCGCTGGTCACCAGCTGGTGCTACAAGCATTTTGAAGGCCAGGGTCACAGCAAGGCAACGACCGACAAGGCCGCCGCAGCCGCCTAATGCCAAGCGGCAATCAAAGCTAAATAACTAGCCACGCCACAGGGCGGCCCCGGGGGAAATTCCGTGGCCGCCCTGCAGTTTCTGTAGGGTCTCTGGGACACTTTATCCTGCTAAAGCTGGCATAACAGCTAGAGTGAACGTCGTACAAAGGCAAGGAAAAATACCATACAAATCGGTGAACGGTAGTTGCTCGCGCTCGCATTTCCTGCGGATTTGTTAAAAACGCCCTAATGGTATAAAAAAAGAAACATATAACAGCCCTGATGAAGGGGGTGGCTATGTTATCCTTCTCAAACGGGTGAAATCTTGGGTTTTGGGTTGCAGTTCCAAGGTGGACAAACGTTTTTCCCTGCACCAACATGTGGCGAAGAACGGAAGAAGCCGGTAGTGCAAGCCGATAATTCAAGAATTCAATAAGCAGCGGTGTGAGAGAGCGCCGCATTACACGTAACTAGGAGCGTGGTTACACAATGCAGGAGGCATGGGAAGGCTTCAAGGAAGGCATTTGGACGGGAGAGGTGGACGTCCGAGACTTCATCCAGAAGAACTACACCCCCTACGAGGGCGACGAGTCGTTCCTCGCCGGCCCGACCGAGCGTACCAAGGAGCTGTGGGGCGAGGTTCTCGACCTGCTGCTTAAGGAGCGCGAGCAGGGCGGTGTCCTCGATATGGACACCAAGACCGTCACGGGTATCGTGAGCCACCCCGCTGGCTACATCGATAACGCCCACCGCGAGAAGGAGACCATCGTCGGTCTCCAGACCGACAAGCCGCTTAAACGCGCGCTGCACGTCAACGGTGGTATCCGCATCGCTTGCCAGGCTGCCAGCCAGCACGGCTATAAGGTCGACGAGAACGTTGTCGAGCGCTACACCTTCGAGCGCAAGACCCACAACGCCGGCGTCTTCGATGTTTACACCCCCGAGATGCGTGCTTGCCGCTCGGCTCACATCATCACCGGTCTGCCCGATGGCTATGGCCGCGGCCGCATCATCGGCGACTACCGTCGTGTCGCCCTGTACGGTGTCGACTACCTGATCAAGGACAAGGAGGCCCAGAAGGCTTCCACCCCGACGGTCATGACCGCCGACAACATCCGCGACCGCGAGGAGCTGCAGGAGCAGATCCGCGCCCTCGGCGAGCTCAAGATGATGGCCGAGACCTATGGTTTCGATATTTCCAACCCTGCTACCAACACGCAGGAGGCCATCCAGTGGATGTACTTCGCCTACCTCGCTGCCGTCAAGGAGCAGAACGGCGCCGCTATGTCCATCGGCCGTACCTCCACGTTCATCGACATCTACGCTGAGCGCGACCTTGCCAACGGTACCTTCACCGAGGAGCAGATCCAGGAGTTCGTGGATCACTTCATCATGAAGCTCCGCATGGTCAAGTTTGCCCGTACCCCCGAGTACCAGGCCCTGTTTACTGGCGATCCGCAGTGGGTCACCGAGTCCATCGGCGGCATGGGTGTTGACGGCCGTACGCTCGTTACCAAGATGAGCTACCGCTACCTGCACACGCTCGAGAACATGGGCACCAGCCCCGAGCCCAACATGACCGTTCTGTGGTCGACCCGTCTGCCCGAGAACTTCAAGAAGTTCTGCGCCAAGACTTCTGTCGCCAGCTCCTCGATCCAGTACGAGAACGACGACCTCATGCGCGTTTACCACGGCGACGACTACGGCATCGCCTGCTGCGTGTCCTCCATGCGCATTGGCAAGGAGATGCAGTTCTTCGGCGCCCGTGCCAACCTGGCCAAGTGCCTGCTGTACGCACTCAACGGCGGTGTTGACGAGGTCTCCAAGAAGCAGGTCGGCCCCAAGTATCGCGCCGTCGAGGGCGATACGCTCGATTACGACGACGTTGTGGCCAAGTACAACGACATGATGAAGTGGCTCGCTGGCGTGTACGTCAACTCGCTGAACATCATTCACTACATGCACGACAAGTATTGCTACGAGCGCATCCAGATGGCTCTGCATGACAAGCACGTGCACCGCTGGTTCGCTACGGGCATCGCTGGCCTTTCCGTCGTGGCTGACTCCCTGTCCGCCATCAAGTACGCCAAGGTCCACCCTGTCCGTGATGAGAACGGCATCATCGTCGACTTCGAGACCGAGGGCGAGTTCCCCAAGTACGGTAACGACGACGACCGCGTCGACCAGATCGCTCACGACGTTGTGCACCAGTTCATGGAGTACATCCGCATGAACGACACCTACCGCAACTCCGTGCCCACGACCTCGGTTCTGACCATTACTTCCAACGTCGTGTACGGCAAGAAGACCGGCTCCACCCCCGACGGCCGCAAGGCTGGCCAGCCGTTCGCCCCGGGTGCTAACCCCATGCACAAGCGCGATAGCCACGGCGCCATCGCTTCGCTGTCTTCGGTTTCCAAGCTCCCGTTCCGCGATGCTCAGGACGGCATTTCCAACACCTTCTCCATCATCCCGAGTGCGCTCGGCAAGGAGGACCAGGTGTTCTTTGGCGATATCGACCTTGATCAGCTGGGCGAGTAACTATTGTTAGTGCTATACTAACAATAACGATTACTGATTAGCGCGCCGGTTTCGGCCGGCGCCTATCAATCGAAGGAGACACATTATGAAGGTTTCTGAAGTTTCCGAGACTCAGGCCGATAACCTGGTCCACATGCTCGACGCTTACGCCGAGAAGGGTGGCCACCACCTGAACATCAACGTCTTCAACCGTGAGACGCTGCTCGACGCTCAGGCTCACCCCGAGAAGTACCCGCAGCTGACCATCCGCGTTTCCGGCTATGCCGTGAACTTCCACACGCTCACCAAGGAGCAGCAGGACGAGGTCATTGCGCGTACCTTCCACGACAAGTTCTAAAGGGTTCAACTCCTGTAGGATTACTGGGGCCGGTTTTGGGTTATTTCCCAAAACGTCCTCGGACATGCAAAGAGGCTCCGCTGCGCGCGTTGCGCGGCGGAGCCTCTTTGCGTCCTGCGGGATGTTTTGGGAAATAACCCAAAACCGGCCATGTGGGGTCCTTTGGAGTCACCCTTTAGGCGGAACTCTCCTAATTATTTGGATGAGTCGTTTACTTACTTGTGCTGTTACCGTCTTCCCGCTCTTGTTGGGGTATGCTTTGTTCGTATGTAAACGTATGACATGTTGATGGGGGAGGGTGCTATGGCTCGCGAGAGTGCTCGTTCTAAGGATACGGCTAAGCCTGGCATCAAGGAAGTTGCGGCGGTGGCGGGGGTTTCGCCTACTACGGTATCTCGTGTGCTTAATAATCGTGGCTATATTAGCCAAGAGACCCGCGATAAGGTCCATGCCGCGATGAAGCGCATCAACTATACGCCCAACGATATCGCTCGTGCCATGCTCAACGGTCGCCTGAATCTTATCGGTATGATCGTCCCCTATGTCAGCAGTCCGTTTCATGCCCAAGTGGTTCAAGTCATTGAGCATACCCTGGCCGAAAACGGTTTTAAGATGCTGCTGTGCAATAGCGCCAATCGACCCGAGCTTGAGCGCTCTTATATCGACATGCTTCGACGCAATATGGTTGATGGCGTCATCGTCAACTCGCTTAATATCGGTGCCGAGGCGTATGCCGAGATGGGCTTGAGTCTGGTTGGTATCGACTGCGACCTTGGCGAGGCCTCTGTTCAGATTGCGAGCGACAGCTATAGTATCGGCGAACTTGCCACGCGTCGCCTGATCGATGACGGGTGTTCGCGCATCCTGTGCCTGCGCAGCAATAGCCGCATGCGCATGCCTGCCAATAAGCGTACCGATGCCTACCTCGATGTTGTTGAGCAGGCCGGTTTGCCCGCGCTTGTCCGTGAGGTCGAGTTCGTTAAGCCCGACGACGAAAAGAGCGCGGTCGTTGCGAAGATCCTCGATGAGAACCCCGATATTGACGGCATCTTTGCGGGAGACGACACGATGGCGGCTATCTGTCTTAACGTGATGAAGCAGCGCGGCTTGAGCGCTCCGGGCGATATTAAGGTCGTGGGCGCGGATGGTGCCCGCCGCACTATGACGTTTATGCCTGACTTAACAACCGTACGCCAAGATATCGATCGCATCGGAGAGCTCGCGGCGCAATCCATCATTGCTCTTATTAACGGCGAAAAGCCCGAATCGAATATCAAGCTCCCCGTTGAACTCATTGAGGGTAAAACCGCGTAGTTCATCCCGTGCCAAAAGAATTCCTCAAACACCTCTGATGACCGTTCGCCGGCATATGTCAACCGTTTGCCGACGACTGGAACTGCGAAAAGACGTATTGGTGTGAAAACGTTTGACATATGAAAACGATTGACATATCTTGCAGTTGTACCGAGTTAGTATCTCGTGAGAAAGGAAGTCTCGGATGCACAAGGTGTATTACCAGCCTGAGGGAATTTGGGTAGGCGACATCATGCCGTACGGCGAGGACGGCACGTTCTATCTCTATCATCAGCGTGACACGCGAAACCCCGGACCTTTCGGAGAGCCGTTTGGCTGGGCACTCGCGACAACCAAGGACTTCGTCAATTACAAAGACTTTGGCGAGAGCCTTGAGCGTGGCGGCGACGAGGAAGTCGACCAGTATGTTTATGCCGGCACGGTGTTTAAGGTGGGCGACAAGTACCATGCGCTCTACACTGGTTGCAATCGCGATAAGGTCAAGGCACGCTTGATGAAGCAGGTTCTTCTTCACGCAACGAGTGACGACGCCGTCAAGTGGGAGAAGAACATCGCCGAGACGCTGCTTCCGCCCCAGGAGGGTTACGATGACCGCAACTGGCGCGATCCCTTTGTGCTTTGGGATGAGGAGAACGAAGAGTACATGCTCATCCTCGGCACGCGTGTGGGCGAGGACAAGCGTCTGATGACCGGTCGTCTGGTCAAGTTCACCTCCAAGGACCTGGATACCTGGGAGTTCCAGGGCGACTGGTGGAATCCGGGCCTGTACACCATGTTCGAGATGCCCGATCTCTTTAAGATGGGCGACTGGTGGTATCTGGTGTTCTCCGAGTACAGTGATGGCAACAAGACCCGTTACCGCATGTCTCGCTCTATCAACGGTCCTTGGATCACTCCTGCGGACGATTCCTTCGATGGCCGCGCGTACTATGCCGCGCGTACCGCATTTGATGGCGAGCGCCGCGTTCTCTTTGGTTGGGTTCCTACGCGTGACGAGGGCGGTGACCCCAGCTCTTACCTGTGGGGTGGCACCTTTATGCCTCTCGAGATCGTTCAGCGTGCTGACGGAACGCTCGGCACCAAGCTCCCCGACAGCATGCTTGGCGCCTTTGGCGAGGCTAAGGCAGTCGAGGCCTTTGAGCTTTCCTGCGAGTCGGGCAAGGTCGAGCAGGTGCTCGCCGCGGATGCCGGTTCCACCTATATGCTCGATGCCGACATCGAGCTCGCCGGTGACGCTGCCGGCTTCTCGGTGAAGCTTGCCGAGGACGCCGAGTCCGGTCTTGCCTATGAGTTCCGCGCCAACCTGCGTGAGGGCAAGCTCGAGTTTACGGCGGCCCCCCAGTATCCGTGGTTCCAGGTCAACAACATGGGCCTCGAGCGTCCGTTGTTCTTTAAGGGCGAGGGCACTCATCATGTGCGCCTGGTCGTTGACGACGATATCGCGACCATCTTTGTCGATGATGTTGCGCTTAACGCGCGCTTCTGCAATAAGCAGGGCCAGGGTGTGGCGCTGACGGTCACCGACGGTACGCTCAAGTGCGCAAATGCAACGATCGCGTCTCTGTAATGGCATCAAAACGTCTTATGATTTCGTAAAGGAATGGAGAGGAACATGGACTACAAAGTAGTGTCTCAGCAAGTCGTCGATAACGTCGGCGGTTTGGAGAACATCGAGGGCGCCACGCATTGCGTTACGCGTCTGCGTCTGGTGCTCAAGGATACGAGCAAGTACAACAAGGCCGAGCTCGAGAACATCGATGGCGTCAAGGGCGTGCTGTACAACAGCGGCCAGCTCATGATCATCTTCGGTACCGGTACCGTCAACAAGGTCTACGATGAGTTTATGGCTCTGACGGGCGTTAAGGAGATCAGCGCTTCCGAGGTCAAGGGCGCCGAGGCGGACAAGAAGGGCAAGTTCTTCTCGGTCCTCAAGGTATTCTCGGACATCTTTATTCCCATCATTCCCGCCTTCGTCGGCGCCGCTATCATCATCGGCCTTAAGTCGCTGATCGTTGCCAACGGCCTCTTTGGCATGGAGGGCAGCCTTGCCGATCACAGCGAGTTCCTCAAGAACCTCGCAAGCTTCTTTGCCATTATCGCCACCACGTTTGACTATCTGCCTGTCCTGGTTATGTACAGCGCGGTGAAGCGTTTTGGCGGTAACCCGATTCTGGGCATCCTCGTCGGTATCGTCATGGTTCACCCGAGCCTTATGAACCGCAACACGTTCGTTATGGACCCGACGGGTGCTGAGTACTGGAACTTTGGTCCGCTCTCCATTCCCATGGTTGCTTTCCAGGGTGGCGTGTTCCCTGCAATCCTGACTGCCTGGTTTATGGCCAAGGTCGAAAAGATTGCCCAGAAGTACATCCCCGAGGTCGTTTCGTTCGTCTTTGTCCCGACCGTTACCCTGATTCTTGCTAACGTCGCCCTGTTCACCGTGTTCGGCCCGCTCGGCAACCTGATCGGCGACGTCCTCGCCGGCGTAATCGATATCCTGTACAACAGGATGGGCGTCTTTGGTGCCTTTGTCTTCGCCGCGTTCCTGCAGCCGCTTGTCGTTACCGGTACGCATCAGTTCATCCAGGGTATCGAGGCAAACCTCGTTGCCACGACTGGCTTCAACTACATCCAGGCCATCTGGTCGGTTTCCATCATCGCCCAGGGCGGCGGCGCCATCGGCATGTACCTCATTCACAAGAAGCATTCCAAAGAGCGCAACATCTGCATGTCGTCCTTTATCCCGACGCTGGTCGGTATCTCCGAGCCCGCAATCTTTGCTGCAAACATGCGCTACTCGATCATCCCGTTCATCTGCGCTTGCATCGGTGCAGGCTGCGGCGGTGCCTTCGTGAAGCTCTTTGAGGTGCGCGCCATCGGTCAGGGTCTGACCGGCGTGCTTGGCCTGCTCATCGTCACGCCCGAGACGCTCGTGTGGTATGTGGCTGGCAATCTCATCGCCTTCATCGTGCCGATCGTCTTGATCTTTGCCTACAACAAGGCAAAGGGCGTGCCGACCACCGATGAAGAGGGCGCTGGCGCTGGCTTCGACGTTAGCTTCTAGTTGAGCCGTTCAGCGTAATGTGCGGATAAGTCCATTTGGGGAAGGGCGTTCGGCTCGTGTGAGTCGAGCGTCCTTTCCCATAGACGAGAAAGTCAACGGCGATGTTTAATCAAAAAAATAAGGTGACACGCGCGGACTATGAGCAGTGGCGTGCCGGACAGGATGAGACGGCGGCTCGCATCGCATCCGACCCCGATAGACTTTTGTTCCATGTGGAGCCTGAGCTTGGCTGGCTCAACGACCCCAATGGTTTGGTTCAGATTGGTGATACGTATCACATCTATCATCAATACGATCCGTTCGATGCTGCGCATGGCGGTCCAGTGCTTTGGAACCATCTGACGACAAAGGATTTTGTGACGTACGAGAATCACGGCCCCGTGCTGTTCCCCGATTCCAATTTGGATTCGAGTGGAGCGTATTCTGGTTCTGCCTTTGTACGTGATGGCAAGATTCACTACTTCTATACCGGCAACGTTAAGCATTTTGACCGTGATGATTACGACTACGTGTTGACGGGCCGTGAGCAAAACCAAATTCATATGGTTGCCGAGAATCCCGACGAATTGGGCGAGAAGTGCATAGCTGTTGGACCGGTCGATTACCCCGACGATATCGGTACGCACGTGCGCGACCCCAAGATCCTTGAACACGACGGTATCTACTACATGGTTCTCGGCGCTCGTACGAAAGACGATCGCGGGTGCGTGCTTGTCTATACCTCGCGTGATCTAGAGGACTGGGGCTATGCGACGCGCATTGAGCTGGGCGAGAAGTTTGGCTTTATGTGGGAGTGTCCTGATCTGTTTGAGCTCGATGGCGAGCTTATTCTCGTTTGCTGTCCGCAGGGCGTGCCCGCCGATGGCTGGCGTTACCGCAATCCGCATCAGTGCGTGTGGTTCTCCATCGAGGCCGATTGGGGGGCGCCGAGCTTTAAGATCGTCGGCCAGGGCATGCCTCCGATGGTTGATGCCGGTTTTGATTTCTATGCCCCGCAGTCCTTTGAGGACGCTGCGGGTCGGCGTTTGATGATCGGATGGTCGGGTTGCCCCGATGCGACGACAGAAAGCCCGACGGTGGCGCGCGGGTGGCAGTGCGCGCTGACGGTGCCGAGAGAGCTGAGCATGCGCGGCGGCAAGCTCTGCCAGTGGCCGGCGCACGAGATTGAGAGGATGCGCGGCGATTGCGTTCGTGCTGTAGGCGGTGAGACCGTTGAGGAGCCGGGACGCCTGTTTGATGTCGTGGTTTCCTGTGAGGGAGCCAAGATGATCGAGCTCGAAATCCGCAAGGGTGTCTTTGTGCGTTATACGGACGGGATGCTTACCCTCGATATGGGCGACGAAGGCTATGGACGCGACCAGAGGTCGATCGAGCTCGGCGAACTTCGCGACCTGCGCGTGCTTTCGGACACTACGATGGTCGAGATTTTTGCCAACGGTGGCGAGGCGGCACTTACGAGCCGTACCTATTCGCCGGCGGTTCCGGCGATGGAGCTGCACGCCGAGGGTGCGGCGTCGATGGATTTCTACCGCCTCGCTCATTAACCGTGCATGGAGCACGATTGGACTTGTTGGGCGGAATGTGTCGCAGTTGCCGCGGCCAGCTACCGCTTATCGCGTATAGCGACCGTTTGCGGAATAAGTAACACTCCTTAATAAACCGTGTAGAATCTCAAATAAGCACGGAGTTTTCCAGGGAGACGCTGTCCTTTGTTGTGTGCAAGGGACGGCGTCTCTTTGGCGCTTGGAGGCCGTTCTACAGCAGGACGGTGGACGTGCGTCATATATTAAAAAACCAACGTCGAGATGGGTCGTGATAAGAATGGGCAAGTACGTAATCGTGGTTGAATCTGGTTCGGATGTGACGCCAGAGCTCTGCGAACGCTACGGCATCGTGCGCGTGCCCATGCATGTCACGATTGGCGACGAGACCGTCGAGGATGGCTCGATTGATCCGCTCGAGATTTACTCGCGCTGTAACGAGTTTGGCGTGATGCCCAAGACCAGTGGTTGTTCGCCAGCGGATTTTGCGCATGTGTACGACCGCATCCATGTCGAGCAGCCCGATGCGACCATTCTGCATCTTGCGTACTCCGAGGCCACGACCTGCTCGCATCAATCATCGAAGATCGCCGCCAAGGGTCGCGATTACGTCTACTCCATGGACACGCGCTTTGTTTCGGTAGGCCAGTCGCTCGTTGTCGTCGAGACCGCCAAATACATCGAGGCTCACCCCGATGCCACCGTCGACGAGATCTTTGCATTTACGAACTCCGTCATGGACCGCGTGCTGTTGGGCTTTGTTCCTACCGACCTTGCCTTCCTTAAGGCGGGTGGTCGCTTGTCCAACGTCGCGTTCCTAGGCGCTCATCTGCTCAAGATTAAGCCCTGTATTGAGGTGACAGGCGGCAAGTTCGTGGCGACTAAGAAGTTCCGCGGCTCTATGCTCAAGTGCGCCCGCGCCTTTATTGACCACATGGTCACGAAGGGCGAGATCGACTACTCGCACATTGGCCTGGCGTATTCGGTAGGCCTTTCCGAGGAGCTTCGCGACGATATGGAAGTCTATGCGCACGACATGGGCTTTAAGGATATTACCTGGACTCAGGTCGGCGGCGTCATCTCGAGCCATTGCGGCCCGACCGCCTTCGGCGCGGTGCTCACGCTTAAGGCGTAAGGTCTGGCGTTTATCGAATTCTATTGCCACGGTGGCGGGCGGGTTGCGATAACCCTCCCGCCGCTCTTGCGTGGGGCCAAATAGAACAACCCAATTGACCGCTAAACCGTTTCGTCATCATGCGTATGGGCTAGAATGTCTCTGGCATTTATGTAGCTAAAACCAAAGAGAGGCAAGGTAGCGGGAATGGCTGAGATGACGCTTGAGGGTGTAGACGCTCATCCCGAGGACTCTGCGTTTGCCCTGGGTCGCGTGCATTCGATCGAGACGATGGGAACGGTCGACGGACCCGGCATCCGCTTTGTGGTGTTTGTTCAGGGCTGTCCCATGCGCTGCGCGTATTGCCACAATCCCGATACCTGGTCGGTCAACGGCGGCACGATGGTGACCGTCGAGCACCTCATGGATGAGTTCCAGAGTAACCACGAGTTCTATCGCAGCGGCGGAATTACGGTGTCCGGCGGCGAGCCGCTCCTACAGCCTGAGTTTTTGGCCGACCTGTTCCGTGCAATGCACAACAACCCCGATGGCCGCGTGCATACCTGCTTGGACAGCTGCGGCTATGCGTTCGATCCCAACCACCCCGAGAAGTTCGATGCCGTTCTCAACGAGACCGACATGGTGCTGCTCGACATCAAGCATGCCGATCCGGCTGAGCATAAAAAGCTGACCGGCTGCGATCCTGCACGTATCCTGGCGTTTGGCGATGAGCTGGCGCGACGCAGGATCAAGGTCGTTATCCGTCACGTGGTGGTGCCGGGCATTACCGACACGGTGGAGGAGTGCGAGGCACTCGGTCGCCTCATCGCTCCATGGCACAACGTGGTGGGCCTGGAAATGCTGCCGTATCACACGATGGGTGTCGTCAAGTACGAGCAACTGGGCATTCCCTATAAGCTCGAGGGCGTGCCCCAGATGGATACCGCGCGCATGCCCGAGTTGCGCAATGCCGTTATGACCGGCATGAAAAAGCGCCGTGCGGAGCTCAAAAACGCTATCGGATAGCATGCCATTTTCGTTCCCCAAGGGCACTCATTGTGGACAGACTTAAATGAGTGCCCCTGGGCACCTAGTTGATTGCTAAAGAGCCCCGTCCTAAAAAGACTGCTCTCTGGGTTGCGGTGAGATGCGCAACAGAATCGTGCCATTTGGATAAATACGCTTGTGGTTTCTTTAAAGACACCTTAAACGCCGCTGAATATCTTTGGAAAGAAATGCCTGCTCGGTATCATGCTGCTCGTATATAAACGGTGGCAGTCAGGAGACCACGTGCGAAACATCGCATCGCGGGACGAGTATGTGCCGCAGCATGGCAGCAGATATAAGACGAAGGGCACGCCTTCGCGTGGCCTTGCCAGCGCTCGCATCCGCGTGAGGAAGATTGCCGCCATTGGGATGCTAACGTCGGCGGTTATTATCCTCGGAATTACCGTTAAAACCTACGCCTCGGAGCGAACGGTGCGCCCAGATGCGTCAACGGTACAGCTGCAAAACGAGAAGGTTTCAAAGTCCAAAGCGTCGGCAGATCAAGCTCTGTCGACGGCAGATCTCAAGACGAGACTTTCGAAGGCGGACTTCAACGATATCCCTTCGGGTGATACCGTTCGGACCTTCTCGTTGGTGGATAACAAGACTCCTGCCTTGGAGGATGAGAGCCTTGCCTCGCTCCAGGATGCCCTGTGTCGGGCGCAGGAGCTGGGCGATGTGGGTGTAGTGTTCTACGACCTATCGAGCGGTAGGGGCGTGACGTATAACGCCGATGTCGAGGTGTATGGAGCGAGCAGCTACAAAGCGCTGTATGCGCTCTATATTTGCGAGACGTTGGTCGAATCGGGGCAGGTGTCGCTCGATGGGCCTTTAGCCACGTATGGTGGTTACAGCATGGGCTGGCAGACGGTGCGCAACCTTATCGAGAATGCCGTCGTCAACTCAGACAACGATTCGTTTATCGCGTTACGCGCGGCGTTTGACCATGATGGCTATGAGGATTGGATTGCCAATCTGGGTGTTGATGACGAAACGGCACTGAATCCGATGAGTGATTTTCCGACCTACTGCCCGCGCACCTCGGCAAAGTTGTGGCGAGAGATGAGTGAGTATTTGAGCTGTGACACCGAGGCGTCGCAATGGCTGTCGGGCCTTCTGGCATCAACATCGCGCTCGTTTATTCGCGATGGCATTGCGGACGAGCAGGTTTTGGTGCGCAACAAGGCAGGCTGGATTAGCGAGGATGGTTACTACTCGACATGCGATGCGGGCCTTATCGACATCGATGGCTGTACCTATGTCATGGGTATCATGACATCGATGCCGTGGAGCGACCGCTCGAGCGAGGTTACGGCCGCGATTGCAAAGGCTCTGTTTGATACGCGAGCTGCACTGGCTTAGCGTGTTCGTTTGACGAGGTCAAACAAAATGCTGGTACCATACCGTGGTTGAGAATTTCGAATAGGTTTGGGGAATGGCATGGCTACCATTGCGATTATCGGTGCGCTCGAAAAAGAGATCATGCAGATTAAGGAAGAGCTGAGCGACGTTTGCGAGGCACGGGAGGCAGGCTTGACCGTTGTGAGCGGTGAGCTCGACGGCCTGACAGTTGTCGCCACGACGGCGGGCATGGGCACGGTGAACGCCGCCGCTGCAACACAGCACCTCATTAGCAAGTATGCTCCGCAGGCTGTTGTGTTTTCGGGCATTGCGGGCGGTTTGAACCCCAAGCTCCATATCGACGACGTGGTCATTGGCAAACGCCTACGCTATCTGGATACCGATACCGCGCTTATCGCCGAGTCCGCACCGGGGCTCGAGGAGTTTGGCTCGACGCCCGCGCTGGTCGATATTGCCGCCGACGTGCTTGCTGAGCGTGGGTTTGTTGACGCTTCGACAAATGCAGTCGCTTCGAATGAGGGCACCAAGCAGTTCCTGGTCGGCACGATTGCCACGGGTAACCGCTTTGTGACGGGCGCCACCATGCGCAACGACGCTATCGAGGCGACGCATGCCGATTGTGTCGGCATGGAGGGCGCGGCAATTGCCCATGTCGCAACCAAAAATGGTGTCGATTGCCTGGTGTTGCGCGCTATCAGCGATAATTGTGACGAGGCGTACGATGCAATTTGCGAGCGCGAGTTCGATCTGTTCGAGTACGCGCGTGTCGCAAGTGACATCACGCTCGATATCGTCCGCCGCATTGCCGCTGCGCAATAGCGCGTCTATTTGTAAGAACCTACGACCAAGGAGTGTCCATGGCCGATTCCATTAACTATCAGCTTGCCAAGTTCGTTGCCAGCTACGGCAAGGTTTCGCAGATTCCCGAGTCCACCTGCCCTGAGGTGAGCTTCGTCGGCCGCTCCAACGTGGGCAAGTCCTCCATCATGAACAAGCTATTTGGCCGCAAGAACCTGGTCAAGGTTTCGAGCACGCCGGGCAAGACGAGCAACATCAATTTCTTCGAGGCCGACGACGTGCACTTTGTGGACCTGCCGGGCTATGGTTTCGCCCGTCGTTCCAAGGCCGAGCGCGACCGCTGGGCCGAGCTCATCGGCGACTTTTTCGACTCCGAGCGCAGCTTTAACTTGGTCGTCTCGTTGGTGGACATTCGTCACGACCCCAGCAAGCTCGACCACGACATGATCGACTACCTACAGGGCAACGAGTTCAACTTTATCGTCTGCCTCACCAAGGCCGACAAACTCAGCCGCACCCAGCAGGCTCGCCAAGCAGCAGCCATCAAAAAGCAGCTCAACGTCCCGGCCGAAAACGTAATCATCACAAGCTCCCAAACCGGCACCGGCATCGACGAACTAAAAAAGCGCATCGCCGAGGCCTGCCTCTAGTCAGGCTGCAGCCCTTCAAAAGCTCCTATCTATATCACCTCAGTGATAGTTATTGGTAAACTATCGCTGAGGTGATATTTTTTAGGAGGTCGATATGGAGCTTTGGCACGGGTCGGAGGTTGTTGTCGAGCATCCGTCGTTGGATAAATGCAGACAATTCAATGACTATGGGTGTGGGTTTTATTGCACGCCACATGAGGAAATGGCAATGGAGTGGGCATGCCGGACTGAGTCCGATGGTATCGCGAATCGATACGAGCTCGATATGGATGGTCTTGCGGTCTTGGACTTGGAGTCCGGGGAGTTTTCAATTCTCAATTGGCTTGCGATTTTGGCTAACAATAGGGAGTTCAATGTTTCGACACCGCTGGCGCGCGAAGGACTTCGCTATCTGCTGGATAACTGCCTGATTGATATTTCTCCCTATGACGTTATTCGAGGTTATCGCGCCGACGACTCCTATTTTTCGTTTGCAAGACAGTTTGTCAGCGGCATGATCTCGCTCAGGCAGCTGCAACGTATCATGCGCTTGGGTGATTTGGGTATCCAATATGCTCTTATGAGCGAGTGCGCATTTTCGGCGATTAGATTCTGCGATTGGAAGCAGGCTTTGGGGTCTGAGTTTTATCCCAAGCGTTTTGAGCGAGAGCAGAATGCTCGACGCAAATACTTGGATACGGTTAACGGGTTCGATTCCGAAGGTATCGACATTAGGGATTTAATGGCAGGGAGGGTTGATTTAAATGATCCAAGAGTTAACGGATCGTGGGCCGAGTAGGACATACCCCGTCTACTACCTCGAGGATGCAATGAACAACCTCGGCGACTGCTTTGACTATGCCGTTAACGATTATGGAGCAGAAGGATCGGAAGTTGCTGAACTCTTTTGCCTGAGCGGCGTAGCTCGCGAGTTCGAACGCGGCAACGCATGGGTCGTATCGGGAAAATCGGGCGTTGAGCTGTTCGCGCTTATCGCTGAAAGGTCCGGCTATCAGAGCGGGTCTATACCGGATCGCACCTATCGTTTTGAGAAGACGCCAGAGTATTGGACAGGCTGGATACTGGCATATCTGCAGTGGCGTTTAGGGGAGTCTTTCGAAGACCTGCTGCATGTCGTTCCGTTTGACGCACTGCGCAGTCTGTACTATCCCTGGCATGAAGCCTCGGAGGAACGCGTGGCTCGCCTCGTCTGCGATATGGCGAAAAAAGCGTCCAGGCAAACCAAACTTGCGTTAGCAAGAAAGAAGCTTAAGAAAACCCAACAAGACCTGGCATACGAATCGGGCGTGTCCCTCCGCTCAATCCAAATGTACGAACAACGCCAGAGAAACATCAACGAAGCCTCGGTAACAACCGTAAGGGATATAGCAAAAGCCCTACACTGCAACATCGAAGACCTCCTAGAGCCAGTCTTCGAATACAAAGAAACCAGCGCCGCCTAAACCAGGCACGCA
>CABRBC010000036.1:0-5576 GCA_902469055.1 uncultured Collinsella sp.
CAAGACCGAGCCGGGCGAGACCCGGCCCCGCCCCCCCCGCCGCCACAGCCCGCGAGCGCAAGCGACAGGGCGCCCGCGGCGAGCGCCGAGGCAAATCCTCGGCGCGTCATCTCAGCATCAAACGCACGCATCGCTAGCACGCCCCCTCGTTGGGCATCGTCCACGCATGATGGTCGGTATGCAGCAACTCCTCGGCCAGCGGCGAGAGCGGCGCACCCAAGAACTCGCGATAGCATGCCTGAACATCGGGGTTCTCGTGCGAGAAGCGAATGTCCGCAGCGGCGTCCAGGCCCCACAGCACCTGACCGCGCTCGGCTGCCAGCTCGCAGCCGTCGTGAATGGGCTGACCGCCGCCACCGACGCAGCCGCCCGGGCACGCCATAACCTCAACGAAGTCATAGCTCACACGGCCGTCGCGAATCGCGTCGAGCAGGCGGGCGGCGTTGCCCAGCCCGTGCGCCACGGCGACGCGTACCTTGGTGCCATCGATATCGGCCACGGCCTCCTTCCAGCCGTCCAGGCCGCGCACATCGGTAAAGAAGTCGGCGTCGGGGTTCTTGCCCGTCACCAGGTAATAGGCCGAGCGCACGGCGGCCTCCATCACGCCGCCCGTGGCGCCAAAGATCACACCTGCGCCCGTGCCAAAGCCCAGCGGCGTGTCGAGCGGCTCCTCAACCAGCGTATCCACGCTCACGTGGCTCGCGCGGACCATGCGCACCATCTCGCGCACCGTCAGTGCAACGTCCACATCGGGCGTGCCGTCCTCGCCCACCATGCTCGGCAGCGCGCACTCGGCCTTCTTGGCCGTGCACGGCATCACGGACACCACAAACAGGCGCTCGGGCTCCACGCCCAGCACCTTGGCGTAGTAGGTCTTGGCGATGGCGCCGAACATCTGCTGCGGCGACTTGGACGTGGACAGGCTGTCGACAAACTCGGGGTAACGCGCCTTCACAAAGCGTACCCAGCCCGGGCAGCAGCTCGTGAACATGGGCCAGCTGCGGCTGTCGCCCTCGCCCTTGGCGGCCTTACCCAGGCGCTCGAGCAGCTCGGAGCCCTCCTCCATAATGGTGAGGTCGGCCGAGAAATCGGTGTCGAACACGTACTCAAAGCCCACGCGGCGCAGCGCACAGGCCAGGCGCTCGACGGTGGCCTCATCGCGCGGAATGCCGAGCTCCTCGCCCCAGGCGCTACGCACGGCCGGCGCAATCTGCGCCAGCACGATCTTGTCGGGATCGGCGATGGCGTCGAACACGGTCTCGGTATCGTCACGCTCGCGCAGGGCGCCCGTCGGACAATGCGTGATGCACTGACCACACGCGACGCAATCGGTCTTGCCGATCGGCGCACGCCCGCGGGTGCCCACGGCGGTATGCGTGGCGCGGTTGGTCAGGTCCCAAATCCCTAAGCCCTGCACGCTCTCGCACACCTTGATGCAGCGCATGCATTTAATGCACTTGTCGTTATCGCGGATGATGGGGAAATCGAAGTCCCAGCCCTCGCGCGCCAGGTGCTGCTCGTACGGCAGATAGAAGATGCCCAGGTCGTTGGCGATGGTCTGCAGGTTGCAGTTACCACTGCGCACGCAGCTCGTACAGCGCGAGTCGTGCTGGGACAGCAGCAGCTGCACGTTGGTGCGACGCGCCTCGCGGGCTTTGGGGCTGTTGGTGTGGACCACCATGCCGTCGAGCACGTAGTTGTTGCAGGCGGCAACCAGCTGGTCGCAGCCCTCAATCTCGACCACGCACACGCGGCAACCGCCGATCTCGTTTAGATCGCGCAGGTAGCACAGGGTGGGAATCTGGATGCCGACGGACTTGGCCGCGTCCAGGATCGTGGTGCGCTCGGGCACCACGACCTCGCAATTATCGATAGTGAGCTTAACCATGTTGAGTGCTCCGCTTTCGGTGTTGTCGCTGACAGTGGTTTTGTTGGGCTCTACCATTCCAGGTTCCTCCCTCCGCGGAACGCGCCAAAGCCAAAGTGATCGCAACGCAGGCAGCGACTTGCCTCCTGGCGTGCCTCCTCCTCGGTGAGACCCTGCTCGACCAGATTCCAATCGTGGATGCGCTCGCCGGCCTCGCGCTCACCCAGCTCGCAGCGGCCGCACTCGTGCTTGCCCTTAAACTGAACGGTCGGCAGCTCCACGTCGAGCTTGATCTTGTGGTCGAAGCCCAGATAGCGGTCGATGTTTGCCGAAGCCACGCGGCCGGCGTTGATGGCACGGATGACGGTGGCGGGGCCGGTCTGGCAGTCGCCGCCGCTAAAGAGGCCATCGAAGTTGGGCACGGCACCGTCCGAGTCGGTGACCACGCAACCCCACTTGCAGGCGATGCCCATGTCCTCAAACGGCTTGGAATCGATGTCCTGGCCAATGGCGACAAACACGCGCTCGCAGGGGATGACGCGCTCGGGCGTAGCGGCGGCACGCGGAGCCGGACGACCGCGGCGGGGCTCGCCGATAATCTGCGGTTGCACGCGCAGGCCGCTCACGCGACCATCTTCGCCCGTCTCGATGGCGAGCGGCGCCGTGAGCTCCAGAACCTCGCAACCCTCGGCCTGGGCGCCGGCAATCTCGGCGTCCTGGGCCGTCATATCGCAGATGCGACGGCGGTAGACGATGCTCACCTTTTCGGCACCGCAGCGCACGGCAGAGCGCGCCACGTCCATGGCCACGTTGCCGCCGCCGATGACGCACACGCGCTGGCCGCTCAGGTCGGGCAGCTCGTCTCCGATGGCGCGCAGCATCTTGACGGCCGACTCCACGCCGGGCGCCTCTTCACCCGGAAGGCCGAGCTTCTTGTCGCTATGGGCACCGATGGCCAGGTAGACGGCATCGAACTCGTCGCGCAGGCGAGCGAGCTCCTCGCCGTTCACGGAGTGATCGAGCTCAACGTCGATGCCGGCGCTCAAGATCCAGTCGATCTCGGCCTGCAGGCGCTCGCGCGGCAGACGATAGCTGGGGATGCCGTAGCGCAGCATGCCGCCCAAGTGGTGGCGCTGCTCAAAAATGGTCACCTTGTGGCCCATCACGGCCAGGTAGTAGGCACAGGAAAGGCCAGCCGGGCCGCCGCCGATCACGGAGACGCGCTTACCGGTGTTGTCCACTACATGCGGCTTGTGGTCGTTGAGGTCACTGTGCTCAACGGCAAAACGCTTGAGGGCGAGGATGTTCATGGGGTCGTCGACCATGCCACGGCGGCAATGCATCTCGCAGGGATGCTCGCACACCAGGCCGCAAACGAGCGGCAGCGGGTTATTCTTGCGGATGACCTTGACGGCATCGGCATAGCGGCCGGCCTCGACGAGCGAAATGTAACCGGGAATGTCGACATGCGCCGGACAGCCCGAGACGCACGGGACGCGGGCCTCGCGGTCAAAGCCACAGGAGTGCTCGCGGATGTGGTGCTCAAAATCGTCACGGAAACCGCGGATAGCCGTAAGCGCCATGGCGCCGGCCTCGTAACCGATGGCGCAATCGCTCGAAAGATAGATGGTGCGGGCGGTGCGCTCGATCAGATTGAGCGTGGACTCGTCGGCGCGGCCCTCGAGCACATCGGCGAGCAGATCGCTCAGCGCGCTCAGGCCCACGCGGCAGGGCGTGCACTTGCCGCAGCTCTGGGTGGAGCACAGGTTGACGAGCGCTGCCGTAAACTCAACGGGACACGGGGCGAGCGAACTCACCGCCAGACGACGTCCGAGCGCATCGTGCAGGTCGTCCATGACGGCCTGAGCGTGGCTGCGTTCCATTACGTGCAGTCGAGCCATAAGATCCCCTCTCACATGGCAGCCCGGAGGCGAGGCCGGGCGAAATTGCTACACGCACAACACTGACCTAAAAAGTTGTGAGGTCTCCATACGGTTCGGCAGGCGGTATAAAATGTCACCCTCAGCGGTGAAATAGAACATTACCGCAGATAAATGCCATATTTGATAAAACGCGTTACCAAATTGCAATATTCAATGTGAAAAAGAGCGCCTTACTATTTTTCCTTTTTGATCCGTTTTCCTCCGTCTCCTTCGGATCACATGATCCCTTGGGAACGGAGGAAAACGGATCGTTTTTGGTGCAAAAGGGCCAGGTTTGTTTGCACCAATCTCACTTGCGCTAGATGAAGAGCTCGCATTCCTTCCGCGCGACGCAAACCTTGCTCAGCATCTGGGAAACAGCGGATAGTTTGTTGGAATCAAGCTTGCGAGCACCTCGCGGACATACGGCGATGCAGCGCATGCAGGAGATGCACGCCTCGCCAGCTGCTCGTTTGGGGTCACTCTTGTCGATAGCGCAAACGGGGCACGCCGCGGCGCATGCACCGCAGGAGACACAATCCTCTGTTGCCTCGGGTGCCATGCGGTGACCTCCGGCTTGTTTATAAGGACGATTGCCGGGGATAGAGGGCCCGGACGCATCCTCAGCCAACAGCTTTTGCTGAATTTGCTGCGCAAACTCTGCGAGCTGCGCCGCATCCTGCGCATCCGGTCGCCCAGCAGCAAACTGACGAGCAACGGAATGCTCAGCAATAGCAGAAACCGCTGCAACAACCCTAAATACGGCGCCCTTCGCAACGTCCTCCAGCTCTACGAGCGTGTCCTCAAACGCGCGGTTTCCGTATACGCAAACCAAAACAGCCCGAGCCCCGTTGCCGCGCACCATGCCCAACCGGTCAGCCACCACAGCCGGGATTCTACCGGCATACGCCGGCACAGAGATTACGGCCACGTCGTCCTCAGTCATCGAGACAGCGCTGAAATCTAGCCCGCTATCGGCCAGATCGACGGTAACGGTATTCTTGTCCAGTGCCCCGGCCACAAGGCCAGACACCTTCTGCGTTCCACCCGTCGGACTAAACACAATTTCGAATACGCTCATCGAGACACCCTCCCCCTACGTCTGGCAACGCGTCAAGCCGTTTTCACATCCAGCCAGAGTATACGGCACGTGGGATCCCCATTTTGGTGCATCAAGCACCCCAATGCACCAACCCTACGCTGTCTGCCTCTTCGTTTTGTATAAATTACGGTACAGATTGTATATATTTACGGGATACCGCCGTGTTCTCCCGAGGTACCCCATCCTGGCCCGTGCAAAAAACGGAGTATTCTGCAACGTGACCGCGCCAGCAATACCCCGAGCGGGCAAACCTTTAGGGCGCTGCGTCATTTTGGGTTCCGACATGGCGAGAATGACGCGCCCCTGCTCCGGAAAACGACGAAATCTGACTCAGAACGCTCGCTAGGGATATCCGAAAGCCACCGTTGGCGACGTCAAATCATATGCAGACAACTCGAACTGCAGAATACTCCAAAAAATGCACGGCGCACCCCATGGGACCCATTGCCGCATGGTAGGAAACAGGCCCACGGCATCCTCTAGATGCATTCCCGAGGAAATCACATTTGAACTAGCGATCGGATACGGCAAACAAAAAGGGCCCCGAGCGTAGTTGCTCGGGGCCCTTGGTTCACCTCGCTCTAGCGGGCGATGCGTATGTTACTTGCGCTTGCCGCCGCCGTCGCCGGGGCGACGGGAGCTGCCACCGCGCTTGCCGCCAAGGCTGGTGCCGGAGCCGGCCCCG